>JAQTWZ010000042.1 GCA_028689055.1 Sulfurimonas sp. | reverse complement strand
TCCCTGCGGTGCTATTTTTGTATCATCTTTATCAGAAAAAGAGACAAACACTGCGTTTGAGAGGGTATATTTTATCTGCTCATTTTGTATAAGCTGATAATGATGAAAAAAATGTTTTTCACTTTTGAATGTCATGTAGAGCATAAAAGAGCTTTGGTGGTTATCGAGTTTTTCATATTTTTTGTAGTAGTTTTTCACCTCATCGCTTACAAAAAGCTTTGCACTCTCATAAACGCTAGAGTTTAGGATAATCTTTTTGGCTTCAAAAACGCCTTGCTTCGTATGCAAAGAATAGTGTGAGTCATGTTTTTCTATAGAGAGTATCTCTGCGTTTCTTTGCACTTCATTGACATTTTTGACTATCGCATCAAAAAGCGTACTAAAGCCGCCTTTGACATAATAAGTATCATGAAAGGTATATCCAAGTGAGAGTGCTGCTGTAAAGAAGTTTATCTCTTTGAGTCCTGCTTGAGAGACGATAAGCACTTGTGACTCCATAAACTGAAGATACTCCTCACTGATCTCTGTAAAAAAGTTTTTGATAAAGGCAGCAGCACTTACGCGTAGATATTTTTGAAACTTCACAAAAAGAGGCAAAAATGAAGTGAGTGATTTGAGTTTGGAAAAAAAAGACGCATTTGAGTAGTAGTGCCCTTGCATCCCATAAAACGCAGCATCTATCTCATATATCAGTGTCCAAAATTCACGATTTTTCTCATGTGGATAATTGGCATCCAAATGTGCAAAAAACTTTTCAAAATCACAAAATCGCGGTGTGACTTTGGCATTTTGTATCACCACGATCGCAGGGTCTGTTCGTATCAGCTCAGGTTTGAGTCCAATCGTATCAAAAACATCTTTGACGATACCGTTTGTCTCATAGCCTGCGAGTGTCGTCGCGCCTGTATTATAAATGTGACCTTTGTGTGAAAATGAGGAGCTGCATCCACCAAGATACGCTTCTTTTTCAAACAAGATGACATCAAAACCTTTGGCACTCAGAAGTGCTGCTATGGAGCTTCCGCCTATTCCCGAACCCACCACTGCAAAATCTTTCATCTACGCGCGCGCCGCTTTCATATTCTCATAGATATTAGTGATACATTTTACAAACTCAGGATGGTTATTAGGTGCTTTTGCGACTCTATAGACTTCAAAACCCATAGCTTGCGCCTTTTCTCTATATTCTATCTCAAGCTCAAACTCTGTTTCGGAGTTGTCTATCGTAAACGCAATAGGAAAAATAATGACTTTTTTCTTCTTGAGTGCTGCAAGTTTATCCTCCAAATACGGACGGATCCACTCAAGCGGTCCCAAACGCGACTGATAAGCAAGGTGTGTATTGTGAAAATGCACACCTGCGTTTTGGAGCGCTTTTCTCGCGGCATAAACATTTTGACGGATATGTTTTTGATAACTGTCACCTTTTGCGATGATGTTTTTTGGTAGTCCATGCGCTGAAAATACAAGTTCATATTCACTAGGGTCTTCTCCGCTAAGACTCTCTTTTATCCTCTCTACGATTGCGTTGATATAATAGCTGTCTTTGTAATAGGCATCAATGGTTTTGACTCTCGCTTTGATACGGAACTTATCCATCACACTATAAAAATCATCATAACTTGAGAGTGTCGTCGTAGAAGAGTAATGCGGATACATCGGTATTGCATAAAACTCATCTACATCAAAGAGATCTTTGAGTACATCGCTAGCATAGGGAGGTGTGTAACGCATCACCATGTGGATAGAAGCATCTTTGATACTGCCGCCAAGACTCTCTATCAGCTCATGTGTATATCCTACCAATGGAGACTTTCCACCTAGATGTGTATAGTTAGCCTTTGCTTCATCTTTGCGTTTATATGTTATGAACTTCGCTATCATCGAGCGTATAAGCTTAGGTGCGCCTATGATTCTTTTGTCATTAAACATATTATTCAAAAAGAGTTCGACCTCATCAAGATTGTTCGGTCCACCCATGTTCATAAGTAAGATAGCGCGTTTCATAAGCAGCTCCATTTTTTATTTTATTGTATAAAAATGGAGTTGCGTTTCGTAGGAGTTATTTGTCGTTTGGTTCTAAAAGCTTAAGATAGCTCTTACTTTATAAGTTTTAGGAGCCTTTCATTGAGAGTATCACTAGTGCTTTGCAAGGTATTTATAGCATTTTGATTTTCAAACAAGATACCCTCATGATACTTCATAATGATACTATTAGCTTCTTCATGCAACTGAGTATGCAATATCTCTATTTGCTCAAATATAGGATTATTAATATAATTTTTATACCCGTTTTTTTGGATCCAAAGACCAAAATGGCATTTGAGATGACTGAGTATCGGCGGTGATGCACATTCCCTATTCAGGTAAGCAATGAGATTTTTCATCCAAGCTTTATGTTCCACAAGTGCATACAAAAGAGGCATATCTTCACGATTTACAGCAGAGACATTTGCCCATCGCTCATCAACTTTCCACTCTTGCATCCATAAGCCAAGCGACTCGGCAGGCATAGGACGCGCGATAACATAGCCCTGTCCTATTTCACAACCCATACGAAGTAACATCACACCGTGTTCTATACTCTCAACACCCTCAGCGATAGTATCACGACCAAAGGCTGTTGCCAAACTCAAAACCCCATCTAAAAGAGCAAGATCGTCCGGGTCATAAAGCATATCACGTACAAAACTTTGATCTATCTTCAGCTCTTTGGCAGGAAGTCTTCTGAGATAAGTCAAAGAAGAGTAGCCCGTGCCAAAATCATCCAGAGAAAAATAGACACCTATCTCATGAGCAGCTTTCATAATCTGCGTAACATGTACTATATCATTGATGGCGCTCGTCTCAAGCACTTCGAGAGAAAGATTTTTATTTTCTACCAAAGGGTAGGTATTTAAAAGATTTTGCAACTCACTGATAAAATCTTTTTCCTGAAGCTGCAGGGCATCAACATTCACGCTCACATGGATATCTATTGCCTCTCTTTTCCATTGGTCCATCTGTTTTACGGCATTTTCGAGAACCCATTTTCCTAGTTTGACAGAGAGCGCATGTCCCACGATGAGAGGCAAAAACGCAGCCGGTGCAAGCAGACCTTTTTCTGGATGTATCCAACGCACCAAAGCCTCTACGCCGACAATTTCACCGCTTTTCATATTGACTTTTGGCTGGTAATACAAAACAAATTGTTCTTCTTTTATCGCTTTTTCTATCTCATCGAGGCTCTCATGATGGGTTCTGATATTTTTATCTTTGAGCACATCAAAAATATAGTAACGATTTTTTCCAAGAACTTTTGCCTGATACATCGCCTGATCTGCTTGACGCAAAAGCTGTTCTGCATCGACACTATCCTCCGACTCAAAAAACGCAACACCCAAGCTCGCACTCACTTGCATATGGATATCGTCTATAGAGACTTCCTGTGCACATGCAAACAGAAGTCTCTCAAGCATCGTAATACTCTCTTGCAAGTTTTTCATATCAGGCAAAACCGCTACAAATTCATCTCCGCCA
The DNA here is from genome assembly GCA_028689055.1 of Sulfurimonas sp. GTDB lineage: Bacteria > Campylobacterota > Campylobacteria > Campylobacterales > Sulfurimonadaceae > Sulfurimonas. Next base: position 18,215 of record JAQTWZ010000042.1, on the reverse strand, counting down.
AGGCGCGCGATAGTATCCCCATCACGCAGTGTCTGTTTCATGCGTTTGGCAAGTACACTGAGGAGTTTGTCCCCATTGTCATGTCCATATACATCATTGACCGCTTTAAAGCCGTCAAGATCAAGATAGACTACAGCCAAAGAGGATTTGTGTCTCATTGCCTGCAACAAAGCTTGCTGCAGACGGTCGGCAAGCAGAACACGATTTGGCAATCCCGTAATCATGTCATAGTGAGCAATATATTCCAGATGATGCTGCTGTTTTTGGCGTTCTGTGATGTCCATAGCCAGACCTATGATGCCGATATTGGCTTGAGCATCCTGCACTTTTACTTTTGTGATCTCAAGAAGGTGATCGTTTCCATCGATAAAAGGCAAAGTTTGTGTCGTGCTATAAGCCCCAAACTCAAGAGAAAGAGCCTGTTTGTCTGAGTGAATACAGTTTGGGGTCGCATCACTTGGAAGCAGATTGGCATAATGTTCTGCACTCAAAAACGCCTCTTCACTTATACCTGTTGCGTCACAAAAAGTCTTGTTGACAAACTTTACCTTTCCCTCGGGCGAAGTCATCCAAATACCCATAGGCGCATTGTCCAAGATAGCTTGAAGCATAAGCCTTTCACTTTGCAAGGTCTGTGCCGTGAGTGTCCTTTGTGTGATATCACGAGAGACACCCAAAACACCCATAAGTTTGCCGTAATCATCATACATCGGCACTTTTGTGACCTGCACTATCTCTGTATGTCCGTCACTCGCAAAAGGTATCTCCTCTTGATTTATGACCGCTTTTTGACTCTGCATAGCGTTCATATCATTTGTACGAAAAAAATCGGCTAGATTTTTTGCAACAAAATCATAATCCGTTTTACCGACGATATCTTTTTCTTTTGCTCCAAAAAACTCTTCAAAACGGGTATTACACGCCAAATAAACACCCTCAGGATCTTTAAACCATATCAAATCCGGAAGAGTCTGGATAAGTGTTTTGAGAAAACTTTTCTCGGTATTGAGTTCTTTTTCTTTTTCTTTGCGTTGCTTAACATTGGAGAGTAATATACCAAAGAGTTTGAGCAGTTCTCTGTCCTCTTCTGAGAAGCTGCGTTTGCGTTTGACTGCATCAAAACCCACAAAACCTTGACAAACTTTGCCATGCATCAAAGAGATTGTAAGTAAACTTTGTATCTCTTGGGGAAGCAAGATATCTTTCAAACTTCCATTTGGAAGGGCAACAACATCTTCGATAAAAATATCTTCACCTTGGCTATGAATCTCATACCACCCGGAAATCATAGAGAGAGGAAGATCTTGCAGGCTTTCTCGTTGCGGTATGATATCCTCACCGCACCACTCATAAGTATTGGATGTTGTTTGTTTATCCAAATCATAAGCAAAAATATAGGCACGATCAGCACCTACAAAAGAGGCCATCTTCTCAAGTGCGGCATCTATTACAGCATCCAAATCCTCAAGGGGGATATTGATAAAAGAGACGGAGAGTTCAAAAAGAAAGCGGCGATATCTCTCTTGATATCTCATTTTTTCTTCAAAAAATATGTGAGATTTGAGCTCACGCATGAGCTGGAGGGTATTTGAAGAGAGCGTGCTGTATATGGAGAGAATGATGTTTATGAGTAAACGGCTCGAACCACTCATCTGTACTTCTGCCTCAACTTTGGCTTCTTCAAGAGTTTTGCCGCCTTGCAAAGCAAAAACGATATAAGACATATGACGATCTGTATCTAAAATATGTGAAGCTAACCAACGTGCCAAAAAGCCAAGAGTATCATCCGCTAGCTCATGTAAGGGTTTAACATCTTGCTCACTCTTTAAACGCAATGCGGTATCTATGAAGGATTGATGCACTGCCTTATGTTCTTCATCCAAAGCATCATCTGCTAGATACTTATTCCAAATCGCTTCTTCTGTTTGAAAATGGTAGAGCGTGTATTCTATAAGTTCATCAAAAACACCGCTCAGTCCCTCTTTATTTGAGCCATAAGCGACTTTTGTTGCAAGGGAATTGAGTATAGCTACAAGTTTGCGGTGCTGTGTGTCTATCGTCGGAATCCCAGTATTGAAGTGCTCATCCCATGGAAAAATGTCGATTGATTGCATCTTATATTCTTTCATCTTTTTTCTTATCATGATAACAAAGAAATATAAAATCAATTCTTATAAATATAGGAAGACAAAACGCTATATATGAGACTTCTTGTTCTATTTAGCTCTAATTTATATAAAAAAAGCTTTAATAAGCAAATATATTTTAAGAAACAAAAAAAGGAAGATGTATGGGATTTTTTACGAACAATGATAAAGAGCTGGCACATATTGCAAAGCTTTTAGAAGAAAACAACAAACTCAAAGATCAAAACATATCTCTCTCCAGTCAGATAGCGTTTCTTCAAGATCCAAAAAATCAGCCTGAAGATACAAAAAAAATTGCCATGGATCACATGATAGAAGTCTTACTCAAATCGTACAAAAGCGGTGTCGGATTTGTGCAAGAGATCATGGAAGCTAATGTCTCTTCACTTGAAAAAGCGATGGAGCTCAACCGTTCTACAAGTGAGCGTATAGAAACAGTCAAAACAAAACGTGAAGAAGTCCTAAGCAATATCGACTCTATAGGGCAAGAAACGCAGAACCTTGAAAACGGTGCCGGAACACTTAACAACAGTGTCAGTTCTATATCCCAAATCATAGAACTCATCAAAGATATCAGTGACCAGACAAACCTTCTAGCGCTCAACGCAGCTATCGAAGCAGCACGCGCAGGTGAACATGGACGCGGATTTGCAGTTGTTGCGGATGAGGTTCGCAAACTTGCAGAACGCACACAAAAAGCGACGCAAGAAGTCGAAATCAATATCAGTCAACTCAAACAAAACTCTATAGAAATCCTAGAAATGACACAACACTTCAAACAAAACTCCAGCGTTATCAGCAACACTCTGGATGCTTTTTTTCAAGAGCTTGAGTTTGTTATCAATAACTCTGAAAATATCTCAAATGTCACACAAGCTATCACAAACGAGATAGGTATAGGAAACGGCAAAGCAGACCATATTCTCTTTAAACTCTCAGGTTATAACGCCTTTATGCACGGCAATACACCGTCTTTGCAAACTGAAAATGAATGCCGTTTTGGAAAATGGTTTACTATCAACAAAAATGCCATCAAAAATGAAACGCAGACGCTCAGCTCCCTCTCAAAACATCATGCAAATGTGCATCAAGGTGTCAAAGAGGCTATCATACTCTGGAATCAAGAGAACAAATACACCCAAGCAGTTGAGCGTATGAAAGATGTAGAAAACTCAAGCGAACTTGCGTTTGAAGAACTCTATGCAGCTTTTGTCCGCAATAGAAAATCCTAAATAACAAACGCAGGATTTCTCCTGCGTTTGCATCACGCACTACATTTTCTTTTTAAAAATCTCCACCGCAATTTTTGCAGCTTCTTTATGATGCACCATCGATTTTGGATAGTCTGCTAAGTTAAGAGCAAAAAGAGATACTTCATCATGCAGATACTTAGGCTCTATATGTTGAAGTTCTGGAATATGGCGTTTGATATACAGAGCCTCTTTGTCAAACTTTTTACTCTGCAGATAAGGGTTAAACACTCTAAAATAAGGTTGAGGGTCAACACCCGTTCCTGCACTCCATTGCCATGAGAGGACATTACTTGCTTTGTCATAGTCCAAAAGATATTTCGCAAAAAAAGCCTCACCCCATTGCCACGGCAAAAGTAAATCTTTGGTAAAAAATGAAGCCACAATCATACGAACACGGTTGTGCATATCTCCGCTTGAAAGAAGTTCTCTCACCCCTGCATCAATGATAGGCACACCCGTTTTTGCTTCACAAAAATTTTGATATTTTTTAATATCTTCGATACCGTTAAAGCCGTATTTGTAATTTTTAGTTTCTAAATACGGGATATGAAAAAGCAGATAAGCATAAAAATCACGAAAAAGAAGCTGGCGTATAAATGGCTCACTATGGGGATGAGAGAGTAATTCACGGAGAAGTTGGCGCACACCTATCACGCCAAAACGCAGCTCAGAGCTGAGATGTGATGTAGCGTCTGCATCCAAAAAATCTCTTTGCTCTTTATAGTTTTGTAGCTTTTGTTTGAGTGCCTCTATTTTTGTTTGAAGCGTTTGAAATTCTAGTGAGACGGCTATAAAACCCAAAGACTCTATCCTAAACGCAAGTGCCCTAAAACGCAGCCCATCAAAAGAAAAAATACCTTTATATGCTTCATCTATCAGTGTATGTGATGCCAGATGCAGAGCTTTGAAATTTTTGTTTTGTAAGAGTTGCAGCGCTTTTTTGTAAAAAGGAGTAAAGAGATAATAAGGCGTGCCATCATCTTTGAGTACTGCATCATGCTTAAAAATATAAGTGTCATGAAGATACCTAAAATGCAAAATATGTGAGACTTCAAGATCCCTTTGTTTGGCATAGGCGTCATAATCTCCACTTGCGATGACTTCATCAAAACTATACAGCGCATGAAGCTCTTTGATGATAGCCACTGGATCTCCATAGAGGAGCTTTAAATCAAGTCCGAGTAAACGCAGCTCCTCTTTGAGCTTGGAGACATAGTGAAATATATAGCTCACACGCTTGTCATCTTTTTGAAGTTTTTGCAGGATATTGGTATCGAAGATAAAGATAGGCAAAACCTCTCCACCAAAGCAAAGCAGAGGATTGTCTTCACTGCGCAAATCTCTTCTAAACCATAAAAGTCTTCTCATTTGACACACTTGACATCTGAGCGAAGAGCCAATTCTTTTGGATAGGGAGAGAGAAAACTCTGTTCTAAAAGATAGGTCACCTCATACTTTTGTGCATAAAGTTTGAGTGTAGAGAGCGGCAATATAAGCGGGATGATTTGCGCGCTATAGTCATCTATCTGCTCATGTAGCATCTCTTTTTCTTGTGCGTTTAAGTGACTTTTGACGAAACCGCTCATGTGTTCGAGCACATTACGCGTTTTTCCTTTGGAGCTTTTTTTGGCTATAGCAGTTTTAAATAAAAACTCATACGCTTCGAGTATATCCGCAAAACTTTTTGCTTCATGATTGCCTACAATTTTGCCTAGTTGTCGGTAAAGGTTCTCATCTTTTGACTGGAGCATAAATTTATTGACACTGTGAAACGCAACCAAATCTTTCATCGCTGCGTTTACTTTAAACTTCTCAAAACGCTCATAAGCAAAAACCTGCATAACAAAGTTCTCACGCAGCCATGCATCGCAAAGTCTGCCCTCTTCTTCCATAGGTAAAAGCGGGAATTTTTCCCTACACATCGCAGCAAAAACCCCGTCGCTCTTTGACTCCACAAAGCCGTTATCTTGATAAAGTTTGGCACTTTTCATGCCGCAACTTGGAGATTTCGACTTGAGAATTATGCCACAAAGTGGATGTGACGCGATAGCTTCAAGATCTTTTTGAGAGGCGCTCATGAGCTGTTGGCTCAAATCTTCGCCTGTTTTGTTGGACTCTACTTTGATAGTATCATCTTTATTACTCACGAGCCTCAGTGATGGTCTTGGATTTCCAAACGCCATATTTTCAGGACAAAAAGAGATATATTCTGCATATCTTGAAAGATCATCCATCACAAACGCATCGCGTTTATGACCCGCGTCAAAACGAACTTTTTCACCTAAGAGACATCCAGAAACTGCTATTTTCATGCGTTACCTTTTTATAAAATGTCTCTTATTATAGACAAATCCCTTGCTTTTGATAGAGAAAAAATGTCAGTTTATACAAAACACCCTAGTTTCTCGCGATGAGTTGGTGGGATTTTATTTTGTTTATAAGTTCTGCGATATATCCTATCTTTTTATCTTCCTGCGCCAAAGCGTCGATGGCATGAAGGTTGAAGCCTTCCATCTTGTTGTCAAGATAGTTTGTTGTAAGTTTGCCTTCGATAAAGTCGCCATCACGAACAATCTCTCTATGAAGAGGGATATTTGTGATGATACCATCGATATAAAACTCATCCAAAGCGCGTCTTGCTTTGCGCACCGCGCCATCCCAGTCAAGTGCCCAAACGATAAGTTTACCGACCATAGAGTCGTAGTTTGGCGGGATAACATAACCCGCATACGCACTTGAATCAAGGCGCACACCGGGACCTCCTGGTGTCATATAATTTGTGATTTTGCCGATTGAGGGCATAAAGTTATTCATCGGGTTCTCTGCGTTTATCCTAAATTCTATCGCATAACCTCTGAAATTGACATCTTCTTGCATGATAGAGAGTTTTTCACCCTCAGCGATTTTTATCATCTCTTGAATGATATCTATTCCTGAGATAAGCTCCGTTACAGGATGCTCGACCTGCACCCTTGTATTCATCTCGATAAAGTAGATATTATCCGCCGCATCGACTAGAAACTCGACTGTTCCTACACTCTCATATCCTAGGCGAAACATCGCTTTTGTAGCGACTCGAAAGAGCTCTTTGCGTACAGGAGCGTTCAGTCTTGGAGAAGGTGCTATTTCGATAACTTTTTGATGTCTTCTTTGGATAGAGCAATCACGTTCTCCCAAATGTATCACATTTCCATATTTATCAGCCATAACTTGAATCTCGATATGGCGTGGATTTTCTACATATTTTTCGATAAAAACATCGCCCTTGCCAAAATATTTTTTCGCTTCGTTGGTGGCACTTTCAAACATCTCTTTGAACTCTTTGGCTTTGCGGACAATTCGCATACCGCGTCCACCGCCGCCAAACGCAGCTTTGATGATAACAGGAAAACCGATAGAAGTAGCGATTTTTTCGCCCTCTTTCATATCAAGTATCGCTTCATCCGTACCTTCAAGCACAGGCACACCGATCGCTTTCATCGCTACCTTTGAAGCCATCTTATCTCCAAAAAGTGCGATATGTTCAGGTTTTGGACCGATAAAGATGAGACCGTTTTTCTCACAGGCAGTTGCAAACTCTTCACTCTCAGATAAAAATCCATATCCCGGATGGATAGCGTCACATCCTGCCTTAAGCGCAAGTGCGATAATCGGGTCATAGTTGAGATAGGCTTGAAGCGCATCACCTAGGATAGGATAACACTCATCCGCCTTACGTACCCACACTCCCTCGACATCTACCTCAGAAAAGATAGAGACACTTTGGATATCAAGCTCTTTACAGGCTCGTATAATTCTCAGAGCGATTTCTCCTCTGTTTGCTACAAGTATTTTTTTGATCTTTTTTTGCATCGTAGTATCCTTATCTGGCGTCTTAAATTTATTTGCGAAATTTTAGAGTATTGCCATGAAATATTCTTCACAATTTATGCCTATAAAATTATCTATTTGTGCTATTTATATATTCTATTTTTGCTATTTATTTTTTCTTTTTGTGCTAAAATATGCTCATGAAAAAAGAGACACTCCATAAAAGAGTAGAGATATCCAACGATATTTTGTACTATATTTATACCCACATTGATATCTCCATCAACCTTGATGAGCTGAGTGAAACACTGCATATAAGCAAGTTTCATATGCACAGAATATTCAAAGAAGTTTTTGGCACAAATATCTATGAGACCATCAAACGCATACGCCTGCAAAAAGCAGCCAATCTGCTCCTTACCAACAAATACTCCACCATCACAGATGTAGCAAATCTTTGCGGTTATGCCTCACAAACCTCTTTTTTACGCACCTTCAAAGAGCGTTTTCTTATGACCCCAAAAGAGTGGAAAAAAGGCGGTTACAAACTCTACTCCGACTCTATTTTGCAACAATCACAAAAGGCTGCAAACTCCAGAGCGACCTTTGAGCATCTCGAACCGACTATCGTAAAATGCAAAGAGATACAAAGCTACTACATCAGACACCACGGATACAATGCAAACATCAAACAGACATGGCAAAAGTTACAGACATGGGTCTTTAGCAACAATCTCAAAGAGTTTCAAGAGATCGCTCTTTTTCACGATAATCCAACAATCACACCTCTGAGTGAGTGCCAATATGTCGCTTGTATCGCACTCAATAAGGACAAAACTATACAAAGCCGCAAACTCCCGAATTTCAATATCGCAAGCGGTGTCTATGCAAAGTTTGATCTCGTCGGTGAACAGGGAGATATCCTCAAATTCATCCACTGGGTCTATCATGAGTGGCTGCCTCAAAGTGACTATGAGACAAGTGTCAAACCGCCCTATGCCATCTACAAAAAAAACAATTATCTCAGTGAGGACGCTGCGTTTGTTATGAGTTTTTATATCCCAATTCAATATTAAGGAACACATATATGCTACAAAACGAACTGCTATTTAACTCTTTATTTATCTATATTTTGCTGGAGTCGTATGAGATTTATTGGCAAAACGCAAAGAGTGTTATGGGGATGCTTGCGAAGATGCATTACTACTATTCAAAAAATATTCTTCTTTTTTTGCTCATGCAGCCTACTTTTTATTTTGCCATAGGTTTTGCGATGCTTACAGACTTAAACGCAAGTGCTTTAGTTTTACTTTTTATCAAAACAGTAGATGTTGCAACAAAAATCCTACTCATCGAACAGGTTTTTATCAAAAAAGAAATAACCACAGAGCTCATGATAGCACTCCTAAAACCCATTTATCCGCTTTTGCCTTATTTGGGTCTTATCATCTATCCTGCACTTATTTTTATCACTTTATACTGATTTTTGGCTCTGAAAAATAATATCCCTGAGAGTAGTCGATACCAAGCTCTTTGACGACATCATAGACCTCTTTGTTGCATACATATTCGGCTATGATTTTTACGTCAAGTTTTTTAGCCATAAACACAAGTGATTCTACGATTTTGCGATGTTTTTCATTTGTGTTTATATCTTGGATAAAACTTCCATCTATTTTGATGAAGTTTGCGTTGAGATCACTGAGTCTGGATATATTTGAGCTCTCTACCCCAAAATCATCAATCGCAATCATATAACCATCTATCGCAAGCAGTCTAATCTGCTCAATAATCTCTTTTGCACTCTCACCCATAGCGATATTTTCAAGGATTTCAAGTGTGACCTGCTTTGGATTTATCTGATGTATTTTGCATTTTTGTCTCAAAAATTTTATGAGGTTTTTTTCTAAAAAATCATTTTTTGTTATGTTGATACTAAAACATATATCCGTACCTGAAAAATAGAGAAAAGATTTTTGAATCATCTGTTTCGTGATTGCCGTCATCAAACCCGCAAGTTCTGCTGCTTGCAAAAACTCATGCGGTGACAAAAATTTGTCTGCGTTTTTTATTCGTGCCAAAGCTTCATATTTGACTATCTCTTGCGTTTGCGTATCGACTATCGGCTGATAAAAAGGTATCAAAAGATCCTCTTCTATATATTTTTGCAAGATTTCGATTTGTTTGGCTATTTGCGTATAGGAGCTATATTCGCTCATGGAAGATTCAAACTCTACGATAAGGCTTCTGCCTCTGCGTTTAGCTTCTACAAGGGCTATATTTGCTTTTGCAAAAGCATTCAGCTGTGAATCATCTGAAAATCTTGCTATGCCAAAAGAGAAGTTGAGATGTGTACGGATACCTTTTGCTTGCAGTGGCGTATTTTCAAAGTAGGATTTGATTTGTTGTGCCAAAAGTTTTGTTTGATTTTTGCTAGGCTGCGTTAGAAGTATCACAAATTCATCTGCACGAAGATGATATAAAGTACCGTTATAAGGCAGATTATTTCGTAGATACAAGGCAGCCTCTTTGATCAACATGTCTACTGTATCATTGCCGTAGGTGGTGTTAAAGATAGAAATGTTGTCGATATCAAGCATCAGGACACTATAGTTTTCACAAAGCGCGATATTTTCATTGAGTATATTCATACTCGGAAGATTTGAGAGGTGATGGTGTCTTGAGTTAAAATAAAGCTCCTGCGTTTTTGCAAAAGCCTCATGCTCTTTTTGCTGAACTCTTTTGAGATAATAATTGATAATAAAAAAGAGTGAAATGGTTATCATAACGGCGAGAGCTAATAAAATAATGATGATATTTTGAATAAATGATTCTCCTTGTGGAACATACTTATGCAGAATAAGCCTACTAACTTCATTTGGCTCATTGAGTATCTCTTCAATCACAAAATCAAAAGAAGCCATGATATACCATACAAGAAGTGCACTCCCAATACTCATAAGCAGAGCGACAAAAACTTTGAGATACAAAGAGATACGCTCAAAAGCGGTCTCATTACTTTTTAAATCTATCATTTATTTGCTACTCTCCGTATATCCTCTTTGAAGTTGGGCTTTTTTCGCCAAAATTTTCACGCTGTCACTGATATCTTCTGTGGCAATATGGTAGTGCTCATGCAGCTTGATAAGAGATGCATCCATCTTATCAGAGAGTGTGCTACTGAGAAGTTCTATCTCTTTTTTCATATCTTCCATCTGTTTTGTCTCTACTTCTTGAAACTCTCTTGAGATTGTACTGAGCTGGGATTGTGCTTTGACATAATCCGCTTTGATGGCTTCCATATCCCGCATAAGTTCTTTGATGATAGAAAAAAGATCATAAAGCCCTGCGTTTTGTTCTTTGAGCTCTTTCATCCTTGTCGAAGAGAGTACCATCTGTTTCATAATCATCTCACTTTGTACTCTGATAGCACCGAGTGTATTTTCCCCTTCACTCAGAGATGTTTTGACGCTCTGCGCGTGGGATTTGAGTGTTGTTATCTCGTTTTCAAAAGCTTTTGTAACACCGGAGAGTTGTTGGAGCGTATGGCGTGTGATGGCTTTTGCGATATCGTCTGAGAGGCTCTTCATATTTTGCATACCCTCATAGAGTTTTTGTATCTCTTGAGTGACACTTTCTTTAGAATTGAGTGCGTTTTCTATCATCTTTTTGAGCTGGTTATAGTGATCTTGTTCTGCGATACGCAGCATATCTATATGTTTGTGCACGACCCCGTCAAGGCTGGGCATCTGTATCTCCGTAAAACTCTCAAAAGATTTCGTGACATCCTGATGCCAACCCTCAAGCGCATCAAACTTATCCAAAAATTTTGCCTGATTGGTTTGGATAGTATCCAGAGCGTTGATATCTTGTTTGAATTTTTCGCGTATCTCATTTTGTGCTTCTCTATCTTGTGAAGCCAAAAATACCATCCTCTCTTCAAGTTCCGTGATGAACTTTTTGAGCTGATCCATCTGTGTAATAAGCATAAAAGTAAATTCGTCCTGCGCTCTTGCGTTTTGCGATGCTTGCGTTTGGTGCAAAATATTCATGACGATATAGAGTAAAAGTGCCACTAAAAGAGGGAAAAAAGATTCACGCAATAAAAAGATGACATCTTTGACATCAGGCTGCAAGATAAAGTGGATAACACTGCTGATCGCACCAATTGCTATCATGAGCGGTGCATAATTTATCTTGTTGGGCTCTTTGAGTATGGAGACCTGTCTCAAAAAAAGTAAGACCATAAAAGCAAACGCTACGAGCAAATCGACATCAAACATCTCCAATTCCCCTCTTTTAGCTATTTTGATTATTTTATCATACTTTTTTCTAAAACTATACTGAGAATCTCTTTTGGTTTGTGGATAAGGATATCATGAGCCCCATCAGGAGAAAATCCCCAAGTGGCAAAAAGCGAATCGATACCGGCACTTTTTGCACTGAGCATATCTTTGGAGTTGTCGCCGACCATCCATGCCTTATGCTTTTGCGCGTCAAATTTGTAATACTCCAAAATATTATAAAGCATTTGTGGATCAGGTTTTGGCAGAGCTACTTTATCCGCGCCTATGATGACATCAAACATCTGCGCTACACCCAAATGCCCAAGCATTCTTTGCGCGAACTTTGTGGGTGCATTTGTGGCTACGGAGAGTTTGACATCATGAGCCCGCAGTTCTTTGAGTGTAAGAGCGATATCTTCGTAGAGATAAGGGTTTTGAATACACTGCGTTTCATAGTGCGTTTCAAACATCTCTTTGGCTTTTGCTTCATAATGCTGTGTTTCATAAAAAAGTTTTGGAAGATTTCGCACCTCCATATTGATAGCATCTACGATAAATTTTTCACTCAATGGCTCAAGTGAATAGTAATGCTGTCTCACATAATTGACGGAGATAGTGATATCTTTTTGTGAGTCCAAAAGTGTGCCGTCCATGTCAAAGATAACTATCTTCATCACACTTACCGCATCTTCTCGTAAATCTCGCAGAGCGCATCAACAAACAAGTCACTATCATTTGGGCAACGGCAAACACGGTACTCTTTGAAACCTAGCTCATGTGCTATCTCACGGTACTCCATATCCAGCTCATAATCCGTCTCAGAGTTATCTATCGTAAACGCCAGAGGAAAGATGATAACGCCGCGGTTTCGTACACTTTTTAGCTTCTCTTCGAGTGAAGGTTTGAGCCATGCCAAAGGTCCTACTTTGGACTGATAGGCTAGATGTGTTTCGTGAAAATACATCCCTTCTTCATCAAGCATTGTATTAAGTATTGCAACATGTTTGTTGATATGTCGCTCATAAACATCACCGGCATCTACTATCTTTTGTGGCAGACCGTGTGCAGAAAATATAAGATCAAAATCCTCATATTTAGCATCCGCCATTGCGTTTTTTATACTCTGAAGTACTGCTTTGTTGTATGTTGCGTTTTGGAAAAAATGTTTTGTTTCCACCAACACTGCGTTTGCACCCTTGTTGTGATAAGCACTCTCAAAGTCTTCTAATGATGACTTTGTGGTAGTTGTCGAAAACTGCGGATACAAAGGGATAAGATAGATTTTTTCTACCTCTTGTGCGTTGAGTCGCTCTATCACTTCAGGAGCAAAAGGCGGTGTGTAACGCATCACAAAATCAACAAGTACATCATCTCCGACACGCTCTTGAAGTTTTGCCACAAGCTTTTTTGTCAGTCCCACCAGAGGCGATTTACCGCCGATTTTTCTATATATCTCTTGAGAACTCTCCGTACGGGTAAACGTTATCATTGTTGCAATAAATTTACGCAAAAGATTGCTTTTCATAGTGAGGATATTTTTATCATTAAACATATTAACCAAGAAAAGTTCTACCTCTTCAAGATTGTTTGGTCCGCCCATATTGAGCAGAATTATCGCTTCTTTTTTTGACATCTAATCCTCTTTAACTTTGAGACTAACTTCGTACATGAGCTGTTGTAGCGGAAGCATATCTTCATATATCTTATAAAGCGTATCTAGTAACAACTCCCCGTTTTCTATCAAAGAAGGCTCTAAGATTTTGAAAGTCGCCATCCCTTTATAAAGACTCAAATCCGCCGCAGGCATATCTGCATCAAAGCCTTTTGGATAGCGTTTGTAGCCTTTTTCAAGATGTGTATAGCCTTTTCCTTTGGCTTTTATCTTCTCTAAAACTCTCGCCAATTCCACTCTTTTTCTCTCATCTTTGATATACGCGCGAAACGCATCAAGCATCGGTTTTTCAAACCATCTCACACCCACGGCTACCATCAGTTCATCAGGTGAAAAGTGCATATAAAACGCAGAACTTTGCATCCTTTTTGTATTGCCCTGCCAAAAAATAAACCCTATACGGTGCTTGATAGGTGCTTTGTTCGCACCCATACGGCGTGTGTCTCTGTAGATACGATAAAGCGATTTGTTGATTTTTGGTTCTGCGTTTATTGTAGGTTCAAGCGCTTGAAGATGTTCGCCCATCTCCACCACAAAGGCGCGAGAAGGCTCAAGGATGAGTGTTTCGTAGTCGCTTTTATGCGCTTCAAACCACTCTTTGTTGTTGTTTTCTTTTATCATCTGCAAAAACGCAAGCGTCTTTGGACTAAAACCTTGAAACTCCACCTACAAACCTTTTATATTTTTTATCTTTACAAATCTACACAATCTGTAATTCTATCTCTATATTTTAAACCTATAAGCTCAAAATGCTTTTTTGCATACTTCATTTGCCAATCTTCTCTAGCTCTTGAGTCTCTTTTTTTATCGCTTCCTTTAGTCTCAACTATAAAACTTCCCTCACTCTCATCAAGCTTTACAACTGCAAAATCAGGGTTATAACTTCCTAATGGAGTCTTGATTTTAAACTTATTTGGCAATTTTGTAAAAATTTTAAAATCACTCATATCTGCACAATTTATAAAGTTTTTCTCTATATCAGAGTCATACTGTTCAGCCTCATAAAGCCCTTTTCTACATTCCTCAAGCTTATAGCCTGAAATCTCTTCTGGGAATATGTTTGAAAATTCATAAAACTCATCTATTTTTTTATAGACAAGCCCGCTTTTACTTAACATCTCAAACATAACATCTTCAAATGCTTCTATAGCTTGTTTAACATAAGAGTCGCTATTCTTTATAAATTCATAAGTAAATTTTTCTACATCAACCATCTGGAATATATCAATAATAGTATTTTTACAAAGACCTATTTCTTTTTGGATTATTTCAACAATATTAGGCAACTCCTCTTCAAAATCCACTCTAATACTCTTTGACTCACTGACAAATCCATCAAAGCCACTATCTATATTTCCAAACTGTTTTACAATTTTCTTTTCTCTTACTTCAATATTTTTTAGTTTTTGCACAACTTCATCTATACATACAGAATTATCCAAAGTTATCTCATAGATAGTTTTTTGTCTTAGCTTCTCCCAAAGTTCACTAAACTCTTTTATATCATCTTCGTTATATCTTCTTTTGGCTTTTTTTACTTCTTGTAAATTATTTGGCTTAGAGTATCCAGCACTATTTCCATTGATGTCATACTCTTGTTGCAGAGCTTTTGCAAACTCATCAAAACTCTCATTTGCTATCACTGTGAGTCTGTTTATGCTTTTATCTTCTATTCTTTGACCACTTGAATTTACTGGAAGTCTAACCCCTCTTCCAATAATCTGTCTTTTTTTCATCTCTGATTTTGTATCATTTAGAGTTGTTATAAAAAATACATTTGGATTATCCCAACCCTCTTTTAACGCACTATGAGAAAATATAAAACTTCTACTCTCATCAAAGCTAAGAAGTCTCTCTTTGTCTCTCATAATCAAATCATACGTCTCACGTGCTAGTTTTCTATCACTATCGTTATTTTTTATCTCATCAACGAAACCAGCTTTTCTCTTTGCAAAATAGTAAGCATAAACCTCCGCAGCATCTATATTTATAAAACTATGAAAATCAACTTTTAGCCTATTAAATTCACTTATAAAGTACTCTTCCATCCAACCATTTTCAGAACTCAAAAAATTAGCTACTTTATCAACAAAAAATAGACTTAAAACTTTTATATCTTTAGCTTTAAGTTCTTCAAATCTCATCATGTGTCGCTCTATTGCTTCACTAATTTGCTGTTTTTGTATCTCTTTTTTTACTTGACCGTTTATATCGTTTATCTCTAACTTTAAGCCATTTTCAAATTTTATAAACATATCTTTAAAAGAAATTTCATCTACTATAAAACCACTATATATAGAGTTTTTAGTTCTCTCTTTTAAAGAGTCATCGCCTTTTATTTTCATCTGTTTTGTTACAAAATCTTCTTTGTTTTTGACTATAAGCTCTAAAGTTGCAACTGGTTTTTTTGAAGATTTATCTATCTCGATTTTAAGCACATTTATATAAATGTCATTTATGGTTTGATTTTGACTCAAAGCCAAAACATCTATCTGCTTTACAAGCCCATTATCAAGTGCTTCTTTTGCTCCTAAACTATATACAAGATTATAATAATTTTTATGCGTTGCCGAGTATCTAAGAGTAAAAAGTGGATTGAGCTCATTAAGTGCACTCTTACTCAAATCACTCTCCATATTTTGAGGCTCATCAAGGATTAAAATAGGGTTTGTTTTTTGCAAACTCTCTCTTGGAGTTCCGATAAACCCCTCTCTTGGCATATTTAAAACTGTTCCAACTCTCTTAAAACTATCTATCGTCATAATCATAATTTGAAGATTGTCATCTCTTATGAAATGTTTTAGTGTCCCCAATCTGCTTGAGTCATATTCAAAATAATCATAAGGAAAATTAAACTCATCTCTAAAGTGATTTTTCATACTCTCTAAAGAGTTTAAAACTCCCTCTTTTATAGCGATTGATGGAACGATAATGATATATTTGCTCCAGCCGTATTTAGCAAAAAGTTCTAAGATTGTTTTGATATAAACAAATGTTTTACCAGTTCCTGTTTCCATCTCTACAGAAAAATCAAGACTTTCCAATTTTATAGACTTCTCTATTTTATTTAACTCTTGTATATCATGTAAGTTTTCTAAAATTGTTTCTTCTGTGAGCAAAAGCTCATTAGCGCAAACAGCCTCTCCATCAAAAATGTCATAATAACTCTCACGCTTTATCTGCCCTGAAAATATATCAATTATTGCGTTTATAGCCTTTTCTTGATGTGGCTGTTTTAGGTATTTTATTTGCATAATTCTAATTTATCTACAAAATATTTAAAAGAACTGTTATCACTTATTTTAAAAGTCAATTCTCCATTATTAAGTTTTTGTACAATTTTTTGCATACATTTAACCTTATTATTGCAATTTAATTCTTTATATATTTCTTGAATATGTTTTTCATTTCTATTATTTGTTATTTTTTTAAAAGTCAATGTCCAACTCTCTATCTCATTACACACTACTATAAATTCATAACTTCTGCCAATATTGCCTAAAAATCTTTTATCAGTTTTAGTTGTATAATCATGTTTCATTTTTGTTATGCAAGGATAATTTATTATTCCTTTTAATTCTGTTTTCAAATCCCTTAATATAAATATTTGCTTATAATCAAAAAACATATTTCTACTAATTTTTCTTTTAAAACTTGGAATATCTCCTGATTGGCATTCAGTTTCAATATTGTAATTATTTTTAAAATATTTTTTTAAATATTGATTAAAAAGGATTAATTCACTTTCCCCTTCTGTGTATATCAAAATTTTATTAATCTTTGACATCATAATCTCCAATGTAACCTAAAACGCCATCTTTAATAATTTCTGTAATTTCATATTTATATTTTTTAAATAATTTATCAAGCTTCTTGATTTTTGAAGCACTAATTCCCTTTGTGTCTCCATTCTCTTCATCTCTGTACAAAAATATTATTTCATCTTGATTAAGTATTTTCAATAATTCTCCACTGTGTGTTGTGAAAAATATCTGTTTATCACTATCTCTCATAGTGTTTAAGATATATGATAAAACTTTCATGTGCATATGTCTTTCAGGTTCTTCAATCATCATACCTATTGAGTGTTGATTGCCAATCAATGCACTCATAATTGCTACAAAATGGACTGTACCATCTGAGACTTTTTGAAGCTTGATTGGATAAATTTTTCCATTTATTTCTTCATTAAAAATAATATCTGTAGTAAAACCATCTTTTAGCTCTAGTGAATTAATTAATTCAACTTCTCCAATTAGTGATGTTGAAATATCTTCAAAAACATCTTTTTCAAGACCACTTAAATATTCGGCTAGATTTGTACCATCTTTTAAAAAATATTCATATCCTGAATCTTGCACTCTTTTTATATCATGTGTATGAAAATAATGTGAAGCGAACAACGAACTTTTATTAAATAAAAATCTAAAATCCATTGGTTTTACTAAAATACTATTTTTTTTATCGATTTCTAAACCAAAAAGAAGTTGTACCAATCTATCGGTCGTATCATATTTTGTTTTTATTTCATATTGAAGCGTTGAATTATTGTATGAAAAATCAAAACTACCATATTGCTTTTTCTCTAAATTTTGAGCGTATGATGGATAATTTTGAATATATTGTTCAAAATTATCAAAAACTCTTAATTGTAAACCATTTTGTAAATCAGCCTTATCTATAGTAATACTTTTAGCTTTACTGTTGAATGTCATGATATCTATATTTGATCTCTTTGTTTCAATATCCATACTAAATAAAAATAAAAATTCTAATTTATAATCTATAAATTCATCCGATACCAAAACTCTATTTTGAATATTAAATTTTGCATTTATAGATACTTTTTTTTCATTTAAGTAATGGTAATTTTGAAGATTTTGTAGCCCAATTTTAGCAACTGCTCTAGCTAAATTTTCATATATCAAAGCATCCAAAAACTCCAAAGCTTCTATTAAATTACTTTTCCCACTATTATTTGGAGCTATCAAACAATTTAACTTTTTAAATTCAAACTTACTATCTTTGAAACTTTTGAAGTTATCTA
>JAQTWZ010000003.1:5437-96911 GCA_028689055.1 Sulfurimonas sp. | reverse complement strand
TTGCCGATGGAAGTTATGAAGGTTATTTTGAAACCGTAAAAACACCGATGAAAGATACAGAGGGTAATATAATCGGGGTTCTAGGTATCGCCCGTGATATCAGTGAGCGAAAAGCGCAAGAGGCGGAGATCGATAAGATTCAGGCATTAGCACGCGTGGGAACATGGACATGGGATATCCAAAAAGATGAGTTTAAGGGCAGTCCCGAATCTCACCGTATATTTGATATCCCTATGAATGATAAAATCTCACTCAAAGATATTTTAAATAAATTTGCCCCACATGAGCGGGAGAGAGTCAAAGATCAACTGCTTCATGCCTCACAAACGCAACATAAAGTCGGTTCTATTTATTGTCTTAACGCAATAGATGAAGAAGAGCGATGGATCAAAACGCATACAGAGTTCCAATATGATGCAAATGGAAAACCGATAAAAGCTCTGGGTATCTTTCAAGAGGTGAGTGAGCAAGTGAGATACGAAAAAGGACTCAAAGAAAAAGATGCTGATTTGAGTGAAGCACAGGCTTTGGCGCACATTGGAAGCTGGAGATTTAATACTAAAAGCGAATTTTTGGAATGGTCGGATGAGACATATAAAATTTTTGGTGTTGCGCTAGGAACGCCCCTCACATACGAAAACCTTTTGGAGCATATCCATCCTGATGATGTTGAGCGAGTAAACTTTACTTGGCAAGCGGCTACGAGAGGAGAAGCGTACGATATAGAGCACAGAATCGTGGTCAATGGAGAGATAAAATGGCTTCATGAACACGCAAAACTCAAGCTTGACGATGCAGGCAATTTTTCCAGCGCTATAGGAACTGTACAAGAGATAACCCAACGAAAACTCTATGAGCAAAAACTTGAGACTTTGGCAAATTATGATTCGTTGACGGGTCTGGCAAACCGTATCCGTTTGGTTTCGGATTTGCAAAGTGCGACGAAGGTAGCAAAACGCTCTGAAACGCAGGTCGCACTGCTCATGTTTGACCTTGATCGCTTCAAGGATATCAACGACAGCTACGGCCACAACGCAGGGGATGAGCTGCTCAAACAGGTGGCACAGCGTTTTTCAGAGCGTTTACGCGAGGGAGACCTTATCAGCCGTCTGGGCGGTGATGAGTTTGCCGTTGTTCTCAAAGATCTTGCCCATCCTGCAGATGCGGGACGTTTCGCGCAGAAGATGATAGAGGTTCTCTCAAAAAATTATGAACTCTCTCGTGGTATATCAGTGCATATCGGTGCGAGTGCCGGAATCGCGCTTTTCCCTGAAAATGCGGAAGATGCGGATATTCTTTTGCAGTACGCCGATGCCGCTTTGTATAAGTCAAAAGCCGAAGGACGGGGAACGTATCGTTATTATACGGATGAGTTGACCCTTTTGGCAAGACAAAGAATCGAATGTGAGACCAATTTACGCACGGCTATTATAAACGAAGAGTTTGAAGTCTATTATCAACCACAGGTTCATATCACATCAGGGCGTATCATTGGCGCAGAAGCGCTTGTGAGATGGAACCATCCTCTGCGTGGACTTGTCTCACCAACCGAATTTATCCCCGTTGCCGAAGATACGGGGCTTATCGGGGAGATAGGCGAATGGGTCTTAAATGAGACTTGCAGACAGGGCAGAATCTGGCTCAACGAAGGGCATAGACTCACCCTTGCAGTCAATCTCTCAGCGCATCAAATCCGTTATCAGGATGTGGTTGCCATCGTCGAAAAAGCACTCAAAAAAAGCGGTTTTGAAGCGAATCGTCTGGAGCTTGAACTGACAGAAAGTGTGCTCATGCAGCGAGAAGAGGAGACGGTAGAGATACTTCATGCTCTGCGTGCAAAAGAAATAAAACTGGCGATTGACGATTTTGGCACAGGGTATTCTTCTTTGAGTTATCTCAAACGATTTCCTATAGATATCCTCAAAATCGATAAGAGTTTTGTAGATAATATCCCCTACGATACGGATGATACAGCGATCGTTACCGCTATCATCGCCATGGCTAAAGCCTTAGGTTTTCAAGTTTTGGCGGAGGGTGTAGAACAAGAAGAGCAGCTGCGTTTCTTGCAAGAAAAAGGGTGCTCTATGTATCAGGGATATTACAAAAGCAAACCGCTCCCTGCAAAAGAGTTTGAAAAACTTTTACAAGATTATTAGAGTTCTTGCAAGTACTCTAATGGTATAATTTCAAAAAAAGAGCCATTATGAACACAAAAAACTTCTCCTCTCTGCCGCTTACTTCTGAAATGGTAGAAAATCTGAGTGCCTTAGGCTACAAAGAGATGACTGCGATACAAGTAGAGAGCCTCCCGTATATCCTTGAAGGCAAAGATGTTGTAGCCGAAGCGAAGACAGGAAGCGGTAAAACGGCTGCGTTTGGTATCGGTGTACTGAGTGCGCTGGATGTAAAGAAGTTTCGTGTGCAGTCGCTTGTGCTCACTCCGACCCGTGAACTTGCCGATCAAGTCGCACGAGAGCTGCGCCAGATAGCAAAATTTGCTCATAATATCAAGATACTTACACTGTGCGGCGGGGCTGCGTTTGGACCGCAACTGGGTTCTTTGCGTCATGGCGCGCATATCATCGTAGGCACTCCGGGGCGTATTTTGAAACATCTGAGCAAAAACACGCTCTCTCTTGAAAACCTCCAGACACTTGTACTCGATGAAGCAGACAGAATGCTTGATATGGGTTTTATCGAAGAGATAGAAAAAGTGCTCGAATACGCTCCAAAACAGAGACAGACTTTGCTTTTTTCGGCGACTTATCCTGCTGAGATACTCCAACTCAGCGCCTCTATCCAACAAGATGCCGTGAGTATAAAAACGAAATCTCAAGAAGTAGCCAATAAAGTCGTAGAGCGTTTTTATGAAGTCCAAAAAGATGCAAAAATCCAAACTTTAGTCAATATCTTCAGCACTTTTAATCCTCAAAACGCCATCGTATTTTCTAATACAAAAATCGAAGCAGACGAAATAGCGGCTAAACTTCAAAAGAGCAATATTGACGCGTTGGCAATCCATGGAAATCTTGAACAGTACGATAGAAATGATGTGCTTGTGCAGTTTACAAACGGCAGCGCAAGAGTGCTGGTGGCAACCGATGTTGCAGCGCGCGGGCTGGATATCAAAGAACTTTCTATGGTAGTAAACTACGACCTGCCTCATTCGGTTGAGACTTATACACACCGCATCGGACGAACAGCAAGAGCCGGAGCAGAGGGGCTTGCGTTTACGCTTTATGAACCTTGGGAAGTGGAAAAAGTGGAAGTCTATCAAAATGATGAGAGACTTTTTGAAGAGGCGGATAGACTCAAAGTCACAAACGGTTTTACAATGCACCCTGCGTTTATCACCCTCGTTATCGAAGGCGGCAAAAAAGATAAACTCAGAGCCGGAGATCTTCTAGGCGCATTGACGGGTGATGCAGGTTTGGCTGGGACTTCTATCGGCAAGATAGATATTTATGAAAAACAAAGTTATGTCGCTATTGAAGCAAAATATGCGAATGACGCGCAGAAAAAACTAACAAACGGAAAAATAAAAGGCAAGAAGTTTACCGTCTGGGTTCTCTAAGATTTTATGACTGCTCTCAAATATCTCGACCACTATCCACCGCAAATCAAGACACAGGTGCACAAACTCATAGAGACAAAAACTCTCACTGCGCACCTGCTCAAAAAATATCCCTCCGCGCATACCATCACCAACGATAAGACGCTTTTTTCTTATGTCAGCGATATCAAAGAACGCACTATGAAAAAGTCCTCTCCTTTGAGTAAAACGCACTATGACGGGAAGATTCATGTCATCAACAATGCTCTGGGGACACATCATTTTATCTCAAGAGTCCAAGGCGCAAAACTCAAAGCCAAAAACGAAATCAAGATAGCTTCGATGTTCAAAAATGTGCCTGAAGCGTTTTTGGAGATGATTGTCGTCCATGAGCTAGCGCACTTCAAAGAGAAAGAACATAACAAAGCCTTTTATAAACTTTGTGAATATATGCAACCCTCCTATCATCAAATCGAGTTTGATTTGAGACTTTATCTGACACATGTGGATTTTTTTGGTAAACTAAGCGACTGGAATTAACTTCTTAATTTATACAAGTAGTCTAATGGTTTGTGTTTAGTCCATCCAGCGGCTTGGATCGTAGCCATCGTTTGGTCTTTGTATCTCTTTTTTTTGGAGTTTTTTGACTAAAGTCACAACATCTTGCCCATCTATAGGGCTTTTCTCTTTTTTTCCATCCACTTGTGCAAAGCCAAATTTTTCATAAAACCCAAGCGCTTTACTCTCCTGCAAAATAGATACGCTGAGTTGCGGATACAAAACGGCTACTTCTTGCAAAAACTGCTCCATCATAAAAGAGCCAACACCCTGATTGCGGTACGCTTCGACTACGATAGTGTGCATGAGCGGCGTGTTTGCATCGATAAATCCGTTTGCGTTTTGTTCTGCTTTGAGGGTTCTGCACCAGATAGCGCCCGCAATTGTGTTATCCACCAAAGCATAGAGCCCAAAATCTTTGTCTGAGTGACCAAAAAAGTCAGCATGGATACGCAAAGCAGGGAAATCTTCTTGCGTTTTCTCTTGCTCATGAAGCCTAAACGCAGGAGATAACATAGTGTCAAGTATCTTTTGTTCACTCGATCGCAGGAAATAAAGTATAGGGTTCATGAGAGTGCCTCTATCTTTTTATTGTACTCTGCGTTTATGGCATCGAGCTGCGTTTGTGCGATTTCAAGCTCTTCAAACATTGCATCGACACTACTTTCTTTCTCAGCTACAAGCTTAGAGAGATCCATAAGTTTGGCACTCTCACCAGAGTTAGAAGCCTCTATAAGCTCTTTGTGCAGGGCTGTGAGATGTTCTTCTGTTTTGATAATAGCTGCTTCGAGTTTCTCTACCTCTTTTTTGAGTTTGGAGGTGTTTGCGTTTCTCTCACGGATAAGCTCAGAACTTTGTCTTTTGAGTTCTTTGGTGTTGGACTTTGGAGCAGATTTGACCTTTTCCTCTTCAAACTCATCTTCCCAACCGATTTTTTCCAAAAAGTCATCATAGCTGCCGTCAAAATACTCTGCACCATCTTTGGTAAAGATAACAAGTCTGTCACAAACGCGGCGTAAAAGCTCTTCGGAGTGGGTGACGACGATAACGGAGCCTTCAAATCTGTTGATGGCTTCTGTGAGCGCTTCGATAGAGTCCATATCGAGGTGGTTTGTCGGTTCATCAAGTAGAAGAAGATTGACCTCACGGGCCAAAATTTTAGCGAGCATAACACGGCTTTTTTCACCGCCTGAGAGCAGGGAGATTTTTTTGAGCGCCATATCGCCGCTAAACATCATAGCACCGCATAAGCCGCGTACTTTGGATTCTGGCATTTTTGGGTCTGCCGTATAAATCTCATCCATGACATTGTTGTTGGCATTGAGATGTGCGATGTTTGTCTGTCCAAAGTGCCCGTAAGCCGTGTTCGTCTGATAGTTTACACTGCCCCCAAGCGGTGTGAGCTCTTTGCCGATAACATTAAGCAGAGTCGATTTTCCTTTGCCGTTTTTACCGATGATTCCCAGACATTCGCCTTTGGCTAGAGTAAAAGAGATATCTTTGAAGAGGATATTTTGCGCAGTGTAGCCAAAGCTAAGATTTTTGACTTCAAGCAAAACTTTTGCCGCTGTCTCTTTGTAAGCAAAATCAAACTTTAAGTTGGCATCAAATCCCAAGTCATCAAGCAGCTCCATTTTCTCAAGCTGTTTGACTTTTGACTGCGCAAGCGCCGCTGTGGAGGCTCTTGCTTTGTTTCTTGCGATGAAATCTTCAAGCTCTTTGACCTTTTTGTCTTGAGAGATTTTTTGTTTTTCATAGAGTTCGTCATTTGCCGCAAGTTGTTCATAAAACTTATGAGTATTTCCGGGAATGAGAAAGAGATTTTTTCGCACAATTCCCATCGTATGCGTACAAACAGCGTCCATAAAATCCCTATCATGCGTGATGAGGATAAGTTCTCCCTGAAAATTTTGCAAGAAATTTTTGAGCCAGCGAAGTGAGACGATATCAAGATAGTTGGTCGGTTCATCGAGTAAAAGTAGGTTTGGCTCAGTTACAAGAAGCTTTGCAAGGTTGATACGGATCTGGTAACCGCCTGAGAAAGAGAGAGGATTTTTATCCAAATCTTCCCCTGTAAAACCAAGACCAAAAAGTATCTTCTCAACGCGATAGGTATCATATTGCATCTCATCACGCAAAGCTAAAGCCGCTTCAGCGCGAAGGGTGGATTCGGTGAAAACAAGATGCTGTTTGAGTGTACCGATGCGGTAGCCTTTTGGGATGAGTATTTCCCCGTTATCAACACTCTCTTCGCCTAAAATAAGTTTAAAAAGTGTGGATTTTCCGCTTCCATTGCGACCTACGAGACCTACGCGATTGCCTGCGTTTAGCTTAAAACTGAGTTTGGAGAAAAGCTCCTGCGAAGAGAAGCTTTTTGAGATATTGTTGAGCTGTATCATTTCACTCTTTTATGAGGATTTATTTTTCTTTTCCGTTTCCGTAGTGTTCAAAGAGATAGTTTGTGGTTGCTATTTCAGCTTCTTTGTCTATAGGAGCTTTGAAGTGGTGGATCATCTTCACTACTTTTTCATGCCAAAATTGGCGTGATTGCGGTCCTTGGTTGATGATGTATCCAAAAGAGTGGCACATCAAACAGTTTGCTTCTATGGCATCAAAACCTTTACCCATTTTGATTTCATACGGCATATAAGGAACTTCTACTTTTTCATCTACCTGTGCAAAGAGCGTTGTGAGAGCCAGAATGCTCAAAAGTACTATTTTTTTCATCATCACTCCTTATATAACTTCGATAGTTACACTATCGATACCGTTGTATTTGTATCCGCCATGGTTCCATTTGACTTCATGAGCAAAAGGCTGTTCTGCACCCAGACGATTGATAGCTTTTGCCATAATCGTCACTTTGCCGTAAGTCGTCGGTTTGTAGGCAAATCGAAATTCTCTAAAAGCGTATCTGTCCGCGTCTTTGAGAATCGCCGTTTTCCAGCTTTTGCCGCCGTCCGTAGAGATAAGCACATCTCTGATACCGTGTCCATCATCAAAGGCAACCCCACGGACAACTACGTGCGAGTTATGCGCAACAACCGTGTTGTTTGTAGGATAGCCGATAACAGATTTGACATTCATTGTTGTGATAGGTTTTGTCGTTTTGTACTTTTCTTCAGGTGTCTCACACTCACAAGAGTTATCAGGCACACGGTACGCAACATCCATAAAGAAGAGTTTTTCATAATCTTTTGTTACAGTGATATTACTGAGCATTTTTACCCAGCTGTCTGAGTAGTGCCCCGGAATGACCAAACGCACAGGAAAACCGTTGAGGTATGGAAGATCTTCGCCGTTCATCTCATAGGCTACGATAACATAGTCATCAAGCTCATCAAGTTGCATTTCACGTACGAAATTTGGAGTTTCATAATAGGCAGCTGTTTCGCTTCCGTTAAATCCTATCCAATGAGCACCTTTTTTGATACCTGCACGGTTAAGGAGGTCTTTGAGGCGTACACCCTTCCATTTTGCACAGCCCATAGCGCCGCTTCCCCACTGAATACCGCCTGCTACGGGTTGGAATGCAGAACGGCTATTGCCTCCACACTGTAGCACTGAAGTCACTTCAACCTGCTCATAGTCGCGTTTGAGTTCAGCTAGAGAGATAGAGAGTTCATTTTCTACAAGTCCGTTGATTTTGATTCTGTATGTCTCTACATCGATAAAAGTAGGGATTTCCGGCATGTGCCAACGCACAAAAAATTCATCATTGGGTGTGATGGCATGCGCAAAGGCTTCTCTTGGTGTTTCAAGAAGAGGCGGTCTGTCTGAGTAAGTGATAAGCGGTTTTTTTTCAGGAAAAGCAAGTTTTGCTACTTTTCTATTATCTATAGGCTGTCCTGTAGCACCGGCTGAGAGAGAAGTTCCCACAGCAGCGGCAGAGGCTACAAGAGAAGCTTTGAGGAAGTCTCTTCTTTTCATAATAATCCTTTGCGTAATATTTGTGAATTATATCTAATGTCGTACAAATTAGAGCAAACTCAAACTCACTTTTCCTTTTTCTTCATCGATAGAGACTACTTCAATCTGCGGAAGATATTGGTTGAGTGCGAGTGCTTCAAGCGGGTGGTTTATCCTTTTTGTGCTCATTTTGGAGATATGTATCATCCCGTCGTTTTTGAACCCGATATCTACAAAAGCGCCAAAGTCGGTGATGTTGCGCACGACTCCTGAGACAAAACTTCCCTCTTTGAGCATTTTGATATCGGTGAGACCTTCTTTAAAAGGAATAGAAGGAAGCTCTTCTCTTGGGTCAAAACCGGGTTTTTGAAGCTCTTTGATGATATCACGAAGTGTTTGTACACCGATATTTAACTCTTTTGCTTTTTCACTCACATCGAGTTTTTCTAACTCCAGACCTTCGAGTTTTTTTGCCGCTTCATAACTCTCTGGGTGTACGCCTGTATTGTCCAGTTTGTTTTTTGCATCTTTGATACGGATAAATCCTGCTGCTTGCTCGTAAGCTTTTTTGCCTAAACCTTTGACTTTAAGCAGTTGGTTTTTTGCTGTAAAGTTGCCCTCTTCTTCACGAAACGCAATGATATTTTGTGCTATTTTCGCTCCCACGCCTGCGACATACGAAAGCAGCGAAGCAGAAGCCGAGTTGATATCAACACCTACACGGTTGACTAGGTCTGTAGTCACATCGCCGAGTTTTTTTTCCAAAAGTTTCTGGTCAACATCATGTTGGTATTGCCCTATGCCCAAAGATTTTGGGTCTATTTTGACAAGTGTCGCCATCGGGTCACGCAATCTTGCAGCGATGGAAATAGCGCCTCGTATCGTGACATCAAGGTTTGGATATTCATCCTGCGCTACTTTGGAAGCACTATAAACAGAAGCGCCTGCTTCGGAGACAACGGTGTAACTTAGTCCTGCTTTTTCATCAGAATTGAGACGGGCAAAAAACTCCTGCGTTTCGCGTGAGGCTGTGCCGTTTCCTATAGCTACGGCGGTGATATTGTATTTTTTGGCAAGTGCCAAAACCTTTGTTTTTGCACCGTTATAGTCTTTTTTCGGTTCTGTTGGATAGATGACGCAGGACTCCAGATAGTTTGCGTTTTCATCGATGAGTGCCAGTTTACAGCCGCTCATAAACGCAGGGTCCACGCCCAAAATAACTCTTTTTGTGACAGGCGGTGTCATGAGCAGTTGCGAGAGATTTTTACCAAAAACATCGATAGCGGCGATATCTGCTTTTTCTTTGAGTATCGCATGAACTTCTCTCTCCAAAGATGGAAGCAAAAGGCGCTTGAGCCCATCTTTGTAGGCTTCAAAAAGAAGTTCTTTGGAGCTTGAAGCATGACGCGGGATTTTGTACTCTTTGATATTGTTTTCGATACGTTCAAGGTCTGTAGTTATTTTGACTGAAAGTTCTTTTTCGTTTACCCCGCGCATGAGCGCTAGATATCTATGAGAGGGGATAAAGGCTACTTTTTCGGATTTGCCTGCATAGTTTTTGAAGATGCCGTTTGTGTCAAATGTTTTTGTAGATTTTATCTCCAAAATGCCGTGATGCAGCAGTGTATTGCGGATAGCTTCACGCTCACGGGGAAGTTCTGCGTAGCGTTCTGCCAAAATATCCTGTGCGCCTTTTATCGCTTCATGAGCGGATTTGACTTCACCTTTGACAAACTTTTTGGCTTCTGTTTCAAACTCGCTTATGCTTAGTTTCGCCCGCTCTAGCGTCTCTGCAAGGGGTGTGAGACCGTTTGTTATAGCCGTCGTGGCACGGGTGTTTTTTTTCTCTTTATACGGACGGTAGATATCTTCCAAAATACGAAGTGAATCTGCCTCTTCTATGTTTTGTCTGATGGCGTCCGTAAGTGTGGCGCGTTCGGCTATCAAACGCAGCACTTCTTCTTTGCGTTCTAAGAGTTTTTTGGCGCTCATGTAGATACCTTCAAAATCCCGAAGAGTCTCATCACTTGCTTCACCAGTCATCTCTTTGCGGTAGCGTGCGATAAAAGGGATAGTCGAACCCTCGTTCAAAAGTTTGAGTATATTTGCGATGTGCTCTTTTTTGAGTTTTGTTTTTGAGGCTATTTGCTGTATTAGTTTGTTCATAGGTATCTTTTTTTTGGCAATTATACACTAGAGTTCTTGGTGTATAATGAGTAATGATTTGATTTTAAGGAAAAAACAGTAACAATAACACGAACATCTAGGAGAACTCTATGGCAAACAATGAAATAAACTTTCCAGACAAAAAATTTATCGTCTCAAAAACTGATCTCAAGGGGCGTATTCTATATGGAAACGCGCTCTTTCTTGAGATGTCCGGCTATCAAGAATCTGAGCTTATGGGTGCACCGCACAACATTTTGCGACATCCTGATATGCCTAAACTTGTTTTTAAGCTTTTATGGGAGTGTGTGCAAAATAACAAAGAGATTTTTGCTTATGTAAAAAACAAAACAAAAAATGGTGATTACTATTGGGTTTATACCCATGTAACACCTTCTTTTGATGGTAATGGTAAAGTTGTAGGATATCACTCTGTACGACGTAAACCAAAACCTGAAGCATTAAGTACAATTAAAGCACTTTATAGTTCTTTGCTTGATGCTGAACGCAGTGGCGGTGTGGCAGCATCCAAAAAACTTCTTGACACAAAACTCTCACAAATAGGAAAAAATTATGATGAATTTATCTTCACTCTCTAAGGCGCAATACGCCAATATTGCCTCTTTGGGGATTTTTTCTTTTTCATTGGTACTTGAGATTGTTTTTAATGGTTTTCACTGGCTTCAAGTTTTGGGTATTTTAAACTTCGCCCTTGCCTGGGTCGTCTTTGTACATGTGCGTTGGGCAAGAGAGAGTGTCTCTCGTGTTGCTACTGTTATCAAAGATGCAGAACAGGGAAATCTTGAGTCACGAATTATAAATATCAAGGATCATGCCGAGATGCGTGATCTTTCATGGAGTGTGAATAATCTTCTTGATCAGATGGAGATATTTATGCGGGAGATTAAAGCAAGTATTGAAGGGGCAAGTGCAAAAATATATTATAGACGTATACTTACTGATGGTCTTGCAGGTTCTTACAGCTATAACGCTTCTCTTATTAATAAAGGTGTGGATGCGATGGAAGAGAGTAGTGACTTAATCGAACGTGTTGCTATTAACAATAAACTGACTACAATAGGTCAGGGTGTTACGGGTGGGCTTAGTATTGTTCAAAAAGATCTCGGAGAGAGTATTGATCGCTTAGGCAATATCGTTGCGACGAGTCACAAAACAGCCGATAACTCAAGCAAAACAGTTGCAGAGTTGGAGGTAATCACCCATAAGCTCGGTTCACTTTTGGAACTTGTGCAGATTTCGACTTCTTCTATTAATATGCTTAACCAAAAAACAAATGAAATCAATTCTGTTTTATCACTAATCAAAGATATTGCAGACCAGACAAACCTTCTCGCACTAAACGCAGCTATAGAAGCAGCGCGTGCAGGAGAACACGGGCGCGGTTTTGCCGTAGTGGCCGATGAGGTGCGTAAACTCGCAGAACGTACACAAAAAGCTACCGGTGAAATCGGTATCGCAATCCAGTCACTACAGCAAGATGCGGGTGAACTTCACTCAAATGCTGAAATCATGAGTGATATCGCTAATGAATCAAGTACATCTATAGAAGAGTTTAGGGGTGTACTCAATGAGTTTAATATAGATGCTGTAGCAACTTCCAAAGCGGCCTCGATTATAGAAAGTTCAACTTTTATTACTTTAGCAAAAATCGATCATATCATCTTTAAATCCAATGCATTTAGTGCTATATTTCATGGTAAAACAAAACATACATTTGCAGATCATCACAATTGCCGACTTGGTAAATGGTATGAAACAGGTAAAGGAAAAGAACATTTTGTCAAGCTACCTAGCTATACAAAAGTAAATGCACCGCATATGATTGTCCACGAGAGTGTTCATGCAAATCTTGAGTTTATAAAAAATGGGGATACAGTTGCTCAAAATAAAGAACAAATAATTAATAACTTCATACAGATGGAAGAAGCAAGTGATGTTCTTATGGGACATCTTGATAGCTTACTTGAAGAATCTTTGGCATTAGCGCAATGAGTTAAAAGTTTTTAGAAGCACCTTGTTATTATTTATGATACAATACGCGCGATAACAACATAAATACAAGCCGAGGATAATATAGTGAAAGTTTTACAATCTGTTATAGCCTTTTTCCTTTTGATTTCAATCTTTAGTGGATGTGCAAAATCTAGAGCAGAAAAAGAGATAAAAACTAAAGATAACAATGTTAGCATAAGAATTGAAGGTTCAACCTATCCTATACAAAAACAAGAGTTGATATCATCAGTACCGGGATATATTAATGAAATATTTATTAAAGATGGGGATAAGGTTAATGTTGGAGATCTTATATTTTCATTAGATAAAGAACTTATTAACCTTGATATAGAAAATAAAAAATCTGAAATAGCTTCACTTGAAAGCATTAGAGATCATAAAACTCAAAAACAAACAGCTGAAAAAAATATTCCAGCTATTAACCTCGCAGCAATCGAATTAAGAAAAGTAGCAGCTTTACAAGCAAAAGGCTATGTGCATGGTTTTGAGGAAAATCAATATAGAAAAAACTATATTAATGCTATTTATGATAACAATAATAATGAGAACCAAGATAATTATGAAAAAAATCAAAACATCAATAGCGAGATTATGAGAAAACAAGTAGAACTAAAAAAACTTGAATATCAACTAAAACATGCCGATGGGTATGCTCCTATTAGCGGATATATTTCAAATTTTAATATAAACTTAAGAGAACATATTCAAGAAAATCAAAAAATATGTTCTATAATAGATTTTGATTATGTGATTGTACGAGCTGGATTTGCAACGGGTCTTTTACCGTTTATACAAGAAGGACAATTAGTAGATATTACATTTATTACAGT
Organism: Sulfurimonas sp.; assembly: GCA_028689055.1. Taxonomy (GTDB): domain Bacteria; phylum Campylobacterota; class Campylobacteria; order Campylobacterales; family Sulfurimonadaceae; genus Sulfurimonas. Next base: position 83,861 of record JAQTWZ010000003.1, on the reverse strand, counting down.
ACCATCTTATAAAGTAGTAGCAAAAGTTTCTAAAATTAATCCTATCGTTGATCCACAATTCAATAGTATGACAATTGATATCATCGTAAAGAATAATAATTACCTTCTACAAGAAGGTACAAAGACACTAGTCAATATTTCTCTTACAAAAGAAGGGCAAGATGCTGTTAAGAAATATTTTAGAAGTAACTCTGAAGAAACAACAATTCAAATAAGTTCTGATATATAAAGTACATAGAGAGTGGAGTGGTAACTTAAATTCATACGCTTTTTTATAAATTCTAAGTAGCCATTTCCATTTGTAACACTTTATTCATCTCTTCAAATTTAACAGATGATACATTTTCAAGATAACTATGTGATTTAACTCTGTTATAATGAAATTCTATATATTCAAATATCTCTCTTTTTGCTTGTTTATGAGTATAAAAGTATGTCTGATATACTAAACACTTTTTAGTGTTTTAAAGAAGCTTTCAGTCATTGTATTATCCCAACAATGCTTAATCGCCATACTTAAAGCATCATTTATAAGTGAAACTTTCATGGTATACCCGCAAAGGACACATGTCATCCATAGAGCAACTGACAACTTTTTTTGAATATAAATCTATTACTGTAGCAAAATATAACCAATCTTCACTTGTATGGATATATGTAATATCACCTATATATTTTTCGTCTGGAGCAGATGCGCCATATAGCTCTTTTATATGGGGAATGTAATAAATACAATATAAAAGAGTGTAAAATTTGGATATCTCAGAATACCTCCGCATTACAGTAATGCTATCATCAAAAATTCATTTCTTATTTTATGCTTAACAGATTTGTAACATTTCTATAGGATAATAATCCCATCAAAAATTATTATTAGGAGTGAAGAGGAGAAAAACGTCGCAGAAAATTAGAAAATCACGCTCCGCCCGCCCTACGAATTGGACCTCTTAGGCGAACGGAAAAAACGTGTTGCATAACAACGCCTTATTATAACCTTTTTTCGTTATATCTGCGACGTTGTCGTGCATACACCTTATTCAATAAATAGAAATGTATGTTCGATATTCTCAACTTTTTTTGTGCCTACATTATCTTTTTAAATACTTATAACACTTAAATCTCATAGGAGGATTTTATGGATTTGTTAGGATTTTATCCCTTATTTTACGTTCCCGAAATTGGCTCAGCATGGCTGATGGGCCTCACGGGAGCTATTCACATTATGGCATCGCATACTTCGGTCGGTGCGGCACTGTTGTTTGCTTTTTTAGCCCACAAAGCTCAAAAAGAGAACCGAACTGATTTGTATGACTATATGAAACGCTACGGAATGTTTTTGTTGATCTTTTCCTACGTTATCGGCTCGATCACGGGACCGGGGATCTGGTACACGGCAACCGCGGCGAGCCCCAGAGGTATCAGTGCTCTGATTCACAACTTTGTATGGGTTTGGGCTACTGAATGGGTCTTTTTTGTGTATGAAGTGCTTGGTGTTTTTGCTCTCATCTATTTTATAGACAAGGTGGATCGCAAAACCCATCTCAAACTCACCTATACCTTTGCGATTGCCTCAGTTGGGACTCTTGCCCTGATTATAGGGATTATCAGCTTTATGATGTGGCCGGGAACGGATGCTTATTATATGACAGGCTCCGCGAGTGATGCATTTTTTGGCACGAATACTTTCCCGCATATGTTTTTACGTATCGGTTTTATGATTATGATGTCAGGAATCATCGGCATGATTATCTCCTCTGCAATGCACAAAGAGAACAAAGAACTCTCTGAAGAACTCACTCAAAAGATGGGCTGGGTGAGCTTACTCGGCGGCTTTATCACCGTCTTTTTCTTTATGTGGTATATCGATACCCTTCCGGCAAATGCTCATGCACTTTTGGGAATGGCAAAAGATTCTATTATTCTCAACCGTATTATTTTGGCGATTTTATTCTCGATTTATTTCTTTATTGCGATTGTAAAACCGCAATGGGTGACAAGAACACTTGCTATTACTATGATGTTTATCATCGGGATCGTAGGGGTATGGCCGGGTGAAAAACTGCGTGAAACGATGCGTAAACCGTGGGTTGCCGGTCAATATGTCTATAGCAATCAAATCATCGGTCGTGATGTTCCAGGTAAAGGCATCAAAGATGAAACTCCGCTTTTAGCAGAAAAAGGTCTTCTAAAAGTCAATCCATGGATACCTGATCGTCTTCGTACTATTACTCCTGAGAATAAACTCGAAGTTGGGAAATTACTTACACGTATTGCCTGCTCAAATTGCCATTCACTTGAAAAAGAGGGGCTTTATCGACCGCTTATACCTCTTGCTGGACCTATGGGTGAAGATGGAATCAGAGAGTATATGAAAAATGTCATTGGCACGGGTTCAAGCCCTTATATGCCTAAAATTGCTCTTCCGGATGAAGAGTACGATGCGATGGCGGCTTATATCGCGTCGCAAGCACAATAAAGGAGAGATGTTATGGATGCAACATTCATCAATGTAATGAAGGATGCCGCCGGTGTACCATTTTATCCGGTAGTATTTCAAGGACTCTATGTCCTCACATGGGCGCTTCATGCGGCTTTTGTATTATTAGCGCTGGGTTCTATGGGGCTTTCGATTTATGGAAGCACCCAACAAAAAAGTAACCCGTATTGGAAAATATTAACGCCACACCTTATTATGACGGGAAAAATCAGCGTATCGGTTCTCATTGTTTTGGGCGTTGCGCCGCTGTTGTTCACTCAGGTCATTTATGATTCGGGCTGGTACGTGGCAAACACGCTCTCAGGAGCATGGGTATTTATCTTTATTTATGCGCTGGTAATCGGGTATATGATGTATTATTGGTATCAATCTGCCAACAAAAAAGGCTCATCTGCCAACACTCTAATCGGGATTATCTCCTTTGTCATCTTGGTATTTTGTGGCGTTTTGATGCACAACTTTGCCGTCGAAGCGATCTCGCCGACCAAATGGATGGAGTGGTATGCGCCTAACGGTGTGGTCGATAATGCTGGATGGAATATGCATCTTGAGCTTATTAGACTCGGATTTATGGTGAGTTTGATGATTCCGGTAACAGGGATTTTCATGCAAAACTACAGCCGATTTTTGAGTACACGCGAAGATTTTGAACCAAAATATCTTGAGTTCGTTACAAAACTCGGCACTAAAATGGCAGTTATCGGTTTAGTAATCAGTGCGGCGTTATTTGCGGCATGGATGCTCAAAGAAAATCTCTTGTTTCATCCGCTCTCATTGGCTACAGTTGCCTCAGTCGTTATACTTCTCTTCTTAGCGATGGGAAATAAAAATAGCTATGTTACTACCGGTATTTTAGTTATTGTAGCTCTTTTTATCTCAGGTGTCCGTGAGCTTATCCGGTACAACATTATGTCTGGTATCGGATACGATCTGTACGGATATCCGATGAACTTAGAGTGGGAAACCATCATAATGTTCTTGCTCACGTTTGTCGTTTTAGGATTTACAGGTATTGCTTTTATCCTCACAATGGCATGGAAAGTGGGCAAAACAAAAGGTGTCTATACGGCAACCGAAGGTTCTGCCGTCTCCCGACTTGCTAATGCTTCTTTGACACTGTTTATCTTATGGATTGTTGTTTATTTTGGATGGGGTATGGTGGCTTTGTTTAAAAATACTCTCTAAACTCTTGTATCAAGTAGAGTCCTCCATGGGACTATACTTGATTGTAAAAGTGAATGTATGCAGACTTACATTTCGCTAACACACTCATGTTAGAATTTTCCATCTTAAAACAAAGGACTAACATGAAAAAAATAATCAGTTTGACTCTTTTAGTTGGAGCTTTATCTTCGAGCTTATTTGCGCACCATATGGCAGCGTATGATGACGCAGGGATTAATATTCCAGAGAGTTCTCCGCATCTTTTGATGGTTTTCTAGGAAAATCATCCCCTAAAACCCCCTCTTAACGGTAGGCTTTATGCCTATCGTCTTACTTTTGTATCGCTGCTTCTAGTTCTTGTGTTGTTGTAAATGTTTGAATGTCTGTAATGATTTTGTTTTGCAGATAAACTACAATGATTTTATCGCTTTGTACACCGGCTTTGTACGCCGCTGAGATATCTTTGTCTTCCAACACCCATACTGTGTGCTTAAAATCTTTGAGTCCCGGAAGGATAAACATACTGCGGATGAGGGAAGGCGCAGAACTGACATCTGCTACGAATATGGCTTTGTTTTCTTGGAGATATTCGGGTGTTTTAGTCGCAAGAAACTCGTTACAAGTGTGCCCTATATCTTTGGAAAATGCAAAAATTATCTTTTGCGTTTGTGCGTCTAGCTCATGTGAAACTTCAAACTGATCATTTAGTTTGAGACTCTCAAGACTTTGTTGTGCAACAAGTACAGGTTTTACGGTTTCTGGAGTTGCGTTTGAACTACAACCCAAAAAGAAGAGGACACTTAGTGCCGCTAAAAGTGTTTTTTTCATAAGATGACTCCATTTTTTTGCCAAATCATACAAAAGCCTTACTATAAATATAATCTGAAATAAACTTAATCATCATGGTTAATAATTTTTAAAGCAAACAAAAATAGTGTAAAATACGCCCATTAAATGAAAAAAGGATATTTTATGGCGTATGCAACAGCAAGACATATACTCGTACACAGCGAAGATGAGTGCAATACTTTAAAGACAGAGATTGAGAGCGGAGCTTCTACTTTTGAGAGCATAGCAGCCTCTTATTCTCAGTGTCCATCAGGAAGAAAAGGTGGAGATTTAGGCAAATTTGGACCGGGACAAATGGTACCTGAGTTTGACAAAGCGGTATTTACAGGTGATGTCGGCGTACTGTATGGACCAATCAAAACGCAGTTCGGATACCATTTGCTAGAAGTCACAAGCAGAGGATAAGTATGTATGTGAATTTTTTCACATACATACTTATCCATGTACTTTTTTTATTCCATCCTCATAATCTTTTTTAAATTTTTGTAAAACATTCTTAATGTTCTCAATCATTATCTTTGGGCTGTACTGCAACAATTCTAAAATCTCTCGTGCATCTTTTGAATATCGCAAGTTATATTCAGTTGCATATTCAATATCAAAGCGAAAAAGTTCTTGTTCGTCAACATTTAAAACTTCGGCAATATAAGGAATAAGTTCTATTTTAAGTTCTCGTTTTCCATATAAATAACCTAAAATGGTTTGCGCAGAAGGAGATTCAGAGGTTCTTTTGAGTTTGGGTTCAAGCGCGACAAGTTTGTTCGCAAACTCTTGTTTAGTAATATTTTTCTCTTCTAAGAGATAGTTGATTTTTTCCCAAACTTCCATCTTATTTTAGCCTTTTAGTCATAACGAAATAATTTAGTCAATAATAAGAAATAATAAAGGTCGTTATGACTATACTTTTGTCATTACGAAATTCGTAAAATATTATTAAAAGGTGTGATTATGAAAAAAATTGTTTTGGCTGTATTGATAGGTAGTGCCCTAATAGCTGCAGATAATGGATTGTATGTTGGTGTTGATATTGGATCGACTGGTTTGGACGGAAAGGCAAAAACAACCTCAACAAGTGGAAGTTATGAGGATGATATAAGCGAGAATGATGCTTCTCAAACAATTAAAATTGGATATTACTTCAATCAAAACAATCGTGTTACAGCTTTTGCGCAAAATATAAATATTAGTGGTGGAGATGCACGTCTCTATGGTATAAATTATGATTATTTGATAGGTAATCATCCGTTAAAGCCATTTGTTGGTGCCTTGGCTGGTTATGGAGCACTTGAAGGGGATAATGGGACAAATATCACTGGGAATATTATTGGTGCTCAGGTCGGTATAAATTATGCATTTAATGAGCATCTTTCTGCAGAAGCCGGTTATCGATATATGCTATCAAGTATGAGCGGGAGTTATTCTGAGACAGATTTTGGTGTAGATTATAAGACTGATGTTGATATCGAAACAGCTGGAAATTTCTTTATTGGTTTAAATTACAAATTTTAAGTTGCTAAATAAGTTATAAGTTTTTGTAAGCGCCCTTAAAAATATGTTGCCTTTGCAATTACTTCAAAAAATGAAAGGCATTTACTATGTATAAAAACTCTTTTATAGTTATTTTAATATTACTTTTAAATGGATGTGCTTCAAAAACTGTTGATTTGGTTCCAAAGCCAATCTCAAAAGAAGAATATGAAAAATACAGTGCATATAATTGTAATCAAGTAGATAATTCATTGTCTTTTCTTGAAATAAAAGCGCAACGAATAGCAAGAGTGCAAAACGATGATGCAAAATCTGATGTTATTTTACTTTCATGGGGATGGATGTTGTATGGAGTTCCGTATTTATTTCTTGATGGAAATGGAAAAGCTAAAGAAGAATTTGAAACTATTTTAGGACAAAAAGAAGCTCTTGAAGAGCTGATGATAGCCAAAGATTGTAGAGTAGAAAGACACTATATAGAACACAAATATGATGGTTCATATTAAGGAGACCTACATGGTAAGTAAAGTATTATTTTTAAGTTTTATGCTATTTGTTTTGTTGTTTAGTGGTTGCGGAGAAAGTAGTAGTACAAATGAAAGTGGTTCTATTAGTCTTGCTACAGATAATGAACTAAATAATTGGAGCGTTCTAGATAGCTATGGCTATTCAGGAGGTAATGTACTGTTTGTAGGCATATTAGCTGTTGGGGAATGGCAGGTTTTTAGGTCAAAGGATAACAGTGGAGAGGATAGTTCGTATAGTATGCTGTCTGGAGCTAAGCTTGATAAATATGGAAGACACTATAAGTACAAACTGGATTTAGTTTATGGAAATTCAGGATGGGTATCCAGTGGTTCCTATGGTCTTAGTAGAGATGGGCTTACATTGAACGTAAATCATATTTTGTATTCTTATAAAGAAATAATAAATAATGCTACAGGCTATTGTATTGTAGCTATGGAAAGTACAACGACTGATGAATATACATTTTGTAAAGTTAGTAATTAAATAAGTGATTTTGAACATAAACTTTGGTTAACTCAAATAAAGATAGAGTAAAATTTCTAAATAATTTATATTTTATGGAGAAAACCATGGTCAAAGTATCTGCAATTCAGATGAGTATGAGCGAGGAAAAGAGCTCAAATGTAGCAAAAGCTGAGCGGCTTGTCCGTGAAGCAGCCGCAAATGGTGCACAGATAATTCTTATTCCAGAGCTTTTTGAAGGTCTTTATTTTTGTAAAGATATGGATAAAAAGTATTTTGCATGGGCAGCACCGCTTGAGGGAAATCCGCTTGTAAAACGCTTTGCAGATTTGGCAAAAGAGCTAAAAGTGGTTATTTTGATAAGCTATTTTGAACGAAGCGGTGAGGAGTATTTCAACTCTTTGGTCGTGGCGGATGCGGATGGCACGCTCATGGATAATTACCGTAAAACGCACATCCCCGACGGTCCGGGATATGAAGAGAAGTTTTATTTCAAGCCGGGTGATACGGGCTTTAAAGTTTATGCGACTGCGTTTGGAGTGATAGGTATAGGTATCTGTTGGGATCAGTGGTTTTGCGAAACGGCGCGAGCACTGACACTTATGGGTGCCCAAATCATCTTTTATCCGACAGCTATCGGCAGTGAGCCTGAGATACATCTTGACTCAAAAGAGCACTGGCAGCGTGTTCAGATGGGACACGCTGCAACCAATACGGTTCCCGTTGTCGTAGCCAATCGTTACGGCGCAGAAGCGGGAGAGAGCTGTTCACTCAACTTCTACGGCTCTTCATTTATCACCGACTATACAGGTGCGAAGATAGCTGAGGCGAGCCGTGACAAAGAAGAGATACTGTACGCAGAGTTTGACCTAGAAGATCATGCCAAACAAAGAGAGTACTGGGGACTGATCAGAGATAGGCAGCCTCATGCGTATTCTGTGATTTGTAAAAAATAATCTTTTTTTAGAGTACAACTTCCTCACTCGTCTGAGTGAGTGGAGTATCTGGATGGATACTCGTCAAATCTTCATGATATTTCAAAAACACCACTTCCGCCATTGCGATAAGATTTTTCCCTATATTAAAAGCATAATAACTATCGTTCATGAGCGAAGTCGCCATTTGGTTGGTTATGAGCTGATTTCTGATGAGATTATCAAGTGTACCGTTGGAGAGAAGATCATGTTTTTCGATGTGAGCTTTCGCTTTTGCAAGGGCGATAACTATCTCATCTTGCGCTTCACTCAAGGCTGCTGCGTTTATATATCGCAAGAGATGCGCAAGAGATTTTTTGATATTTAGATATTCATCGCGTATCTGTTTGTTGGGATTTGAAGCATATTTGAGAATATTTTTTTGGAGATGTTTTGTGTCTTTTACCGCTTCTACAAGATCTCTGTTTGCGAGCTTGAGCCGATAAACTTCTTTGATATCATTTTGGCTCATGTTGGCTTGTGCTTTTGTGGCAAAGTCTAAGATAGCCCCATAAATATCTTTGATTTTGTGGTTATAAAGCGCGTCAATATCAGCTATTTTTTTTGCATAAGGCTGTTTGAGAACTTCATCAAAATCCATATCAGAAACGATAGCGCTGCGTTTGAGATTGAGTCCATGAGCGATGATCTCAAACGCATTTTCATAGAGGTGTCTGCTCTCTCGTAAGATAGCCGCTTTGGTACTTTGAGGAAAAGCCAACACAGCATCGGTGAGATATTTTGCACTCTCAAACGCCATAGCGCCTTCTTCTTCTATTTTTGGTTTGATATTTGTCTCCAAAAATGCAACAAGACGCTGCATAAACGGCAACATAATCATAAGTCCCAAAAGGTTAAAGATAGTATGAAAAAGTGCGAGTTTGAGTGTGTAATCTGCAGCACCTATCCCTAAAAACGCAGCTCCGATATCGACGAGAAGAATAAGCTGATGGATAAAAACAATGGCTAAAAATGCGCTAGAGAGGTTGAAAATGAGATGCGCGGCGGCGAGTCTTTTCCCATCGACATTGGAGCCAAGAGAGCCGATAATAGCCGTGATAGTTGTCCCGACATTTGCACCGATTGCCAGAGCTAGGGCATTTTCATAACTTATCTGTCCCGCAGCAAGAGCCGTTAGAAGCAAGACAAGTGTAGCATGGGAAGATTGCATCACAAGGGTTGCAAAAACACCGATAGCTGAGAAGATAAGAAGCCCTTTGATACCACTGATAGCAAAAGTAGAGAGGTCAATGGTGCTTTTAAAAGCCTCAAAACCGTTTTTCATATATTCGATACCCAAAAATAAAAATCCAAGTCCTATCAATACATACGCAAGACCTTTGAGTGTTTTGTTGTTTTCAAACATAAACACCACGCCAAAAACAAGCATAGGCATAGCGTAAGCGGCAATATCGATTTTAAGCCCGTAGTAGGCGATAAGCCATGCTCCCGTGGTCGTGCCGAGGTTGGCTCCAAAGACGATACCGATAGCTTGAGTAAGCCCCAAAAGACCTGCTCCCAAAAAGGAGATAGTTAAGAGTGAGATGAGAGAGCTTGACTGCATAACACTTGTACTTAAAGCTCCAAAAAGAATACTTTTATAGATTCTATCCGTAGAAAATTTCAAGATTTTTTCTAAAATACCACCGGTGAAGGATTTAAATCCATGTTCCAGAGCAAGCATACCAAGCATAAAAATAGCCACGCCCGAAGAGATGTCTTTGAAGTTTGGACTTACCCATAAGCCATAAGAGAGGATAGCAAGTACGGCAGGAAGAAAGAAAAACTTTAGCATAAAAGAGAGTCCAAGATGATTTTTTCGAGCGATTCAAGCGGTGCGGATATACTCTCTTCAAACTGCGTTTTGTTAAAAGTTTGTTGGCGTTTTGCGAGCTGTGCTGTATGTGTAGCGATATTTTCAAGCATCTCTTTTTTATCTACTTTGCCATCAAGAAACTCTAAAACTTCGACGATACCGATAGAAGCCATAGCGTTTGGCAGGCGTGAATATTTGTGTTCAAGCGCGCAAACTTCATCTATAAGTCCAAGAGAGAGCATCTTGTGTGTGCGTTTTGTGATGCGCTCACGAAGCAGATCTCTTGCTACTTCGATATTGAAAATAGGGAGGTTTTCAATGATAGGTTTTGGCGGATTTTGTAAAAACCACTCGCTTGGAGTGAGTCCAGAAGCTTCATAAATAAGAAAGGCTTTTTCTATTCTGTATCTGTCGTTTTGATTGATATTATGCATATAAACACTATCAAGCTCATGGAGATATTCATAGGATTGATGCAGCAGCTCAAGCCTTTTTTTGACTCTGTTTTTTGTTTCCTCATCGATTCTCGGAATATCTGAAAGCCCTTGTAGCAGGGACTTTAGATAAAAAGATGTACCGCCGACGATGATGAGATTTTTTTTTTCTTTTTGACATATTTCAAGAACATTTTTATAAAGATTTATAAAAATATCTACACTGAAGTATTCATTTGGATAGAGCAGGTCTATACCAAAATGTTTGATAGTTGCCAGTTCTTCTTTTGAGGGTTTTGCTGAGACGATATCTATCTCTTTGTAGATGCTCAATGAGTCAATAGAGAGGATATGCGCATTGATTTGTTTGGCTACTTTGATCGCCAAATCACTCTTTCCAGATGCAGTTGGCCCGATAATAGCTAGTTGTTTTACCTGTGCTTTCATCGGGAAATTATATCATTTTAAAACAAGTTTGGCTAAAATAAGCCTTAACTACGCTAGAAGGTAAAATATTGCAAAAAATTATTGCTAAACTCAAAGATTTTAATGAACTTGTGATGTTTGAACACTCCATATTTTCTCTCCCGTTTATTTTTATAGCGATGATTGTAGCTGCAGATGGATGGTTTGGATTTGGGATGCTTTTTCTTGGAGTGCTTGCTGCGATTAGTGCGCGAAATTTTGCGATGGGTGTCAATAGATTTGCCGATAAAGATATAGATGCACAAAACCCGCGTACACTTGGACGTCCAAATGTGGATGGAAGACTCGATGAGATGAGTATATTACTTTTTATAGGTGTAAACGCAGTGGTTTTTGTGTTGATTGCTTACATGTTCAACTCTTTGGCGTTTTGGCTCTCCTTTCCTATTTTGTTGGTTCTAGGCGCTTACTCTTTTTTCAAGAGATTTTCTTCTTTGGCACATATCGTTTTAGGTATTTCCCTTGGACTTGCTCCTATAGCAGGTGTTATTGCTATTAGTGAAAGTGTTACGCTTTGGTCTGTACTCTTGAGTTTGGGTGTGATGTTTTGGGTGGCTGGTTTTGACCTGCTTTATTCGCTTCAGGATATGGAATTTGACAAAGAAAATGACCTGCACTCGATACCTTCTCGTTATGGTGTGGAGGCGACACTTATCGTCTCGGCTCTTTTTCACCTCATGAGCGTCATCTTTTGGATACTTTTTGCATGGGCTGCGGGTCTTGGGACTTTTGCTTTTATCGCGGCATTTGGAAGCGGTCTTGTTTTGGCGTATGAACAGATGCTTGTGCGCCGTGATTTTACAAAAATCGACCGTGCTTTTTTCACTGTAAACGGGTATCTTGGGATAGCGTTTTTAGTTCTTATCATCCTTGATAAGGTCTTCGCGTGAGTGTGCGTTTAGTCCCAGCGCCCATTATAATCTCTTTTAGTGAAAAGCTTGTAGATGAGGAAGCTTTTGTAAGAGAGTACCATCAGCTTGCAGAGTCGGATGAAAACGCCATCACACAGTGGCTCAAACTTGCAAAAGCACGAGGTGAAACTTCTGAGAGTGACCCTATTTTATTGCAGTTGGTGGTTGAATTACACAACAAAATAGATGCGCTTGAGATGTTTTTGAAAAATGAACAGCCAAAACGTGTCTCATTGATTGATACGGCGCAGATAGACTCTATCGGTTTTGAACATTTTCATCTTGCAGATGAAATCTTACAAGAGGGTACAGAGTATTATGGGCGTATTGAGATGCCCGTACATCCAAAACGCGATGTAGGTGTTTTTTTTGTTGCCCGCACAAAGTCTTTGGCGGAGATCATCAAGATACATGAGCGCGATGAAAAAGAATGGAATGGTTATATGACAGCTAGAGAAAGAGTACTTATCCGTGAAGCAAAAGAGAAAAAACAATGAATCTTGAGATACTCACACCCAACCTTGTTTATATCGTTTTGGCTCTTGTCGCGGGATTTGGGTATATGATTTATCATGTGCTTTCCAAAGATGGGCAGCATGAGCGCAATATCCGTTCTATCGCTACGGTCGTAGAAGAGCTCAACAGAGAGATTTTTTATCTCAAAAAAGAACTCACAGAACTACAAAAAAATATACAAACAGAACCTCGAATGAGTGATGAAGAGATCTATCAAGAGATAGAACGGGGAGTGTATGATTTGATGCAGCCTTTTGTGGCAAATATACAAGAACTGCATCAAAACATAAATGAGATTGATGCGCAGATTGACGCAAGAATCGGCTCACTTGAGAGCGGTGTGAAACAGATATCGATGCCTTCTTATGTCCATGCCAACGATGATGCGAAAATAATCTCACTTTTTCAGCAGGGCATCAGCCTAGATGTTATCTCAAAAGAACTCAACCTCTCCAAACCTGAAGTTGAATTTGTTTTGAAAATTAATAAAATTAAATAGGGGCTCATGTGGGGGCGGATAGAAAACTCTTTACATTAGCCGCCGCATTGATTGGTATCAGTATCGTCCTCTCTTATACGCTTTCTGTTTATACAACTCTCCTTTTTGGAGTAGGTCAGTTCCATTTTGTTATAAGACAGCTTCTTTTTGGAGTGTTAGGTATCTTCATTATTTGGGGGCTTTCGCGCTTAGATCCTGATATCTGGCTTAAGCGCATTGGTCTTTGGATGTTTGTGATATCTACGCTACTTATGATAGCTATGCCTTTTTTGCCGGAGTTTTTGGTATCAGCCGTAGGCGGGGCAAAACGATGGATCAAAATCGCTGGTTTTTCCCTTGCACCCGTAGAGTTTTTCAAAGTTGGATTTATCTATTTTCTTGCATGGAGTTTTTCGCGAAAACTCGGACACAATGATGCTATTGGATTAGGCGGTGAGCTCAAACGTTTTGCTCCTTATTCGCTTGTTTTTATCGGGGCGATGTTTATTATTGCGTTTGTGCAAAATGACTTGGGACAGGTTGTAGTTTTGGGGCTTACTTTGCTTTTTATGCTCATGTTCGCAGGAAGCAGTTTCAAGTTTTTCTTTAGTATTCTTTTGGTGGTTGTTTCGTTTTTCTTATTTTTTATCATGAGTGCAGAACACAGGATTTTGCGTATAAAATCTTGGTGGGCTCTTGCGCAAAACAGTGTTTTGGAACTTTTTCCGGTATCTATTGCCGAGCAACTTCGCGTTCCAACTGAAGTCGAACCTTATCAGATCGGACACTCATTAAACGCAATACATAACGGCGGACTTTTTGGTACAGGTCTGGGCGGCGGCACATTTAAGCTGGGTTTTTTGAGTGAAGTGCATACGGACTTTGTTTTAGCAGGTTTGGCTGAAGAGTTCGGATTTGTAGGTGTTGCGGTTGTAGTTTTTCTTTTTATGTGGATGCTTCAGCGCATCTTCAAAGTAGCCAACAGAACCAAAGATGCGAGTATCTACCTTTTTAGTTTGGGTGTGGGTTTGATGCTCTCTTTTTCTTTTCTTGTAAACGCATACGGGATAAGCGGGATAACACCTATTAAAGGTATCTCTGTTCCTCTTTTGAGTTATGGAGGTTCCGCGATGTTTGGGGCGGCTGTGGCTATTGGGATGGTACTAATGGCATCAAAAAAAGCAAAACTAGATTAGGAAAAGTATGAGATTATGTATAACAGGCGGTGGAACAGGCGGGCATCTTATGATAGCCGGAGCACTTGTAGAAGCTGCAAAAAAAGAGGGGCATGAGGCGATATTTATCGGCTCAACCAAAGGGCAGGATAAAAGATATTTTGAAAAAGATTCACTTTTTGATGCGGTCTATTTTCTTGAGACAACAGGTGTGGTCAATCAAGGCGGATTAGGAAAAGTCAAAGCGCTTTTTAAAATATTTAAGGCATTTTTGCAAGCACGCAAGATTTTACAAAAGCATAAGATAGAAGCACTTTACAGTGTGGGTGGTTTTTCAGCCGCGGCCGCATCTTTGGCGGCTTTGAGTCTGCGTTTACCGCTTTTCATACATGAGCAAAACGCAGTAAAAGGCAAACTAAACGCAATCCTCAAACCCTTTGCGACTCGTTTTATCTCCGCATACGAAAGCACATCTGCTATCCAAGGATATCCTGTAAAAGATATCTTTTTTCAAACTGCAAGAGTAAGAGAAAAAGTAGAAACAATTGTCTTTTTGGGCGGTTCGCAAGGAGCAAAAGCTATCAATGATTTGGCTCTTAGTATCGCACCTACACTCAAAGAACTGGGAATCAAAATAGTGCATCAAGCGGGCGAGGGTGATTTTGAGAGAGTGAGAGAAGGGTATGAAAAGCTGGGCGCTGAAGTGGAGTTGTACGGTTTTACCAAAGAGCTTGAAAAACTTGTGCAAAAAGCAGATCTTGCAGTAAGCCGTGCGGGGGCGAGTACACTTTGGGAATTGACATCCAACGGACTTCCTGCGTTTTATATTCCTTATCCGTACGCAGCAGGTGACCATCAGTTTTATAATGCTCGCTTTATCGTAGAAAATAATTTGGGATGGTGTGAACGAGAAGGCGCTGATCTCAAAGCAAAACTTCTGGAAATCTTACATGAGCAGCTTGATGAAAAGAGTAAAAAACTCATACAATACGCAAACGCAGACGTAGCCCTTTTGATGATAAAAGATGTGGCAAAGGAGTTAAAATGCTAAAAGAGATGGCGCAGACGATTATCGATTTGATTACTTAATGAATGCCCTCTCTCCCATTGACTTAAGAGAATAAAACTTCTTTCAGTTACTTTAAAAATAGAGCCAAAGATATAAAAGGTTTAAAGAAATACATAAAGTAAAAGAAACAGATTTTAGAGCGGTGGAGAAAAAATCGCTGCTAAGTATCAGATTCCGTTCCTTGGAGCGATTCCTCTGGATATGCAAATCCGTGAAGGTTCAGACAAAGGCGAACCACCTGTTTCTTTAGGAAGTGCTGAGCAAAAAAAATATTATCAAGACATTGTAGAAAATATTCTTACACATTCTGATTTTAATATTTAAATCCATCTTGCTTCAGTATAAATGCTGAAGCCGATACTAACACTGCGTTTATATAAACCTTATTTATAATATTTCACAAATCCATTCATATTTGAGCCCATGTTAAGAAGTAACATATCGGCTATCACTAACGCTGCCATTGCTTCACAGACTATTGTTCCGCGGATCGCTACGCAGGGGTCATGTCTGCCTTTGAGTGAAAAATCTACCTCTGCGTTTTCATTTGTCACCGTATGTTGCTCTTTGAAGATGGACGGTGTCGGTTTGAAATAGACATTTAAAACAATATCTTCACCGTTGCTTATGCCGCCCAAAATCCCGCCTGCGTGGTTGGACTCAAAACCATTCGCGCGTATCTGATCATTGTTCTGCGAACCAAGAAGCGAAGCGCTCATGATACCGTCACCTATTTCTACTGCTTTGACTGCGTTTATTCCCATCATAGCATCTGCCAAAACAGCGTCAAGTTTATAATAAAGCGGCTGTCCGAGACCTATTGGAGCACCTTTTATAAGAACTCTCGAAACGCCGCCGACTGAATCATGCGCAGTTTTCGCTTCTAAAATTGCCACCTTTTGTGCCTCTTCTTTTTCTCTGTCAAGCGCGTAGATAATGCTTGTTTTGGCTTTCTCATAATCAAAAGTTTCGCTTTTGATCCCCGCTACTTGACTAATCCCACTCAAAACTTCTATCTCCAAAGATTGAAGCATCAGTTTTGCTATCGCACCTGCAGCAACGCGCGCCGCAGTCTCACGAGCAGAAGAGCGTCCGCCTCCGCGATAATCACGCAAGCCATACTTATGAAAGTAAGTAAAATCTGCATGTCCGGGGCGAAACACATCTTTGATATTTGTATAGTCTTTGGATTTTTGATTGGTGTTGTAGATGATCATCGCTATAGGCGTACCCGTGCTTTGACCTTCAAAAACGCCACTGAGTATCTCTACTTTGTCCTCTTCTTTTCTCGCCGTTTCAAACTCGCTTTTTCCCGGTTTTCTACGGTCAAGTTCACTTTGGATATATGCTTCATCTATAAAAAGCCCGGCAGGAACACCGTCAAGTATGCAGCCAAGAGCCGTACCGTGAGACTCTCCAAAGGTACTAAATCGTAATTTTTGTCCGAAACTGTTCATTATTTTTCCTTTTTCAACATCTCTACGGCAATATTTGCGGCTTCCTGCTGGGCAATTTTTTTGCTTTTGCCGATGGCTCTTGCGTACTCTTTATCCTCGATAATCACGGCTACTTCAAACTCTTTTTTGTGGTCAGGTCCACGACTTGCGATAAGTTTATACTCTGGGATAGTCCCAAATCTTGCCTGTGTGAGCTCTTGAAGTGTCGTTTTGAAATCTCTAAAAAGATAATCTAATGATATCTCGTCATGATTTTTTTCTATCAAATCTATCGCTATCTTTTGTACGGTAGCAAGACCGGACTCAAGATAAATAGCGCCCATAAGTGCTTCAAAAGCATTAGAAAGCAAAGAAGCTTTTTCACGTCCTCCGTTGTTTTCTTCTGCGTTTGAAAGATAGATATACTCTCCAAGGTTTAAGTAAATTGCCAGCTTCTCAAAACCTGTCTCGTTTACCAAAGAGGCTCTTATTTTTGAGAGTTTCCCTTCATTTGAGTTGGAAAATCTTGTATAAAGATACTCTCCGACCACAAGGTCCAAGACTGCATCCCCCAAAAACTCCAAGCGCTCATTATCGTAGGGCTGTTTGTAGCTTTTGTGTGTCAGCGCTTCGATAATGAGCTTTTCGTCTTTAAATGTATAGCCAATAGCTTTTTGCAAGGCTTCTAATTTTTTCTTCATTTTATCCTCCTAATAGATTTTTTTGTCTCTGGGCTTCATCCCAAGCAAGTTTGTCGCAGCGTTCATTTTCTTCGTGTCCATCATGTCCGCGAACCCAGATGGCGTGTATCGTATGTTCTTTGGAGGCTTCTATATAAGCTCTCCAGAGATCGATATTTTTCACCTTCTTAAAATCTCTTTTGATCCAGCCCTCAAGCCATTCGTTTATCCCCTTCACAACATAAGAAGAATCCGATATTACATCGACTTTACATGGCTCTTTGAGGGCTTTTAGACCTTCGATAACACCTAATAATTCCATCCTGTTGTTGGTAGTATGTGCTTCGCCGCCAACGATCTCTTTTTCTGTACTTCCAAATCGTAAAATAGCTCCAAAACCTCCCGGCCCAGGATTTCCAAGTGCACTACCATCACTGAAAAGAGTTATTTTCTTCAACTGTATTCCTATAATAATCTTTTGTCAGGTTAAGTTCCACTCTCGCTGTATCAATAGAGTGACATGAGCTGCAGCGATGGAAAATAAATGGATAAGTCTGTTTACAATTGTCACAGATGTACTCAAACGCAAGGGTTGCATTTGATTTACCTTCGAGTTTTATAAGTATATCAAATTCAAAAACCGAACTTTTTGTTGCAAGCTTGAGATCACCACGAGCCGTGAAAAGCTCCCGTAAATAGCCATTTTGTGAAATTATATCCAAATCCAAATCTTTTGTATCGAGGTGCCAGAGAAGATCGACTAGTTTTTCACTTTGGGAACCGTCAAAATATCTCCATGCTAGTTTTGGATTTGTACGAAAAAGATATTCAAAAACAAGATAAGTCAAAATATTTGTTTTTTTATGGATCTCTAACAAAGCTTCGCCTTTTTCTTGCGGAGACTTTTTGATATCATTTAACAACATGAGCGAATGAAGATAAGCGGCATCGCTAGCTGTCTCTTTTTGCAGTGTGTCCAGTGGTTCAAGGACTTCAAGGGCGGATTTATAATCCCTCATATACTCATACACCAACAGAAGATAGCTCAGTGCTTGCGGCGTTCTTGGATTGGTTTTTAATATTTCCAAAAATATTTTTCTTGCCCGTTCCAAAAAACCGGCTTTAAAATAAGTGCGTCCAAGGAGAAACATCGTATCACGAGGATTTGATTGCATACCTGTTGCCAAGAGTTCGTTGTATATCTCTATACTTTTTTCATAATCCCCATTTTTAAAGTAAGACTGAGCCAAGAGCAGCCATGATTTTTCAGAAAGTTCGCCTGAAGTGATAAGCACTTTGAGCTCATTATGCGAAGGAAGAGAGCCAAAGCCTTGCAAAAATTTATCAAGATATCTGGAGTCCTCTTTTTTCTTGTAGCGTCCAAACCAATAAGAAAAAAACGCAATTACAAAAACAAGAACAAAAAAGATAATCACCGAAAAAAGTGGATCTCTATATTCGATAAAAAAGGTATTCATCAGTCGTAAACCACTATGCCATAATCGTTTTTGAGTTTGTAAAAAGTAGCTTCAGCGCTCAAATCCAAATCCTCTATTTTCCCTAGTTGCACAATAGAATTTTTAGCGACACGGATGCCGTTTTCTCTGAAAAATTTTCTAATATTGACAAACTTCACATCTGCAACAAATTTGTACTCAAACTCTCTATACAAACGCATCTTTTCATACGAAAATATATGTTCATTGACATGTAGCTGGTCTGAGGCAAATTTGATAGGAAGATAGCCGCTGAGATCTGTAAGCATGGGTTCTATATGGTCATATTTTGGAGGAAGTGTATTTTTTTGAACAAAAACATATTTATTGTTCAGTTTGATATTTGGGGTCTCCTTCCAGTACTTATAAGCTGGATTGGATATACCGAGTTTTGAATAAACCTCTCTCCAGAGCCAAAAAGAGTTAAGCATACTTGGAAGAGGTGACATCTATATAAACTCCTGCGCACAAACAAATCAAACACTTTATCTGCTGAGGATTATATACTCATTAGATAAAGAGTTTTATTAAAATATATCAACGATAAGTTTTGTGATAACGAAACCACCGATAAGAAGCCATGCAAACATAGCCGCACCCGTATAAAGCGGGGCAAGTCCAAGTCCTTTGAACTTCGCAAAACGTGTTCCCATACCAAGAGCCGTCATTGCCATCGTAAGAAGAAAAGTATCGATTTCATTGATGACGCTTACGATAGTCTCAGGTACAATTTGCAGTGAATTAAACCCTGCCATACCGATAAAATAAACCGCAAACCAAGGGATAACAAGCTTGACTTTGCTTCCCTGTGCTCCACTTTTTTGCGCCGCATAAGAGAGATAAATACCCAAAACAATAAGCATAGGCGCTATCATAATAACGCGTGTCATCTTCACTATAACGGCAGAGTTTGCCATCTCCGCGCTCGCACCCGGGATAGAAGCAGGCACAGCAACAACTTGTGCTACTTCATGGATAGTTCCGCCGACATAGATACCAAACTCCTGCTGGCTCATGTGCAAAAATCCCGTTGCAGGTTCTATGATAACGGTATATAAAACAGGATACAAAAACATCGCTATAGTTCCAAAGAGAACCACCATAGAGACTGCTATGGCTGTTTTATGTTCCTCTGCTTTAAGTACCGGTTCTGTAGCCAAAACTGCAGCAGCACCGCACACGGCAGCGCCTGAAGCCGTAAGCATCGAAGTGTCTTTGTCCATCTTAAATATCTTGTGCCCGAGGTATGTGCCTAGCACAAAAGTTGTAGAGAGCATGATAAGTGAGACTAAAAAGCCATCCATACCCACATCGGCGATTTGCTGAAAAGTGATACGAAAACCGTAAAAAACTATGGCAAAACGTAAAATCTTTTTCGCTGAAAAAGTGATGCCGCCCTCCCACTCTTTTGGGAGCTTATTATGTAATGTATTGGCATAAAATATACCAAAAACTATCCCCACTACAAGAGGAGAAATACCGAGTGAACTTACCGCCGGTAAGTCTGCTATCATTGTAGCGGCTGCCGCAAATATTGCGACAAAAATAATACCGCTCATCGTACCGTTGCGTTTTGCTTTTGAAAATGCCATCTTTTACCTTTTTAACTGAAAACGCAATTATAACAAATCCAAAGAAGTTTATTGCACATCAACCGCCAACTTCATTTTGACAGAGCTATTTTGCCCTGCATCGACAACACTCACTTTTGCTCTATGAACTCTTTTTGGGTCCATCTTTTGTTCTTGGATTAGATAAGAAGTAATCTTTTCTGTGCGCAACTGCGCAAGCGCTTCAAGCTCTTCATGAGCGACAACCAACAAAAGTCTCGTCTCTTCGATAAGTGCTTTCAGATATTCGCGTTTAAACTCGTCATCTTCATATTTCTCTTCCAAAACATCACGAATCGTTTCAAGTTTATCATCATCTTTGAGATCTTCATAAATATCTTCAAGAACATCAATATCCACTGCGTTTTGCTGCTCTTCTTTACTTTTTGCACCACTCTCTTGTATAGCAAGTGCGACAAGTTTTTGAAGCTGAAGTGCTTTTGTATCACTTTGTACATCATATACTCCACTCAAAGAGAGAGAAATTTTTGGTCTTTTTTCAAACATCTTGGCAATCTGGTCTAGCTTTTCTCGTTGTGGCGGCAGAATCTCACTTTTACCCGGCTCAAAGGAGATGTATTCCAGTTTTTGACTCGTCGCTCCCATCACTGAACCTAAAAACGTAAACGGCGAAGCTACGGCTTTGAGGATAAGATTTGTAAACGTTTTCATGACTAAAGCCCCGTATTTAAAATCAGGCTTATCAACATTTCCCTCAATCGGCATATCTATATCTATCACCCCTTCGCTATCTTCAAGAAGCGCGATAACAAAACCAAGCGGGAGAGATGAAGTGTTTTCATCTTTTATCTCTTGACCTAGTTTTATCTTGTTGATAGTGATTTTGTTACTTCCTAAAAGTTCTGAGTCTTTGATCTTGTAGCCCAAATCTAAGTAAAGTTTGCCACTCTCTATAGCATATCCCGCAAACGCAGCGCTGTATCCGCTCATGGCGTTTAATTCAAGATTTGTAAAATTAAAACTCAAATCCGTGAATTTTTTTGGATTTGAACTCTCAAGACTTCCTTTGAGTTTTGTTGCGCCATAAGCATCCACTTCTCCCGTTATATCTACATATGTCACCTCAGAGGGTGTGCTAGAGAGAGAAAGCAGACTTCCGCTTACATCATGGATATTGGTTTGAAACTTGATTGGCAGTGAAAAATCGGCGAATTTAGCACTTCCGGAGTTTAGATTGAGTTTTTCGATTTTATAAGCAAAACCTCTCTCTTCATCACTTTTTTTCATTGCTGGAGCTTTTTCTTGCGTTTGATGTATCACTGCGTTTTCTTTCATCAAAGTGGCAAAATTCATCACCTTTTTCTCATCTATCATCGCATCAACATAAAACGAATTGAGATTGGCTTCACTGACATACAAACGATTTGGCATCAAATCAAGCTCAAATCCACGCAGTGCCAACTCTCCCACTGAAAGCAGAGAAGTATTGTCTCTGCTGTTGGCTAGAAAAAACTCTTTGAGTTTGACTATGCCGACAAGTTCTGCATCGGCTTTTTTTGAAGAGGAGTCATAGAGAGTTTTTACATTGATATCAATAGCACCGTCTTCTATTTTGAGATAGCTGTTTTGCGCAAGATAAGGATTAAACTCTTTGAGTGAAAAATCACTCACATCCAGAGTCCCTTTTTGTTTGAGCGGAGTGTGTCTGAGATTACCGTCTGCGCGCACTATCCCTTTTGAGTTGATTCTCGCATAGGTTTTATACTTCATCCACGTACTTGTTTTGGAGTCTATATCATAGACATTTGCAAAGATTCTATCGGCTTTTATTGTCCCACTCGGAGAGAGTCTTGCATCTTCAAAATTCACTTTTGCAGCATCAAGAGCAAAGTGTTTGAGCTGCACTCTAAACGCAGCTTCTTTTTTGGGCTCTTTTTTAGTCGCTGTTTTTTTTGGCTCTACCAATCCTTCAAAGTTCATTGTGCCGTTGGCAAGCATTTTTGTCTCGATAGCCAAATCGGCAAGTGTTGTTTTGGCTATTTTTATCTCTTTTTTTTGCAAATCGATTGCTGCATCATCTACATTCAAGTGCCCAAACGCAAGGAGTTTTTCACCTGTATTTCTTTTGTTGAGAGCAACATTGGAGAGACGAAGATTTGCCTTATTGACGCTCATGAACGTTTGTTCATCTTGTATTTTGACCTCTATATTTGCATCAAAGCCCGCAGTTGCACGCATGAGCTTTATATTATAGACTTCAAGAGCTTCTTTGGCTAGAGCGTCAATATACGGAGCATAATGGACTACATCAAACCCATCGCATTTTATACTTGCGTTTATATCTATTTGAGCATGTTTTATCACTCCGTTTGAGTGACATACAAAGGCATCATTGAATTCAAAATCCGTACTATAGGTAAAAGGCATCTCTCCTGCGAGTGTCATATCTTGCGCGTAGAGATTGAGATTATTGAGTTTTGTATTGACCGCAGGAGATATCCCTTTATCATAAAAATCTGCTTGGATTTTTTCAAGGGCGATATCTTTGAGCACTACACTCCACGGCGTTTGGTTTTCCTCTGCTGTATTTGCACTCTTATTTGTATCTGCAGGCGGTATATCCACTTTGAGATATCGCATCCAATCAATCTCACCTTTTGTATTTCTGGATACTTTGAGTTTAAGCGAATCAAGCTCTATTTTTCCTATAGAGACCTGTTTTTGCATCGGTGCAATTTCTATTTTATCTAAGTGCACAGAAGCAAGATTGAGTATATCTTTATGTGTCCCTTTTGGTTTGATCCGCAGAGAATCAAGAAAGAGTGTTGCGTTTTGTATCTTTGTCGCGTTTAGCTCATCCATATTGAAAAAGTACTCTGCATGAGCGGAGAGTTTTCCATCGGCGACTTCGAGATTGAGACTATCTTGGAAGTATCTGTAGTGCGTGTAGAGTTTACTTGCTTCAAAATCTAAGCTTCCTTCAATGATAAAAGGATCAACTCCGATGATCTTACTTTTAAGATTAATAAAACCTCCGCCTCCAAAATGTGAATAAAAACGCAGCGATGCTTTGCTCATGTCAAAATCTTTTGTATCGAGATCTTTAAGCTCAAATCCTAAACCCTCAAGCGAAAAATCAAACTTCTCTTTTTTTGTAAAGTCTTCATAACGCACATAACCATTGATAACTTGGAAGTTATTGACGATAATACGTGGCATTTGCGCACGAGAACTCTCACTCTCTTGCGTTTGGTTATTTTCTTTGAGAACGCTGGCAAAGTTGAGTTTTTTATCTGCATCATACACAAGATAGACCTTAGGTGCTTCAATCACAAAATCTTTGATATGGATAGCAGCCCGAAATAGTGAATAAACCTCAACATTTACAAAGGCATAAGGCAGAGAAAAAAGTTCTTTGTTTTGCTGATCCCTAAAGTGGATGTCAAAGAGTTCAAGTTTGAAAAGAAAAGGATTGAAAAAGAGCGAGTCAATCTCTATAGTTGCGTTTGTCTGCTGGGCAACTGCTTTGATAATCTGCGGCTTCAAAACCAAAGGCAATACCACGAAGCCGAATAAAGTATAAAATGCTAGAAAATAAAGTAGAATTTTTTTAATAGTATGTAACATAAGTAACCTCACTGAGTAATAGACCTTAGTCTATCTCATTCTTTTTTAAGATTTTATTATGTGAAGGTGTCTAGCCGAAGCTAGACTTGGGAGAGTTAGTGTGCAGCTTTTAAAACGTCTGCTCTTGGGAAGATAAATGTTGAGTCCCTAAAGACTACGATTTTGTCCTCATGACCTACAGCGTAGGCTCTGATTTTGATAGGAATAGCCGTATCTTTTCTCGCATCATCCGCCAAAACATCTGTAGTGCTGATGATAACGATTTTTTTCTTTTTCACATTTGGCACAACTCCAAATTTTGTTGTCGGAGAATCTATAAATATTTTTCCTTCCATACCCGCTGGAGGAATAACTTCAAAGAAGAAGTCCATTGCTTCACTTTCAGTGTTTTGAAGTAAAAACTCATACGCATTGTCCACCTGTATTTTTCCATCTGGAAGAAGTTTTGTAGAGTAAAGTCTTGTCTCTTTATTGATATTTAAAAGCATATGTTCTTTTGTGCTTCCCATCATCCCAAGAATAATCGAAATAATGACCAAAAGCCCTATATATGAAAGAATTTTTGGACGGAAATACTGCGTTTTACCTTTTTGATCGATGATCTCATAATCACTTGACCATGTCACCAAAGATGGCTTACCGAGTTTACCCATAACAGTCGTACAAGCATCTACACACTCAAGGCAGTTGATACATTCTAGCTGCAGACCTTTGCGGATATCGATGTGCGTAGGACAAACTGTCACACAAGACTCACACGTAGTACACTCAGCCGCAGGTTCAAAAGCTTGCAGCTCTTTTTGTTTTGTGAAAAGTTTGTTGTGTTCAGCATCATAGATATCTCCACCACGGTGCGTATCATACAGTGCCATAATCGTGTGATCATCATACAAAACAGACTGAACGCGAGAGTAAGGACAAACATAAACACAAAAGTTTTCTTTGAGAAAAACGATATCATAGATAAGGAAAAGTGCAACACCTAAAACAAATCCAAGCATCGTCAAGTGTTCCATCGGATCTTGTAAATACGCAAAGAAATCTTCAGGTGGAATAAAGTACCAGATAAAATCTGCGCCTGCGATAAGAGCAAGTGCTGACCAAATCAAAATCGCGATAACTTTCTTGACCTTGTTTTCGGTTTTAGACATATCAGGTTCTTGCTGTTTGTTTTTGATACGTTTACGCAGACCCAATATCGTCGTCTCAATCAAATCACGATAGATAACGCGAAAAACAGTTTGCGGACACACCCAGCCACAAAAAACACGACCGCCCATAACCGTCATTCCGAAGATACCCAAGAACATAAGCATGAGCAAAAACGGCATCAAATAAAGCTCTTGCATATCAAACTGAATAAACGCAAGGTGTAATTTCATCTTATCAAAACTTAGAAGGAAAAAGTGATTTCCATCTATCTGTATCCATGGTAAAGCCAAAGCAACAATCGTCGCTAACGCATAAACGTAGTAGCGTTTGATTCTCCAAGGTGTCGGTATTTTAAACCCTTCTGTTGTTGTACTCATACTCTCTTTTCTCCCCTTTTTGTGGTTATTAGTTTTCGTTCGGACAAATAATAGTATTGATTACTTGCTGTTCCGCATTTTCAGGTGCGATTGGTAAAAGTGACCCAAATGCAACCTGTTTTAACTCTCTGGATTCTATATAATCTTTGAGTGAACTTCTACTTACTTTTAAAGCTCTAGCCATCTCACTCACACTTCTTTTCTCTTTGATGTATCCTATGATTTCATTGATATATCTGTCAAACTTTGAGTTGGACTTGCTTCCTCTAGGTCTTCCTACAACTTTTTTTGACTCATTTTGCAAAGTCTGTCTAAGCTGGTCGATAAGACCCAAAACAAGCATAACACTGCTTTTTGGAGATATTATAACAGACTGCTTGATAAAATGAACACTAAATTCATTTTTTAATAAACAAGAAAACATCTGAATCAAATCTTCCATATTGGTACTCAAAACCCACACATCGTATATAAGAAGCGTACAGCCCGCTTTGGAGCGAAAATAATCCGTTACGTGGAGACGCTCATCGAGGCGTTTATTTTGTGAAACATGATCGATAAATTCATCATCAACGCTAAGATTATGAGAAATCGCATAAGAATTAATTACCTGCAACTGCTCAAGAGCAGCATCGAAATTTTTATCCGGTCGGACGTATGTTATTACCATTTAACGATTAAACCCCTCTTATTATTGATTTTCACCGTCATTGTACTCTGTTTTGACGATTAAAGTCAATAGTAAATGTAATTGTTTCGTCATATTTTTACTTATAAACAAAAATGCTAAACTCTTTTTATGTTCTCTTTAGCTAAAATCTTCCTTATTTAATTCACTAAAAGATTTTTACATGACAACAAAAGAATATATCTTACAAACCATACAAAAACGCCCACTCATCATAGACGGTGCGATGGGAACGCAGCTCCAACAACGCGATGAACAGATACCAAAAGAGGCTTGGGAAGGCAATGAAGGGTGCAACGAACTTCTTAACGTCACCTGTCCTGATGTTCTTCGTAGCATCTTCAAAGCCTATTTAACTGCCGGTGCAGACTTTATAACTACAAACACTTTTGGTTCTTTCTCTTGGGTTTTGGACGAATACCAAATCGGTCACCGTGCTTATGAACTTACAAAAGCGGGTGCGGCACTTGTCAAAGAGGAGTGTGAAAAAGTGAGCACTCCGGAACACCCGCGTTTTGTTTTAGGTTCTGTAGGTCCGGGAACAAAACTTCCTTCTCTTGGACATATCGCTTATGATGCAATGTATGCGGGTTATACGGAGTTTTGTTTGGCGCTCATCGACGGCGGCGTAGATGTTTTTCTTTTGGAAACTTGCCAAGACCCCCTTCAGATAAAAGCTGCTCTTCATGCCTGTGAGGAAGCTTCTCGCCAAAGAAATGTAGCGATTCCTATCATGGTCTCCGTGACGATAGAACTCAGCGGAACGATGCTTATAGGAACAGATGCAGGAACTATTGCTGCCATCATGGAGCCTTTTGACATCATCTCTCTTGGTTTCAACTGCGGAACAGGACCTGAACAAGTACGCAAACATGTCAAAACACTGAGCGAACTTTGGCACAAACCTATCTCCGTCCATGCAAACGCGGGTCTGCCGCAAAACCGTGGAGGTTATACATATTATCCGATGGGACCTGAAGAGTTTGCGGACAAACAAGAGGAATTTCTCTCTTTTGAGGGTGTAAGTTTTCTAGGCGGATGCTGTGGAACAACACCCCAACATATCCGTGCCCTCGTAAACCGTGTAGAAAAACTCCAACCAAAAGCCGCGACCGGCAAACAACAAAATTCTCTCGCTTCGCTTTTTTCTACCGTGCCGCTCATGCAAGAACCTGCACCGCTTCTCATAGGTGAGCGCTCAAACGCAACGGGATCTAAAGCATTTCGTGAACTTCTTTTGGCGGAAGATTATGAAGGAACACTCAGCGTAGGACAACAGCAAGTACGCGCGGGCGCTCATGTACTGGATGTGAGTGTCGGTTTTGCGGGACGTGATGAGACAAAAGATATGAACTCTGTTATGTCTCTTTATGCCCAAAAGATAGCTCTTCCTATCATGCCTGATTCTACCCAAACTCCGGCACTTGAAGAAGCACTCAAACTCATCGGCGGTAAACCTATCATCAACTCCGTCAATCTTGAAGACGGAATAGAAAAATTTGATGCTGTATGCCGGTTGGCGAAAAAATATGGAGCAGCTTTGGTCTGTCTGACTATCGACGAGATTGGTATGGCGAAGACGGTTGCACGCAAACTCGAAGTAGCAGAGCGCATCTACGAACTTGCGACCAAAAAACACGGGATCAAAGCCGAAGATTTGGTTTTTGACCTTCTAACTTTTACGCTTGGAAGTGGGGATGAAGAGTATTTTGACGCAGGTATCAACACGATAGAAGCTATCCGTGAGCTGCGTTTGCGCCACCCTGAAGTCGGCACTACTTTGGGTCTCTCAAACATCTCTTTTGGACTTGATAAAGATGCGCGTCCTTACCTCAATTCCATGTTTTTACACCACTGTATAGAAGCAGGACTCACTTCTGTTATCATCAATGTAAAACATATCATTCCGCTCAACAAGATAAGCCAAGAAGAACAGGATATTTGTGACAATCTCATCTTCAACAAAAAACCAAAAGGCGCAGCGCTGTTTGAGTTTATCGACCACTTCAGCACAAAAGAAGCCGTGGACAATGATGTAGAAGATGCGGCTTATCTCGCCATGAGCGACGAAGAAAAAATCGCAAAACTACTCATGGACGGAGATAAAGATCGTATGATTCCTCTCGTCGAAGAAGCCCGTCACACCATCGCGCCTGAGAAAATCGTCAATGAAATTCTTATCGACGCGATGAAAGTCGTCGGAGAGCTTTTCGGCTCAGGTCAGATGCAGCTCCCTTTTGTACTCCAAAGTGCAGAGACGATGAAAAAGACGGTCGATCATCTCAATCCCTATCTGCCAAAAGTAGATAAAGCTGTCGATACGACTCTTATTTTGGGCACCGTTAAAGGTGATGTCCATGATGTAGGCAAAAATCTCGTCGATATTATCCTCTCCAACAACGGCTTCAAAGTCATCAACCTTGGAATCAAAGTAGATTTGGACTCCTTTATAAAAACACTCCAAGAGACAAACGCAAGTGCTCTTGGCATGAGCGGACTTTTGGTAAAATCAACGCAGGTGATGAAAGAAAATCTCGAAGCACTCAAAGCCGCCGATATTAAAATCCCAATACTTTTGGGAGGAGCGGCACTTACACGTGCTTTTATAGATGACTTTTGCCGTCCGTTTTATGATGGTCCTATCTTTTACTGCAAAGATGCCTTTGACGGAGTAACCGCCATGAGCCGTATCGAAGCAGGCAACTTTGACACGAACCTCCATCCAAAAGAGATTGATGAAACGCTCGTTAAAGAGAAAAAAGAGATCATCATCCCGCCTTTTCATGAGCTCAAGATGCCAGATCGTGATGTCAAAGTCCCGACACCGCCGTTTTGGGGACGCCGAGAACTCAAACTCACAGACGCGCAAATAGAGATGGCGTTTACATGGATAAATCATAAGATACTTTTCAAATCTCGTTGGGGCTATAGTTCCAAAGGCATGAGCAAAGAAGCCTATGAAAAACAACTCGATGAAGTGGTCTGGCCTGCTTATGAAAAACTCAAAAAACGTTTTATAGATGAGAAACTTTTTGATCCGACTCTTCTTTATGGATACTGGCCATGTCGCAGTGATGATAACTCTTTATTGATATTTGATGCAAGTGAAGGATACAACTCTGAGGATGAAGTCAATCGTGAGAGCTTAGAACATGTTATAGGTCGGGCAAAAGCACAGTTCACTTTTCCAAGACAAACAAAACAGCCACACCGTGCTTTGAGTGACTTTTTTCATACTAACAGACATGATGTTATAGCACTAACATGTGTGAGTGCAGGATCAAAGCTGAGTGAGGCCGAGAGAGAAATTTATGAGCGTGGAGACTACACGGAGTATTACCAATTTCATGGTTTAGGTGTCGAACTGGCTGAAGCACTTGCAGAGATAGTTCACAAACAGATTCGCCTAGATCTGGATATCAGTGAAGGCGAAGGAAGTACGCTCGCGGATGTTCAAATGAACAAATATCAAGGCTCTCGTTACTCTTTTGGTTATGCCGCCTGCCCTGACCTTGAACTTAACCGTCCACTCTTTGACTTGCTCAAGCCAGAAGAGTTTGGCATAGAACTCAGTGAAACCTTCCAAATCCATCCGGAACAATCAACATCCGCTTTGGTTGTTTATCATCCAAATGCAACCTATTACAATATCTGATTCTCAGGTCTCACCTGAGAAAACCAAAACATAACTCTATCTTCTTCTATAACTCAAAGCTTCTAAAATATGTTTTTTCCTTATCGTTTCACTGGCATCAAGATCGGCTATAGTACGTGCAACTTTTTGAACTTTTTTGATACTTCTAAAACTCAAAGAAAACTTATGTATAGCCATATCCAAAACACCCTCTGCTTCTGCGTCCAAAACGCAGTACTTCTCTATATCCGCATCACTGAGCTTGGCATTGAAACTCTCTTGTCCTCTGCCTTTGCCAAAGATATGCGCTTCGAGAACCATCTTGTGCATCTCTTTGGAGCTCATGCTAGCTTTATCTGCGGCAGCTGCGTTTTGCATCACAACACAGAGATCCACCCTATCCAAAAACGGATCTGAGAGTCTGTTTTTGTATTTTTTTATCTCAAGCTCAGAACATCTGCATTCTTTGTATTGATCGAGTAGATTACCGCACGGGCAAGGATTCATCGCACCGATAAACAAAAAATCTGCTGGATATTCTATCTTTGCGTTTACTCTGGATATGCGTATGCGATTGTCTTGCATCGGCTCTCTGAGTGCTTCTAAAATATTTTTACCAAAATGCGGCAATTCATCAAAGAAGAGTATTCCTTTGTGTGCCAAACCCACTTCGCCTATTTGTGCCTTGTACGAACCCCCGCCAAACACACTGGCAAGTGTGGAAGTATGATGGGGTGAGCGAAAAGTTCTCTGAGGTCTAAAAGCAGGCTCTCTAAAGTCCAAAGCATCGAGTTTCGCTACATCCAATACTTCACTATTCTTCATTGCCGGCAAGATAAAACGCAGCCTTTTTGCTATCATACTTTTTCCACACCCGGGACTTCCCTCAAAAAGTATATTGTGAAAACCTGCCGCGGCGATGATGGCAGCTCTTTTTGCTATCTCTTGCCCTTTGACATCCAAAAAATCTTCCGGATACTCTTTCATATAAAAATATTTTTCTTCATTGATTTCATAGAAAGGGTAATTGAGATTGCTCTGCGTTTGAGATGGAGCAAGTGATTGAGGATTTTTCAACAAATCTATCGCTTCTTGAAGTGTTTTGACTCCATAAAACTCAATATTTGGTATCTTGCATAATTTCTCCAAGCTCTCATGAGGGACAATAGCTTTGGAGATACTATTTTGATTTGCCAGAGAGAGCAGAAGCGGATAGAGTTGCATATTTTCTTTTACCGCGCCATCAAGTCCAAGCTCGCCAAATACAAACCACTCACTTAAATCATCTTCTAAACTATCAAGCGCTATCATGAGTGCCATACTCAAGTCAAATTGTGAGCCGTTTTTTGCTACATCGCTTGGAGCAAGGTTGATAGTGATGCGTTTTGGAGGAAAAGAAAATTCATTACTAAGCAGTGCAGATTTTACGCGTTCTTTGGCTTCAGTGATAGCTGTTGAAGCCATACCAACGATAGAAAACGATGGCAAGCCTTTGGTCAAAGTGGATTCGACTTGAACTACTTTTGCATCAAGACCTTCATAAGTTGCGCAATTTACCTGTTTCATATTCCAACCTCAAATGAGTTGGACAAAGTATAACCTAGTGTAAAAATTTCGGATATAAATATGACAGAATGTCATATTTTAGGAGTTTTTATTTTCTTTTTTTTCTTTCAACATGCGTTTATACTCTTTTTCAAACTTTTTTCTTCTTGCATAAGAGAGTTTGTCTATAAAAAGGATACCTTCAAGATGGTCCATTTCATGTTGGATAGCTATACTCAAAAGCCCATCTGTTTCGAGAATTTTTGTATTTCCATGTCTATCTTGATAATTCACACAAACAGTATCAAATCTATTTACATCTTCATAAAATCCGGGAACACTCAAGCATCCTTCTTGATAGACGGCATCACCCTCTTTTTTTGTCAGAACAGGATTGATCATTTCGATAAGATTTTCTTTTGACTGCTCGCCGTCTTCATTGGGGATGTTGAGAATAAGCACTCTTTTAGCATGAGCAACTTGTATGGCCGCAAGTCCTATGCCATTTGTTTCCAACATCAAAGGATACATCGCATCTAAAAGTTTATGTAAAAGTGCATCAAAACATTTCACTTCTACAGATTTTTCTTTTAATTTTTTATCTGGATATTCTACTATTTTTAATTCCACGAAGACACTCTATATTAAATTATCAGTATTTGTTCGAAGTGAGACGGCATAATCGATGTTGTGTTTTGCATACGCTTTTTCAATACCGTCTAAAGCACTTACAACAATCTCTTCAACAGAATGGAATTGGTCAATATTTGTAATTCCGATAGAGATTTTGAGCTGAATCTCACGGTCTGAGAGAAAAAAGTTGGAGTTAGAAACTAATTCACAAAGTCGCTCACTAGCTCTTTTCGCATTATCCAAATCGGTATGCTTAAGGAGCATAGCAAATTTTCCATTGCCATAATGTGCGACAATATCACTTCTGCGAGACGTTTTTAAAAGAAGTCTCGCAATTGTGCGCGTCATGAGCACTAATGCTTTTTCATTTTTGATAGTCGCAGCAAGCTCACGAGAGAGTTCGATAAAAATCAAAGAGCTTTTATGCTTAAACTCTTTAATCATCCCTATCTCTTGTTCGATTTTTGCCATCAAGTAGCGTTTGTTATAAACCCCAAACTGATTGTCAAATACAGTCTCATTTTCTACATTTTTGACTATGCTTGCAGTCTCATCGTACATGACTTTCATCTGAGAGCTTTGTTTTTTAAGGATATCACTTAGTTTAGATACATCTCCTTCAAGTGCAACAACCACACCCATAGCTTCTTGAATTTCAGGATGCTCTACAAGCTCTTTTTTACGTTTTTCGAGGATTTTACTCATGAGCGCCATGTTCTTGTAAAGATTTGCAGTAACACTGAGGATATTTTTCACCGAAAGAAAACCTTGTTTGAGACTTTGTTCTAAAACCATACTGCTTTCATCATTGTTGCTATCTTCGAGTTCAAGCATAGAGACAATTTGCTTGCGCAAATTTTCACTCTTATCTTCTAAAAGCCTGTCAAAATAAAGGGAAAAATTATTGGGTGTCGGGGGAAGGCTGTCTGCTATGAGCGCTGTTAAAACCTCTTTGGCATAAATTTCCAAATCACTAGAAGGTTCATCCATATCAAGTGCTTTAAGTGTAGAATTTGCGGGCGTGCTGACTTCACTGATATCCCGACGATTTCTACTTCTTAGAGTTCCTGACATTATGTACCCTTATTCTTTTGTATTTTTGATGAGTACTTCGTCAATCATGCCATACTCTTTGGATTCAAAAGCACTCATGAAGTTGTCACGATCTGTGTCTTTTTCAACTTGTTCCACTTTTTGACCTGTGTTTTTTGCAAGAATCTCATTGAGCTCCTGCTTCATACGTAAAATCTCTTTTGCCTGGATAGCTATATCTGTAGCTTGTCCCTGCGCACCGCCTAAAGGCTGATGAATCATAATTCTTGCATGAGGAAGGGCATAACGTTTCCCTTTTTCTCCCGAAGAGAGTAAAAAAGCTCCCATAGAAGCAGCTTGTCCTATACAGATTGTTGCTACGTGAGGGCGGATATAGTTCATAGTATCATAAATCGCCATTCCCGCAGTTACAACCCCACCTGGAGAGTTGATGTAGAAATAGATATCTTTTTCCGGATCTTCTGCTTCTAAAAATAAAAACTGTGCAACTATTGAAGAAGCAACGGCATCATTGACTTCTCCGCTTAGCATAACGATTCTATCTTTTAAGAGACGAGAGTAAATATCATAAGAACGCTCTCCACGTCCTGTTTTTTCTACTACGTAAGGAATATAGCTCATGATTTACGCTTCTTTCATCTTTGAGTTAAGAAGTCCTGAGAGCACTTTGTCCTCTACCATTGACATCTGGATAGCTGGAAGATATCCTGAATTTTTATATTGCTCATATGCTTTTTGAGGATCTTGACCCATTTGCATCGCTTCAAAGTAGATAGTTTGCATAACTTCTTGTTCTGCAACTTTTACACCCTCAGCTTGCGCTAAAGAATCGATAATAAATGTTGCTTTTACACTTCTTACGGCATCGTTACGGAAAGTTTCACGAAGCTCT
This sequence comes from Sulfurimonas sp., assembly GCA_028689055.1. Lineage (GTDB taxonomy): Bacteria > Campylobacterota > Campylobacteria > Campylobacterales > Sulfurimonadaceae > Sulfurimonas. Next base: position 50,230 of record JAQTWZ010000003.1, on the reverse strand, counting down.
ACAAGTTTATCTGCGTTTTCACGAAGCTCTTTGATCGCATCTTCGCTCATGCTTGCTGCTGATCTGTTAAGTGCCATATCAATCTCTTGATCAACTACAAATTCTGGAAGGTCAAAGTTAAATCCTTCTACAAAAATCTCTAAAAGAGCTGGTTTTAGCTCATCATTATAAAGTTTTGAAAGTTCTTCATTTTCGATTTGGATTTTTACTTGATTTCTCAACTCTTCAAGTGTTGCGTTTTCTTGACCCGGAAGCATTTTTTTCGCTAATTCATCATCAATAGCAACAGCTTCTTTTACTTGAATTTTGTTTACTTTGATTTTGAACTCAGCATCTTTACCTGCAAGTTCTTTTCCGCCGTAGTTTTCAGGGAATGTCACTTTGATAGTTGCTTCATCATCTTTTTGCATACCGATAACTTGCTCCTCAAATCCAGGGATAAACTGACCTGAGCCTAAACGCAATGCGAAGTTTTCAGCTTTTCCACCTTCAAATGCAACACCATCAACAAAACCTTCAAAATCGATAACAGCAGTATCACCTGCTTTTGTTTTACGATTTTCTTCTACATCTACAAGAGGTGCTTGTGCCTGAGCCAAATCTGTGATTCTTGCATCAATATCTGCATCAGATACGGCAGGTTTGTCAAATTCTTGTACCATAGCAGCATAGTCGCCAAGTTCGATAACAGGACGCATAGCAACTTTTACAGTTACTTCGATTTTATCATCTGATTTGTCAAATTTAGAAATAGTCGGTTCACCGATTAATGCATCATTAGCAATTGCCAACTCTTTTAGACCTAAAGAAAGTACATCACGAAGCGCTTCCGCTTCAGCATCTTGAACTAAACGCTCACCATATTGTTTTTTCACAGCAGAAGCGGGTACTTTACCTTTACGGAAGCCATCAATTTTAGCAGTTTTAGTTAACTGTTTTGCGATTTTTTCTACGTTTGCATTTACCTCAGCCATTGGGATAGTTGCTTGAATTTCAGCGTTAGCACCGTTGATTTTATTTGATTTGATTTCCATCAATTTCCTTTAGTATGTTTTTCATTATTTATAGTATTTTAACTATTATTTTTGGCAATAATACCAAAAATGTACTTTTTATAGGATTAATTTTTGCAAAATTTTGGTTTGAAGTTTAAAAAAAGTATCCATACTACAGCTACATCTATCATCACATCAGCAAAATTAAAGACTGCAAAATCAAATCCGCAATGCCAATAAACCATATCTACAACGCCGCCATGGATAAATCTGTCATAGACATTTGAAAACGCAGCGCCCAAAAGTATCCCAGCCGGTAAAGCATAACAAAGCTTTTTGAGCGTAAATACATAGGTCAAGACGCCAAAGACCATTACTAATTGTATATATTTCAGCCATTCATCTAAAAAAGCGAACATAGAAAACGCAACACCTTTATTATAAACAAGTATCAAGTCTATACATTCTGTATAGTAACGAAAGCCGTCCACAAAAAGCATCTTAATATTTTGGTCGATGATAAAAATCCCAGCCAAAGCAAAAAGTAAAATTGCGCTGAGGCGAAGTGTATGATTGTTAGGCATTGAGAGCTTTTGCAAAAAATGCGACCAACTCGTCAATGCGCATATTCATACGTTTTGCATCTTTGGCTTCGAGTAAAATTCTTAGTTTATTTTCCGTACCTGAATAACGAATAAGATGACGGATACCTTCTTTTTCTATCTCTTTGAGTAGTGCATCCAAACCTTCTAATCCATCTAAAGGTTTTTTTACTTTTATATTAATATTCACAAGTTTTTGAGGATAAAGTGCGAAAGGACGAAGTGCCTGCGAAGCTTTTTGTTTTTTACTCAAAAGAAGGGCTAAAGTCTGTAGTGCGCTTACAAGTCCATCACCTGTTTTTGCAAAATCACTTACGATGACATGACCGCTCTGCTCGCCTCCAAAGTTTATTCCCTTCTCTTTCATCACTTCTAAAACATGTTTGTCACCTACATCACTACGAAAAAGCTTAAGCCCAGACTTCTTCATATAATCATCGAGTCCTTGATTACTCATGACAGTTGCAACGATGCCTCCGCCTTTTAAAACGCCGCGCTCATGCATAGAGACACCAAGCGCGCCCAAAAGCTGATCTCCATCAACAATTTCTCCGTTTTCATCTACGATAACAACTCTATCCGCATCACCATCAAGTCCTATTCCTATATCTGCGCGATATTTGAGAACATTTTCACAAAGGTCTTTTGTGTGCAGTGCCCCACAGTTTTCATTGATATTAAAACCATCTGGTTGATTATGGAGTACAACTACATCTGCGCCAAGTTCTTCTAAAACAGTAGGCCCGACTTTATAGCCGGCTCCGTTTGCTGCATCAAGAACGATTCGCATTCCATGAAGTGAAAGTTCTAGCGGAAAAGAATTTTTAAGCGTTACTATGTATCTGCCTATTACATCATCAATACGTTTTGCTTTTCCGATACTTTTTGCCGTGACTTGTGCGCCATTTATCAGTTCATCATTTATATAGATGGCTTCTATCTCTTTTTCAGCTTCAACGGTGAGCTTATCACCAAAGCCATCAAAAAACTTTATCCCGTTATCTTCATATGGATTATGAGATGCACTTATCATGATGCCCGCATCACAACGCATATTTTCCGTAAGAAACGCAATAGCAGGTGTTGGCATCGGACCTATTTGTATTACATCATAACCGATTGCGGTTAAACCACTTACGATTGCGTTTTCTATCATATAGCCACTTCTTCGTGTGTCTTTGCCTATCAATATTTTATTTGTAATCGAACGTGATTTAAAATATATTCCAGCCGCCATAGCAACACGCATAGCCAATTCTGCACTCAAAAATGAGCCTGCTTCACCTCTAACACCATCTGTTCCAAATAATTTCATAGTTACTATCCATTGTAAAAGTGCTGTATTTTAACATATTTATCCATTATTGTTGAAATATTTCTCTTTTTAGGACTGTTTAACTAAATTTTAATTATTTTTAAGCTAGTATTGCGCACTAAATTTAAATGAGAAGGACTCATATTATGGCAAATCATAAGTCATCAATTAAGAGAATTCGTCAAACAATCGTTCGTACTGAACGTAATCGTTTTTACAGAACTCGTCTTAAGAATATCGTAAAAGGTGTAACTACTGCAGTTGAAGCAGGGAATAAAGAAGAAGCTACTGCAGCATTTAAAGTTGCTAACCAACAAATTCACAAATTTGTAAGCAAAGGTGTCTTGAAAAAAGAAACTGCAGCTAGAAAAGTTAGTCGTCTACACAAATCTGTAAACGCTCTCTAAGGCTAACTTCTTATGTTAGCAGATAAACTTACACCGTTTATCACCCGCTATAATGAACTTAGCGAACTGCTAAGTTCACCTGATATCACCTCCAACATCAAAAGAATGACAGACCTTTCACGTGAACAGTCTTCAATTACCCCTATCGTTGAAAAAGCAAAAGAGTACAAAGCTTTATTACAAGAAATCGCTGCAACAAAAGAGATGCTCGCTGATTCTGAAATGATGGATATGGCAAAAGAAGAACTCCGTGAACTCGAACCTCGTAAACCGGAACTCGAAGAAGAGATAAAAATGCTTCTTCTACCAAAAGATCCAAATGATGATAGAAATATCATTTTGGAACTTCGTGCCGGAGCAGGTGGAGATGAAGCTGCTATCTTTGTTGGAGATCTTTTTGATGCCTATTCACGTTATGCAGAGCTCAAAGGCTGGAAGATAGAGCTCATGAGCACATCTCCATCGGATTCTGGTGGATATAAAGAGCTTATTGCACTTATCAAAGGTGAGCAGGTCTATAGCAGGTTGAAATACGAAGGCGGAACACACCGTGTACAACGTGTCCCGGCTACCGAAAGTCAAGGGCGTGTCCATACCTCAGCCATCACGGTTGCGGTCATGCCTGAAGTCGATGACGTCGAAGTTCAGATCAACGAAAATGATCTCAAAATAGATGTTATGCGCTCATCAGGCTGTGGAGGACAAAGTGTCAATACAACAGACTCTGCTGTTCGTATAACACACCTTCCAAGCGGTATCGTAGTCACAAATCAGGACCAAAAGTCACAACATAAAAATAAAGAAAAAGCGATGAAAGTTCTCAAAGCAAGACTTTATGATATGGAAATGCAAGAGGCAATGGCAAAAGATTCCCAAACACGTTCAGCTCAAGTTGGAACAGGAGATAGAAGTGGTCGTATTCGTACCTACAACTATCCTCAAAACCGCATGAGCGACCACCGTATCAACTTAACACTTTACAGACTTGCCGAAATCATGGGAGGAGGTTTACTCGATGAAATTATCGAACCTCTCATAGCAGATCATCAAGCAAAAATTGTTGCCTCAGCTGGACTTTAACACCACATCTTTATAATAATCACCACTTCGTCACCCTGAACTTGATTCAGGGTCTAGGTTATGCAAAAATTTTATTATCAGCTCTCTCAAACAAATCTCGCTTCAAATTTATCAAAAATAGATTTATATCACTATAACTGCCTATTTATTGAACACATTTATCGTTTCTGCTGCTTAAGTTCAAGATACAATACAAAAAAATATACGATAAAGGATTGAAGATGGAAAATTTTTCAGATGTTCAATATATCTTGACAAGCTTTCTTATGCTCTTTGCCGGAGCTTTGGTTATGTGGATGGCAGCAGGTTTTGCCATGCTAGAAGCTGGTCTAACCAGAACAAAAAACGGTGTTGTGATTTTATTAAAAAATATGCTTCTTTATGCCATTGCATCAATTATGTTTTATGCAATCGGCTATAACCTTATGTATGGCGGAGAAGGTGTATTTATGGGAGATATTGCCTTTGCTCTAAGCGGTATCAACTACAGTGATCATTCGCTCATGGCGGATTTTTTCTTTCAGGTTGTTTTTGTTGCTACAGCTGCGTCCGTGATCTCCGGAGTAGTTGCCGAGAGAATCAAAATATGGCCTTTTATGATTTTTGTTGCGTTTTTAACAAGTTTTATCTACCCAATCCAAGGTCACTGGTCATGGGGCGGTTCAGCCCTTGGCGGGTTTATGGATGGTTTTAGCGACTTTGCAGGTTCAACCGTTGTACACTCCGTAGGAGGATGGGCAGCGTTAGCAGGAGTACTTTTACTTGGTGCTCGTAACGGAAAATATACAAAAAATGGTGGCGTTAGACCGATTCCGGGATCTTCTTTGCCTCTTGCAACACTTGGTACCTTTATCCTTTGGCTAGGATGGTTTGGATTTAACGGCGGTTCTGTTTTAGCGATGGGAACGAAAGAGGATGTTGATTCTATTGCCGGTGTTTTTGCGGCTACAAATATGGCTGCCTCTTTTGGTGCAATCACTGCTGCGATTGTAACGCAGTTACTTTATAAAAAAGTTGACCTTACTATGGTTTTGAATGGTGCGCTTGCGGGCTTAGTTGCTGTAACTGCGGGTCCAAATTTGGGAATGTTTGCCGCTTCAATTGACGGTATCGTTGCGGGTGTATTGGTAGTTTTTTCTGTAAGCTTTTTTGATAAAATCCGCATTGATGATCCTGTTGGGGCACTATCTGTTCACCTTGTAAACGGGATATGGGGCACGCTAGCCGTTGCGATATGGAATCCTGAAGTAACCTTTATGATGCAAATCAAAGGTATCATTGCTGTAGGAATTTTCACCTTTACAACATCATTTATATTATGGTTTATACTCAAACAAACAATAGGTATTCGTGTTGCCAAAGAGCATGAAGAAGAAGGCGTTGACTTGCATGAGACCGGTCTTGAAGCGTATCCTGAGTTTTCAAAAAATAACTAAAAAAGGATAAAGTATGTCTCTTAAAGATGATTATCTCTCACAAGTAAGACAAGCACGTACCGAGCACAAAAAATGGGTAAATCAAATCAGAGTCATAGTGTCGGGTTTGCAAAATGATAAAAATATTATCGCGCTCAATCCCTCTGAAGACCCATTTGGAATATGGCTTTACTCCAAAGCGATGGCATACTCCATCTCTAACAGCAAACTTGTTTTAAATGATATGGAGTCGCTTTTTGATGCTTGTTATACTCAATATCATAAAATCTATGCCGTACTTTTTAAAGAAGAGAGCGGCACTATCTTCTCATCACTTTTTGGTTCCAAAAAAGCTTCTGTTTCTGACTATAAATTAGCAAATCAATACTATGAAATACTTTTGGAAAAGTCAGACCAACTTTTGAATAAATTGAGAGTATTTGAAAATCAGCTCACTGCTACAAATTTTGAAAAGTTTGAGAGCGTTTTGAGTTCGGAGCAAAACAGTATAAAAGAAGAAATAACACCAAAAAAGAAAGAGCAACGCTACTACAGAGGAAGCCTAATAGAAGACTAAACGCGCTCCCACTATGCAACTATAAGTTTTCGTCCGTAATATTCACGAACAATATTGTTTTCACTCCAGCTTCTCTCCACCGATATGAACCTGTCTCATAAATGGATTGAGTATTTGCTTGTATCTGCCATAATAAACTCGAAACTGTGTAAATTCATAACCATCAGGATTGTCACGCTTATACTCTTCCAATAAAAGTGTGAGAGTTACTTTGCTCTTTTTACGCGTTTGTAACTGCTTATGAATATATTGCATATTAGGCATAGCTTTAGAAGAAGTTGTCACTGATGAATAATCTGGGAATAGCTTGAATTTAAGTGCGTCATCATCCAAATTATCTATCTCATCTGCTTGCAGACTTGAAGATTTGAAGCGCTTTATGTAATCTTACACAGTACTTCTGGCTGTACCAGTAGCACCCTGTATCTTTCGTATGGATAACTCCATAATAATATGAAGTCGTAAAACTTCACGAACTTTTTTCATCGGTACAACACCCTCAAAGGGTACCTCGTCCTCATATAACACCTTTGCAAATCAATTTACAAAAAGTGTAGTTAAATTTAGAAAATACCTTTTTCTTAACTCAAAATCATTTCCGTCATACTGTCCAAATGTTGAGCGCTGAAGTGTCCGATTTGTTCCGTTTTTTGCAATAAACCATTAACATTTGAGCAAGAGAATAAAAATAGTCTCAAATCTAAAGTCAGAGTGAGAGTAGAACACATATTTGGATTCATGAGCGCAAAGCCTGCTTTGGGTACCAACTCTATGAATAATGGACTGAACCTCAAAGCTATAGGTAAAGAGAGAATTGGGTCAACCATAGGACTCTTAAACCTTACCTGCAATCTTTTTAGATATGAACAGCTTGTAAGACTTCAAAAAGTGCAGAAAATGTAGAAAATACGAAGGAATAAGGAAGTTTGAGTGAATTTTTTATGAAAAAACTCAAAAATTCACTCAACTTTCCTCAGATAAAAATCCAAGAAAAGTAAAAAAATGAAGTGAGTACTTTAGGTTACTGTTAAGGTGGATTTTAGAAGTGCCCTTTTATAAGATGTTAGATACTATCATTTTTAGGTCAAATGAGAGATTAATTTGATGGCAGAAATAAAATCCTATGTTTGCGGCTACTTTAAATTTTTTAAAAAATATCTAAAGACCATTGCCCCACATATGCATCTTTTTAGCGATAACTAGGTCGTAGTCGGGGAAGATGTCTATTGCGTTTGGGGTGCGAAATTCAAAACACTCCAGAAGCTCTTTGAGGGCTTGGATATCCATCGTTGCTTTTTTTTCCATGATGATGATTTCTGCTGTGTTTGCCAAAGTCGTGTAGGCGGTTTTGAGCATGAGGTCTTGTTTTTTGTGCTGGGCAAAAATATCTTTGAAGATGACGATATCATTATCACGAGGCAGCGCGCGAAAAGGATGCGCGAAGTTTTTTATATGTTGGATTTTTGCATCAGGGTAGATACTTTGCAGCTCATGTGTCTCTTTTTCATTGTAATAGGCGATACGCATCTCGCCGCCTTTTTGTGCCATAAGCGCATAAAGTGCGCTTGTCGTTGCATCCACCTCCGTCGTCACCTGTATATATTGGTTTCCTGGAAGCGGATTAAAAAGCTCCAAAAATTGCTTGAGTTCAGATGTTTTCACTGCGTTTTAGTACGCCATATCATGAAGTTCGCGAAAGAGATAGGCCTCGACTATATCATCGATATCTCTTTGCGTATGTGCCACAAGCGGCATCATATTCATCTCCATAAAAGGCATAGGATTTTCCGCGTCACTTGTAAATATAACTGCTTCTGAGAAGTTCTCAAAACCGTCATAAGTCTCACTGTGAAGTATCTCCACCACCTGCCCCTCTTCTACAAGCACCTGCGCCCAGACTTTTGCATCGCAGACTTTTGTAAGTCTCGCTTCTTGCACATCCTCAGAATCCATAGGTAAAAGCAGATACATCTACTCTACCTTGTCCAAATCAAGTTTGAGGGCTTCGTTATCCATGATATCTATATCGTGTTGTAGGACATTTGAAGCTATCGCTTTTGCATCTTCAAGTGAATGCATTTTGTACGTGCCGCATTGATAGATATTGAGTTCTGGGATATCTTGCTGCGTTTGTACACTTAGTACATCTTTCATAGATGCTTCCCACGCCGCAACGACACTCTGTTCGCTTGGATTGCCTATCACACTCATATAAAAACCTGTGCGGCAGCCCATCGGTGAGAGGTCGATGATTTCTACATCTTTTGTATTGAGATGATCACGCATAAATCCCGCAAAAAGATGCTCAAGCGTGTGGATACCTTCTTGCGAAAGTATCGCTTCATTTGGTCTGACAAAACGCAGGTCAAAAACAGTGATATCATCACCCGAAGGCGTTTTCATCCCCTTAGCACGGCGCACGGCAGGTGCCGGCATAATAGTATGGTCAACAGTAAAAGAATCCAATAATGGCATAGTCACATCCTTAGTAAAAGTGAAGGCATTTTAGCGTTTTTTTGCTCAAAAATTCTGAGGTAATTTTGTTAATTTTTATCCATAAAGCACGCACTCACATAACCTACAACGCGACTCATATCACCGCTTGCATCGGCGGATGTTCTATAGTCAAGTATCTGCGTTTGTAACTCCATCTTTATGGCGGTTTGAAGCATTGCTTCTACGCCTATTCTTCCGCACGCTTCACACCCTTGATGGAGTGCTTTGAGGTCAAGATTTGCGATTGCGTTTAGGCAGACACTATCAAGCTTGTTCGCATCACTCTGCGTATAAAAATGGCTCAAATCCGTACTGATAATCACACCGCAATCTTTTTTCTCAAGTACAAATTCAATAATCTTTGACAAATAAAAAGGTGTCGTATCCGAATAAACAAGCTCTACAATCCTTACATCAGGGAGATAATACTTGATAAAAGGAAACTGCACTTCCGTACTATGTTCCACATGAGCCGACGCTACAAACGCAAGTCCGAATCGTTCTGCAATCTCTTTTGCCAATATGTCATTGGCTTCTATCACGCCAAAAGGCGTCTCGTAACTCTCATATCTTCCAAGACTCACTCCCTCAAACGCAACTCTATGCGAAGGTCCTAGAACGACTACAGTTTTTAGCCCTGCGTTTTGCAACATTCTGTAGGCGATATCCGCCGTATATCCAGAATAAACATAACCTGCGTGTGGCACTATGACGGCTTTTGGTTTTATGTGTGGGAGTTGTTTTGTCTCATCATACAGCTTAGAAAAATGCGCAAAATATCGCTTTATCTCTGTGCCGTTTGCCGGATAAAAACTTCCAGCCACGCTCATGTTGCGTTTCATAGCCAAACTCCTTTTATATGTTCGCCGCAAACCCTACATGAACTGCTTTTGATATCCAAAGCAGCCATCTCCAAGCTGTTTCTGTCGATAAGCAAGGCATCACATTTTGGGCAATATGTATTTGTATCCGTCTGCACATTTCCTAAATAAACATAAAGTATCCCATGTTTGTGTGCGATTTCTCTTGCCTTTTCCAGAGTAGAGTACGGTGTTCTGGGCGTATCAAGCATCTTATAATCAGGATGAAAAGCGCTCAAATGCCACGGTATCTCAGTCCCAAGTTTTGTGGCGATAAACGCAGCCATTTTTTCAATTTCATCTTCACTGTCATTGACCCCTGGGATAAGCAGCGTGGTAATCTCCAGCCAGATATCACTTGCGGCAAATGCGACTAAACCTTCCAAAACTCCATCCAAATCTGTTTTGAGCACTTTTTTATAGTACTCATGAGAGAAACTTTTCAAATCAATATTCGCGGCATCAACCCAAGACTTCATATCTTCTAGCACTTCTACAGACTCATAACCACTGGAGACAAAAACATTTTTAAGACCGTGTTTTTTTGCTAATAAGCCAATATCCTTTGCATACGGATACCAGATTGTCGGCTCATTATAAGTGTAACTGATACTTTTTGCTCCATGTTGCAGTGCTAGGTTTACGATATCTTTTGGCGAATATTCTACACTTTCATCTACATGAGCCGTTTGTGAGATAGAGTAATTTTGACAAAATGGACAACGAAAATTACACCCCACCGTTCCAAGAGAGAGCGAATGAGTAAAAGGCAAAAAATGATAGAGCGGTTTTTTTTCTATCGGGTCATTGTGTATTGCACTCGGATGCCCGTAGGTTTTGTTTACAAGAGAGCCTTCTTCATTGAAGTTTATGCCGCAAATACCGCACTTTCCTTCTTTGAGCGTGCAGTAATGTTTACATAAAACGCAGGTTATCGAACCCTCATTTTTAAAGCGGTAATATTGCATCAAAATCCTCCTCTATCGCATCTACTCTATATTTGTAGATCATCGGATGCTCTTTATAGATGGCAGGATTTGCCCCTGCTTTGATACTTAAATGTTCCAAAAATGACTCTACACTAGGCAACTCATGCCAAACTTGCGGCAAAAATGTCCCTTGATAATAACCATGCTTGAGAATCAGTCCATCTTTTGCAGGTTCTATTTTTGTGCACAAATCCTCATAATTTTGATACTCTATAAGTTCAGGCTGACTCAAAACAGAAACTTCAAGATGCAGTTGTGCCAACTCATGTACCGATACAGGAGAAAAGCGAGGGTCTCTAAACGCAGCAGAATGAGCATTTGAGATAAGATCTTCCAGTAAATTTTGATGCGCCACTATAGAGCCTATACAGCCACGAAGCGCACCACTTTTATGCAGAGTCACAAAGGTTGCCCCATCTTTTGTCAAAAAAGGGTACTCGTGTAGAAGCTTCTCTTTATCGGGTTTATAAGCCACACCTAAGTGACTCAATATCGAATTTTTTGCTATTTGAAGCAGAATACTGTGTAACATCTTTACTCCTTTGCTACAAGAGATATGAGTTATTATAATACGATGAGAATAAAAGAAATATTAGAGGGAATATCGACAAGGATTTAAAAATTGGCCTAAGTCAAATAATAAGAAATATGTTGCTTTTTTAGACGACGAGTGTACAAATAGCGTATAAAGAATAAACTTAAAGTCAAAAAGTACTTAAAATAGGGGTTTGAAGTGGTGGACCCTCAGAGATTCGAACTCTGGGAGGTATAACCCTCGCCGGTTTTCAAGACCGGTGCATTCGACCAACTCTGCCAAAGATCCACGATGTAGTTGTAATGTAATTATATAATTGGAGGTGCCACCCAGATTTGAACTGGGGATAGCAGCTTTGCAGGCTGCGGCCTTACCACTTGGCGATGGCACCAGTCAATCAATTACCTATTATGGTGCCCGAGGCCGGACTTGAACCGGCACAGTATTGCTACCGGGGGATTTTAAGTCCCCTGTGTCTACCGATTTCACCACCCGGGCATCGGGGGGATTTTTTCAACAATTTTATAATTTTAATAATGGAGCGGGAAACGAGGTTCGAACTCGCGACCCCAACCTTGGCAAGGTTGTGCTCTACCACTGAGCTATTCCCGCAAAAAAACGCACTTAATTTTTAAGTGAGCGGAATTATAGCCATATTTTTTTCCTTTGTAAAGAGTTTTTCGTCTAAATTTTTAAAGAAAATAAAAAAATAATGCTATAATCGCTTTTATAATATATAGTGTAAGGATTTTTATGAGAAGTGATACTATAAAAAAAGGGTTTGATAAAGCTCCTCATCGTTCATTGCTAAGAGCGACAGGATTAAAAGATGAAGATTTTGACAAACCGTTTATTGGAATTGCAAATAGTTATATAGATATTATTCCTGGGCATTTTTTCTTACATGAATATGGAGAAATAGTGAAGCAGGCGATTCGTGAGGCAGGTGGCGTTCCTTTTGTATTTAATACAATCGGTGTCGATGACGGCATTGCTATGGGACATGATGGGATGTTATACTCCCTTCCATCTCGTGAAATCATCGCGGATTCTATCGAAACAGTAATGAATGCACACAAGCTTGATGCGATGATTTGTATCCCAAACTGTGACAAGATTGTCCCAGGTATGATCATGGGTGCACTGCGCGTCAATGTTCCGACTGTTTTTGTTTCAGGCGGACCAATGGCTGCAGGACACAAAAAAGATGGTACTCCAATTGACCTTGCTACTGCGTTTGAGGCAGTTGGTCAGCATGCTGAAGGGAAAATTACAGATGAAGAACTTTATGAGATAGAGTGTGAAGCTTGTCCATCAGGTGGAAGCTGTTCTGGTATGTTTACTGCAAACTCAATGAACACTTTGTGTGAAGCAATGGGTATCGCACTCCCTGGTAATGGGACTATTTTAGCGATGACTCCTGCCCGTATAGAACTTGTCAAAAAAGCGGCAAAAAGAGTTGTAGAGATGGCAAAAGCCGATGACAGCAGATACAATCTTCGTAATGTTTTAAATGAAAAAGCTATATATAATGCTTTTGTTGTAGATATGGCGATGGGCGGAAGTTCCAATACAGTTTTACATATGCTAGCAATCGCAAAAGAAGCAGAAGTAGATTTTCCTATAGAAAAAATCAATGAGATAGCTGATAATGTTTCTCATATCGCAAAAATATCTCCTTCTTTATCTACAGTTCATATGGATGATATTAATCGTGCCGGCGGAGTAAACGCAGTCATGAAAGAAGTAAGCCGTCGTGGTGGGATGCTTCATCTTGATAACCTTACGGTAACGGGTGAGACACTCGGTGAGCGTATAGCTGATGCAAAAATTTTGGATGAGAGTATCATCCATACAAATGAAAATGCTTACTCAAAAGTGGGTGGGCTCTCTATCCTTTTTGGAAATCTTGCTACCGAGGGTGCTGTTGTAAAAACTGCAGGTATCACCGGAAATATGAGACAGTTCAAAGGTAAAGCAGTTTGTTTTAACTCACAGCAACAAGCACTTGCGGGCATCATGAGCCATAAAGTAAAAGCAGGTGACGTTGTAGTTATTCGTTACGAAGGTCCAAAAGGCGGACCGGGTATGCAAGAGATGCTCGCACCTACTTCACTTATCATGGGAATGGGGCTTGGTGAGAGTGTCGCACTTATCACCGATGGACGTTTCTCAGGTGCTACACGCGGCGCTTCTATCGGGCATATTTCACCTGAAGCTGCCGAGGGTGGTTTGATTGCAATGATTGAAGACGGCGATGAGATAGAGCTTGACGTTGATGCACATTTACTACAATTAAATGTAAGTGAAGATGTGCTTGCAGTGAGAAAAGCTGCATGGAAACCACATAAAAATGAAGTAAAGTCAAAATGGCTCAAACGTTATGCGTTGATGGTTTCCAACGCTTCAAATGGAGCTGTACTAAAAACTGAACTTTAAAGCTTTAGAGGCTTTAAAGTTAGACTTTGGCACTATGCCACCCAACAAATATAGAGGATTATATATTGAACGCAATTGCAATAAAACATAACGACCAGATTATAGACCTTCAAACTGCCGCAGAAATGGGCTTTGAGGGCGAACAAATTCATCTTGATAATTCACCTGAATCTTTGGAAGTTTTACGTCACTCGACTGCGCATCTTATGGCACAGGCTATTAAGTCTCTCTATAAAGATGCAGAGTTTTATGTAGGACCTGTAGTAAAAGAGGGTTTTTACTACGATTTCAAAACGAGCGAAACGGTAGGCGAAGCAGATCTTAAAAATATAGAAAAAGAGATGCTCTCTTTTGCAAAGAAAAAATATGAGATAGAAAAATATGAGATCTCTATGGATGAAGCAAAAGAAAAATTTAAAAATGATCACCTGAAACTTTCTGTAATGGAACGTATCCCTGGAGATAGAGTTTCTATCTATAAGCAAGGTGAGTTTGAAGACCTTTGCCGTGGACCTCACTTGCCAAATATTGGACTTATTCGTTATTTCAAACTCACAAAAGTAGCCGGTGCTTATCTTGGCGGAGATTCTAAAAATGAAGTTTTAACTCGTATTTATGGGATTGCGTTTGCGGATAAGGAAGCGCTTAAAGCTTATTTGGATCAAATGGCAGAGGCTGAAAAACGTGACCACCGTAAACTTGGAAACGAGATGAAACTCTTTACTTTCCGTGAAGAAGTAGGCGCAGGTTTCCCTATCTGGCTTCCAGCAGGCGGGCGTCTTCGTGCAAGGTTGGAGTCTTTACTTTTCAAAGCACACCGTAAACGTGGCTATGAGCCTGTTCGCGGACCGGAGATGCTTCGCAGTGATCTTTGGAAAACATCAGGACACTACCAAAACTATGGCGAAAATATGTATTTCACAAATATAGACGAGATAGAATTTGGTGTCAAACCTATGAACTGTGTCGGGCATATCAAAGTGTATGAAGAGGATTTGCATTCTTATAGAGATTTACCTTTGAAATATTTTGAGTACGGCGTTGTCCATCGCCATGAGATGACAGGTGCGCTTCATGGACTTTTCCGTGTGCGTGAGTTTACTCAGGATGATGCGCATATCTTCTGTACGGCTGATCAGATAGAAGAGCAGATTATCGAGGTTGTAGATTTCGTGGATAAAATCATGTCAACATTTGAGTTTGACTATAAGATGATGATTTCGACAAAACCTGAAAAGGCTGTAGGTGATGATAAAGTTTGGGAAATATCTACAAACGCACTCAAAAACGCAATGGATAAAAATAAACTTCCATATGAGATTGATGAAGGCGGTGGAGCATTTTACGGTCCGAAAATCGATATCAAAATCACAGACGCAATTGGTCGTGAATGGCAGTGTGGAACAATACAACTTGACTTTAACCTTCCACAAAGATTTGAACTTGAATATAACGGAGAAGGTAACGAAAAAATCCAACCGGTAATGATTCACAGAGCAATTCTTGGTTCTTTTGAGAGATTTATCGGTATTTTGACTGAGCATTATGCGGGAGAATTCCCTATGTTTATCGCTCCTACACAGGTTGCAATTGTGCCTGTTGCAGAAAGCCATAAAGATTATGCTAAGGAATTATCAGATAAACTTATCGACATTGGTGCAGATAGTGAAATATTTGCCAAAAATGATTCTTTAAATAAAAGGGTCAGAACAGCAGAAAAAACGCGTGTTCCTATGATTGTTGTCATCGGTGATGAAGAGATACAGAACAAAACTGTAGCCATCAGAGATAGAAGAAGTAGAGAACAATATAACCTAAGCCAAGAGGATTTCCTCAAGCTTATACAAACTAAAATAAATGAGGTAAATTTTTGAGTAAAAACAAAGACCGTGTCATAATGAATGACGACATTCGTGTACCAGAGGTGCGTTGTAATATAGATGGAGCTGATTCTTTAGGTGTTGTTTCTATTGATGTGGCTATGGCTAAAGCAAATGAGATGGGTTTAGACCTAGTTCTTATCGCTCCGGAAGCCAAACCGCCTGTTGCAAAAATTATGGATTACGGTAAGTTTAAATACCAAGAAGAGAAAAAACTCAAAGAACAGAGAAAAAATCAGACAAAAGTTGATGTCAAAGAGATAAAACTTTCTGTAAAAATTGCTGAGAATGATGTAAGCTATAAAGTAAAACACGCAAGAGAGTTTTTAGCCGAAGGGAAACATGTGAAATTTCGCGTATTTCTCAAAGGTCGTGAAATGGCTCATCCAGAAGCAGCAAAAGAAGTTCTTTTGAGAGTCTGGCCGATGATAGAGGATGTAGGAACTATGGAAAAAGAACCAACATTTGAAGGTCGTTACTATAATATGTATATTGTTCCTCAGAAGTAGTTTTTCAAACTACTTCAACTTCGGATG
Source organism: Sulfurimonas sp. (assembly GCA_028689055.1). GTDB lineage: Bacteria > Campylobacterota > Campylobacteria > Campylobacterales > Sulfurimonadaceae > Sulfurimonas. Next base: position 34,104 of record JAQTWZ010000003.1, on the reverse strand, counting down.
AGATTTTACTCTCATCCTTTTTTATTTTTCTATCTTCGCTATTAAGTCTTCTTCACTTATCGCCAAAGTCGCATATTTTATAACGATCAGGTTTTCAGTTTCATTGATATACCACTCTGCTATATGCTCATTTTCTAAATTGAGAAGTTTATCATTGTTCACAAGTTCAGGTGCAATAAAAAGGTGAGAATACTTTGTAGGATTTTGAAGTTTGAGTGTCCATAAAAGCCAAAGAGTAGCGATAACCGCAACACTAACACCGATAGTTTCTCTATCGCTTATATCAAGCATGAGCCCTGCTAAAGTTCCGCCGAGGAATGTCATAAAGTACGCAGCAGAGTTGGATATACCGAGTGCAGCACCTTTTTGATGTACTTTTGAAAACTTAGTGATCATCGACTGAACAAGGGGCTCCATCATATTAAACGCGATAAAAAACATACTAACACCGACTACGAAAACCGTACTGGAAGTAGTAAGCCCCATAATCAAAAACGCGGCGATAAATAAAACGATGGAGAGCAAAAATATCTCTCTTGGTTTATTTTTTTTCTCACCAAAAACAGCAGCTGGACCCATAGCAATAAGACCTAAAATCATCGCTGGAAGATATGCAATGTAGAGTTCTTTTTTCTCCCAGCCAAATGTATCGCTTGTAAGAATGATAGGAATAAGTACAAACGCAACCGTCATGAGCCCTTTTTGCATCGCGTTTATGATGATCATATTGAGAAGGTTTGGCTCTCTGATGATATCTATCGTTTTTGCTTCACTATGATAGATATGTTTGATCTTTGGAGGTGTCGGTACTTTTGTAAAGAGCAAAACGATAGCAAGCATAGCCAAAACCGCTGTGATGATAAAAAGTGACGCGACTCCATAGTGTGCACCGATAACAGGCCCAAGACCCATCGCTAGGGCAAAACTGATTGCGATTGTAGCACCCATGATTGCCATCGCCTTGGCACGTACTTTTTCTTCGACAAGATCAGAGATCATAGCTGTGACAACTGCACCGATAGCCCCGGCACCTTGTAAAAAACGCCCAAACATGAGTGTATAAATATCTGTCGCATAAGCAGAGATAAGCGAACCTATCAAAAAGATGAGCAGACCGACTAAGAGTGTAGGCTTGCGACCTATCTTATCGCTCATGACACCAAAAGGAATTTGAAAAATCGCTTGAGTAAGCGCATAACCGCCAACAACGATACCAACGAGCATCATATTGTCCGTCATGGTTGCAGCATAAATGGAAACAACAGGTAATACTAAAAATAGACCTAAAAATCTAAGTGATAGGATTGCAGAAAGGGGGAAAACTTTTTTGAACATGAGCAGCCTTGTCTCTTTTATTATATAATTGCGCAATTATAATCAAACAATTGTTTATCAAAACTTCATAAGTGATAGTGGAAAATTGGTAAAGATATATATAAGGAAGTAAACTTTGAAACTGGTTTTAGCAACGTCCAATAAGGGCAAAGTACGTGAAATACAGGCTATGTGCAAAGATTTTGAAGTTATTCCATATTCACAGCTCATGGAAGAGTTTGAGATAGTCGAAGATGCGGATACTTTTAAAGAAAACGCACTTATCAAAGCACGCGCCGTTTTTGTAGCACTGGATGATAAAGATGTTGTAGTGATGGCAGATGACAGCGGCATTAGCGTGGATGTTTTGGATGGCGCACCGGGAATTTATAGCGCAAGATATGCCGGTGTAGGCTCGGGAGATAAAGAAAATCTTTATAAGCTGATAGAGGCTATAAAAGCAAAAGGTGTGAACTCTTCACCTGCTCATTATACGGCTGCTATAGCCATTGTCACGAAAGATGCCCAATATACAGTACATGGATGGATGTATGGGACTGCGTTTTGTGAAGCAAGAGGTGAGGGAGGTTTTGGATATGATCCTATGTTTGTCCCAGAAGGATATGAGCAGACTTTAGGTGAGCTTGACGATGAAGTGAAGAAAAAACTTTCTCACCGTGCCAAAGCACTCTCTTTGGCAAAAGTTATTCTTCACACTTTAACTTAGTGTTAATAGTAAAATAACTCCAAAAAGAATACGATAGATACCAAACGCAACGAAAGTGAATTTTTCGAGGAATTTCATAAAAAGTTTGATAGTCAGATATCCAACGATAAAAGAGACAACAAAACCTACCCCAAGTGTTACAAGGTTTGCATCGCTGAACTCTTTGTAGTGTTTCAGTAAGTCATAGGCTGCGACGGCGCTCATGACAGGAAGAGCGAGCAAGAAGCTAAATTCGGCACTTGCTTTTCTACTGAGACCGACTAAAAGTGCTCCGATGATGGTCGAACCTGCACGACTTGTCCCAGGTATAAGCGCTAGAACTTGTGCCAATCCTATAAGAATAGATTGTTTCATTGTGACTTTTTCTACATCGTCTATGAGATGTGATTCGTCTTTAAGAAAAAATTTCTCTACAACAAGAAAAACAATCCCGCCTACGATAAACATAATAGCGACAATTTCTACACTAAAGAGCTCTTTTATTTGACTTGCGAAAATATAACCAACAGCTCCGATGGGTAAAAACGCAACAAACACTTTACTCCATAAATCTATCTTTTTGAGTGTAAATTTGTCTTTGTAATTCATCACAACTGCAAGTATGGCAGCAAACTGTATGATGACTTCATACGCCTTTGTCGCTGCGTTTTGGTTAAGTCCCAAAAACTCACTGGCAACGATAAGATGACCTGTAGAAGAGATGGGCAAAAACTCTGTAAATCCTTCAATAATCCCTAAAATAATCGAATCAAAAATAGTCATTTGTATCCTTTTTTAATAAAATTGGATTTTATCACAGAGCAGCTTTGAAAATCTTCCCAAAAGCCTATTTAAACTTTTTTAGATATAATACGAGGTTTTTAATCACAATATCACCCTGCCAAAGGAACTTTTATATGTTACTTTTTACTCCTGGTCCTACTCCAGTACCGCAAAATGTTCGTAACGCCATGAGCGATGAGACTATGCACCATCGTACTCCAGAATTTGAAGCTATTTTTGAAAAAACAAGAAAACATCTTTTTTCTCTTTTTGGAAGTGATGAGGTCATTATGCTCTCTTCAAGCGGAACAGGTGCTATGGAAGCTGCTGTTACAAACCTTTGTCACAACACACTTCTCAATGTAAACTCTGGAAAATTTGGCGAAAGATTCGGCAAAATCGCTGTTGCAAACGGTCTGAAAAACGTAGAGATAAAAAATGAGTGGGACACGCCTGTCAGCGTAGAAGATGTCATGAGCGCAATCAAAAATGATGCAAACATAGACGCAATAGCTGTTCAGATAAGTGAATCAGCAGGCGGTCTTCGCCATCCTGTTGAAGCAATTGCAGCTGCGGTAAAAGCGTACAATCCATCAATTATGGTTATCGCAGACGGCATCACGGCCGTAGGTGTAGAACCGATAGATATTACAAATATAGATTGTCTTCTAGCAGGAAGCCAAAAAGCGCTCATGTTGCCTCCTGGGCTTGCTATTTTAGGTTTGAGTAATGCTGCAATCGAAAAAATAGGTAAAGGAAAAGGCTACTATTTTAACCTTGCGACTGAGATCAAAGCGCAAAGACAAAATACTACGGCTTGGACGGCTGCTACGACACTTATCATCGGTCTTCTTGAAGTTTTAGAGACGATAGAAAAAAATGGCGGTATGACAAAACTTTACGCGGATACGCAAAAAAGAGCAGAAGCTATAAACGCAGCACTTCAAGCTATCGGGCTTCATATTTATCCACAAACGCCTGCCAGATCTATGACAACAGTTGATGATGCAGATGCTTCAAAAATAAGAAAAGTTTTAGCGCAAAAATTTAGCGTCAATGTAGCAGGCGGTCAAGATCACCTCACAGGAAAAATTTTCCGTATCAACCAGATGGGACTTATTCCTGATTATGAGGCCGCATGGGTAGTAAACGCAGTAGAACTTACACTAGATATGCTTGGTCGTCGTAAATATGACGGGAGTGCGAATAAAATCTTCAATGAGATTCTTTTTGCCAATAGAGCGTTGTAATGATTTTAGAGCATGAAATTCCAAATGGCACAAAACTCTACTTCGGTCAAAGTGCCAAAGTAAAACGCAAGATAGAAAATATTGCGAGTGAGGTGTTGTATTCAAATGGATTTGAAGAGATTGTGACACCTGTTTTTTCGTATCACCAACATTTGAGTGTGGCGGATGATAGGGAACTTATTCGTGTAAATGATGCAAAAAACAATTCACTTTCACTCCGTGCTGACTCGACGATAGATGTTGTGCGTATTATTGATAAAAGACTCGGACGTAATACGGAACACAAAAAGTGGTTTTATATCCAGCCTGTTTTTCGTTATCCTACAGAAGAGCAGTATCAAGTCGGCGTAGAGTATATGGGAGAGAAAAAACTCTCTTCAGTTATGAGTATAGCTATGGAAATTCTTGGTAAGCTAGAAGTAGAGTCACTTGTACAGATCTCAAATATTAAGATCCCAAAACTTCTTGCAAAGATTTTTGATGAACTTGAATTGGAAGATTTTCGCCATATTAATATAGACAAATTTTTGAGTCTCAATGTTGAATGGCTCACAAAACTTGTCTATCTTCAGTATATAGATCAGATAGATGAAGTGATAGAACTTGCACCCGAAAAGATAAAAGTTGAACTGAAAAAAATGAAAGAGTTATGCTCTGAGATGTCATGTGAAAAGAGCGTATTAGCACCTCTTTATTATGCAGAGATGCTTTATTATGATGAGCTTTTTTTTAGAGTGATAGACAAAAATGAAGTCTATGCAAAGGGTGGAAGATACAAAAGTGATGCGCTCACTTCTGTTGGATTTGCGATATACACAGATGCACTGTGCGATACATTAAGTAAGTAAAAAGAGGAAAGATATATGAAAGCAGATTTGATAGTAGGTATCCAGTGGGGAGACGAAGGAAAAGGCAAGATAGTTGATAGACTTGCAAAAGAGTATGACATGGTTTGTAGAAGCCAAGGCGGTCACAATGCGGGTCATACTATCTGGGTTGATGGTGTGAAGTTTGCACTGCATCTTATTCCTTCAGGTGTATTAAATCCTAAGGCTATCAATGTTGTAGGCAATGGCGTTGTGCTCTCACCTGAGTCTATCATCAAAGAGATGACACAATTTGAAGGTCTTGAAGGGCGTCTTTTTATCTCAGATAAAGCACACCTCAATCTCAAATACCACTCACTTATAGACCAAGCACGCGAAAAACTCAAAGGCGATAAAGCTATCGGTACAACAGGAAAAGGAATCGGGCCAGCGTACTCTGACAAGATCAACCGTGTTGGTATGCGCGTGGGTGAACTCCTTGATCCTACAAAACTTTGTGCTTCTATCTTAGAGTATTTTACACAAAACAGAGAGATTTTTGATGTTCTCAGTATTGAGACGCCAAACGCAGCTGAACTTTTGGCTGAACTTGAAGGCTATAAAGAAAAACTTGCTCCTTTTATTACAGATACTACTCAGATGGTTTGGAGAGCACTCGATAGCGAAAACAAAAGAGTTCTTCTTGAAGGCGCTCAGGGTACGATGCTTGATATCGACCACGGAACATATCCGTATGTGACTTCAAGCTCAACGGTGAGTGCGGGTGCTTGTACAGGTCTTGGTATCAATCCTAAGGACATAGGCAAAGTGACAGGTATCGTCAAAGCGTATTGTACCCGTGTGGGTAATGGTCCATTCCCAAGTGAAGACCTCGGTGAAGCAGGGGCTAGACTTGGAAAACAGGGACATGAATTTGGCACAACAACGGGTCGTGCACGTCGTTGCGGCTGGTTTGATGCTATCGCTACAAAATACGCAAGCCGTTTAAATGGCTGCGATGAGTTAGCGCTCATGAAGCTTGACGTTCTTGACGGCTTTTCAGAAGTAAAAGTTTGTATTGCTTATGAGCTTGATGGAAAAGAGATCGATTATCTTCCATCAAATCTTGAAGATGTAAAACCTATTTATAAGTCTTTTCCAGGTTGGACAAACTCTGTAGGTGCTAGAACTTTAGAAGAGCTTCCTCAAGCAGCAAGAGACTATATCAAAACGATAGAAGAGATTACCAAAACGAAAGTCGGCATCATTTCGACATCACCAGAGAGAGAAGATACCATCATTTTATAATGACTCACTTGCGTAAAGGATAAACAATGAACACTCGCTTCAGCTCCCTTGTTGCTCTGAAAAAGAACAAAATGGAGCAGAGTGAGCGTTTGGTCCAAAGAGCCAATGCAGATCTTAATACTGCGTCTTCACAACTTCAAGCTTCTTATAATTCACTCGAAGATGTTAGCATACCAGATACGGGAAATATCTCCGCGTTTCTTGCGTCTCGCGAACTTCTATCAACTGCTAGAAGATCTATACAGCACAATCAAAAGTGGGTCGAATTTACAAAAGAACAGGTCCACTTAGCAAGAGAAAAACTAAAATCCGATATGATTGAGCATGAAAAGTTTAAACATCTTGAGCTAGTAGAAATAAAAAAAATTCTCTTAGAACAAAAACGTCAGGAAGCCAAAGACCTCGATGAGGTAGCACTTATGACATATACGAAAAACAGTAGTAAAAAAGGGTAAAGATGAGATATGTATTGGTGTTTTGTATTTTAGTTTCACAGCTTTTTTCTCTGCAAACAAGCGAGAAGCTTTTTGAATGTACGGAGATCTTTAAAGAACGCAAGAGTGAACTTCTTGTGGAGCTGGAACGAATAGATGAACAAAAGCAAGCATTAAGTGCTTTAAAAATAGCCACAGAAGAGCTACTGCTAAAAAAAGAAGCCAATCTAAATGCTAAAGAAACAGAGATAAACGCAAAACTTGCTGAAGTGACAAAAAAAGAAGAAGCAACAAAAGAGATGCTTACAAAAAATGAGGCATTACTCAAAGAGCTTAAAGATATGAAAATGAATAATGTGTCTCAAACTTTTGCAAAGATGAAGCCTGCCGCTGCCTCAAAAATCCTCGAAGAGATGGATGCGCAAGAAGCCGCAGCAATACTGCAAACTCTTAAACCTACGGCTGTAGGGCAGATACTTACAAAGATGAACGCGACTAAAGCCTCAGAACTCACACTGATTTTGGGCAAATAAGAAGTCACTAATCCGCTTCTTTATGCCATGGCTACAGCCAATATAATCAAACTTTTACCTTTGATAGTGTAAGATGTTACAACAATTTAACCACTAGGCTCATGCAATGAAAATATCATTAAAAACAATTCCTCATATCTCTAGCAGAATAGCGATCGATTTAAACAAGAGCGGTGCTGTAAAGATGACAAAAGGACTTGAGCCTGTATCTCAAGAGGCTGAAAAAATATTGACAGCCAATGTAAAAAGAGAAGAAGCTTTGGAAGAAAAAGCGAGAGAAATTTGTGAGGCTAACGAAGAAGAGATAGAGTTTATGCTTGCAGATGAGAGACAGCTTTTTTTCATGATAAAAAAGAGACTTGCACCTGAATATGGCATCATCCTGAATTACGAAGAGAGATATTCTGATCTTTCTCACAAAATCCTCGATGAACTGTATGAAGAAGATTTGATCCATTTTGAAGTAACAGAAAATAGAATTAAAAATATTATATACAATTCCATTACATCTTTTATCGCTGAAGCATCTCAGGTTGAAGACGCAGTTATGGACAAAATACGATCGTACAAAAAAAGATATATTCCCGGAACGGATGAATTTGATATCTTACATGAAAATTTATATAGAGAAGAACTAGTAAAAAGGGGTATGGAGTAATGCAAATGAAGAAAGCTTGGATATATCTTGAAAATGGAACATATTTGGAAGCTAACAGTTTTGGAGCTGATGATACAAGTGTCGGAGAGATAGTTTTTAATACTTCAATGACTGGATATCAGGAAATCATGTCTGATCCTTCGTATGCAGGACAGTTTGTCACTTTTACAATGCCTGAAATCGGAAATGTCGGTGTAAATGATGCAGATATGGAAAGCAAATGCGCTCATGCGAAGGGAATGCTTGTGAGAAAATATCAAGCAAGATATTCAAACTTCAGAGCAGAAGCTTCACTTAGTAATTTTTTAATTGAGCACAATATCATGGGTATATGTGATATCGATACAAGATTTTTGACAAAGATGATCCGCAAAGAGGGTGCCATGATGATGGTAGTCTCAACAAAGATTAGTGATAAAGCAGAGTTAGAAAAGATTTTAAAATCTTCCCCTCGTATTGAAGATGTAAACTATATCGAGCAGGTGAGTACAAAAGAAGCTTATCCTCACTTGTGCGGAACTTATGCAGATAGAGAGTTTTCATATGAAGATGCTCCAAAACCTCAAGCGAAAGTTGCAGTCATCGATTTTGGCGTAAAAAGAAATATTCTGAATGAACTTGTTCAGGCACATATAGCTGTGGAGGTAGTTCCTAATAGTTTTATGGCGGAAGATTTGATAAATAAATACAAATCTAAAGATATAGACGGTGTTTTTCTCTCAAATGGTCCTGGCGATCCCCTTCTACTTAAAAAAGAACAAGAGCAGATTAAAAAACTCATAGCAGCAAAAATCCCAATGTTTGGTATTTGTCTAGGACATCAGCTTCTCTCTATCTCGCACGGATATGATACATTTAAACTAAAATTTGGTCACCATGGCGGAAATCATCCTGTAAAAAATATTAAAACAGGTTTGGTTGAAATTACAGCACAAAACCATAACTACAATGTACCCGAAAATATTGTGGAAATTGCAGATGTAACACACGTAAATCTTTTTGATAATACTATTGAAGGTTTAAAATATAAAGATGCCCCTATCTTTTCAGTACAACATCATCCAGAATCTAGTCCTGGACCAAAAGAAAGCAGATATATTTTTGGAGAGTTTCTTTCCCTCATAAAACGTTAAAACACAGTGCTTAGGCACTGTGTTTCTTTTCATACTTCAAATCACTTAACTTAAATAACAATTAAATTCTAAAAGTAAACAAAAAATTAACAATTTGTTACAAAAGTATTAATTTTACATCTACATTAAGATTATTTAAACATTTCAATTGATATTATGTGACGTTAATTAGTTTGGTAAATTAATTTTTTATTAAACATAATTGCTTTGAATCTTTAAGGAGGCTATATATGGAGAATCGTCCATTAGAGTACGACTATACAGTTGCAAAGATGTTCATGTTCACAACAATCATTTTAGGGATTGTTGGCATGCTCGTCGGTGTAATTTTAGCATTTCAACTTGCTTTTCCAGAGGTTAATACAATCTTAGGTCAAGGGCTAGCGGAATATACTAACTTTAGTCGTCTTCGTCCACTGCATACTGATGCGGTTATTTTCGGGTTTACGTTAAGTGGTATTTTTGCTACTTGGTATTATGTTGGTCAACGTGTACTAAAAGTGTCAATGGCTGAATCAGGTTTTTTGATGTTTATTGGTAAATTGCACTTTTGGTTATACTTAGTTGGTGTTGCAGCAGTTGTTGTTTCATTACTATTGGGTATTACAACTTCAAAAGAGTATGCTGAGTTTGAATGGCCGATAGATATCGCTATCGTTGTTGTTTGGGTACTATTTGGTATCAGTATATTTGGTCTGATCGGGATTCGTCGCGAGAAGTCACTTTATATCTCTATCTGGTACTACATTGCGACTTTCTTAGGTATAGCTATGCTTTATCTTTTCAACAATATGGAAATCCCTACAATGTTAGCGGCATCTCCAGCAGGTGAAAGTGGAATTGGTGCTTGGTACCATTCAGTTTCAATGTATGCAGGTACAAATGATGCGTTAGTACAATGGTGGTACGGTCACAACGCAGTTGCGTTTGGTTTTACGGTTCCTATAGTTGCGATGATTTACTACTTCTTACCAAAAGAATCTGGTCAAGCTATCTACTCATATAAATTATCATTACTCTCTTTCTGGGGATTGATGTTTGTTTACTTATGGGCTGGTGGTCACCACTTAATCTACTCTACTGTTCCAGATTGGATGCAGACTATGGGTTCGATTTTCTCTGTTATTCTTATTTTGCCATCTTGGGGTTCAGCAATAAATATGCTTCTTACAATGAAGGGTGAATGGCAACAAGTTGCGGCATCTCCACTAATCAAGTTTATGGTTCTTGGTTCAACATTCTATATGTTCTCTACATTAGAAGGTCCTATTCAAGCTATCAAATCTGTTAATGCGATTGCTCACTTTACAGACTGGATTGTTGGTCACGTACATGATGGTGTTCTTGGTTGGGTTGGCTTTATGATTATGGCTGCGCTATACCACATGGCTCCTCGTGTATTTAAGCGTGAGATTTACTCTAAATCTTTAATGGCTACACAATTTTGGATTCAAACTTTAGGTGTTGTTTTATACTTCACTTCTATGTGGATTGCTGGTATTACTCAAGGTATGATGTGGCGTGCTCACGATGAATTTGGTAACTTAGCTTACTCATTTATCGATACAGTTACAGTTTTACACCCTTACTACACTATCCGTGGCGTTGGTGGTTTGTTATACTTAGTTGGTTTCTTAATGTTTGCTTATAACATCTACAAAACTATGACTGTTGGTCGTAAAGTAGAAGAGTCTGAGCTTCAAAATGCATCGCCTATGGGCGCTTAATAGAAAGGATTAATTATGTTTCATTGGTTAGAAAAACATCCGTTCTTTTTTGCGGTAGGTGTTTTTGTTGCAATAGCTTTTGCTGGTTTGATTGAAATCGTTCCAAACTTTGCACAGGCTTCTCGTCCTGTAATCGGTACAGCTCCATACTCTACACTAGAGTTAGCGGGTCGTCATGTTTATATTAAAAATAGCTGTAATGCTTGTCACTCTCAGTTGATTCGTCCGTTTAAATCTGAAACAGATCGTTATGGACACTATTCTTTAAGTGGTGAGTATGCATATGATCGTCCATTCCTATGGGGTTCAAAAAGAACTGGTCCAGACTTGATGCGCGTAGGTAACTACCGTACAACTGACTGGCACGAAAATCATATGAAAAACCCGCCATCAGTTGTTCCAGGTTCAATTATGCCTGCATACACTTGGATGTTCAAAAATACAGCTGATATCAATACTGCATATGCAGAGCAACTTACAGTTGCACAGTTTTTTGCCGTACCTTACAACAAAGAAGTTCCTATGAAAGATGGATCTACTAAAATTGTAAAAATGGGAGAAAGTGTTGCAGATGCAAATGCTTTAGCTTTGGAAGAAGCAAAAGTAATTGCTGCAGATATGAAAGATCAAGATGTTAAAGATGCAGTAGCAAACGGTCAGATTCCTGAAATCGTTGCTTTGATTGCATATATGAACAGTCTTAAATAGTAAAGGATTCAAGTGAATATTGCTGAATTACAAGCTTATGGTTATTTTGCACTTACTGTTTTCATGGTACTCGTATTATATGGATACATATACCATTTGTACTCAAAGAGAGAAGATGCTGATGGACATGACTATGAAGAATATAGCAATATAGCACTTAGAGATGATGTGACCGATACACCTGTGTCGGCCATATCTGATGACAAGGTACACCTTGAGGGTGTAAAGAGAAATAGGAGAGATATATGAATAAGCTTTATCTTGGGGGAGCTATATTTACCATTCTTATGTTAGCGTTTACATACATATCTGTAGGCGGTTCTGAGGGTGGATTAAATGGCGATATCGTCAACATGCTTGCTGTTGCTGGTGCTGTTGCACTTGTAATTATTACAGTATTTGTTGTAATCAAGTACGTTCGTCAAATGCAAACAGACACAGCTGATGGTGAATTGGCTGATGAGAGCTGGGACAATATTGGTGAATATAAAAATCCGGTTCCAATGGGCTGGGCTATTATGTTCTTAGGTACAATGGTTTGGGGTATGTGGTACTTTTTAGTAGGGTATCCTGTAAATGCATACTCACAAATCGGTGAGTACAATGAAGATACTGCTGCACACAATGAAAAATTTAGCACACAATATGAGTCTATCACTGGTGATAGATTGGTAGAAATGGGTGAATCTGTTTTCTTGGCTGAGTGTAAAGTATGTCACGGTCTATCAGCAGATGGTATCGATGGCAAAGCTGCAAACTTAAAAGTAAGACTTGAAGCAAAAACTGTAAAACATGTTGTAGAAAACGGTTCTAACAATCATTTATTGGGTAGTGAAATGCCAATGCCTGATCGTAATGGTCTTTTCAACAATAACACAGGTGCTCTTATTACTGATGCTGAAATAGATGCAGTTTCTCAATTTGTTGCAAATGGCATGAGCGGTGCTGGTGCTGAAGTATTTGCTGGTGCGTGTGCTTCTTGTCATGGTGAAGACGGTAAAGGTATGGAGTATGTTGCTCCAAATGTTGCTGCGTTTACACCTGCGTTAGTTGTTAATGTATTAAATCACGGTAAAAAAGGTGCTATTGGTGCTATGCCTGCGTTTGATAGATTGAATGCAAAACAAAAAGAGGCTGTTGGTGCTTACATCACTAGCCTAAGTAAATAAGGAGTCAGGCATGAACGAAAATAGAAGCGTATTTGCTCTTGACGGCGTAACAGGTATGTTGATTGCGACTGTGTTATTACTATCAATCCTTGTATTTTTAACAATACAAGCGCTTGGTGTTCAAAACGCACAGGCAAGCAATTATTATGATATCAAAGATGAATCTTCAATAAGAATGAATAGCGTGGATAATGCTAAACATGTTATTGATGTAAAGTAAGGAGCAGATAATGGAAAAAATTATTGCATGGGGTCTTGTTTTTATGGCAGCCTATACTCTTTACGCAGTTACAATCGGGCAAGCTGTGCTTGTTGGTTAGGGATTTCATTGAAAATTTTTAATAGAGGGCTTTATGCCCTCATCCTCACATTTTTACTTCAATCACACCTCAGTGCAGAATATTTATATAAAGATGATGTCATTCACAATCCAAATTTCAGTGCAGATGTAGAAAAAGTTGGCGGTGAACTGTACCAAAAAACAGGAATATCACTGAGACTTTTGATGTTGCATGAGCTTCCAGATGGAGTGAATATTCGTGAATATCAGGAGAAAGTCTTACAAGAACTCTCAGGTCCTACAATATTACTTACATTTTCAGAGCTAAACATGAAAGTAGATATTCTGGCAAACGATACAACTTTATATGAGTATTTTGACAAAAAACAGGTTCTCAGTCCTGTAGCCTCACAAGTTCAAGCCGTTATAATGGCTGCGATGTACGGTAAAAACTGGGAGCACTTTAAATATATGGCAAATGACTACGGTGGAAGTATTTTGCCTCTTATTTCCGGCAAAGCAAAACCTGAGCAGCGTTTAGGAATGTATTCCGGTTCTATGTTTAATGGCTACATTGATATCGCAGAACAAATTGCAGTGAGTAAGGGTGTTGTACTTGAAAACGCAGCAGGAGATGCAAATAAAAACAGTATTTTATTACTCAAAGTATTGTTCTATGGTTTTATAATTTATGCTATATTCATGTTTATTAGAATAAAGATGAAAAGAAGGAGAGAACTCAGTGAGCAAAAGTAGCGGAAGAGTTTGGCCATATGCGATAGGAGCTTCAATACTATTGATTTTTGGTGCCTGTGTAGCAACGATAATAGTGACGAGTAAAATGCCTGTGGAAGCAAGTGATACTTATATGATGGGTTATCACGAAGCGGATGCAAATGCTAATGAAATCATCCAAGCGCAGATTGCTTTTGATAAAAAATATACTATTGAGTATCAAACACAAGCATTAAATGTGGAAAATACACAGCTAATTTATAAAGTCACAGATAAAGAAGGCAACGCGGTTGATAATGCAACTATTAAAGTTATCGTGACGCGACCAAACAATCATAAACACGATCAGGAACTTCTGAGTCCTATCGTAAATAATGGAGTTTATACCTTTGCACCTATCACCCTTACTCAAGAAGGAAGATGGGATATAATGGCAAAAGTAGAAATTGACGATCAACAGAGATTTTACAATCTCAAAGCCGATACAAGAGCTAAAGAGACATTTGAATACTAAACTTCTTGTGTGAGTTCTATGGGCTTAGCTCATGATAGGTGAAGACATATGAACGAAACCACTATAGTGTTACCTTCTGCCCGTGCTATCAGGCACGAGCAACTCCACATCCAAACGCAAACACTTTTTCTTCCCAATTATATAACTATGAGTGATTTTGTATCAAAGCTTTGTATTGTCAAAGATTTTAAGATACATGATGCAGACAGTCGGACTTTGCTCCTTCTTGAAGCTTCAGATTTTAAAGCTTTTTCCGCCTTGCAGATCGAGAGAAACTTCTTTACATTTACAAAAAACTCTTCTTATATCTTCAAGTTTTTTGAAGAACTCAGTGCCGAGATGTATGATATCAACACGCTTGATACTTCAGATATTTATGCAGAGTATGAGGAACATATCAGCATACTCCAAGAACTTTACAAACGTTATGAACAGTTATGTAATGAAAAAAAACTCCTAGATAAAATATTTTTGCCAAAGCTTTATGCTTTTAACAAAAGTTATGCTGCTGCGCACAAATCGATAAACATTCATGTAGAAGGACATCTTACAAACTTTGAGTTGGAGTTATTGGAAAAATGTTGTGAATATGCGCAGGTAAATCTACATATACACACGACAAGTTTTAATACAAAAATGCAAAGTAAATTTCTTGATTTAGGGTTAGAACTTGAAAAAGATTACCGCTATGAAGTCTCTCTAAACGCAAGAGAGATACTTACAAAAGAAGCGACACAAAAAAATAAAAATATCAAATGTGAATCTGTGAGCGAGCCACTTTTACAGGTTGCGTTTATGAAACAAAAAATTTATGAATTTGTAAAATCCGGCTATGAAGCGCAAAACATCGCAGTAATAGTGCCGGATGAAAAGTTTGTGACTCTCCTGAAGGCATTTGATGAAAAGTCGAACTTAAATTTTGCGATGGGTGAAGCTTTTTCAGGGACGCAGAGTTACCAAAAACTCGACGCGACACTCCAAGCAATAGAGAGTGACACAAAAGAAAATGAAGCAAAACTCACAAGAGTCGGTGATGAAATCTATCATGAGCTATTCTCCATCTACTATAAAAACGCAAAAGAGATAAATATACTTGAATATCTTGAAAAATACAAAGAGTTTATCGCAGGAAAAGTTGAACGCAAAATATTTAGTGAAGAGATATACAGCTTTAAAAATATCCTTCCGTTTATGCAAGAGATGAGTGTAAAGTCTCTTTTGCATCTTTTTTTGCAGCGCCTAGGACAAAGAACTATAGATGATGTACGAGGTGGAAAGATAACGGTTATGGGAGTTCTTGAGACAAGAGGTCTTGCGTTTGATGCAGTTATTATCGTTGACTTTTCTGATACAAATGTGCCGCGAAAAAGCGATAAGGATATGTTCCTCAACTCAAAGATTCGTACCATTGCAGGACTTCCTACGATGCAAGATAGAGAAAATCTTCAAAAACATTATTACGAGAGACTCATAAACGCAAGCAAAGAAGTAGCAATCGTTTATGTAGAATCAAACCAAAGTAGTGCGTCGCGTTTTTTGAAACAACTGCATATACAAGAAAAAAATATCTACAGTGAACTGGCATATAGTGAGCTTCTCTTTCACAAATCAAAACGCAGTACAAAAGAAGATATTCCTATTGTTTTGGATTATAGTTTTAAGGATGTGAAACTTTCAAACACCAGACTCAAAACATTTTTGACTTGCAGACGAAAATATTATTATGCCTATATCAAACATTTAAAAGCGCACGAAATCCCAAAAGATATGCCAAAAGAGTGGGAAATAGGGCGAGATATCCATACGGCGCTGAAAGAACTTTACACCAAGAAACGTAGCTACACTCACAGCGTAGAACTGAAAAAAGATTTGCATAAAGAACTTGATAATGTCTGCGGAAGTAGTGAGCTTGAGCGCTATCTTATCAATATGTACAAAAAAAGTCTTGATACTTTTTGTGAGAATGAAGTGCAAAGGTTTCAAGACGGCTGGAGTGTTTATACGTGTGAAGAGAGCTATGAGTGCGAGTTCGCGGGGATAACACTCAGCGGTCAAATTGATAGGATAGATAGCAAGGATGATAGACTTTTTGTGCTTGATTACAAAACAGGATCATATCCTCTTTATAACGCCAAAAATCTCTCAGAAGCTACAGACTTTCAGCTGGAGTTTTATTATCTTTTCGCCAAACAAAACGCAGCTCATGTAGCGTGTGGATATTATGATCTCAAAGAGTCCAAGATAGTTCACGAGATGTTTCTCGAAGAAAAACTTGCCGTTTTACAATCCAATATCAAAGATATGCTTTTGCATGAGAGTTTTGATTTTGTGATGTGTGAAGATACCAAAAATTGTCTCTACTGCGAGTACGCGACAATCTGCCAAAGAGAGAAATGATGTTTGTAGATAATTTGGCCTATGAGGCAAGTGCGGGAAGCGGCAAGACTTTTATGCTTGTTGTGCGTTATCTGAGCCTGCTCTTTCGAGGCGCAGACCCCGATAAAATATTGGCACTGACTTTTACTAACAAAGCTGCTCATGAGATGCAAGAACGGATTGTCCTCACACTTGAAGAGCTTCCAAAACGCGGCGAACTTGATGCAATAGCTAAAGTTACGGGTTTTGATCGTGAGACACTTTTGGCAGAGCGCAAAAAAGTCTTAAGTGCATTTTTAAATGCCAATACAAAAATTATGACTATTGATAAATTTTTTACCCAAATACTGAGAAAGTTTTCACTTTATGCTTCGCTCATGCCAGATTTTACCACCATGAGCAGCCAACATGAGCTGAAACTTCTTGCAAGATTTTTAAAAGAAGTGAGTGTGGCAGGCAAACAAGAGACGCTTATAGCGCTCTCCCTTGAATCAAAAAAAAGACTTGAGAGTATATTTTCTCTTTTGGATGATTTTTACATCAAACAAAAAGAACTCGCTCACCTGCGTTTTACCAAAGAGTCAGCTCTGCAATATGAAATAGCGGCAATGCAGAGTTTTGCGCAGCTTCGTGAAAAAGTTTTGGTCTGCAAAAGTGCATCCTCGACGGTTCTAAACGCAGTGGATGCTGAGGATTTTGAAGCACTGAGCCAAAAAAGCTGGATAGGACGAGAGAGCCTCGAATACAGAACTTTTGCAAAATGTTTTACTCCTGAGATGGATATCTATCTCCGTGAGATAAACGCAGCGATAAAAAGCCATAACAGAGCAAAAGAGCAGAACTTCTTTGCTTCGCTGAGTGAGCTTGTAGCTATTTATGTCAAAGCAAAAAAAGCACTCTATAGCGATGATAGTGAACTGAGTTTTAGTGATGTGAGCGTTTTGGTCTATTATCTTTTAAAAGAACGCGTTGACAGTGAGTTTTTGTATTTTAGACTCGATGCGCAGATAGAACATATACTCCTTGATGAGTTTCAGGATACGAGTATTTTGCAGTATGCTATTCTCAAACCGCTTATTGATGAGATACTCTCAGGCGATGGCGTTTTTGAAAATGGAAGTTTCTTTTTTGTGGGCGATGTGAAGCAGTCTATTTATAGATTTCGTGGGGGTGTGAGCGCTCTTTTTGGCGCAGTCAAAGAGCTGCATGAGACAAAACTTGAAGCCCTCTTGACAAACTACCGCTCCAAAAAAGAGATAGTGGAGTTTGTAAACGCAAGCTTCGCACAGAAAATCAAAAACTACGCACCGCAAAATGTACAAGAAAATGCGTTTGGCGGTTATGTAGAAGTTTTGGAGAGCCAAACGCCCGAACAAGCGGCGCTTGAGTATGTCAAAAAACTCATAGCACTTGGCGCAGATCTCAACGAGATAGCTATTTTGTGTGCGACAAACGGCGATGGAGAGGTGATAAAACAGCTTCTTCAAGAAGAGATGATAGAAGTTGTAACCGAAACCACAACAAAACTCATCAACCAAAAAAGTGTCAAAGCGATTTTGGAGTATCTCAAATATCTTTATTTCGGGGAAGAGATATACAAATACAACTTTTTTTCTCTTATAGAACGAGAACCCGAGTCCATAAGCAGAGTTGATTTTAACAAGGTAAAACTTCTGGATATCGTTAAAAATGCGATTGAAAAATATGCGCTTTTTTACGGAGATTTTCACCTTATACGTTTTTTGGATCTTCTGAGCAACTACGGTACTATCGAAGCACTTTTGTTTGAATACGAACGTATTGATGCAAGTGCCGCTGCTTCGGACTTGCGTGGGGTACGCGTGCTGACTATCCACAAATCCAAAGGTTTGGAATACGAACATGTCATCGTGATGGATAGACTCAAAAAAGCGCCGCCTTCAAGAGATGCCATCATCTACGAGTATGAAGGTATCCATTTGCAAAATGTCTATCTTCGCATGAGCGGGCGAGAAGCTTTGGATGCAGAGTATGCAAATGCAATTTTCAAAGAAAAAACACTTGAAGCAGAAGACTCTCTTAATGCGCTCTATGTCGCGTTTACGCGGGCAAAAGAAAATCTTATTATTGTTATGAAGCCCAAAGATTCGATGTTTGATATTTTGGATTTGAAACTCTCTTCATGCGGGCAACTTGCGTGTAAAAAACAAGATATTCAAACACAACATACTTTTGAAAAGCTTGAATATAAAGCTCTCTACTATGGCACGCAAAGCGATATACTCGAACAAGCAAGTGAGCTAGAAGAAGACCTTGGCGCTATCAATTTCGGGCTTGCACTGCATTATATGCTTGAGATGTTACCTGCGTTTTCACATGAGCACTTCGAAGATGCAAAAGACGCTCTTTTGAATAAATATGGCTATATCCTGAGTGAAGATGAGATAGAAGATATCATCCAAAGAGTGAAAAATCTGCTTCAAAATAAAGCGTTTAACGAGCTGCTCTCAGGAGAGTTTTACCGCGAAAAAGCGATCAAATACAAAAACAACCTTCGTTATATCGATCTGCTTATAAAAGATGAAACGCAGTCACAATGGAAGATAATCGACTATAAAAGTGCCATGCACTACACAAAAGAACATCACAAACAAGTGCGTTATTATATAAACGCAGTCAAAGAAATCACCGGTGATGAGGTGGAGGGATATCTCTGTTATTTACTCAAAGATGAAATTAAAATTATCAAAGTTTAATTTCTACTAAAAATTAAAACTTTGATTAGCTATTCTAATTAATCTAATCAGAACACTTATTAAAATTAAAATCAAAGAAGAATTGTAAAACTTATAAAAAGTGAATATGGATTTATTGTTAAAAATCTTTGTAAATTTTTTTTAGGTAGGATAAGAAGTTGTTCAACATTCCCTATAGCCTTCAATTTTAAAGAATAACTAAAATAATTTTTCTATGTTTAATAAAAAAAGCAGGAGCATTACTGTAGTATCAATAAAAAATCTTAGGTTCAGAATGTCAGAATTTAGTGCACGATTACAACAAACAAGAATAAGACTGTTAGACCTCACCAAAAGGAATAAACTTGTTAGCTATAAAAAACCAGCAAAAGCAAGACATTTAAAAATTATTGATGAATCTCCTGATTTTATTTACCATAGATTGGTAGTTGATGAAGGACAGTTCAAATTTAAATATATTCCTGAACCTGATAAGAATCAAAACTCGAATGAGCTTGTTTTTGTTAAAAAACAAAGTACAGAAGAGAATCAATCAAAAAATATAGCAGATATACTTGAAGACTCCCCAGCGGATGCCTTATTAACAGCTGAAGAAAGAGCCAAAGAACTTGGTTTTGATATTTCCAATGAATTGCCAGAAATTGACTTGACCGATAAAGATGTTGATGTAAAATACGTTGACGACTACCTCCAAACTTTGCATTATCCTACTGAACTAGAAAAAATCCTCAAAAAAATAGATCTTGATGCACGCAGTTTGATTCAAGAAACTGGTGCCAACATGCTTTATATCATTCTTGGTGTATTAGAATGGAAAGAAAGTAGTGATTCGGATGTAAAAATCAAATCCCCATTAGTAAATATTCCAGTAACGCTACAACGTGGAAATTTAAATAGAGAAACTAATACTTACGAATATATTTTAAAATACGATGGGGATGAACTTGATACCAATAAATCTTTAGCTGAAAAGCTAGCAAATGATTTCAATATTGTCTTACCCGAATTAACTGCTGAAATGTCATTTAGCGATTATATGAAGGAAGTAAGCAAAATACTCTTATCAAAAAAAGATTGGAAAATCAAACATGAAATTTCTTTAGATTTTTTAAATTTCTCTAAAATTTTGATGTATAAAGACCTTGATGATTCCAGATGGGATGAGGAAACACTTTTAAGTGAAAATTCAATTTTACAGGATTTATTTTTAGGCAGAGAAACTGGCGCTGTTTCATATGCACCTTCTGAATATGACATTGATTCCAATTCAATAGCACAAAAAATTCCATTAGTTATGGATGCAGACTCTTCACAACATAGTGCAATTGTTGATGTATTGGAAGGAAAAAATCTTGTTATTGAAGGACCTCCTGGAACTGGAAAATCTCAAACTATTTCCAATATGATTGCGGCTCTGTTGGCAGAAGGAAAAAGTGTTTTATTCGTTTCTGAAAAGCTTGCCGCATTGGAAGTGGTTTATAAAAGATTATCAAATGTTGGGTTGGAAGATTTTTGTTTAGAACTGCATAGTCATAAAAGTCAAAAAACGAAAGTTCTTGAATCATTAAAAAAGCGTATCGGCGGACGCTACCAAAAACCTCAAAACATACAAACGGTTAAAGATAAAATTGAGCATAAAAAGGAAGAATTGCGGGAATATCTTGATATTTTACATTCCAAATTTGGAAAAACAGAGCAAACACTTTTTCAAATATTTTGGATAGTTGATCGATATCATGAAGTAGCGAAATATCTCAAATTTGAGGTTCAAGAAGTTGAAAATGAAACAAATAGTTTATTTAATCAAAAAATTGAAGAACTTAAAAAATTTCAAAAATACCTCGAAAATAATGAAAAGTTAGATTTTCTTTTTTGGAATAAACACAATCTAAACCTAAGTAGCTTGGAAGTTGATGATTTTGAATTTAACTTAAGCAAAACAGCTGAAAAAGTTCAATATTTAAACAAAAAGATCAATGAATTTCATAATTATTACAACCAATATGAAATTATTTCAAAAATAAAAGATATAAATGATGTAGATAATTTTATACAAGAGTTTTCTAAAGAATTAGATTTTTTCCCTTCAGATTTGATGAGACATTTCTTTCATGGTTCTTCTGTAGAAACAATTATTTCTGAGTCCAGAATATATAATGATATTTTGTATATTTTCGATGTAAACAAAATTTTGCTCCACAGTAGAGTTGAATATGATGAAATGAAAAATATTATTGAGTCCAAAAAAGACTCTTTTCTAAAATTCTTATTTCCTTCATACAAAAAAGCAATCAAAAAATTACAAGACTTAATGGTAATAACTTTACCTAAAGACAACAAAATATGGTTCTCATATCTAGAAAATATATTCATTTATTTAGATGAATTTAAAAAAATAATTGATACTAAGCAAACATTTGAAAGAATACAATCATCAGAGCTCTCTGAAGAACTCAAAAAAGTTATATTTTTAGATTTTAAAAGTCAAATTGATATACTAAAAGAAATCGTACAAACTTATAAAGAAATAAGAGAACTTGATTCAGTATGTTGCAACCAGATGAGATTGTATAAAAATATACAAGAATTTCTAAATGAACTGAACAATATGACAAAAAATCTACCCAGTTTAATTCGCTGGATTAGATATAGAGATTTTAGAAATTCTCTACTATCATTAAATCTTGATAAGATTGTTGATGCTGTTGAGAACGATATTCTTTCTATTGATAAAATAACAGATGCCTACTACTATAATTTCTACTATTCAATTTTAAAAAAACAATTTAAAAATTATCCAAAATTAGATCAATATGGAAGAATTACACAAGAGTACGCAATCGAAGAGTTTAAAAAACTTGATCTTGAATTGATGAAATTGAATCAACAAGAGATTGCCACAAAAGCAGCTGATAAAGAAATTCCTATGGGTATTAGTGGAGGTTCTGTCAAAAATCTCACTGAACAAAAATTAATTGAGCACCAAGCAGGACTACAACGCAGACATATTCCAATTCGTCAGCTTGTAACCCGTGCAGGTAATGCGATGAAAGCGTTAAAGCCATGTTTTATGATGAGTCCACTCTCAGTAGCTCAATACATTCCTCCATCTAGTCTAAAATTTGACGTTCTTATTGTAGACGAAGCTTCTCAATTACGTCCGGAAGAAGCATTAGGCGTTATCGCTAGAGCAAATCAAATTGTTATTGTAGGAGACCCAAAACAGCTTCCTCCTACTTCATTTTTTGATGCTATGAAAGATGATGGCGAAGATAATGAAGATGAAACGGTTGTTGATGAGTCAGAGTCTATTCTTGATACTTGTATTACCCTTTACAGTCCAGTTCGAAGACTCAGGTGGCACTATCGGTCACAACATGAATCATTGATAGCTTTTTCAAATCAGCACTTTTATGATAATGATCTCATAGTGTTTCCTTCTCCTACAAGCATCAGCGATGATGGAATAGGTATCAAGCACACTTATATTCATAATAGTGTTTATCAAAGCGGTATCAATAAACTTGAAGCTAAGATTATTGTAGAGCATATCGAACGACAGATGAAAATTTTTCCGGATAAATCTCTTGGTATTGGAACATTTAACACCCAACAAAGAGATTTGATTCAGCAACTACTTGATGAAAAAGAAAAAACAAATCCATATGTTGCCAATTATCTTAACCGATGGAAAGATAATAGTGAACCATTTTTTATCAAGAACCTTGAATCATTACAAGGGGATGAACGGGATGTTATATTTATTTCGACAACATTCGGTCCTGATAAGTTAACGAGCAAAGTTTTTCAACGCTTTGGACCAATGACCCAAAAACCAGGATGGAGACGACTAAATGTCTTAATTACTCGTTCTAAGCAAAAGATGCATGTCTTTACTTCGATGAAATCAAGCGATATTCTCGTATCAGAAAGTTCTTCTAGAGGGGTAGCCTCCCTGAGAGGATTTTTACAATATCTCGAAAGTGGTAGCCTAACTTATAAACCTGAAATAATTGACGGAAAAGGCTTTGATTCACCGTTTGAAGAGTCGGTTTATTCTATATTGAGCAATGCCGGAATTAAATCGGTACCACAAGTTGGAGTTGCTGGATATTTTATCGATTTAGCTGTAGTCTCAAATGTAAGTGATGATTATGTTCTAGCTATCGAATGTGATGGAGCGACGTATCACTCATCAAAATCTGCTAGAGATCGTGACCGATTAAAACAAGAGGTTTTGGAACGTCTTGGGTGGAAAGTGTACCGAATATGGTCAACCGATTGGTTCAAAAATAGAGATAATGAAATCTCAAAATTATTAAAAGTTGTAAATGAGCAACTGTCTACTTTTGCTGAAAAACACAAACGTAGACAAATTACGTCCCCTGCTCATCAAGAAATCATTGTCGATAAACTGGATGATGTAGAGGAGCATTCATCGGTTAAACTCAATTTATTTGAAGAGATTCAAGAGGAAAAAGCTGAGCAAATACATGATGAAAACGCACTTAGACAACCTTCATACAAGCAGGCTTTTGTATCAGATGAAAAACTAAAAGATTTGCTTACACAGCTTAGAGATGAAGAAGTTGCAAAAGAATTTGATGTGAATAGCCCACGGTGTATTCTCTCAAAAATCATGATTGATCAATTCTTGAAACAAAAACCAAAAGACATGGATGAATTTAGATCAAAGGTTACACAGCGTCTTAGAGAAAATATTGATCGAGAGCAAGTGAAATTTTTATCGATGATATTTGACATTATTGAGATGGCTGATGAGTAATAGATTTCATAGAAATGGAAGCAATGTAAAAGGGCATTATAGAAATGGTGTTTGGATTTCACCTCACCACAGGAATGAGGCTTGGGTCAATAAAGATTATACAAGGTCAAATCATGTCAGTCAAAATGGATACGAGGGACTAGATATCAGATTTAAATACGAACCACTCCACCATACATTCAAATCTTCAGTCATTTCCAAGAGACAAGAGATTATCAAGCTAGAGTATGTTGATAGAGTATATACAACATTTTTTTTAGATGAGTCTTATAAACCAATAATTCAGGAAATCTTGCAAGTTATAAAAACTTTTGCACCAATAATTAAAGAAAAATATCTAGAGAACAAAAATGAAGAAGTGTTCAAAGTATTTTTAAACTCATATATTGAAGAATATATAGAAGATAAATTGCTTGAAATCAATCTAATCAAAAAATATTTTAGTAACTATGATGATGTCGTATTAATTGCTATGATATTGTATTTAATTGCATTTGAACCTAGTTTATATGGCATGGAGTTTTTAAAAAATACTGTCCATAATGAGGAAAAAAATTATCTTTCTCGAGAAGAAATAACAGAAGAGATAAAAAAAATAATTACTGACAATCAAGAATATTTGAAACTTCATTTTAAAAAACAAAATTGGGATTATATTAGAGCTAAATTCTTTAGTGAGAAGATAGAAAAAACATTGAAAAACCCAAAAATAGCTATACACATGCTTTTTAAAAAAATATGTGAGGAAGAATTAGCGTAATTTTTTAATCGAAAAACTACAATCGCAGCAACGCCCTTATGAATGAATCTCCACTTTTTCCTCGTTTGTATCGTCCTGAGACTGTGAAACAATCTAAAAAATCAACTATTTTTAAGGGTATTTGCTCACTATGTGAATTCGCCCATCATAAAATTAGTAAAAACTACTAAAAGATAATTATTCTCCTTTAAGAAGAGTTAGCATAAAATACCACCAATACACTAGCGATGAAAGGTCTTCTTTATGAAAGTTCTATTTTTACTTATATTTGCGTACGCTTTTGCTATCGGTGCTACTTTTTCTGAGATGATTGCCGCACTCAAAGAGAACAATGTTCCATATATGCAACAAATCATCATAACTTCAAAAGATGCCAACCTCGCGGCGGAGAATAAAAAAAGTATCTTGATGTACAGCGTGTGGGTGGGAAATAGTGCTGCTGTGAACATGCTTGTGGCAAGAGGTGCGGATATAAACGCACAGGATATTGATGGAAAAACGGCGCTCATGTTGGCACTATATACTCAGCGAGAGGAGATAGCGATTTTTCTGATAAACGCAGGTGCAGATCTTACTCTCGTCTCAAATGATAAACAAAGCGCACTCTCTATGATGGGAGCGAAAGATAAAGAAGAACTGCTGCAAATGTTGCAAAAGTAGTCCTTTTGACCCCTTCAATCCAAACCTTAAATAAACCATAAATTAAGCTACTTTAAAGTTTATATGGCTATACTTTCGCCACTCAAATAAGCATCGTAAGATGTTTTGATAAAAAATTTACTTGAAGGGTTCAAGAATGAAATTTACTAAAATTGCTACTTCTGAACAAATCGATCAGAAATGGGTTTTGATTGATGCGCAAGGTAAAACATTTGGTCGTATTATTACTGAAGTAGCTACGCTTCTTCGTGGTAAAAACAAACCATGTTATACTCCAAACTTTGACTGTGGAGATTACGTAGTAATCATCAATGCTTCTGAAGCAAAATTCAACGGTCTAGGCAAAATTGCTAACAAAGAATACTTCTCGTATTCAGGGTACTTCGGTAGTACAAAAAGCATTAAGATGACTGAGCTTTTAGCGAAAAATCCAGAGAAACTATATAGATTGGCAACTCGTGGTATGCTTCCTAAAACTAAGCTTGGCGCTAAAATGATTAAAAAACTAAAAATTTATGCAGGTGCTGAGCATCCTCACACTGCACAACTTGCTAAGTAAGGATTGATTTATGGCAAAAATATATGCAACAGGTCGTCGTAAAGCGTCAATAGCAAAAGTATGGTTAACTCCAGGAACAGGTAAAATGACAATCAACGGTCTTTCATTAGACGCATGGTTGGGTGGTCTTGAGGCTAAAAAGCTTCGTGTTAAGCAACCACTTGCATTAACTAAACAAGATACTTCAGTAGATATCGACGCTACAACTATAGGTGGTGGTTTCGGTGGTCAAGCTGATGCACTTCGTCATGGTATTTCTCGTGCTTTAGTAAAATTCAACCCAGAGTTGAAAGCTATACTCAAGCCAGAAGGTATGATGACTCGTGATTCACGTACAGTTGAACGTAAGAAGCCAGGTAAGCGTAAAGCTCGTCGTTCTCGCCAATTCTCTAAACGTTAATCGTTTCTCTTCCTTACCATCCCCTTTGGGGCTTGGTAAACTCTTCTATTTTACAACTTCAAAAACAAAATAATCCAACCTTAAATCTTATTGATATATAATCCCGCCTATAAATAAAAAAGGCCTTTATATGAAAAAACTTCTCGTTCTTCTCTTTGTATTTGTTTTGGTCGCCGCAGCACTTCCAATCATTGGAAATAAGCTTATTTCGAGCGCTTTGGATGAAAAAATAGAACTCCTTCATGACAACGGGATAGATGTTCAAAACACTCGTGTGGATAGTTCGTATCTTCAAACAAAAAGACATTATGAGTTTTTACTTCAAGACAGTGAGAAGTTTTTTGTATATCTCAACCAATCTTCCCATGGCGAAATTCCTTCTTATGTGCAAGATGTCATCGATGGCGTTTTACTTGGCGCTGATGTTTCCTATAGTAATGTGCCATTTATAAACAATATCGTAGTAGATATATATCCTATAAAACTCTCTTCAAAAACAATGGATACGCTCAAAGAGAGTGACCAAAATTTTTACGATTTTGTGAGTGCATTTCTAGCAAAAAAAGGGATTTTGTACAATCTCCAATATGATATGATAAGTGAAGATTTTAGTGGTTATGTCAAAGATATCAATGAATCATATATTGAAAATGACGGGACTAATCTCAAATTTTCTCTTTTTGGCATGAGCTATGAAGGAAGCGGAAATCTTATCGCACCAAATATTTTAAGTTCACAAATGCAAAATATCTCTATCGAAGCTATAAAAGATACATTTGAAATGAAGTTCAATCTTTCAGACTTAAATACAGAATCAGAGTTTGCGTCTAAAAGCAAATATGCAAGCGCAGTGACTCTAGGCAATTTTGACTTGAGTATGAAGGGAGACGATAATGTTTCTATGAGTGCAAAAGATGTTCAAGTCAGTATGTCCGCAGATACTCAAGATACTTTTGCGCAGATATATGCAAAGAGCTCATTTGCGCAGATGCAAGTCAACGCAAGCGCACTCAATGCTTCTATGGAAGGATTCAATTATGATGTTTCGATAGTTGACCTTGATAAAGATGCTCTCGAAGAACTACAAGATATTTTAGCTGAGACTAAAACGAGTCAATCAGAAACTCTTGAATTGAAAATGAAAGAGAGTTTTATTACACTTCTTTCCCGTGGCGTGACACTCAACATTGATGATCTTTCGTTTCAAAAACTGATATTAGACAAAACGCAAGATCTTAAAGGTATTTCGGTGCACTCGCAGATTACGTTTAAGGAAGATCCTGCTTTGGCCAATAAACTTCTTTATACTCCGGCACTTTTGGCGCAAAATCTTGATACGGATATAAAATTAAAAATTTCTAAAGAGATTTTTAATAAACTAAATGAGACAACACCTGTAGCTGCACTTGTGATGCAGTATGCAAAAGAAGAGGCGAACAATCTTGTTTTTGAAATCATTATGCATGATGGCGAACTGATGGTCAACGGCAGAGATATCAAGAGATAGATGCGCACTCTTTTACTGCTTCTTTTTTCTTACAGCCTTTTTGCAGCAACGCTGCATCTGGCGACTGCATCCAATCCTTCCAGACTCAATCCAATCCTTGCTACAGATTCAAGCTCTTCAGAAATCTCAGGATTTTTATTTAACGGTTTAGTCAAATATGACAAAGATGCTTCAACGATTGTAGGCGATCTTGCTGAGGATTTTTATTTTAAAGATAACACAACACTTATTTTCAAACTCCGTCCAAATGTCACATGGCATGATGGTCAGACTCTTACATCCAGAGATGTTCTCTTTACCTATGAAACACTTATCTCGCCCAAAATAGTTTCTCCCTACAGCGCAAACTTTCGTTTTGTGCAAAGCGTAAAAGCAATCGATGACTTGACACTTGAAGTCAAATATACAAAGCCCTATTTTAAGGCTTTGGAGACATGGATGATGGGTATTTTGCCTGAGCATATTTTGAAAAATGACGCAAATATTATGAATTCCGCATTTAACACAAAACCTATCGGAACAGGTCCATATAAACTCCATCAGTTGGAACATTCTAAAAATATTATTTTGCAAGCAAATGAAAGCTACTTTGAAGGCGAACCGAAAATAAAACGTATTGCGTTTCATGTTATAGCTGACCCGATGACGCGATTTTTGATGCTCAAATCTGCTGCCCTTGATATCGGTTCTATCGAACCTATGGAGTATGAGAGACAACTTAGCAAGGATTTTTTTAAGAGTTTTCATGTTTATGAAGAGATAAGCCGTTCCTACACTTATCTCGGCTTTAACCTCAGACGAGAAAAATTTAAAAACCCAAAAGTAA
>JAQTWZ010000003.1:0-5337 GCA_028689055.1 Sulfurimonas sp. | reverse complement strand
ATGGAGTATGAGAGACAACTTAGCAAGGATTTTTTTAAGAGTTTTCATGTTTATGAAGAGATAAGCCGTTCCTACACTTATCTCGGCTTTAACCTCAGACGAGAAAAATTTAAAAACCCAAAAGTAAGAGAAGCACTCTCTTTGGCGATTGATAGAGAGCAACTGGTCAAGATACTTTTTTTTGATCATGCGAAGGTCTGTACGGGTCCATTTTTGCCATCTACAAAAGCTTTTAATGCAGATGTAAAAGCTCCAAAACGCGATATCAAAAGAGCCAAAGAACTTTTAAAAGAAGCGGGTTATGATGCAGCAAATCCATTTGTTTTTGAGATAGCAACATCCAATGCAAATTCTATCCGACCTTATGCAGCAGAGATACTGCAACATCAGCTCAAAGACGCCGGAGTCATCGTCACTTTGCGTGTGATGGAGTGGCAGGCTTTTTTAAATACGGTTGTATTTCCAAATGATTTTGATACCGTTCTTCTTGGCTGGGGACTTTCACCGATGCCTGATCCTTATATGTTTTGGCATACACAAAGTGATAAAAAAGGCGGATTTAATCTTGTCGGGTACAATAATCCTCGCATGGACAAAATGATAGAAGATTCGCAAGAAATCATAGACAAAACGCAGCTTGATACACTTTTTAGAGAGATGTTTCAGATCATTGTAGCTGACAATCCTTATCTATTTTTGTTTATACCAAATGCAATCACGGCAGTAGATACAAAGATACAAAATATAGAGTCAAGTCCAAGCGGTATTTGGCACAATTATATTGATTGGGAAAAAGAGGAGATAGAATGATAATACTTTTTGATTTGGATGGCACTTTGATTGACTCAACTGAGGCAATTTTAGAGAGTTTTCATCACACATTTGAGTCTCACGGATGCTCACAAAGAGATGCAGAAGCAGTCAAATCTTTGATCGGATATCCGCTTGATATTATGTTTTTAGAATTAGGAATAGAACAGGAAAATGTTTGGGATTTTGTTGCTACATACAAAAAGCATTATCGTTTGATTTCTACTCAAAAAACAATACTGCTCTCAAACGCAAGAGAAGCTATTGTCAAAGCAAGCAAATTTGCAGAACTGGGAATTGTGACGACAAAAACAGGTGAATATTCGCAAATACTTTTAGAACATTTTGGTCTTATGCACTACTTTAAAGTACTCATCGGACGAGAACATGTAGAAAATCCTAAACCACATCAAGAGCCCATTTTAAAGGCTTTAAAAAGTTTTGAGTCTGATGAAAAAGATATTTGGATGATAGGAGATACAAAACTTGATCTCCTTTGTGCAAGTAATGCGAAGATAAAGTCTATAGCGGTGTTAAGTGGTTATGATACTTTTGATACACTAAAAATGTTTACAGATGTTGTATTAGATGATGTATTTGAAGCTGTCGTGTATTTAGAGAAGAGGCATATATCACACAAATAACTTATATATAGAATAAGCGCAAATCCATCAAGCTATATTTAAGAGCAACTTGCCTAAAATACACTAAATTAGAAATGAGAGAAAACTTATAAATTTTCTTAAAAAAAAAGGAGAATGAATGCTAGAAATAAGATGGCATAGCCGCGCTGGACAAGGTGCAGTAACTGGTGCTAAAGGTTTGGCGGATGTTATTTCAACAACCGGTAAGCATGTACAGGCATTCGCATTTTACGGCTCTGCAAAGCGTGGCGCTGCGATGACAGCATATAATCGTGTAAATGATCAGATGATTATGAATCATGAAAAATATATGGAACCTGATTTTGTTTTCGTAATCGATCCTGCGTTGGTTTATACTTCTGATGTTACGATCAATCATAAAGAAAACACTGTTTACATCATAACAACGCACATGAGCACGCAAGAGCTTGTTGCATCCCAGCCAAAACTTGCAGATAAGAAAGTTTATACAGTTGATTGTATTAAAATAGCTCAAGAAACTATTGGCAAAGCTATCCCAAATACACCTATGCTTGGAGCTTTTATGAAAGTTTCAAAAATGTATGATATAGAATTTTTCAAAGAGAGTATGGTGAGAATTCTTGGAAAACTACCACAAAAAATCATTGATGCGAATATGATAGCAATTCAACGCGCATATGATGAAGTGAAATAAGGAGAGCATGATGGCAAAGAGAGGATGGGACGAATTTGAAATCGGAGCAATGCTCCGTTCGTTTGATGGAGTGTCAAATGATATCGCGACTACACAACAAGAAGACCGTAATTATTCACAGAGTAATTCTTTTGTCGCAAGCGTTGCGGACTGGAGAATAGCAAAACCTGTTTTTAACAAGGACTTCTGTATAGATTGTCAGTTTTGCTGGATTTATTGTCCAGATATGTCAATCATCGCTAGAGATAAAAAGATGATTGGTGTGGATATGGATCACTGTAAAGGCTGTGGTATTTGTGTTGAAGTATGTCCTACAAACCCTAAATCACTTTTAATGTTCCCTGAACAAGCAGATGAAGAAGCAGTGCTTACACAATGGCCTGCAAAAGACAAGGAGACAAAATAATGGCATTTGATAAAATGGAATTAAGAGATATCGAAGTATGGGATGGTAACTTTGCAGCTGCACAGGCTTTGAGACAGTGTCAGATTGACGTTGTGGCTGCTTATCCTATTACTCCATCAACTCCTATTGTTGAGGGTTATGCGAAATTTTTGGCTGATGGTTATGTAGAAGGTGAGTTTGTAATGGTTGAGTCTGAACATGCCGCAATGAGCGGATGTATCGGTGCTGCTGCAGCGGGCGGACGTGTTGCAACTGCAACTTCTTCTCAAGGTTTTGCACTCATGGTTGAGACACTTTACCAAGCTTCAGGTATGCGTTTACCAATAGTACTAAACGTTGTGAATCGTGCACTTGCTGCGCCACTTAACGTAAATGGTGACCACTCAGATATGTACCTTGGGCGTGATAGCGGTTGGATTCAGCTTGATGCATATTGTCCTCAAGATGCCTACGACTTAAATTTTATAGCATTTAAAGTCTCTGAAGATCATGAAGTAAGACTTCCTTGTATGGTGCATCAAGATGGATTTATGACATCTCACACTGCACAAGGTGTAAAAACTTTGACAGATGATCAAGGATATGGTTTTGTAGGCGATTTTAAACCTATGAACGATATGCTAGACTTTGAACACCCTGTAACACATGGTGTTCAAACTGAAGAAGATTGGCACTTTGAACACAAAGCACGTCAACATAATGACCTTATGACTAAAGTTTTACCAAAAATCCAAGCTGCGTTTGATGATTTTGAAAAACTAAGCGGTCGTAAATATAGTATAGTTGAAAAATACGATATGGACGATGCTGATGTAGCAGTTGTTTGTATGGGTACTTCAGTTGAAACTGCACGTGAAGTGGCAACTGAGATGAGAGCAAAAGGCATCAAAGCAGGTGTTGTTGGTCTTCGTGTTGTTCGTCCATTCCCATTTATGCAGTTGCAAGAAGCACTTAAAGGTGCAAAAGCGATAGCCACACTTGACCGTTCATCTCCAAATGGTGCTCCGGGTATGTTGTTTAATGAAATGGCTGGATGTCTTTATAACCTTGAAACTCGTCCAATGCTTTGTGGTAAAGTATATGGCCTTGGCGGTCGTGACTTAACAAAAAAACATTTAGTAGATTTATTTACTGAACTTCAAGCAAATGTAGATGCAGGTAAAATAACTACTCCATTACAACAGTTTATCGGTGTTCGTGGACCGAAACTATCATTTTTATAAGGAGAAAACTATGAGTGAAATGAAAAAAATAAAAAACTTAAAAGAGTTTTCAACATCAGCGGACCGTTTTGAAGGTGCAAACCTTTTATGCCCTGGTTGTGCGCACTCTATCATCGTTCGTGAAGTACTAAACGCAACAAATGATGATTTGGTGCTTTCTGCATCAACTGGTTGTTTGGAAGTATGTACGGCGGTTTATCCATATACTTCATGGGATGCTTCTTGGATCCATATCGGTTTTGAAAATGGTTCAACTGCAGTTGCAGGTGCAGAAGCTATGTACAAAGCTCTTAAAAACAAAGGTCGCCTCAAGCAGCCAGATCGCAATCCTAAATTTGTATCTTTTGCAGGAGACGGTGCTTCTTATGACATCGGTTTTCAGTGGATTTCTGGCTGTATGGAACGTGGTCATAACATCATGCACGTTGTTCTTGACAATGAAGTGTATGCAAATACGGGTGGACAGCGTTCATCTTCAACACCAATCGGTTCAAGTGCTACTACTGCCCCTGCAGGTCGCGTAAGCTATGGTGAGAAGAAAAACAAAAAAGACATGGTATCTATCATGGCTTCACACAATATTCCTTATGCAGCACAAGTTGCTCCGAACAAATGGAAGGATATGGTCAAGAAAATCCAACACGGTTTTTCAGTAGATGGTCCTGTATTTATCAATGCAGTTTCACCTTGTACGACAGAGTGGAAATTTGACCCTAAAGATACAATGATGATTACTGATCTTGCAACGGATTCATTGGTTTTTCCACTGTATGAAATCATTGACGGACATGAGCTAAATATCACATACAGACCAAAAAATGTTGTTCCTGTTGAAGAATATTTAGCGGCTCAAGGGCGTTTCAAACACCTATTTAAAGATGAGTATAAATACTTAATCAAAGAGTGGCAAGAACGCGTAGATGCGAACTGGGCATATCTAAACCGCCGCGAAGAAGCCCGCGTTTAAAAAGCTTTATTTTCACTGTATTTCGCAGAAGAACTAGAAATGGCAGACTATAAGTCTAGCCTTTTTCTACTTCTAGCACGAACTGCAGTAAATCTATGAACAGTCTTATTATTACAATCTCAATATCATCCATGGAAAAAGAATCTAGTTTAGCATTATCTATTTCTCAACCTTTATGGTTGACAACAGGGTATAGAGTTTAGTTGAGGAGAATATGATAGTAATGATATAAGTGTTATATGTTTTCTTTTAAGGGATTGTGAACGATGAAATGGTACTTTGTCCCAGACCAGGATGAGATGATTATCAGGGAAATTTTCTTGTAATGCGTAAAGAAAAATATCAGTTTACTCGCTTACGGCATCATCAAAATTCATCACATAAAAAGATTTCCTGTTAATGTGGTAATGGTCGTAATTATTTCATAAGCGAACTTTTATAGGCTTTGATAACAGTCCATAATCGCCAATTGGATGATTATGAGAATAGACTTCTTGCATAACCCATCATTTTATCCCTAAAGCTCTATCAGCGTTTACAAATGCACAGATCAGATTGAAGCGTAAGCCGAATCGTTTTCGGCGGTTTCGGTATTTTTCACCGAGTATTTT
>JAQTWZ010000041.1 GCA_028689055.1 Sulfurimonas sp. | reverse complement strand
GCGCTTGCATATTGACCGTAGAACCCACATAGATAAAATAAACGGGAATCAAAAAGCCAAATCCAAGTGAAGAGAGCTTATGCGGCAGTTCTTTTTTGTGCTCAAAAAAAGTCGCGACAAACATCCCGATAAAGAGATAGACAAAATGGTATATGAACTTTATGAACTGAGTGAAGATGAGATTGGAATTGTGGAAGGTATATAAAAAACATTACAATACGTCATTTTACTCGTTTCCACGATTTTCGTGGGAATTCAGATTTGTATCAATCACTTATATATACGAATTCCCATCGAGACGACTGGAACTAGGAAAAAATCCACTGCAAGCACTAAATGTGCTTATGCATAGAAACTGAGCGAAGAAGGTGCAGTAGATACTTCTGAACTTTGCAATGAACTCAAAAACGAAGAGATACTTTGAGCCAAATCAGTTGAAGAGAGTGTAGTTAAATCAAGTGTAGCTATTTGTTCTTTGAGTGCTTTTTTATCACTTGACGAGAGTGAAGCCATCTGCTCTTTGAGTGCGCTTGCATCTTCACTTGAGAGTGATTGCATCAAATCTCGCATACCATTTCCCCCACCTTGACCTTTCATGTACTGATGCTGCATTTGCATCATTTGCTGCGATGAATTGATTTCCATGATTTACTCCATTATTTTAGACTAAAAAGATTGTAGCGTATAAGTGTTAGCAAAGTGTTAGCTACAATATTTCTAGAGACAAAACAAAAAGAGCGTTATGATGCAGGTCTAGTTTGCGATTATAAAATGTGAAGTTGTATTGCGAGGAGGAAGGTGGGACAGGGTCAGCATTTTTTTAAGGATAGAACACACTCCATCCCCATCTTATACCCGTCTTCATTTGGATAATACTCTTTGAGTGTTTTGAGTATTTTAAAGCCAAACTTTTCATACAATCGTATTGCGTTTCGATTGGAGGTTTTTACTTCGAGGGTGAGGCTGCGTTTGTCTGCTGCGTTTGCTAGATCTTTTACATACTGCATAAGCGCAACTCCGATATTGCGACCGCGGAAACGCTCATCTACCGCAAGGGAATAGATACGCAGAGATTTTTTGTAAAAAAATATCAAAATATAGCCTACAAGCTGCGTTTGTTCTCGTGCAACAAAGATGTTTCCTTTTTTGAGATGATAGATGAAGTTGCGTTTTGAGAGCGGGAAACTTTGGGCATCAAAGATAGCGTTCTCAAGCTCACAAAGAGCTTCAAGGTGCGTGAGAGAAGCTTGTGAGATTTGCATCAGTTTTTCTGATAAATAGAATATTTTGGCAAGAGTTTTTTCGGACGGTAAGAGAGTTTGACTTTTTTGAGGTTCTCAAATCCCATGTCATCACCTGCGTTTATATAGGTTGAACCGTACTGTTCTTTGAGCACCTTACAAAACTCTCTAAAGATAAACTGCGCCGAACCCAAAATATCAAACTCTGTTTTCTCGATAAGCACGCTTGCGGTAGATTCGCTCACCTTTTCACCAACAGTAAAGCCGACAAATGCGCCGTCAATCTTGAGCACCATGCCGTATAAACCCAATCTATCATAATATTTGAGAATGCGTTTGATAGCAAAACGCTCATAGTTTATACCATCCAAAAAGGCATCGATTTCGACTTTTGGCATATATTTCATGCGGTTGACTACCCAGCGATTGAACAACTCCGTGATCTCGCCTGCATGGATTTTTGCATCAAGTATCTCCACCGCATAGTTTGGATAGATGTTTTTAAACTTGTTTATTTCAGTGCGTTTCGTATGATAACTATTGCCGCGAAGTTCGATAAGGTCGTCGATATTATAGACATAATCGGCAAGTTTTTTCTCGACAAGATAGTTCTCAAGCACTTCAAATATCTCCAAATCTTCCACATCATGAATAAAATTTTGCATATAGTATTCATCTACATAATCTATGCGTGAGAGATATTTTGAGGAGTTATTTGTGTTCATGATGACAAAACATTCGATGATGGCATCATTGATGTTTTCTAGTTTTCCAAGTGGTGGCAAAAGCATAGAAAGTTCGCTTCCATTGAGTATAAAAAGACAAAAAGTATCATTGACTATCGTATAAAATCCACTAGAATTTCCAAGCCACATAAAATTGGCCGCAAATGAGTAGTCGCTGAGATTGCTCTGAACATATTGTAGATAACTCTCCATGAGCTCTTTTGAATCTATATTGAAAGGCTTAAGAAGGTATGCGCCGATTCTAAAATCTACCATTTTTTTTCCTGTAAAAAAGTATCGAAATCATACATTACATTTTCACAACAACACGACAACAAAAACATTCAAGATTGCATAAGAGGATGCTATAATTGACAACTTACATTTTAGGAGTTTTTTGATGAAAACAGTTGTTTTATTTTTTGCCCTTGTTTTTGGGCTTTTTGCCGCGCAGATAGATGAGTTTTCTACGACTATGGGATATTATAGAGAGTATGATCAGGCTCTTGCGGTCGCCAAAAAAGAGAACAAGCCGCTCATGATAGTTATGGTCGGAGACTACTGTCCGTGGTGTCGTAAGTTTGAGAGAAAAACGCTCCAAAGAGAAGCCGTTGCGATGAAAGTAAACGAAAACTTCATTGCCCTTATCTTAGACAAAAACCACGACAAAGGAAAATATCCTCCAGCCTATTTTGCACAAAGGATTCCGACCGTCTATTTTATAGATCCAAAAAGCGGAGATACTCTTTTTGAGTCTTTGGGATATGTCAAAAAAGATGAGTTTTTAGGAACACTTGATGATACGATACATACTTATAAAAGCGAGAAAAAATGAAAAAGTTTTTCCTGCTTGTTTTGTTGCAAATTTCTCTTTTCGCAGCGCCTCCTTTTACTTTGGACAACCTGCAAAACCTTCGTGTCTACTTGATCAACAAAAGTGACTTTATCGACAAAACGCAAGAAAATGCCCTCAAAGAGGCGATAAATGTAAAACTTCGTGCAGCCGGCATCACGCTAGACGCACCAGACAGCGCGACTTTTATGCTAAAAATCGAATCTGTCAAAGTTGCTACGACTTATATCGTCAATGTCGGTATCGCCGTAGGTGAAGAGATCCGCACCAAACGCAAAGACGCTGTAGAAACACTTGCGTTTACCTACCATGCCAATGATTTTTTTGAGACAAAAGATGCTTATACAGATACTTTGGAGTCTGTCTATTTTCTGCTTGATGATTTTATAGACGCTTACAATGATGACAAAGAGTAGTTCTTGCAAACAACGAATATGTTATGATTCGCCAAAAAATAAAAGAGAAATAATATGAGTGAAATGAAAGCTATTTATCTAAAAGATTATCAAAAACCGCTCTTTAGTATAGACAAAGTCGATCTTGTTTTTGACCTGTACGAAGAATATACGACGGTCACAAACACTATGCAGTTGAGAAAAAATGATGCAGATGCCAAAGATCTCGAACTATCAAGCACAAGCCTTGAACTCATCGAACTCTGGATCAACGACCTGCAACTCACATCCAGCCGTTACGACTATGCAGACGAAAAGCTCACTATCTTCAATGTTCCCACTGCGTTTAGTATAAAAATCATCAACAAAATTTACCCGCAAAACAACACGGAACTCGAAGGACTCTACAAATCAGGAGCTATCTTCTGTACACAAAACGAGCCTGAAGGTTTTAGAAGTATCACACCCTATCTTGATCGTCCCGATGTCATGAGCGTCTTTACCACAACCGTTATCGCGGACAAAAAAAGATATCCGATACTTCTGAGCAACGGGAACAAAACGCAGTGTCATGATACGTTCAAAGAAAGACACGCCGTGACATGGTTGGATCCGCATCCAAAACCTTCTTATCTTTTTGCACTTGTTGCGGGAGATTTGGGCTGTGTAAATGACACATTTACAACCATGAGCGGCTCTGAGATAGAGCTCAATATCTACTGCGACCTTGGCAACGAATCCAAATGTGCTCATGCTATGCAATCGCTCAAAGAGTCTATGACTTGGGATGAGGAAAAATACGGTCGCGAATATGATCTTGAAATCTACAATATAGTCGCAGTAGATAGTTTCAACATGGGTGCGATGGAGAACAAAGGGCTCAATATCTTCAACTCACATTATGTCCTAGCCAATGAAGACACGGCGACGGATGCCAATTTTATGGGTATCCAGAGTGTTATCGCGCATGAGTATTTTCACAACTGGACGGGTAACCGTATCACCTGCCGTGACTGGTTTCAACTTACACTCAAAGAAGGTCTGACAGTTTTTCGTGACCAATGTTTCTCAGCCGACCTCAACTCTGCCCAAGTGCAACGGATAAAAGATGTCATCTCCCTTCGTGAGCGACAATTTGTAGAAGATGCTTCCCCTACTTCACACCCTATCCAGCCAGAGTCTTATATCTCTATGAACAACTTTTATACCGCCACGGTCTATGAAAAAGGAGCAGAAGTCATCCGTATGATACATACACTTTTGGGTGCAGAGCATTACCGCAAAGCAACGGACTTGTATTTTGAGACTTTTGACGGTCAAGCGGTCACGACCAAAGACTTTCTTTGGGCGATGAGTTCTGCGAGCGGTGTGGATTTATCACAGTTTGAGAAATGGTATCACCAAAACGGCACACCGAAACTCCATGTACATGAGCAGTTTGAAGAGGGAGTTTATACGCTGCGTTTGAGACAAAAAGTGCCAAACGCAATAGACGGCAAAACGCAAGAGCCCTATTTTTATCCTTTGAAGATGGCACTTTTAGACTCCAAAAGCGGCGATGAGTTACTAGCACAAACACTTATCGTCTCAAAAGAAGAAGAGACTTTTATTTTTGAAGGGCTAAATGCAAAACCGATTCTCTCTATCAACCGTGACTTCAGCGCACCTATCATCATCGAACAAGACGAGGTAAACTATGCGTTTTTGATGCGTCACGATAGCAATAGTTTTCTACGCTACGAATCGGCACAATCTTTTGCGGTAGAGACACTGGAGAGTATCATACGAGGAGAAGCGATAAACGCAGCGTTTGTGGATGCTTATGGTTATCTTTTGGATTTGGATGCAGATCTCTCTTATAAAGCGCTTTTGCTTGAGCTGCCAAGTATCGGGGTGCTCATGCAAAGGCAAACAGAAGTTGATTTTGAACCTCTTTATGAAGCAAAAGAGCAACTCTCAAAACATCTCGCACTGACTTTTAAAGACAAACTCCTTGCTCTTTACGCGCAATATCATAAGCCCCAATGCGATGCTATCGACAGCAAAAGTATGGGTGAACGCGCGCTTAAGAACAGAGTCCTGCATCTCTTATCGGCACTTGAATCTGAAGATGTACTCACTTTAGTCAAAACGCAGTATGAGACTTCTCTTACTATGACAGATAGGATAACAGCGCTGGATATTTTGGAAAATACAAGTGCGTTTCTTGCCGAAGCGGCACTTGCTGATTTTTATGCTAAATACAAAAATGACACGCTGGTGATGAATAAATATTTTTCTATTCTTGCTGCTTCTCACAGAGAAGGAACACTGCAGAGAGTTATAGCGCTTCAAAACGACGCTGTATATGATGCAAAAGTCCCAAATCTTGTCCGCTCTCTTATCGGCGTATTTGCAAGAAACTACAAACATTTTCATGCAAAAGACGGTTATGGTTACGCTTTTGTAGCGGATAAAATCATCGAAATAGATACAATCAACGCACAAATAGCTTCAGGGCTTGCAGGTGCTTTTAAAATCTACGAAAAACTCAACCCAACCAACAAAACTCTTATGCACAAAGAGTTGGAACGTGTAGTTTCTACACACTCACTTTCAAAAAATGTTTATGAAATAATCAGTAAAATTTTAAAAATGAAGTAATTTTTATTTTTAACCTTCACATAAGCCCTATAATTCGGGCTTTGTTTTTGCTATTCTTGCCATTTATAATAATTATTAAAAATTTAATAATTCTTTGTGATACGAATGTGATACATTAGTGATAGAGTAATACAGAACTTTTTTTTAGAGGAAAATATATGGCAAGATTAGTTGTTCTAGGGGGAGGAGTTTCTGGTCACACAGCAGCTACCTTCGCGGCAAAATGGTTAGGTTCGGCACACGAGGTCGTAGTAGTTACTCCAAATGCAAAATGGAATTGGATTCCATCAAACATTTGGGTTGGTGTTGGTCAGATGAGCAAAGAAGAAGTTACTTTTGACTTAGCTCCTGTATATGCAAAAGCAGGCATCACTTACAAACAAGCAAAAGCACTCTCTCTCAATCCAGAAGGAAACGCAACAAGCAACAAGCCTTTTGTAACTGTAGAGTTTACAGCTGCCGGCAAAGAAGGTACAACTGAAAATATCGAGTATGACTATATCATAAACGCAACAGGACCAAAACTCAACTTCGGCGCAACTCCAGGCTTGGGTGAAGGAAGCAATTTAGGTGAGCATACTGTTTCTGTATGTACTGCAGACCATGCGGTTCACGCATCACATGAGCTAGAAAAATGTATCCAAAAGATGAAAAAAGGCGAACGCCAAAAATTCCTCATCGGAACAGGTCATGGTATGTGTACATGCCAAGGTGCTGCGTTTGAGTACATCTTCAACATCGAACATGAGCTAAACAGAGCGGGTGTTCGTGATATGGCAGATATCAAATGGATATCAAACGAATCTTTCTTAGGTGACTTCGGTGTTGGCGGACTTCATATGAAAACTATGGGTTATGCGGTAAGTTCAAAAATCTTCGCAGAGTCTCTCTTTACAGAGCGTGGTGTTGATTGGATTATCGGTGCTCATGTCAACAAAGTAGAGTCTGGTAAAGCACACTACGAGCTTCTTGATGGAACTATGGGTGAAGAAGAGTTCAACTTCTCTATGCTTATTCCTCCATTTGCAGGTGTTGGTTTAAAAGCATTTGACAAAGCGGGTGAAGATATCACTGCTACTGTTTTTGCTCCAAACGGATTTATGAAAGTGGATGCAAACTACGCGGCAGGTGCGTATGAAAACTGGAAAGCATCTGACTGGCCGAAAACATACCAAAATCCTACATACTCAAATATGTTCGCTTGCGGTATCGCATTTGCACCGCCACACCCGATTTCTAAGCCAATGAGTTCACCAAACGGAACACCGATCAACCCGACACCTCCTCGTACAGGTATGCCATCTGGTATCATCGGAAAAGCTGTAGCACATAGTATCTGCGATAGAATCCTAAAAGGCGAAAATGCTCCATTACACGAAGCTTCTATGGCAAACATGGGTGCTGCATGTGTTGCATCTGCCGGTAAAGGTCTCTTCAACGGAACTGCTGCGGCAATGACTATCTATCCTGTTGTTCCTGACTTTGAAAAATATCCGGGAACAGGCCGTGATACGGATTATACTTTTGGTGAAATCGGTCTTGCCGGTCACTGGATCAAACATATCTTACATCACTTGTTTATTTGGAAAGCCAAGCTCAAAGCCGGCTGGACATTGATCCCAGAATAAAAAATAAAAAAATACATATAAAGGAAATATTATGGCAGGAAAAAAAGAAGAAGCGAACATCAAGGCATATAGTCAA
Source organism: Sulfurimonas sp. (assembly GCA_028689055.1). GTDB lineage: Bacteria > Campylobacterota > Campylobacteria > Campylobacterales > Sulfurimonadaceae > Sulfurimonas. The sequence goes on along the minus strand of JAQTWZ010000041.1, from coordinate 14,851 downwards.
AACTTTACGACTATGACACCTGGACCTTTTGCAAAAAAAATGAGAACATGTGTGATTTTTCAAATTATAAGATTTATCATCATCAATCTTAAGATGCTTGTAGTGGTCAGTAAAAGCCACTAACTCTGCGTACAAAACTCCCTACTTGGGAGTTTTTCATCTACAATCCATAAAAAAGGTCACACATTGATCCTAGAAATAAAAAAATATCCAACGCCTCCAAGTGTACAGTATGCAACCGATGTAAGAGTATTTGATCAAAATATTTTTTCATTGATTGATAATATGGAAGAGACGATAAACGCAAACAACCTTGATGGGCTTGCTGCGTTTCAGGTAGGAAGCTATTACAATATCATCCTCATAAAAAATGAAGACGGCACTTTTATAGAACTACTCAACCCAAGACTTATCTCCACAAACGGCAAAATCACCACAACAGAAAAAACCGCCTATTTTCCAAATCTCAGTGCGGCTGTGCAGAGACATGACAAGATAAGTATCGTCTATCAAGACAGAAGCGGTGCGCAACATTCACTTCAAGCAGATGGGGCTTTGAGTGTACTTTTACAGCGAAAGATAGATTATACTTTTGGTTCTACTTTTTTGCCTAAACTCTCCAAAGATGAAAAAGCCAGATTTGAAAAAAAGCTGGAGTTTGGTGCAGATGTGGCTATCTCCGAAGTTTGTCCAACGACCTTTAAACGCGACTATCTCACAAAACTCTCCAATATTTTGACTATTATTATCGCGGCAATTTTTGTCGTATCTTTGTTTGTAAGTGAAGTCGAGATGCTCTCATCTTTATGGAAAACGCAGCTCTATTTCTCTTACGGCGTTTTGGCGACAAACATTATCTACTTTTTTTATGCACAATACGAGGGCAAAAGTTATAGTTCATGTACAAGCTGCCAAATAGGCAATATTGTAGGAACTACGGTGATTTCGCTTACGAAGCTAACACTTGTGATGATTCTTTCATACTTTTTTGTAAATCCTTTTTAGGCTCATGTATGCAAAATGAAATACCCCATCTTATCGCTTCTCAAGAGAAGTTTAAAAATTCTAAAAAGATTATTTTAAATCAATGGATGGGTTACGCTTCACCCAAAGAGATTTTAAAACTGCACAATATTGATGTGGATTTTTTTTTAGAAGAGTATGCAAGCGGTGTTTTTGACTACTTTATAGGCGTTATCTCAGGAGAGCGCGAAGTCGGCAACTGCCCTATTATGCAAGAACTTCTACTCTATCTCAAAAATAGAGAAATCAGTGCCGATGAGCTTTTTGAGATATGCAGCCATTTTAGAAGGTCGATGATTGACTTCTCTTACGATGCATCTTTGGCTTCTAAAGAACTTGTAGATGAGATTTCTTATATTTTCGACAAAAACTTTAGAGGTATCTTAAAACATTATACGGACACTATATTTAGAAAACTTATTGATGCCAGACAAGAGGCACTTCAAGCCGGACAAGCTAAAGAGTATTTTCTCTCCAATATGTCTCATGAGATACGCACTCCCTTAAACGCGATTCTTGGATTTGTCAATCTTTTACTCGACGATGAACTCTCCAAAAAACAGAGAAATTCTCTCGAAATCATCCTTAACAGCGGAGAAAATCTCCTGAGTATTATCAATGATATTCTTGATTTTTCCAAACTCCGCAGCGGTGAATTTACTATTGATCCGCAGGTTTTTTCTGTCCATGAAGAGATTAGTCATACTATGGAGCTTTTTGTTGCAAGTGCCACTTCAAAAAATATCACCATTACCTCTTTTATCGATCCGATGATTCCCAAAGAGATTTTTGCCGATGCCCTGCGCATCAAACAGATTCTCTCCAATTTTTTGAGTAATGCCATCAAATTTACTCCCAATCAAGGTATCATAAGTGTTATCGCGACCTGTCATAACAAGATGCTCAAAATCAGTGTTCGAGACTCCGGAATCGGCATAGAAGCAAAAGATATCAAAAATATTTTCACAGCCTTTGCACAAGCCCAGTACAGTGAGTTTAAAAACTCAGGCGGCACGGGGCTTGGTCTCTCCATCTGCCATCAGCTCACGGAACATATGGCAGGACATATAGGCGTAGAATCAGAACTTCAAAAAGGAAGCACTTTTTGGGTGGAGATACCCATAGAGGTACACTCTTACCAGTGCCAAGTTTTTGCGGATATCCAAGAGTTTCAAAAGCTCAAGATGGTAGTTTACGCACAAGACAAACAAACAAGTTTCCAACACGAATCTTTTATCCGTTATGCCAAAATATTTGAGATGAACGTAGAGGTTGTAGATACTCTCGATGGAGAGTTTGATGTGGCTATTTTTGTACATGAAGAGATAAACCAACAGCTCAAAAACAAAATAAAAAACTCTGATAAACACGCCATCGCTCTCATGAGCAAACAATATGATGAGTATGAAAAATATACACACATAAACGCTATCTGTTTTCCTCTATACTGCTCTAAAATCCATGTTGCTTTTAGTGAGCTTTTATATCCTGAGACCTATATTCCTTACTCCAAAAAAATATCACAGCGTTTTGTAGGACATATTTTGGTTGCAGAAGACAATGAAGCAAATCAAGAACTTATCAAGATACTGCTCCAAAAATACGGTTTGAGTTTTGATATGGCTGCCAACGGTCTTGAAGCAGTGTCTCTTTTTAAGAAAAATACCTATGATTTAATCTTGATGGATGAGCAGATGCCGCTCATGGACGGAAATGAAGCAATCAAAGCGATTCTTGAGTATGAAAAACAAAAATCTTTGCGTCATACACCTATCTCAGCACTAACTGCAAATGTTATCAAAGGGGCTAGAGAGAGAGGACTTCTGAGCGGATTTGATGCGTTTTTAGGAAAACCTATTGTTATCAAAGAGCTAGAGAGAGTCTTTTTGACATATCTCAAAACCGATTCCAAAGAGAGAGTCGAAAATGAATCATCACAGAAAGAACAAAAACAAATTCAAGGTATTAATATAAAAAAACTTGCTGATGAATTACTCTTAAACAATGATGAATTAACGATGCTTATCACTCTGTATATCAAAAAAATGGGCAAAATACTTCCTGAGTTAAAAAACGCCATTGAGACAAAAGAGTATAAAAAAATAGCGCTTCATGCACATAGTATCAAAGGTTCTAGTGCCAATTTCAGGATAGAAATATTGCAAAATACCGCAAGTGAGATGGAGATGAAGGCGAAACATGAAGAAAATGATTACGACTATCTCTCAAGCTATGAGACCATAGCCCAAAGAGTCAATGAGATCAAAATTTTCTAATCTATTCTTCGATATAGTAGCCTATACCTGAAGCATTTTTGATGATATCGGTCTCTAGTTTGTTTCTCAAACGCCAGACCAAAGTTCTCACACTGTTTTCTGTAGCACCGTGTTCATCCCAAACATAATTCATCGCCTGCTCAAATGTCACAACAAGACCGAGTTGCGCGACAAGCAAACGCAAGAAAGCATTCTCTTTTTTTGTAAGTTTTATCTTTTTACCTTTGTAAAAAGTCTCACATATACTAATATCAAGGTGATAATCATTTCCAAAAGGAACTATCGGTTTATCTGAAGTTCTTTTTGAATAGAGGAGTTTTTCAAGGTTGAGTTTATCTACTTTGAGTGAGTGAATATCCTCTTTTCTCTGATTTTCCATATCGTATTTGAATAGAGCCATTTGCAGAGTTGCATGGAGAGAGTTTGGATCAAATGGTTTCAAAATATAACCGTAAGGTTCAGTCAGTTTCGCCTGCGATATGATTTCATCATCACTGTAAGAAGTCAAAAATATAAATGGAAGATTATATTTTTTTCGTACCAGTTTTGCAAGCTCGATACCGTCATTACTCTCTTGTAAAGAAATATCGATAATCACGATATCAGGATTGTCCACACTCATCTTACTTTTTGCCGTTGCTGCATTATCATATACGGCAACAACCGCATACCCTTGTTTTTTAAGAGACAATTTTAAGTTTAATGCTGTTATTTCATCATCTTCGACTATTGTAATTCTTTTACTTTCCATGCTCATTCCTTATCATCAAAAAAAAATGATTATTTTGTGATATATTATAATATAACTCTTTATTATTTACAAGAATATTCTTCTATTCACATAAAGAATTGTTACAAAACGATACTAATAATAAATATTTTTTATTATATTTTTCAAGTAAGTTCATATTAAGGGTGCAGCGAAAAACCTTAAATTACTCTTTGCGTTTAATCTCGGGCTTGAAATAAAAAAGCTAAAAGAACTTTTTTACTAAATGATCGGGATTTTGAGCTCATTTATTTTTTAAACTCTACCCGTTCTTGTTGATTATAATTTTTTCTGCTTTTGAGATCATTGATATATCTGTTCTCAAGTTCTATTTCGACTTTTTGAAACAAAGGGTCCAAAGCAAACGCAACTCTTGCCTGTTTTACTGCTTTTATAGCAGCAGCCACATCAAGATTAGGATCAGTCACATCTAACTTTCCAAAGAGCTCATGAAGCAGCTCAAGCGGTTCGCCAAGTACCGCTACATACCATCTGTTTTTGTAAAAAAGCTGCAGCATATATCCATCTTCACGGGTATAATCGGCGAAGTTTATATAATACTCGTCACTTGCGTTTTGTGCTTTTTGACTCCACTCCGTAATCGTATAGTTTTGTTGTTTGAGAGAGATAGTTGCAAGCCTAAAGTTGAGATGTCTATGATTAAAAGCGATTTCTTTACCATAGGCATGAAGCTCTTTATCCGAGCGTTTGACATGAGCGATATCTTTAAACATTGCAAAATCTATCACACCGGACTCAAGCTCTGTCATTTTTACTTTTTCCAAACCGTTTACGATATAAAAATCCGCAAAAAGTGAAACACTTAAAAATAACCCAAGCAAAAAAGCCCTCACGACGCAACCACTTCTATCGTTGCATCTGCAACTTCTATGATATCACCTGCGACTATTTTGGCTCTTTTTCTTACCTCTACAACACCGTTGCGTTTGACATGCCCATCAGCGACTATATATTTTGCTTGCGCACCACTATCTACCAAATCCAAAACTTTTAAAAGTTTAAAAAGTTCTATATATTCATCTTGTAGTTGAAATTGCATATTTTTTCTCTCTCTTGTAATCATCTGCGCAATGATATCCAAGAACTACTGCAATCTCAATTATGCTTCCTGATTGATGATAGAAAAACCTAAATCATTCATGGCCTTATCTACCATCTCCGTCGCTTTTTGCATCGTTATCTGAGAGATTTCAGGAAGTTTGCCGCCCCACATCTCTTCGGCTTGTTTAAATCCCAAAAGCATGCCCTCACGTCCTGCACGAAGAAGTTTTTCATCACCGTTTGCGCCGTTTATAACAAAATTAGCGATACGTTCAGAAGTTTGTTTGATACCAAAAATACCATCTTCACTTACAAGCTCAGCTGCTTCATCTTTGGAGAGTTCTGCTATGGGCTTCCCGTTGTATCCTATATCTTTTAAAAATCCTTGGAAGGCATCATAGTTTTTTGTAAAATCATCTTTCTTTGCAAAGAGATTACTTTGGATAGAAGTAGATTCAAATGTGAAGGCATTTGCACTCTCTTCAACCTGTTTGCGTAACTCTTTTAACTCGTCATTACTCAGTTTTTGCGTATAAAGATTCTTTACACCACTAAAATCTTGTAAAGAACTCATTGCATTTTGATTTGCCGATACTTTCATTGATAGCTCCTATTTTAGGCTTATATTGATGTTTAGTATATCGACATTTCTAGCTATTTGTTTTAACTAGGGATACAAATTGGAATTTATACATATTTTTTCGGTATAATTTTTTCGATGAAAGATGAGGCTCGAGTTCATCTTTAGTGTGTGATTTTGTTTTTTGCTCAATTGTTACCTAAAGACTCTCCAAATTTCGACTCCACTTCCCCCGAAGTGTATATTTAAAAAGCAGGTATTACAAATGGCAGAATTACTACAAGGATCAGTAAAATGGTTCAACGAAGAAAAAGGTTATGGTTTCATTCAACAAGATAATGGTGGCAAAGATGTGTTCGTACACTTTCGCCAAGTGAACAATTCAGGTCACGGTCGTGTATCTTTGGCTGAAGGTCAAAAAGTTTCTTATGAACTAGGCGAAGGTCAAAAAGGTCCACAAGCAGAAAACGTTACTGCTCTGTAATCCCTACACACTTTTCTACAGGTTTTTACACCTGTAGATCATTTTTTTTATCTTTTCCAAAACTCCCAAACACTCTATCGCTATCTCTAACTCTTCATCGGTTTTTATCACTAAACTTTTGACATTTGCAAACAAAGCACTCTGCAAAACACGTTCTCTTATCTGCACAGAGTTTTCTCCGATGCCTCCTGTAAAGATTATCGCATCCACATGACCCAAAATCGCCATATATCCGCCCACATACTTTTGTATGCGGCGTATCATCATATCAAGAGCCAAAGTTGCGTTTGCATCCCTAAGCTCTTCCAAAACACGGACATTACTGATGCCTGCTATGCCTAAAAGACCGGACTTTTTGTTGAGCAGCGTATCGACTTCATCCAGACTCATACCAAGTTCTCTTTGCATATACACTACGATAGAAGCGTCAATATCTCCACATCTGCTTCCCATCACAAGCCCTTCAAGAGGAGTAAATCCCATAGAAGTATCGATACTTACGCCCTTTTGCACGGCGCAGGCACTTGCCCCGTTTCCAAGATGCAGAGTGATAAGATTGAGCTCATGAAGAGGTTTATTCAAAATCTCACTCGCTTTTTTTGCCACATACGCGTGCGAACTTCCATGAAAGCCGTAACGGCGTATTTTGTGCTTCTCATACATCTCAAGAGGAAGCGCATAAAGATAGGCTTCTTTTGGCATATTCGCATGAAACGCAGTGTCAAAAACTGCGATTTGCGGTGTATCGGGCGCTTTTTTTTGGCAGACCAAAATACCTTCAAGATTTGCAGGATTGTGTAGAGGCGCCAAAGGAATAAGCCTTTTAATTGCGTTTATCACCTCTTCATTTATCAGTGTCGCTTCACTAAACGCAGCGCCGCCATGGACTACTCTATGCCCTACTGCATCAAGCGTTTTAAAATCAACTCCAAGACTCTTGATAGCTTCATGATGCGTTTGTATAGCAGACTCTTTTTCACCTATGTTTTGGATATGTTCTGAGAGCAATACTTCCTGCGTTCGCATATCAAATAGTTTGAGTTTGAGTGAAGAACTTCCTGAATTTATGACCGCTATTTTCATTTGGCTTGTCCCGCTTGTATCGCTGTTATGGCGATAGTATTGACGATATCCTCTACAAGACAACCTCGACTGAGGTCATTTACGGGTTTACGCAGTCCTTGAAGTATCGGTCCGATAGCCACTGCACCGCTTGAACGCTGGACTGCTTTATAGGTATTATTTCCCGTATTGAGATCGGGGAAGATAAAGACGCTGGCTTCTCCGGCGACTTTAGAATTTGGTAGTTTTGTAGAAGCAACAGATTTGTTTACCGCTGCGTCATACTGTATCGGTCCTTCGATGAGAAGATTTGGATTTTTGGCTTTTGCAAGCTGCGTTGCTTCACGTACTTTGTCCACATCTGCTCCGCTTCCGCTTTCACCCGTGGAGTAAGAGAGCATCGCCACTTTTGGTTCTATGCCAAACGCAGCGGCTGTTGCTGCGCAAGAGAGCGCTATTTGTGCAAGCTCCTCAGCACTTGGATCTTGATTGATAGCGCAATCTCCATAGACAAGCACTTTGGTATCCAAACACATAAAAAAGAGACTCGATACCAAAGAGCTTTGCGGTGTTGTTTTGATAATCTGCATCGCAGGACGGATTGTATCGCCCGTTGAGTGTATCGCACCGCTCACCATACCATCGGCATAACCCAGATGCACCATCATCGTCGCAAAATAATTCACCTTGCTCATGGCATCTTCTGCCGCTTGATAACTCAGACCTTTTGCTTTTCTCATCTCATAAAAGAGCGTACTAAACTCCTTCAAAAGTTTTGGATCATCCTGCGCAACAATAGTTGCACGACTGAGATCAAGTCCGAGTCTTTGATAATTTGCTCGCAGCTCTTCTTTTTTGCCGATAAGGATAATATCTGCTACATCACGCAAAAGCACTATCTCCGCAGCACGCAAAATCCTCTCATCACTGCTCTCAGGAAGTACGATGCGTTTTTTGTTGACACGGGCAAGCTCAAATATTTTGTACTCAAACATCATCGGTGTCATCACATCACTTGAAGCACTTGCTATCTTTTTTTCTATATAAGCGGTATCGACGGTTGCGTTGAAGAGTCCCAAAGAAAGTGCTATCTTTCTGTGTGAGTTTACCCGGATACGAGAGTGGACGCGTGAGAGATTTTGTGCTGTCTCGTATGTATCCGTGGCGACCGCCATGATAGGGATGTTGAACTGCTCCAGACCTGTGATAAGTTTGTTGATATTTGGATGTGCACGCATATCAAACGGAAATATAATCGCCGAAATATTTGGATAGTTTTTAGAATACAGCGCACCCAAAAGTCCCAAAATAATATCTGATCTGTCCGCCGGCACGATAACCAAATCATCCTCTTCAATGTGGCTCAAAAAATTGTCCAGCGTCAACGCTGCCACACGTACTTTACGGATATATCGCACTTTATCCTCTTGACTCATGAGCACTTCTGTAGCGCAAAGCGAATCAAGAACATCTTGAATACTCAGCAAACTAAGCTCTTCGACTTCTTTGAGCAGGTAACTCTTAGGCTCATAATCAACAAGCAGCTTTTGCATCTCTTGATGTTTGGCGGTGTCAAGTCTGTTGATAAAAGTAGCAAAGTGACAACCGCCATGAGAGAGAAGATTTTCATTTTCTATCATCATATTTTCATAAACATCATGAGCACTTTTCTCTTTTGCATTGATGATATTGATATAAGGCGAACCGAAATTTTGGGCTATTTTGATGTTCAGATCGTAATTGATGTTTGCGTTTAGAAAGGAGCGACGGATCCCTTCACAGAGGACAAAATCATAGCTAGATTCAAGTTTTTTAAACTTGATGATGAGCTGATTGATAAGCTCACTGAGTTTGTTTGAAGCTATCATATGTTCTACTTCTTCAACATCAAAACCAAATGTATCTTCATACGCTATGTCAAGATTGTATCTTTTGAGCATAAAGTTTATATCTTCGTCTCTGGCACTGCGTTTAGAGATGATAGGACGAAAAAATGCAACTCTATGAAGATTGCGTTTGAGTATCTCCATCATACCCATGGATACAAAAAGCATCCCTGCGTTTATCTCTTGTGCGGATATAAAAAGTGATTTTGTTTTCATGGCTTGCCTTTATTTGTGTTAGTATATCGAAAAAAAAGAGAGTTATTATGCACTGTTTTTGTGGAAATGAACAAGAGTTTGAGCTCTGTTGCGGCACTATTATCGCAGGAAAAAGAGAAGCCAAAACGCCAGAGGAGCTCATGAGAAGCCGCTACAGTGCTTATGTCAAAGGTGACGCTAGATATCTCCTCCAAAGTACGGTAAAGGAGAACAGATACGCCGAGGATATCGAACTTATAGAAGAGTTCAGCAATGCCGTAGAGTGGTTAGGGTTGGAAGTGCTTTTTGCCAAAGAGGATATCGTTGCGTTTAAGGCATTTTATAGAGATGCAGAGGGGATAAAAGTCCTCCATGAAGAGAGTAAATTTGTCCAAGAAGATGCTCTTTGGCGCTACAAAGACGGTATTCTTTACAATACAAAGGTACAAAGAAATGATGCATGCCCCTGTGGAAGCGGTAAAAAATATAAAAAGTGTTGTGCGTAAGTGTTAGACCTGAATCTGTTTTTTATTTGTAAGCTGCTGCAAATAGTTTGAGATATTGATAAGAGAAAAGGTCACCAAAAATATCATAAAACCCGGGAAAAAACTCACCCACCAAGCTATCTCTACGACATCTTTGCCCCCACTGAGAATAGTTCCCCAACTCATTTGTGGTGCGACGATACCAAGTCCCAAAAAACTCAAACCCGATTCTGCAAGTATTGCCCCGCCTACTCCAAAGGTAAAACTCACAAAATAGATAGGAGCAAGGATAGGCGCGTAATATTTGAGTAGGATTTTGAGTTTGCCGACATGAGCTATGTTGAGTATTTTGATATACGGTTTTGAAGTGATACTAAAACTCTCCGAACGGATAAGCCTTGCCGTCGTCATCCAGCCCGTGATGGAGATGATAAGGATAAGAACCCATGCCGAAGCGTTGACATAACTCACAAGTGCCAAAAGTAAAAAAAAGGTCGGAAATGTCAAAAACAAATCGACGCCTATAACAAATGCTTTGTCAATGCCGCCTCGAAAATACCCCGCCATCGAACCAAGTATCAGTCCTATAAACGAAGCGATAAACGCACTGCCTACGCCGATGATAATAGATATCTGTCCACCTTCCATGAGCCGCGCTAAAATATCACGGCCAAGCCTGTCCGTACCAAGAGGATGCGCAAAAGAAGGCGGGACTAAAATCGAAGTGTAATCAAGCAGATAAGGGCTTTGTCCATAAATAAAAGAGCCTAAAAAAGAGAAGGCAAGAACAAACACAAGAACAGCAATGCTAAAGTACGGCATACCTGCGTTTACTGTTTGATGCCAAGAAGTGTTTGCATCATCTGATCGATAGTTGTGATGATTTTTGCAGCTGCACCGTAAGATGTTTGATACTTTATCAGATTTGTCATCTCTTCATCTATGCTGACTTTTGAAACTCCAAAATACTCCATCTCAATCGCGTTAAACTGCGTACTTACTGTTTCATTTCTCGTTGTCGCTGCGTTTGCAGCTACTCCGACTTCTGTTGCAACGATATCAAACATCCCGTACAAACTTGTATTATAAGACTTCGTGCCGACTTTTATATCGAAGTTTTCAAACTGATGCTGTATCATCTTGAGTGCTACGCTATTGTCTCCGGATGCCGGATTTGTGCCCGCTTTGATGAGTGTTGCGTTTTCTCTGTACTCATTTTTGAGATTGATACTTTTTCCGCTATCACCGTCAAAAAAGCGGTTGAGTCCCAGTGCTCCTGCAAAGTTTGAACCAGAAGAAAAGCTCGCATCTTGCAGATTGTCCTCAATAGCAAAAGTATATCCCAGAGACTCTTTGCCCGGTTTGAGTCCCAGCTCAACAATACTTTTACTATCACGAAAGAGTGCAAAATTAAAGTTCACGAAATCATCTATATCATCATTTGCGCTGCTGTTTGCATTGTCATCAACTGTTGCGTTTATCTGCGCTTCTATCGAGTTTGTACCGCCTGTCATACTTGTAGCACTATCTATTTTTATCTCACGCGTAGCCACTTTGTTGCCGTCTATATCATAAACGACAAGATTAAAAGAGCCTGTTTTAACATTTAAAGAAGAGTTTACAAGAGCATTTGACGGGTTGAGAGAAATATAGTTTGACTCCATCTTTGTCGTAGCCGTTGCTGCGTAGAGGTTGTTTACGGATTCTATCAAAGTTGATGCAAATGCATCAAGACCAGAGAGTGCATTTTGGATAACACCATCTGTTGGCATACCGCTCGTCGTGTCGATCGTACCGCCTCGCATATCAAGTATAGCCCCGATTTTACCGCCGTTTATCTCTTCTTCAAGAGGGATAAGTTTTCCGTCTTGTCTCTCATAAGATATCTCATAAAAGCCGTAGGGATTATTCTCTTTTGTCGCATGAATAGGATGATAGGTATTTCCATCAACGATATTAAAACCGTTTACGCTCAGAGTATAGCTGCCTGTTTTTGTATTTGACGCACTGTTTATTTGTATATTTGACTCTAGTTGCCCTGAGTTTGTTTCAGCACCGATGAGTCTTGCAAGACTTTTTTCGATAACATTTCTTCTGTCTCTGAGATCATTTGCACTATAAATTCCTGCTGATTCTGCCGTATCTATGGCGATATTTATCTCTGAGAGTTCTTTTGCAAGCGTATTTACCTCATTTATATTTACAACTAACTCTTCGTTAGTCTGCATTTGCAGGGAGGATATTTGATCCTGACTCTGTCGTATATGTTCAGAGAGTGTTTCGGTCTGTTTTGCAAGTGCTACTTTTATGGCATCGTTGTCCGGATTGTCAGAGAGCGTCTGCCACATATTGTAGAACTCTTGCAAGTCTGCTTTGACACCGACACCGTCTATCTCAGGAAAATAAGTTGCAAGTTGATCAAGTGTTTTTGTCTCATAATCACTGTACTCTTTGGAAGAAGAGACCGTCGTATATCTATCAAAAACAAAATTGTCAAAAACTCTTTTGATATCGGTAATATCCACCCCATTCCCGACCTGTCCCGGTGAAGTTGTGATAGGTGTTGCTGCTGCGGTGACGACTCTTTGACGCGTATAACCTTCAGTTTCTGCGTTTGCAATATTGTGACCGGTTGTATTTATCCCGACCTGAGCAGCAGAAAGTGCGCTGTATCCGATGTTGAGTGCGTTAAAGATAGATGCCATGTTAGACTCTTATTTGCAAGATTGAAGCTTCTTTCGAGGCAACTTTATTGTAGCCTTGCATCTCTGTTGGGACGAGTCTTTCCAAAAAAGTATTGTAAAGATTACTCACACTCAAAACAAGTTTTGCATAGTGCTTATTTTCTTCTCTGAGATTTGATAATTCGTTTTTTAAATCACTTAAAAACATATGTTGTTGTTCATCAAGTAATGCCGGCAGATCTTTTTCTGGGTGAGCGCTCATGAGAGTCGATATTTCATAATCTATCATCGCTTTTTTATTTTCAAAACTTTTTAACTTTTCTTCTTTAAGAGAGAGTCGTAAAAACTGTTCATCGTTTTTTGCCTCTTTTATATCTCTTATATCTGATTGCGTTATTTTGATAAGGTCCCGTAAATCTTTCAAAGCACCTTCTAAATGATGAGATAACATATCCAACTCCTCTTTGTATTGTAAACTACAGCAACTCTTGTGCTATTTTTTCAGATAAAGCCTGCAAATCAACCTTGTATTCTCCAGAGTTGATAGCATCTTTTATCTGTTCTATCTTACTTGTGTCACCCTGTTTGTTTACAGTGGCACCAGTGGTTTTTTTTGTATCTTTTGCTTGAGCCAAACCAGAAGCGTATGCACCGTGAAGTGCGGAGCTATTTGCCTGCGAAATCATTGTCTATCCTTTTCATCTCTTTAGAGTGTTTCTGTACAACTATATCGACATAAAAAGTAAATATCTTAGTCTTTTATGCTTTTTGACTCAGATAGTCATAGAGCATTTGTGAAAAACCAAAGCCGCCTGCGCTCGCTTTTGCAAGCTCATCTCTATACATAGATTTGTATATCTTGTCACCCGGATCGTTTTGCTGGGAGAAGAGATTTTTTTCATCTTTTGCCGCATTATCCATAAGCATTTTGAGTATCACAGATTCAAAAGCATCAGTTTGTTTTCTAAGTTCATCATTTTCTGCCTGCACATCAATCTTTGGCACAATATGCTGTTGCGACAATTCAGGTATTTTCATTGCGTTTATTCCTAGATACGACATTAGATAACCTCCAATTCAGCTGAGATACTTCCTGCACTTTTCATAGCCTGCAAAATAGCGATGATATCTTTTGGCATAGCTCCAAGTTTTTGGAGAGAGCGTACAAGATTGGCAACTGTTGTTGTCCCCTCTTTCATATAGATTTCATTTTCATTGAGTCCGATTGCAAGATTTTCATCCACTACAACTGAACCTGCAGGTTTTGAGAGTTTTGCTTGTTCGTTGATTTTTATCGTGATATCTCCGTGCGTAAGGATGATAGGTTTGACTTCTATACCGATTCCTGCGACGATAGTACCCGTTCGTTCATTGATGATTATTTTATTTTTAGAGCTGTAGTCCATATCTATCTGTTCTATCTCAGCCAAGAATTCTACCATCGATTTGTTTTGCGGTTTTTTGAGTTTGACGCTTCGAGGGTCCATAGCCACTGCGACTTGCGTGCTATAAAAAGAATTGATAGCTTTTTGGATAGCTACAGAGTTTTTAAAATCGGACTCTTTGAGTGAAAGTGTCGCATATTCTTGATTATAAAGATCGATATTGATTTCACGCTCAACAATACCACCGCCATAGACCATTCCCACCGTAGGATGTGACTCACTTCCTGCACCTTTTGCATTGAGTCCGCCGATACTCATAGAGCCTTGCGCAAGTGCGTAGATCTTTCCATCCACCCCTTTGAGCGGTGTCATGAGCAGCGTTCCACCCTCAAGAGACTTCGCATCACCGATAGATGAGACGACGATATCAAACTGATCCCCTTGTCTTGCAAATGGCTTGAGTGTTGCAGTCACGACAACCGCCGCGACATTTTTGGATTTTATATCTATAGAGTTCATATCGATATTCATGGATTTGAGCATATTCGCAATAGACTGGAGAGTAAATTTTGAAGTAGTTCCGTCCCCTGTTTTTTTGAGACCGACGACCAAAGAGTAGCCTATAATCTGGTTGTCACGGACACCGACTATATTGGCCACATCTGTAATTTTTGTCGCATAAACAGTTGAGACAAACAGTAAAAAGAGTATAAAAGTTTTCATTGACCATCCTTAGATAGCCAAATACAGCAATTTTTATTCCATTTTTACTCTACGTTTAGATAGGTGAGTGTTGTATTGCCAAATTTTTTGCTCTTGCGTTTAGAAAACGTAGCAATCTGCTGGGGAATTTCCAAGCCGCTCATGTGTTCTATGATGATAAGTTTCACATTTTCCACAGGCAAAGAGGCGATTAGGTCTAGCATCTTTTCATAGATATCTTCCATCCCTTCGCGGATA
>JAQTWZ010000040.1 GCA_028689055.1 Sulfurimonas sp. | reverse complement strand
TCCAAAGCAACGATGCACAAAATAAACACAGGCTCGAATATTTGGCAATATACCTATGTGCTCAGAGCAGATGAAAAGCGTTATCTCTTCAATCCTGACGAGGCTATGTATGCGCAGTTTACAAAAGATTATGCGTTTATGATGCAAGAGCTCGAACATCTCAAAGCTATTTCAAATCAGGAATTTGAACATGAGCGAATCGCTGCGTTTTATGATGCGGCTTTGAAGTATGAAGGGGCAATGTTTCGATGGGTGGAGTATAATAAAGAGCATGTCTCATTTATCCTTCCAAAAACAAGAGAACTCGGTGAGATTGTTATAGCTAAAACTTTGAAAATAGCGCAAAATAATCTGCATAAAATTGAGCAAAAAAGTGAAAATGTTCTTAGCACTTTAGCAGTCGTTACATTTTTGGCTATTGTTTTTGGTCTTATATTCGGCAGTATGATTTCGCGTTCTATCACCTCTGTTATCCTTCATTTTCAAACAGGTTTACTCAATTTTTTTAGTTATCTTGACCGCTACAAAAATAGCTCAAGCCAGATAGAGATAAAAAGCAAGGATGAAATAGCGATGATGTCGCAAGTCGTCAATGAGCATATCATCAAGATAGAAGAGGTGATGGAGAAAAAACTCGCACAGCTCAAAGAAAAAGATGAACAAATGCTCAAACAGTCGCGTTTAGCGCAGATGGGAGAGATGATATCTATGATAGCACACCAATGGCGACAGCCGCTGAGTGCCATCGCTGCAACAACAGCGGACATGGAGATAAAACTTTTTCAAAGACGCTTGTTTGACCTTGAAGAAACAAAAGAGCGTGACGCTATGGAAGCATATACTATGGAAAGTCTGCGCAAGATCAACACATTTGTACACTATCTCTCAAAAACTATAGACGACTTCAGAAACTTCTTCAAATCCGATAAACAAAAGAGTGTTTTTAAACTTGAAGATTTGATAAATAAAACACTCAACCTAAGCGCGCATCTCATACGCACCAACGATATCGTTGTCGTAAAAAACTATGATAATACGCTTCATGAGCTCTACAACTACGACAGTGAAATAACGCAGGTATTTTTAAATATCATCAAAAACAGTATAGATGCAATTATGGAAAAACAGATAGAAAAACCCCGTATCTACATCACTATCAAAAAAAATAGAGTGGGCAATCAATCTGTATCTATTGAAGATAATGCAGGCGGCATAAGTGAGAGTATCATCTCTAAAGTATTTGATCCTTATTTTTCCACAAAAGATAAAAATGGTACAGGTTTGGGACTTTATATGTCAAAGATTATTATTCATGAGCACTGCAATGGAGTGCTGAGTGTGGACAACGGCGAAGCAGGAGCTTGTTTTGTAGTTGAGTTTTTACCTGATGCGGAGTGTACCGATGCAATTTAATGAAGTCTATAAATATACAAAAGAGCTTTCTCTTCTTTATGTCGAAGATGAAGCGGATGTGCGCGAAACGACAACAACTCTCTTAAAAAACTATTTTGATAGAGTTGTTGTAGCAAAAAACGGCGAAGAGGGTTTGCTGTTTTATGAAGAGTCACTGCAAACAAAAGTTTTTGATATCGTTATCACAGATATCAATATGCCGCGTTTGTCGGGTGTAGAGATGGCAAAAAAGATGAAAAACCTTCATGAAGAACAGGTTGTTATTTTTGTGAGTGCACACCATGAAAAAGATTTTTTACTCGAAGCTATCAAACTCGGGGTGAACTACTATATTATCAAACCCATTGATTTGGCTGAACTCTCCAACGTCCTCTACAAAGCCGCACAAAATATCTCAAACAAAATAAGTGTACAAAAACAGATAGAAGATGAGCAGAAAAAAATCCAAAAAAATGAGCGCTATAAAAAGGCACTTGAATACTGGTCGCAAATAGACTTAAAAGAGAGTGATTTTTCTCTCAAAGAAGCTACAGAACTCTCTGCAAAAACGCTCGATGTCGCACGGGTAAGTATCTGGATATATAACGAAAACAAAGACAAACTCGTGTGTCAAGATCTCTACTCCCTCAAAGATGATACGCATACAAGGGGCATGAGCTTGGAAAAACAGCTCTATCCAAACTATTTTCAGACGATAAGTTCAAGTAAAATAGTTGTGATAAATGATGCGAGAAACGATCCAAGGACTTCAGAGTTTGCAAGCACTTATCTCGAAGCACTTGATATCTATTCCATGCTTGAGATACCTCTAGTGCAGGACTCTGAGCTTTTGGGTGTTATCTGCCATGAAACTACGGGTCGTATCCATCACTGGGATATAGATGAGCAGAAGTTTTGTATGAGTATCGCCAACAATCTCAGCCTCTCTCTTGAGATAAAAAAACGCAACGAGATGCAAGAGATGCTTGATTATCAAGCACATCATGACCAACTTACCAAACTTCCAAACCGCACACTCTTTTTGGACAGACTCCATCAGGCTATCAAACAAAACAAACGAAATGAGACAAAAATGGCGCTATTGTTTATTGATTTGGATAACTTCAAACAGATAAATGATTCGCTCGGACATGATGCAGGGGACAAGGTTTTGCAGGAAATTGCCCAGCGCTTAGGGGGAAAAATCAGAGAAAGTGATACACTGGCGCGTCTTGGCGGAGATGAATTTACTCTTATCCTTAATAATATTATAGATGATGATACCATCATAGATATTGTTGAAAACATTTTGCAAGTGACACAAAAGCTTATCGAGATTCAAACGCAGCAGCTTTATGTGACGCTCAGTATCGGGATAAGTATCTATCCAAATGATGGAGAAAGCGCGGAAGACCTCCTCAAATACGCAGATGCAGCGATGTATAAATCCAAAGAGAGCGGTAAAAATACGTATCATTATTATACGCAAGAGATGACGCAAAAAGCGATGAGACGTGTGCAGATGGAGACCGAGTTGCGCATGGCGATAGAAAATGAAGAGTTTGTTGTTTATTTTCAACCACAATTTGACGCGCGCTATGACACCATCATCGGCATGGAGGCTTTGGTGCGATGGATGCACCCCACAAAAGGCCTTATATCTCCGCTGGACTTTATACCTATCGCCGAAGAGATCGGTGTTATAGTCGATATAGATAAATGTGTTATGAAACTTGCCATGCAGCAGGTAAAGGCTTGGCATCAAAACGGTCTCTACGGAGGCAAACTTGCGCTTAATCTCTCAACAGTGATGCTTCAGTGTGATACTTTTGTGCCAAATATCCAAGCTTTTTTAAAATCTATCGACTTTGATACATCGCGTTTAGAACTTGAGATAACCGAGGGGCACATCATGAAAGACCCTGAAAAATCGATACAAAAACTTCATGAAATCGCCGCACTCGGCATAAACATCGCCATAGATGATTTTGGAACAGGCTACTCTTCTCTATCATACCTCAAAAAACTTCCCGTACATAAACTCAAAATAGACAAATCCTTTGTAGATGGGATACCCTTTGATGAAGATGACTGTGCTATAACAAAAACGATTATCGGACTTTCAAAAAATTTAAAACTCGAAGTCATAGCAGAAGGAGTGGAGACACTTGATCAGAGAGATTTTTTACTGCAAAATAGCTGTCAAAACATTCAAGGTTATTACTATTGTAAACCTTTAAACGCTCATGATATGGAAGAAAAACTATCAGAAATTTTGATTAAATAGATAAAAGGGAACTCGTCCGTTTAACGCATTATTACATACCATGGCATGTAATAATCGCATCAAAAGGTTTTGGTTCACCAAAATAATATCCTTGGCACTTGTCGATGTCTAATGCCTTTATCCTTTCATAAATTTCTTGAGAACTTACAAACTCTGCTATTACTTTTAACTTTTTGATTTTTGCAAAACTTACAATCGTTTGTACGATATCATATTTGTCTTGATCTTTGTCGATATCCTTGATAAGTGAACCGTCTATTTTGATAGTGTCTGCTTGAAGCTTCAAAAGATACTCAAAATTGCTATATCCGGTTCCAAAATCATCAATAGCGATAGAACAACCAAAGGATTTTATTTTTTGGATAAACGCATTGACATCTTCAAAATTGTTAATTCCTTCAGACTCAACAAGTTCAAAAGTTATTTTATTGCATTGTGCGAAATTTTGCAGATATTCAAAAAGAAAACTTTGTAAACTCTCTGACTCTATATCTTCAATAGTTAAGTTAATGCTGCAACGGATATTTCTTTCACTTATGGACATGAGCGTCTTTTCAATTACTACTTTTGTGATTTCTATGTACTGATTTGAGCGTTTCGCCTGTTCTAAAAAAAGATATGGAGAGAGGATGCTTCCATCACTTTCTCTCATACGTATAAGTGCTTCATATTTAGCTATTTCTTGGGTTTTCGTATCTACGATAGGCTGAAAAATAAACAACAAACCTATGTTCTAAAAGTGCTTTTCTAATCTTGTAATCCCATTTTAAATTTTCTTTATACTGCTCTTCCAAAGAGGTGAGAAGAGAATAGACATTGCTGGTGAGACCTTTTTGTTTTGCATAGGTTTTAGCGAGATTTACAGTTGAAAGTAAAAGTGTAGGTTCTTCAAAAGAGAGAGCAAGCGTAGTGCTGATATAGAAAATTTTATTTTCAATAATCAAGATTTTATTACTTAAAAAATTGTTCAGACGAAGCATTTCATCTTGAAATTGTTCTTGTGATTGTGTCGTGTTGAAAATGATAAATTGGTCCCCTTGAAGACGAAAAACTTGATGGGAATCACTATGTTGTATTTGAATTTGATTTGCAACTGCTTTAATAACTTTATCACCAATATTTTCACCGTAAAAATCATTGATTTCATGAAATCGATTGATATCTATAAGCGCTATTTGTCCTGATGTAGCCCTCGCAAGCTTCTCGTTGAGACTAAAACGATTTTGCAATCCTGTAAGGTAGTCAGTGTTTGCGAGTGTATCTAGTTGAGCCTGTTTGGTTTTGAGTTCTGTGATATCATGACGGATAGATAAAAACTCTCTAATAGCTCTATTTTCATCCAAAATAGGAGCAATAACCGTGTCAACTATATAAAAATTACCATCTTTTTTACGATTTTTAATTTCACCGCGCCAGACTTTTTTTGAAAGGATTGTTTTCCAAAGATCTGTAAAAAGTTCTGCTTTTGTATCTTCATGGCGTACTATACTGTGTGGTTTGCCTAGAACTTCATCTCGAGTATAAAGACTGAGATTACAAAAATTATCATTTGCATAGGTAATGATTCCTTTGATATTTGCGATAGTTATGATTGAGTTTGTATCTATAGCTTTTTGATAACTTTGAAGTATTGAAAGGTTTTCTTGAAGAATATTTGTTGTATCATGAATCTCTTGTTTGAGCTGTTTTTCATAAGCCAGACGCTCTGAAATGTCACGGGCAATCGCAATGTTATATGTTACACCATCTTTTTGTATGATTTTTGCGTTTACTTCTACGGGTATCTCATGTAAATCTTTGCAGATCAAAAGGGCATAGTCTGTTGCTTTTTGTTTTCTGTGTAAATCTTGAAGATGGCGCGTAAACTCTTGACTTTTTTCAAGAGGTTTTCTTAAGTTGTGAATCCCGAGTCGGTTTATTTCATCAACCGTATAACCTAGTGTTTTTATGGCAGTTTGATTGGCATAAGTAACAGTAATATCTTCATCCATACGTAAGATAAAAAGCATATCGTGAGACTCATTGAGGAGATTACGAAAAAGAAGGTCGTTGTTTTGCATGATTTTACTCTATCAATTTTTCTAATAGTATAACATACAAAATCTTCTCTCAAAAGAGATATTTTATAATTTTTGTATTGTTTTTATGTGTATTTATATTGCATAAGATGAGATTATAGGCTGAACTTTTGCAAAGAAAATTTGTAGAAATAGCATTCTAGGAAAGTTTTTGCTATAATCGCCATCTAACTTAAAGTAACAAGGAGCTGTTATGGAATGCGAATTTCCTTCAATAAACTCAAATAAACAAGAAGTAAAAGAAATTTTTGAGAGTGTGAAGACGATAGCGATTCTCGGTCTCTCCCCTGATGCGACAAAAGACAGCCATAGAGTTGCAAAACATCTTCAAGAAGCGGGATATAAAATCATTCCCGTTTATCCAAAAGAAAAGACTATCTTGGGTGAAAAAGTTTATACATCACTTGCAGAGATCCCTTTTGCGGTAGATATGGTAAATATTTTCAGAAAACCCGATGCACTTGATGCTATCGCAGATGCGTGTATAGCACGAGGTGATGTCAAAGTTTTTTGGGCACAAAAAGGTATCGTAAACAATGCAGCGGCTGCAAAAGCAAAAGAAGCGGGTATGCAAGTCGTTCAAAACATGTGCAGCATGGTTGAACATCGCTCTTTATAATAAAGGGAAAATTATTGTTAAATTTACAAAAAATATATGAAGCCAAAGAAAGAATCAAAGATGTTATCGTAGATACGCCATTTTCTTACGCACCTTATCTAAGTGAACTTGCCGAATGTGAGGTATATCTCAAAAAAGAGAATCTCCAGACTACGGGGGCATTTAAAATCCGTGGAGCATATAATAAAATAGCGACACTCAGTGATGCCCAGCGAGTTTGTGGTGTTGTTGCGGCTAGTGCGGGAAATCATGCACAAGGTGTGGCAATGTCTGCATCAAAGTTTGGTATCAAAGCCGTTATCATCATGCCAGAGTCAACACCCCTTACAAAAATAAACGGCGTGAAGTATTTTGGTGCTGAAGTTATCCTTGCAGGAGCAAACTACGATGAAGCTTATGCGTATGCAAAATCTTATGGAGCAGAGAACTCTTTGACTTTTGTGCATCCTTTTGAAGATGATGAAGTGATGGCAGGGCAGGGAACAGTCGCACTTGAAATCATGGATAAATGTCCCGAACTTGATGCCGTAATCATCCCAGCAGGCGGCGGTGGTCTCATCAGCGGGATGGCAACTGCGTTTAAGGCAATCAATCCAAATATAGAAGTCATCGCAGTGAGTGCTTCAGGTGCTCCGGCACTCAAAAATTCTTATGATTTGGGTCATGCAGTCGATAGCTTAAGTGTGCGTACTATCGCCGACGGTATCGCTGTGCGTGATACTTCAGAGGTCACACTTGGATATATGCTCAAAACTGTAGATAAATTTTTAAGCGTAGATGACTCCGAGATAGCGAGTGCTATTTTATTTTTACTTGAAAAACAAAAACTTGTAGTCGAAGGCGCAGGAGCTGTTGGCGTAGCTGCGCTTTTACACCACAAACTTGAGCACCTCAAAGGCAAAAAAGTAGCCGTAGTTCTCAGTGGCGGGAATATGGATGTTACACTTTTATCCGTCATCATCGAAAAAGGTCTCTTAAAATCCGGAAGAAAAATGAATATCACCGTAACGCTCATCGACAAACCGGGTTCGCTGATGCGTTTTACGGAAATACTCAAAGAACTTAACGCAAACATCGTACATATCTCTTATGACAGAACTTCCGTATCACTTGATTATGGAGATGCCAATGTGACCGTACATATGGAAACAAAAGGCGAAGAGCATCAAGAACAGATAAAAAGTGTACTCAAAAAAGAAGGGTATTTAAGAGTCTAATCAATGAAGCCTGTACAACATATAAATATTAAAGAACCCATTATCCTTACAAAAATACTCGATAATGGGAGCTTGCTAGTTGTTGATGCAAACACTACTATTCGTTATTGCAATTTAAAAGATTTTGAAGCTATGGGTGGATTTAAGGCCAATATCAAACATATGCGATACAAAAATGAAGTTCTTGCATTTAGTAGTGATAGCAACTATTTTGCAGTTATAAGCAGTGATGAACGTGAGGCAAAACTTTATGATGTCACTACCAAAAAAGCTACTGCAAAAATGAACAGACATCAGGGTGAAGTCTCTAGTATTGCCATTGACGCAAAAAATAGATATATGTTATCAGGCGGAGATGATGGTAAAACTTTTGCTACTGATATCAACAGCGCTAAACTTGCGTTTACTCTCCCAATACACGTAGATACCGTCAATGATATTGTCTGCAGTGCAAACGGAAACTGGATCGCAACAGCGAGTTATGACAAAAAAATCTCTCTTTTTAACATAGCAACCATGACGCCAAAAGAGAAATTTAAAGGCCATGCCGCTCCTGTTATGAAACTAAAATTTATTGCCAATAATAGGCTTGTGAGTGTAGATAAAAATGCAAATGCTTTTGTTTGGAGTGTTTATAGTGGAAAAATACTCTCTAGATTGCAAGGGGTTCATGACGATGTGACTCGAATTGTAACGAGCAAAGATAACCAATTTCTATTTTTAGGAACTACTCTTGGCTATATCATCGCGTATGATCTCAAAAGCTATGAACTTCTCTCAAGAAACTTTATCAAAGTTTCTTCTTCTATTACTGCTTTAGAGTTTGATGGCACTACTAATCATCTTATTATTGGTACTGAAAAAGGAGATTTGCTCTCTTATGATATTTACGAAGGTGAAATGTTGCTACATGAGCTCTTGAGTGAAAGAAAATATGATGACATCATAAAACAATCTGACATAAATCCATTTTTAGCCTATACAAAAATCTACGAACTCGTTGCCAATCTATGGGACAAAACTCTTGCAAAAGCTAAATTGTATCTTGAAAAGGGTGATAAAAAAACGGCTATGAAGCTTTTTGATAATTTTAAAGCAATTCCTTCAAAAAATGCCATTATCCAAAAAATATTGTTTGAATATACAGATTTTGATAAATTTTTACTCTTTGCGCAACAGGAAAAGTATCCTCTTGCTTACGGTCTTGCCAATGCTCATCCAATTTATAAAGAATCCAAAGTTTATAAAGTGCTCGAATCAAGATGGAAAAAAGCTTTTGCGTTGGCACAAAAATTTACTATGGAGCCAAAAGGTGCAGATAAAGCCAAAGAGGTTTTGGCACCTTATCGAGGTATAAGTGAAAAAACAAAATTCATTCAGGACCTCTTAACGCAAGGTGAAGTTTATAAGCGTTTTCGTGTTTCTATCAGTCAAAAAGATTTTATTATCGCTTTTGAGCTTATCAAACAACACCCGTTTTTAATGGAGTTTGAAGAGTATGAACTTCTTATGCGTTATGCAGATACGCTCTATATAAAATCACAAGAATTTATTAAAAATGGCGATACACACTCTGCTGTAAAGATGCTTAGAATTTTGAGTGATTTTAGTGATTTTACAGAAGAAGTAAAAACGCTCATGACAGAGATAGAAACAAAAGAAAAGTTTTTTAAGGCAGTTAAAGAAAATGATATGGTTTTGGCGTACAATTTTTTAGATAAGATAGAAGATTTGCAAGAGACGGTCGATGGAAAAATACTTCAAGCACAGTGGAATGAAGACCTTGCCCGTGCAAGTGAATTTGCTTCGCAAGGCTCTGTAAAAGGTGTTTTTGAAGTTATCAAACCGTATATAAAAGTACATTCAAAGTTCATGTCCTTTGCAACACTTTTAGGCTGGTGTTATATGGTTCAGCTTGAAGATGCAATCAAGTTAAAAAAAGAAAAAGCACTGATAGAAAACGGTATCAAAAACTATGTACTCAACTTTGGTATTCAAGATCAGATAGAAAATCTTTTTACTATTTTTATGAAACATTATCCCGACTCCAAACTTTCACTTGATTTGTTAGCTAAAGGCTCACTCTCTATGTGGAGACCTTCAATGATAGTTAAATCAATATTAGACTGAAAGATTAGATCCCCTTTTAACCTCAAATATAGCTCCTTTTTTATATAATAACCGAATTTTCAAAATTAACATTTATAAGAGGAGACTTTTCATGCAAATTAGTGGCGCACAAATGGTCATTGAAGCTTTAATTGCAGAGGGTGTAGATACAGTTTTTGGTTACCCTGGTGGAGCAATAATGAATGTCTATGACGAAATTTACAAGCAAGATGGCTTTCAACATATTTTAACTCGTCATGAGCAGGCTGCCGTCCACGCAGCAGAAGGGTATTCCAAAGCAAGCGGCAAAGTCGGTGTTGCTATGATTACAAGTGGTCCCGGTTTTACAAACGCAGTGACAGGTTTGGCAGATGCTTATATGGATTCTATTCCTTTGGTTGTTATCAGCGGACAGGTTCCTATGAGTCTTATCGGTACGGATGCGTTTCAAGAGATTGATGCAGTCGGGATTTCACGTCCTTGTACAAAACACAATTACCTTGTCACAGATGCTGCTGATTTGGCACGAGTGCTCAAAGAAGCATTTTATATCGCAGCAAGCGGTCGTCCGGGACCTGTTCATGTGGATATTCCAAAAGATGTCACAGCGCAAATTGCAGAGTTTGATTATTCAAAGCCTGTAGAGATAGAGACATACAAACCAAATGTAGTCGGAAATCCTCGTCAGATCAAAAAAGCTATTGAAGCTATAGCAAACTCAAAAAGACCACTCTTTTATTTGGGTGGCGGTATTATCAACTCAAATGCAGCGTATGAAGTAAGAGAACTTGTCAAAAAAACAGGGATTCCTGCGGTTGAAACCTTTATGGCGCGCGGAACACTAGCTCATGATGATGAGCTTCTTATCTCTATGCTCGGTATGCACGGTTCGTATGCGGCAAATATGGCGATGAGTGAGACGGATATGGTTATCGCTTTGGGCGCTAGATTTGACGATAGAGTAACGGGAAAACTTTCTGAATTTGCTAAAAACGCAGGTGTTATCCATGTTGATATCGACCCTGCAAGTATCTCAAAACTTGTAAACGCAGACTTTCCTATCGTTGGTGACGTGAAAAATGTTGTTGCGCAAATGTTAGAGAAGTGTGGTGAAATCAATCCCGACAACTATGAATCGTGGAGAGAAACTATTAATAATTTCGATGAGTTACATCCGTTGACGTTTCATGAAGACACAGACAGAATCAAGCCGCAATGGGTTGTAAAGCGTGTAGGTGAGCTTCTTGGTGATAGTGCAAATATCTCCACAGACGTTGGACAACACCAGATGTGGGCCGCACAATTTTATCCATTTAGTAGACCACGTCAGTGGATAAGTTCTGGTGGTCTTGGCACGATGGGCTTTGGTTTTCCGGCTGCTATTGGCGTAAAAGCTGCTGCACCTGAGAAAATCAGCATCAACATTACAGGTGATGGCTCTATTCTTATGAATATTCAAGAGCTCATGACGGCAGTTGAGAAGAAATTGCCGGTTATAAATATCATTTTAAATAACAACTATCTTGGAATGGTACGTCAATGGCAGACACTTTTTTATGATAAACGCCATAGTGAGACAGATCTCTCAGTGCAACCTGACTTTGTAAAGGTTTCAGAAGCGTTTGGCGGTATCGGATACAGGGTTACTACAAAAGAAGAGTTTGATATTGCACTCAAAGAGTCTGTTGCAAAAAATGTTGTCTCTATCATCGATGTTGTAGTTGAGAGACTTGAAAATGTTATGCCGATGGTTCCGGCAGGCGGAAGCTTATTTAACATGATGTTATTAGAGAAAAAGGAGAAATAGTATGACTGAAAATAGTGAAAGAAGAGTAGTTTCAGTTATCGTTGTCAACGAAGCGAGTGTTTTATCTCGTATCACAGATCTTTTCTCAGGCCGTGGTTATAACATCACATCTTTAACTGTTGCTCCGATACCTGATAGTAAATATTCAAGACTTACGATTGTGACCTCAGGTTCAGTGAGAGTTATCGAACAAATCACAAAGCAGCTGCATAAGCTTATCCCTGTTTTGAAAGTATATGAACACGCTGATCTTGTCGAAAAAGAGATGGCTTTAGTAAAGTTTCCTATCACAGAAAATATAAGCGATATTAATGCAATATGTGAAGCGTATAACGGAAAGATTGTAAATGTAGGCAATGATGTAATCATCACAATGGTTGCGGATGAGCCAAAAAGAATCGATCATTATCTTGAAGCAATCAAACGATATAACCCTAAAGAAATAGTACGAAGCGGTGCTGTTGCGTTAGAGAGATAAAAATGACACTTCAAGAGATAGCTTCTATTCTTGGATGTGAAATTGGCGTAAACACTACGCTGATTTCAGGTATGAACACACTCAAAAATGCTTCAGGCTCTGAAGTTTCTTTTATAGCTAACTCCAAATATATCAAAGAGATACAAAATACTCAAGCTGCAGCGGTTATCATCGATGCTGCTTTAGTAGAACATTTGCCATCGGGATGTATTGCACTTATAGTGGAACATCCCTACTGGTCTATGGCAGAACTTTCAAAGTACTTTGCACCAAGTATCGAAGAGCTAAACGCAGCTCATGCAGCAGTAGGTGAGGGTAGTAGTGTCTCTTTAAAAGCAGAACTTGCGAACGGCTGTGTGATAGGAAAAAATTGCACAATTATGGCGAATGTTTATGTAGGCGCAAATGTACGCATAGGTGACAACACAATCATCTATCCAAATGTAACTATTTATAGAGATTGTGTAGTTGGAAGTGAGTGTATCATACACGCTGGTGTTGTCATCGGTAGTGATGGTTTTGGATTTGCTACCAATAAACGCGGTGAGCATAAAAAGATCTATCAAAATGGTAATGTTGTTATAGAAGATGATGTAGAAATAGGCAGCAACACAGCTATTGATAGGGCTGTGTTTGGAAGCACGAAAATTAAAAAAGGTGCGAGGTTGGACAATCTTATCCAAATCGGGCACAACTGCGAAATAGGCGAATATTGTGTATTGGTATCTCAAAGTGGTTTTGCAGGGTCTAGTATAATCGGAAGAAACAACGTTTTTGGTGCACAATCAGGTGTCTCAGGACATCTTGAAATAGCTGCGTTTAATACATTCGCCGCACGAACGGGTGTGACAAAAAGCGTCAAAGAGAGTGGCAAAACATTTGCAGGTTTCCCTTTTATGGATCACAAGCTATGGCTTAAAATTCAGGGCAAACTTGCTAGACTTGTCAAATAATAAACTACAAAAGGAAGTTAGAATGTCTCAAACTATTGCATTAAGCGGAACAAAAAAAGGTGTTATCTCTGTAACAAAAATTGATGAGCCATATGGAGCAGGGAGTGCTACGGTTGCTAGTATCGGTATCTCTTTAGCGGGAGATGCAAATGCACCTGAGTGGAAAGTTCATATTCCTCTTGAAAATCTTGATGCAGTCATCAAGGCTTTGGAGGCTTTAAAGTAGGTTTGACCTACTTTTTAAGCCCTTTTACAAACGCTTCTATTCTTTTTATTCCTTCGCGAATACTTTCTATATCAGTTGCAAAACTAAATCTAAAATATCCTTCACTACCAAAACCAACACCTGGAACAACAGCTACACCCGTTTGAGATAAAAGCTCTTTACAAAATTCCATAGAGTCGTTGCTTACCTGTTTGATATTGACAAAAAGATAAAATGCGCCGTCAGGTTTATAAACGCTAAGTCCATCAATAGCGTTGAAAAGTTCAACTGCTTCATCACGACGCGCTTTAAACGCAACCCTCATAGTCTCAATATCTGCATCAGCATCACCATTTAAGCCAACGATAGCAGCTTTTTGTGTGATAGAGTTGATGTTCGATGTGCTTTGTGATTGAAGTTTTTTTGTTGCTTGGATAAGTTCAGTATTATGTGCTGCCATATATCCAAATCTCCATCCTGTCATAGCAACTGATTTGCTTAGACCATTGATAGTTACAGTACGTTTGTACATATCTTCACTTACAGCAGCTGCGGACGTAAATTCACCTTCATAAAGAAGTTTTTCATACATCTCGTCACTAGCAACGATAACATCCGTACCTTCAAGTACTTTTCCAAGTTCAATCAGTTCATTTTTTGAATAAACAGAACCTGTAGGATTGGATGGAGATGTCAGTACAAGCATCTTTGTTTTTGGAGTAAGTGCCTCTTTGAGTTGCGTAGGCGTGATTTTAAATGCACTTTCGTCATTTGTGTGAATCTCAACTACTGTTCCGCCACAGTATAAAACAAGTTCAGGATATGTAACCCAGTAAGGTGCAGGGATGATGACTTCATCACCTTTTTGAATTGTTGCAGCAAAAAGATTGAAAAGAGAGTGTTTTGCACCATTATTTGCAATAATTTGGTTTGGAGCGTATGTGAGATTATTGTCTCTTTTAAGCTTGTTTGCAATAGCTACTTTAAGGGCAGGAATACCATCAACCGCTGTATATTTTGTAAAACCTGCATTGATAGCTTCGATAGCGGCATTTTTTATAACTTGAGGTGTGTCAAAATCAGGCTCTCCGGCAGAAAAGCTAAGGATATCTTTTCCTTCTGCTTTTAGCTCTTGCGCAAGCGTTGAAATCGCGATAGTAATAGACTCAGATAGTGTGTTAATGCGGTCAGTTAGCATAAATACCCTTTAGGTGAAAATAATTTTCGTATTGTACTAAAATAATGTAAAACCTAAGGGTGTTTGTGCTTAATTTTTCATAGCTTTGATAAAAGATTCGTAGATTTGTTCCAATTCTAAATCTTTTTCAAGAACGCCTTTGTTGTCTTCAACTAAAATATGCTCCAAAATCGCAACTCTTTTGAGAAGATATTCAAACATCTCTTTATTGATGTCAGGAAGCATATTGTGCATAAAAGGATCTTTACATCTTCCTTTTTCAATCACACTTGCAGGAATACCGATAGCAGTTGAACAATCCGGAACAGGTTTGACAACAACAGAATTTGCACCTATTTTTGCATACTCTCCGATGACGATGTTCCCAAGTACTTTTGCTCCAGCACCGATAACTGCACCTTTTTTGATAGTAGGGTGGCGTTTGCCTTGTACAAGTGAAACACCGCCAAGTGTCACACCTTGATAAATAAGCACATCTTCTTCTATGATGGTAGTTTCACCGATAACTACGCCGATACCATGATCTATAAAAACTCTTCTGCCTATTTGTGCCGCAGGGTGGATATCAATATTGGTCAGAATCTGATTAAGTCCCATGATGATTCTGGCAAAACGTTTAAAGTTATTTGTATGAAGTTTATGAGCTATTCTATACCATGCAATCGCCCAAACACCGGGATAATTGAATAAAAAATCCATCCTTGAGTTCAGAGCAGGATCATTGTTATACGCGTTTGCAAAGTCTTCTTTTATATCAGAAAATAGTCCCAATGTTTTATCCTAAAATAGTATCTTAGTTTGTAGTACGCAAATAACCGTTTTGTTCTACAAACATCTCTAATTTTGCAAGTGTATCATCTTTTTCTTGTACTGTAATAAATTCACTTTTAAGTAAATCACCCTTAAGTTTATTTAAAATTTCCTTTTGATCGTAGCCGATAGAACCAAGAATACTTAAAATACTTTTTGATTTTACTTCTTTGGTGATCTCATACGATGTGTCATTAATAGTGACGGTATATTCACCAGGGTGTGTAAAAAGATTGTGGCTCATGCCCAAAGTCTCTTGATATGCCCCAACATTAAAAAACCCTAAGAAATAATCTTCTTCATCTAAGTTGATATCATGCAAGTAGAGTGGTTTATCAGGTTTGAAACCAATTTCGCCGTCACTATCACAGGTGATATCCCAAATAGACGCCGCGCGTATCGGTGTTGCGTTTAGATGGTGCAGAGGCATAACCGGAAAGTGCTGATTTAGACCCCAATAATCAGGCAAACTTTGAAAGATTGAGGCATTGATAAGATATCTTTCTTGCAATTTTACTTGAAGTTGTGCAAGCTCGTTGGTAGGGTTTGCCGATGTCAAATAAAGCGCTCTTTTAATAATGTTATGTACCAAAATCTCTGCGTTTGAGCGATCCTGAAGATCTATATACCCTAGATCAAAAAGAGTCAAGAGGGATTCCATGTGGTCAAGTGCATCATGGAGGAACTCTGTACAGTTTTGGTTATTGAGTAGGGTATTGAGTTCTATAAGTTCTTCTACAAGAGGGGGATTGACCTCTTTGAAGCTGAGTAGTTTCTCATGATAATCCTGTGTAAAAAGTTCAAGAACCGGTGTAATAAGTACCGCATGACTTGCTACGATAAATCTTCCTGATTCTGTATAAATATCAGGGTGCTTAACCTGTTTTGCATCCATAATCTCTCGAAGTAAGAATACAACACTGTTTGAGAACTCTTCTATAGAGTAGTTTCTTGATTTTGACTGCGTATGCTGATCATACTCAATAGCCAAACCACCACCGATATTGATACTTCCAAGTGATAATGCGCCCATTCTTTTAAGTTCTGCATAGATATTTCCAGCTTCTCTGAGTGCGCGTTTAAGTGGTGCGATATCAGACATTTGTGAACCGATATGAAAGTGAATCATCGTAAAATATTGCAGTAAATTTGCTTGTGTTAGAAGTGCTATCGCTTCAATAATTTCTGTAGAAGTTAACCCGAACTTTGCATCCATTCCACCGCTTTTAGCCCAGATGCCGCTTCCTGCACTGTGAAGTCTTACTCGAATACCGATTTTAGGCACTTTGAGATCACACTCTTGCGCAACTTCAATGATAGTTTCAAGCTCACCAAGACCTTCGATAGTTATCGTTATATTATGACCGCTTTGCGCAGCTATAAAACCAAGCGTAATCATCTCTTTGTCTTTAAAGCCGTTTACGGTAATAGGTGCTCCATCGGGCGTTTTACTCATAGCAAGAATAAGCTCTGCTTTTGAACCGGCTTCAAGACCATAATTATACGGTGAACCTTGTGTCGTTACCGCCTCTACTGCATGAGGAAATTGATTTACCTTAAGTGGGAAAACGGCATGAAAACTGCCCTCATACTGATTTTCTTGAATAGCTTTCTCAAAATACGAGTAAAGACTTTTGATCTGTCTTCTTATGAGATGTGGAAATCTTATAAGTATTGGACCTTTGATATCGTTTTGTCTGATCTCTTTTGCAATCTGAAAAAGAGAAGGCATGCACTTGTAGTTGAGCTTCAGTTCACCGTCTTCTATTATAAAATTATTATTAGACCATATACTCAGACCATAATTTTTCATTTTTATCCTTATTATCCATATTCTTTGCGATTATAACATCATTGTAAAGTAGTATGGTTACTGTTTTGTGTTAAAACAGCTCCATCTTCACTGTTGTTTCTGTTTTATTTTCCAAATCTTTTATCCAGATTGTTCCGTCATTTCTCTCATTCTCACCGATGACACAACAAAACCTTGCGTTTACTTTATCCGCGCCCTTGAGATGATTTTTGAGGTTTTTTGATTTGTATTCTACATTGACTTTTGTTTCTTTTCTTTTTTTATGTGCCAGACTTACGATGAGATCTATAGCTTCATCATCCATAGCACCAAGATAATATCCCTCACGTGAACTCTCAGGCATTACAATAAGTTCGAGTAACCTCTCGATACCCATAGCAAAACCAACAGCCGGAGTCGCTTTTCCATCTAAAAATTCTACGAGTCTATCGTAACGTCCACCGCCTGTAATAGCGCTTTGACTCCCAATATTGTCACTTACAAACTCAAACGCAGTCTTTGAATAATAATCAAGCCCGCGAACAAGATTTGTATCTATTTCATATTTGATATTATTGTTGTCCAAAATAGTTTTGAGTTTGTCAAAATCACTTTGACAAGCTTCGCAAAGATTATAAAGAAGTTTAGGTGCGTTTAGGTAGAGACTTTGGCATTTTTCATTTTTGCAGTCCAAAACGCGGATAGGATTTGTAAGTTTTCTTCTTTGGCAATCTTCGCATATTGCATCTTCACAACTTTCGATAAATTTTACAAGTTTGTCACGGTATGCCGGCATACAGTTTTGATCACCAAGTGAATTGAGCTGCAGTCTGTAACCGATACCAAGTGCAGCTAAAATATCACTCGCCATCATAATCATATTTGCGTCTTCATAAACACTATCGACTCCAAAACTCTCCACTCCAAACTGATGAAACTGTCTCAAACGGCCTTTCTGAGGTCTCTCATAACGAAACATCGCTCCATGATAATAAAATCTATGAATACCACCTGCTTTATCAAGTTTTTTTTGTACAAAAGCACGCACAACACCTGCCGTTCCTTCTGGACGCAAACAGACATCGTTTTCACCTTTGTCTATAAACTGATACATTTCTTTGCCGACAATATCACTCGACTCACCAACGCTGCGTTTAAAAAGAGCTGTTTCCTCTAAAAGAGGAGTTTGTACAAAGTGAAAACCATATTTTTTTGCTATCTCTGTTGCAGTGCTTATAAAATAGGTAAATCTTTCATAATCCTCCGCTAAAATATCGTTCATTCCTCGTAATGAGTTAATCATTTCTATCCTTCATATTATTTAGTATTTGTTTAGTTATGGTCTCTCTATCCTGCGTAGCATCGATCTCGATAAGTTCTATATTAAGAAGATGTGAAGCTTTAATAAGCGCTTCTTGTATATTTAAAAGATATTCACTTCCACGGAGTTCTATTCCATCAAGTTTTTTTTGAGAAAGTCTAAATTCCAACTCTTCTTTCGTAAGTTTAAGTAAAAAAACTTTTTCCGGATAGATTCCATTAGTAGCAAATCTATTGAGATGAAGTATAGCTGTTTCGCTTATTTCTCCCTGAATAAGTGCATACGCTACTCCGCTCACGACACTTCTATCCGAGATGATTGTCTTGTGTAGATTGGGTTGGATAACTTCTTCGATATGTTCAGCTCTATCAGCCAAAAAAAGTAAAAATTCTGCTTTTTTACTCTGCGTTTTGGCACTTAAAACTATCTCGCGGATCTCTTTACCGATAGCTGTTGCACCAGGTTCTTTTGTGATGATGGCATCTGGATAATAAGAAGACAGAGCAGAGATTTGCGTGCTTTTTCCCGCAGTATCAATTCCCTCTATTGTAATGTACATGAAGTCATACTCCCTATGATTTTTTGTACCTCTTGCGGAAGCAGATGTTCTGTTTTTGCATTAAATTTTAGGAGATTTCTCACTATTGAAGAGCTGATAAACGCATGTTTGAGTTTTGGCATGAGATAGACAGTCTCTATTGTGTCATCCAGGGAGTTATTGAGATATCCAAGCTGAAGCTCATACTCAAAATCACTAACCGCACGAAGTCCGCGAATAAGGATACTTGCTCCATGTGTTTTTGCAAGTTCAACGGTAAGATTGTCAAAACCGACCACACGAACATTTTGGAGATTTTTTACAGCTTCTTTGACCATTTCTATGCGTTGTTCAAGAGTAAACATAGGCTTTTTGTCTTGAGAGATTGCAACGGCGATGATTACCTCATCAAAAAGACCAAGCGCTCTTTCAATAATATCGAAATGTCCATTTGTGATAGGATCAAAAGTTCCTGGATAGAGTGCGATTTTATTTGTTGTCATAAAGTCCCTTTATTCCCATCTTTTGTAGAGCGTATTTTCGATACCAAGAAGATCAAACCACTTGCCGATGACAAAGTTTTCCATCTCATCAAGTGTCTGCTGCTGTGAATAATACGCCATAACAGGAGGGGCAATAATAATACCAAGCGCTGCAAGTTTATGCATATTTTCAAGTGCTATGGCAGAGAAGGGCATTTCGCGAGGAGCGAGGATGAGTTTTCTGTGTTCTTTTATCATGACACTTGCGCAGCGTGTGATAAGGTTATCAGAGATCCCACAAGCAATTTTTGCAAGCGTATTCATACTGCAAGGCGCGATAATCATTGCATCAACTCCGAAAGAGCCTGAAGCTATACTTGCTGCGATGTTATTGTTTTTGTGTGTGATGACATTTTGCATCTCTTTATGCATAACGACTTGAGAACTTTTGGACATAATGAAGTGTTTTTCAACACTCTGAGGGAGAAGTTCAAGCATCTTCAAACCAAGGTTCACTCCGCTTGCTCCGCTTGTTGCTACAACTATTTTCAAATCGCTTCTCCTGTGTTTTTGCCCATTACTCTCATCTTTATCTTTATCTTTGTAGCGTTTTGCTTTTGTACTTCTATAATCTGCTCATATACGCCATCTTCTAGCGCCTCGGCAGGAAAAGAGATGCTCATGTTGTCACTTTTTAGTAAAACATTTACACTTTCGCCACGTCGCACAAGAGCAAGTGCTACAATATCTCTTGAAGTTAAAAGAGTATCTTTTTTTATATTATGTTTACTTTGCAAGGCTCCATTTGCTATGTTTTGCAGCGGCTGGGAGCGAAATTTGTCGAGAATTATACTCTTTTTTAGAGTGTTTATGGACGAGAGTTCGGTATTTCTTTTGATACTTTCTCGTGCAAAATAGACCTCAAGTTGTGCTTTTATCAAAAAATCAAAAAATATTTTCTTTTTCTCATTTGTTTTTATATAAAACGCACCTTGACTTTTGAGATGGCTTTTTGATTGCACATGGACAGTATATTCCGTTGGCAATACTTCAAGATATCCTCTTGGACGCACTTCTAAACTCAAAATATCTATCTGTTTGTAGCGCTCTTTAAATACTTTTTTTATCTCTTCTTCGATCTTTTTTGTATCTAGCGGTGCTGTTTTTGTAAACTGAATATACTCGCTTTTGTATGTCAGCTCTTTATATCCATACGATTGTAAAAGTGTCATGAGCTCTTTGCTTGCAACTCTTTTAGTGGTTCTTCCTTCTGTTATCTTATAGAGCAAGACGTCTTCTTTGACTTGAGGAAAAAGAGACGAAAGTTTTATCTCATCACAAGAGACAAAATACTCATCTTTGAGTTGTGTATTTGAGAAAAGAAGTTCTAAAGAAAGAAAAAAAAGAAGTAGAGTTTTTAGTAACATTAAAATCGCTTCGGCTTGGTTTTATGCATTTTAACATGTTTTGAGGATTTTACAAAGGGTGGTACCTGCGGGCGGACTCGAACCGCTAATATAGCCTTTTTCATTCCTCTTTATATCTACTTAAACCCTCTCAAACTACTTAAAATAGGGATTTTGTAAAATTAACATTTTTTCATATCTAGTCAAAAATAGCTACTTTTCAGCATCTATGGTGTAACATAGGTGTAACAAGAAAAGGTATTGAAATGGCTAGATTTACATCCTCTGGAAAATTTACAGGTGTTAAGTACGAAACTTTAGATAATAGTGACCGTTCGTATTATATTGTTTATAAAATTGCAGGTACAAGTAAAACGGTACATATCGGAAAACGCTCCGAAGGGATTACAGAAGAGTTTTGTCATCAAAAGCGTAATGAAGCTATAAATCGTGCAAAATTTGGTGACGATGCTCCTGTTATAAAATACAAAAAAAAGAGTATTGCTACACTTGATGAATTGGCATCTCTTTATTTTGAAGATAAAGCTCTTCATAATCGAAATAATGAAAAGAGACGCAAAGATTATAATAAGCATTTTTCTCCGATATTTGGAGAAAATGATATCACTGATATTAGTTCTGAAATGATTGAAAAATGGCAGAGAGATAAATCAAAAGAAATTTGTAAAGCTACAAAGCGTTTATATGCTTCCAAGACTATTAACAATCTAATTAATGACCTCTCTGCAATCATCAATTACGCAATCGCAAAAGGGAAATTTAAGGGTGAAAATCCAGTCAAGTCGATAAAGAGACAAAAAGTACAAAACGAGCGACAACGCTATTTATCTATTGATGAAACAAAACTTTTGTTGCAAGAAATCCGTAAACACAAAGATGGAGAAGTGCTTGAACTATTTGTAATACTCTCTCTATCCACTGGAGGACGCATAAAAACAATTTGCAATATCAAAGTTCAGGACATCGATTTTGTAAACGGGATTATTAGTCTCCTTGATTTTAAAAACTCTACAGCCTACAAAGGATTTTTATCCAAAGAAGCTATGAGTTATTGCCAAAAATGGGCGACGAAAAATAATTTCAAACGCAACGATTTTATTGTTAGTTATGATGGTAAACGATTATTTCAAGAAGACACTACAAATGATGAAGTAAAATTGATTTCAAATAGGCAAATAGGCTAAAGCCAATTATAAACCGCTTATTTAATCAAGGTATAGATGCAAGTAATGCAATAGATAGAGCAGTAATACATACTCTTAGACATACCTATGCAAGTCAATTAGCCATTGCGGGAACTCCGATTTTTACTATTCAAAAGCTTATGAATCATAAAGATATTAGTCAAACACTTCGTTATGCGAAGCTTGCTCCTGATACAGGTAAAGATGCCGTTTTAACGATGTCAAATGCACTATTAGGCTTTGTTTGAGATAAAAAATTGCTAGATTATATAAAAGTTATTGATAGAGTCGCAAAATAGTATGCAGAATTACTTGGTGGATTTTTATGAGACTTGGCTTTCGGCTGTTATAAACAGCACCAAACTACGCTTGTTCGTTGGAAAGCCTAAGTGAGAGAATTATATAATGTTTATAATAAGAAAAAGTTTAAAAAATTATATTTAGGACTTAAATTTGAATATTTATGAAAAAAGTTTAGATGATTTATGTAGTAAACTTAATATTACAAAATCGGATAAAGAGTATTATAAATTTGAAAAGTTAGTAACAGTTGTTAATCAGGCATATTTGAAGATTGCATTTAAAGAATTTGTAACCCTCCCCAAAAACTAGACCAAAAATAAGTTGATAATTTCTGCTAAAATAATTGCAGGAGTTAGAATGAAGAAGAGTAGATTCACAGAGAGTCAAATAGTTCGTATTTTAAATGAAGTAGA
>JAQTWZ010000002.1:9502-100329 GCA_028689055.1 Sulfurimonas sp. | reverse complement strand
TTCAGACGCAAATCATCACGCGGCTCAAACAAGCACTCGATACAAATCAACTCGAACTCTATTTCCAATCACAAAATGATGCCAATACCAATGAAATAGTAGGTCTTGAAGCTCTTTTACGATGGAAATCCGAGGGAGAGATGATACCGCCGGATGTTTTTATTCCCTTGGCAGAGCAAACAACACTTATCAGGATACTAGAGCAACTCAAAGAGCTTGGATTTCATATCTCTATGGATGATTTTGGGACGGGCTACTCTTCTCTTTCTTATCTCAAAAATCTTCCTATCGATAAACTCAAAATCGATAAATCTTTTATCACAGACATCGCAAAAGAACCAAAAAATCAGATTATCGTCAAGACAATCATTTTTCTCGCAAAAGAGCTCAAATTTCATATTTTGGCTGAAGGGGTAGAAACGCAAGAGGAGTTGGACTTTTTGATAAACAACAAGATTGACTCTATCCAAGGATATTACTACACAAAACCTCTTCCAGAGATGCAAATGCAAGAGTTACTTCAAGCGTAAATGCAGATAAAAATGTTAGAATCAGTACAAATAAAATTGGAGATGTTATGAGTAGAGATATAAAGCCCCTTTTTGATTGGGCAAATAAAATCGGAGATGCTAATATTAACAATCGAATACTAGCCAAGGCGATGCCTGCTTTAATTGCGGCAAAGTTTGTATTGACAGATACAATGATACGAGAAGATATATCTTTTGATGTTCCCTATGATATTTTTGATGTTCTAAAAAAGAGTGCCGAGGAGCTTTTAAATGCTAGTTATGAGGAGGGTAAATAGTTATGTTTGATATCAATAAATACGAATTTGATCAAGAACATAATTGTCTTGAAATAGGCGGTGAAGCGATGGTATTTCACTGCCATCACTACATGATGAATCTCCAGCGCACTATTTTGGATGCAGATTATATACAGAGTGAGCTTTTTTTGGTGGGCAGTGCTGCTGATGCACTTTACTGCCAACTTTCAAATCTTTGCGAAGGCTTGGATATCGATGCATCTAAAAAGATGGCGCAAGATATCTATAAAACTTTTGGATATGGTTTGATAGATTTGAGTGATATGGATGCAGACGGAATAGAGCTTCAAACTACAAAATCCTTTTTTTCTCAAAATTGGGTTTTAAAATACGGCGCAAGTAAAAAGCCGGTTGATTATTACACAACAGGATTTTTAGCTGCTGCGTACGCAGTCATATATGATAAAAATTTGGAAGATATTTTTGCCCAGCAGAGCTCATGTATGGCATGCGGCGATACAAACAATACCTTTATCATCCGACAAGGAGCGTGTAATTTTGCTAGATATCCGAAAAAACAGGCGACTGTTTTTAAAGATGTTGCAAAAGTTTCACTCAACTGGGAGTACGAAGAGCTTATTACCAACGCATTTTTGGGTGCTCATGCGACGATGGTAGGCAACGAAGATGGTTTGATTCCTGCTTTTGGAGTCTATTTGGTACGAACGCAGAGTGATTATATCAACCGCTTACAGTTTGAGTTTGCCAAAGCGATGAGCGATGTAGCGGGTGAGTACGGCGAAACACTCGCAGGTGAGCTCTTGATGGAAGCAGGACACGCGTGTGGATTTTTCACTTATGGCGGTATCATGAATTCTGTTGAGTGGGAAGGAGCGGTCAAACCCTACCTCAAAACCAAAGAAGATTGGATCAAAGGATTGGCTGCGATTGTCAATACTATGGGTTGGGGATACCATACGGCGGTTGAGCTGAGTGAGCAGAGGGCTATTTTTAGAAACTATAACGATTTTGAAGATTTGAGTTATATGAGAATGTACGGTACGAACAAACATCCTATCCATTGGGCAAATAGCGGCGGTTTTACGGGGCTCATGCAGCTGGTTTATAACACGGATATAGTCAATGGCGAGAAGATTGAAACAGAAGAGGGCTTCAGAGCTATGCGAAGATCTAAAGTCGGATACAAAACGAAAATGACAAAAGGTATCTCTTGCGGAGATGATTATTTGGAAGTAGAAATCTATTTATAATTGGATGAGTTTATGAATATTGAAACCTTACAAGCCCAAGCAGCGAAACAAACAAAAATATACAAACGACTCTATGAAATTGGCAAGAGTTTAAATGAGACTATGGAGATTCCTCAGATTTACGACTTGGCAGTGGAGTTCGCAACCAACGAACTCAATTTTGAAAAATGTATCATTTTTGAACATGATGATACAAACGGCTGGTTCAAAGTCGTAAAATCCGCCGGATACCAAAAGCCACATGAGCAGCAGATATTGCGCATTATCAATCTGCTTCTCTCCGGTGAAATCATAGAGTATCTCAGAGTAAACGGCGAACCTCTCATCTACACGCAAGCAAATCCAAGAGAAGAGGTGGCAAAATTAGTCAAATCACTCTTCTTAAACGAAGCCTATCTTGAGCTTTTTGGTGGCGATGTAGAGATACCGCATGGGGTCATTGTCGTTGGAAACGGGATAGATACTCCGGATGCTTTTTCTCAAATGGGTAGTGATGCAATGGTCATGTTGGCTTTGGGCAACTTCACCACGCGACTCTCTAGCGCCGTGAGCAATATCCTCTTTTACAATGCATGGAACGAAGAGCGAAAAAATCTTCAAAAATCTATAGATGATCAAACGCAGCTCAATATACAGCTGCGTAAAGAGCAAAAATTTATCACGACTATTTTGAACAATACGAGTGCAATCATAGCGATCATAGACAATCGCGGTGTGATGACAAGAATCAACTCTTATGGAGAAGAGTTTACGGGCTTTAGCCAAAAAGAGATAGCTTCAGAGCCTTATTTTTGGGAGAGGTTTTTACCGTTAGAGATTCAAGCTAAAGTTTTTGACATCGTTGCAAATGCCAAAAAAGGCAATATCCTTGCAAGACACCAAAATGTATGGATAGCTAAAGATGGCAAAGAAAGGGTTTTTGACTGGGCAAACGCTTTGATCAAAAACGCAGATGATGAGATGGAATATATCGTAACGGTAGGTTTAGATATCACCAACGAAATAGAGCAACAAAAAAAATTGGAACAAGCGCTTATCGTTGCCGAAAACGCAGCTAAAGTAAAAGGCGAATTTTTGGCGAACATGAGCCATGAAATCCGTACTCCCATGAACGGTATTCTTGGTTTTATACAGCTTTTTGAACGTACGGTTTTGGATGATAAGCAAAAAAAATATATCGATATTATGCACACGAGTGCGAAGAGTCTTTTGGGCATTATCAATGATATTTTGGATGTTTCCAAACTTGAAAGCGGCAAATATGAGCTGGATATTACGGCGGTAAATTTATTTGAAGAGTGTGAAAAATCAGCGATGATTTTTATGACAAAAGTCAAAGAGAAACAGATTCAATTTGATATAGATATCGATCAAAAAATTGCACCTTGTGTCAAATTTGACCTTCTAAGGATGCAACAGGTTATCTCAAATCTTATAGGCAATGCTATAAAATTCACACCTGAAGAGGGAAAAATTTTATTTTATGTAGCCATGTCTGATAAAACAGAAGATACAATCACACTGCGTTTTGGAGTCAAAGATAGCGGGATCGGTATCGCAAAAGAGAATCAAGCGCATATTTTTGAAGCGTTTTCGCAAGCAGCTGTTTCTACGACAAGAAAGTTTGGCGGTACAGGCTTAGGTCTGACAATCAGTGCTCGTCTGGTCTCTTTGATGGGTGGAGAGCTGCGAGTAGAGAGTGAAGAAGGTATAGGAAGTCATTTCTATTTTGATATTATCACTCAACAGTGTGAAAAACTTGATTTATATCTTTAAATGGTGAAAATTTTATAAGTAAATCCGACGAGAAATAGGTTCAATAAATTCTTAATATACTGCGATTTCAATGTGGTGAAATTATGGCAAAAATAAAATTTGGCGCAACAATGGCAGGAACATTATGGCTT
Source organism: Sulfurimonas sp. (assembly GCA_028689055.1). GTDB lineage: Bacteria > Campylobacterota > Campylobacteria > Campylobacterales > Sulfurimonadaceae > Sulfurimonas. The sequence continues at coordinate 96,382 of JAQTWZ010000002.1, read as the reverse complement.
GCGAACATGACAAAACATTTCGGTAGTGATAGTAGATTTGCTTGTGCTAAAACCTATTTTAATCTAAAAGGGTCTAATTCCCCGACCCTTGGGTCGTACTATAGATAATAACTGCTCGATATACCCTTACTTTTGAGCTTGCAAAAAAAGTTTTAGCGTTCAGCTAAAAGGCTTGCCACGGGGTTGTTAATTTTTAAAATCACAAAAGAAAATTCTATTCTTTTAAGTCAATGGGGTTGTAAGTGTCTATAAGAAAAATCTGATTGCTACACTTTATTTGTTACGAAACTTTGATATAATAATTTTTGTTAAAGTTTTTTAAAGGTTTGCTGCATTTATGAGTAAATATGAACAGATATCTGAGTATTTGGAACTTTTTTTAGACAATGAAGTGAAGAAAACAGGTATAAAAAAAGTCGTTATCGGTTTGAGTGGCGGTATAGATTCTGCGGTTGTGGCAGTGATGGCACACAAAGTTTTTGGTGATGATTTGTTATGTGTGAAGATGCCATCGCATTATTCATCGCAAAGTTCACTTGATGATGCAGATGCACTTTGCGCTGATTTTGGTATGCGAAGTATCACTGCCTCTATTGAACCGATGCTCAAAGCGTATGAAACGCTGCATCCGGATATGGATAATCTTCGCAAAGGAAATTTTTCTGCTCGTATGAGAATGTCCACGATTTTTGACATCTCTGCAAGAGAAAATGCTTTGGTTTTGGGGACAAGCAACAAGAGTGAACTGATGCTTGGTTATGGGACGCTTTATGGTGACCTTGCGAGCGCACTCAATCCGATAGGAGATCTCTATAAAAGTGAAGTCTATGAACTTGCAGCCTATTTGGGTGTCACAAAAAGTATCATTCACAAAGCTCCTTCTGCGGATTTGTGGGATGGACAGAGTGATGAAGCAGATTTAGGTTATACATACGCCAAACTTGATGAAGCACTGAAGCTTTATGTCGAAGAGCGACTCTCCCGTGATGCAATAGTGGCACGAGGGATAAACGCAGAGATGCTTGATATGATAATTTCTAGGATTTTTCGCAACCATTTTAAGCGAAAAATGCCGCTTATCGCGAAGCTCACTTCAAGAACTTTAAACCATGATTTCAATTATCCAAGAGATATAACTTTATAAAGGAAAAAAGATGAAAATACCTTTCAATAAATACATTAGCGGCCGCGAGGAACACTCAAATGTGAGTGATGTTCTTGATGGCGAAGAGATAAATCAGGTGAAAGAACTTGAGAGTGAGTTTGCTCAGTATGTCAATGCGAAGTATGCCCTTGCAACTTCACACGGGACTTCCGCTTTGCATTTGGCGATGCTTGCACTTGAGCTCAAACGTGGGGACAGAGTGGTTTGTTCTGTAAATGCGCATCCAAGTATCCCTGAAGTAGTACGTCATTTTGATGCTGAGCCTGTATTTATAGATATTGATGCAGAGAGTTTTAATATCAATCTTGATTTGCTTGAAAACTATCTTGAAGATAAACAGTCTAAAAAGCTTAAAGCTGTAATCATCACTCATTTAGGTGGCTCATGTGTCGATCTTGAACGGGTTTACTCTATGTCGAAGATTTATGATGTAAAAATAGTCGAAGATGCTTCTCATACACTAGGTGCTAGTTACAAAGGTCGAAAAATAGGCTCAGGCGGCGCGGATATCACCTGCTTTAACTTCTCTTCACATCTCAAAAAAAGTGTTTGCAACGGCGGAATGCTTGTAACAAATGATGAAGATATTATCGATAGAGCAAGACTTCTTGCAAATCATGCAATAGTACGAGATGAAGACTCTTTAGAGTATATATATGATGTTGTTGATATTGGCAATGATTATTCTATGAGTGAACTAAACGCAGCTTATATCCGTGCACAGCTTCAAGATCAGGATAAAAATATAGCAAGACACCGCACAATAGCAAAAGCTTATAATGAAGCACTTGGTGATGTCGTCCATATTACTATTCCAAAAGTAACGGATGCGGAGCATCCATACTCTCTTTATATCATCAAAGTTGATAAAAACCGCGACTCTTTTGCACTTGAACTCAAAAATGCAGGAATTGAGACCGGACTTCATTATATTCCTCTGCATCTTTTAAGTTACTACAAAACAAAATATTCTCTTCGTGTTAATGATTTTCCGGTTGCACTCAGAACATACCAGCAAGTTTTATCACTGCCTATTTATCCAAGTCTTGATGATAAAGAAGTTGCGTTTATCTGTGACAAAATCAAAAAGATAGCTAAAACACGCGTGTGAAAAAAGCTTTCGTTTTTTGGGTTGAAGCGTACTTCTACAACCCAAACCTCTTGCAAAAAGTTCTCTCTTTTTTGCTTTTACCTCTGAGTTGGTTGTATTGTTTTATCGTTTTTCTCTTCTACAAAAGTAAAAAACCTGTGGATTTTGGCATTACTATCATCAGTATCGGCAATCTCACGGTAGGTGGTAGCGGTAAAACTCCGCTTGTAAGTGCGCTTGCATCGGCATATGCAGATGTTGCCATTATTCTTCGTGGTTATGGCAGAGTGAGCAGAGGTCTTGTCGTCGTAAAAGATAAAACGCAGATACTTTGTGATGTCTCCATGAGCGGAGATGAAGCGATGATTTATGCACGCAAAGTGCCAAATGCCATCGTAATCGTGAGTGAAGATAGAGTCGTGGCAATAGAAAAAGCCAAAGAAATTGGTGCAAAACTTATCTTTTTGGACGATGCTTATTCAAAACACGGTATCAAAAAACTTGACTTGCTTATTGATGTGAAATGTAGCAACAACTTCTGTCTTCCAGCAGGACCTTATCGTGAAAAAATCTGGGCAGGCAAAAAATGTGTGATACTTGAAGAGGGCATAGATTTTGAGAGAGTTGTTACGCTTAAAGACAAGTGTGATAAAATGTCACTCGTAACGGCGATTGCAAGACCAAGCAGACTCGATACTTATTTACCTGATGTAGTCAATAAAAATTATTTTGAAGATCACCATTCCTTCGTAAAAGAGGAACTTCAAGAGATTTTAAGACGCGATGAAGCGGATTCACTTTTGGTCACTTATAAAGACTTTGTCAAAATGGAATCTTTTGGAATTCCCTTATCATTGCTTGATTTGGAGATAAAAGTCGAAAAAAAAGTCTTTACATTGATTAACATCTATAGAAATATTTAAAAGAAAAGATACAATAGAGTGAAAAAAAATTTACAGATTTTTATCTTTTTGGTGTTTGGAATAAGTAACATTTTTGCAAATGATTTTAGAGAAGTGAAAGAAATCACTTTAAAAAAAGATGAACAAACAAAAATTCTTGTAAAATACGGCACATTTGAAAAACTTTTTAAATTTCGCTGGACACTTTATACAAATGAAGGGCTTGTAATACACAGATCGTATGATAGGAAAGTTGCGCAAAACGTACTTTATCTCAATCATAAAAATCAGAGTTTTAGAGTTGAACTCAAAGCTAGGGGCGCAGATAACTATAATGTACCTTATGTATTAGTCAAATTTAAAGAGTTTAAATATGAGACAAAAGAGGCTGTTTTTGAACTTTTTTTGTCTGATGAAAAACAACAATTAGAACTGAAATATTTAGATAAAGCATAAAGAGAGAGAATGCAAAGAGTAGAGAGTGAAATAGCAAGACTGATAGAAGAGATAGATTATGATGCGGTGAGTCGTCTTTTTGCCACTCTCAGCGGAGGCAAAAGACTTCGTGCCAAATTGATACTCAAAATAGCTCCCAATTCGCCAGAAGCACCGCTTTTAGCGGCTATAGTTGAGCTTATCCATGGGGCAAGTCTTTTGCATGATGATGTGATAGATGATGCAAAAACACGACGCGGCGCTGTTTCTGTAAACGCAAGTGAGGGAAGTAAAATAGCTGTGATGCTTGGAGATATTCTCTATTCAAAAGCATTCAGTGAACTTGTTTCATTTGACAAAGAAATAGCAAAAATCGTCGCTTCTTCGGTTACAGCACTCTCCAAAGGTGAAATGCAAGATGTCAAAATGGCAGATACTTTTAATGATGATGAAGAGAAATATCTGCGTATGCTCTATCTCAAAACGGCTACTCTTATAGAAGCCGCGGCTATGGCAGCAGCGATACTCGCCGGTAAAGATGTGGAAAAACATGGTGTTTATGGCAAAAACCTCGGTCTCTCTTTTCAGATAATTGATGATATTTTGGATATCACTTCAGATGAAAAAACACTTGGTAAACCTGCTATGAATGACTTTGTAGAGGGAAAATGTACACTGCCATACATCTATCTTTATCATGCACTTGAGAGTGAAGAGAAAAAAAAGCTCCTCTCTTTACACGCAAAACAGATAGATAAAGAACAAACGCAGTGGATACAAGAAAAAATGCAAGAACATGGCTGCGTTTTGCAATCTTTTGAACTTGCAAAAACACTCTCTAATGAAGCAATGCACGCCGTTGCAGAAGATAAAGAACTTGTTGCAATTTTAGAAAACATGATACAAAGAAGTTATTAATGCACTATTTAAATATAAGTTTTTCTCATAAAAATTCTACTCTGGAAATACGTGAAAAACTTTCGTATCCGGATGAAAAAAATTTACATGGCTGTTTGAAAAAACTTACGCTTTGCCCAGTTATCAATGAAGCGATGCTTATTTCTACATGTAACAGAATGGAAGTTTTTTGCTCATGTAGAGATATCGCCGAGGCTACAAAATATATCTTCGAGATACTGAGTGCGCGTTCTGGCATAAGTATAAAAGAACTCCAAGAGCGTGCAGATGTTTTTGATGATAGTACCGCTATCCATCATATCTTTAGTGTGGCATCTTCGCTTGACTCTATGGTTGTAGGTGAAACACAGATAGCAGGTCAGCTCAAAGATGCCTTCCGATTTTCTTATGACAATGGCTATAGTGCCAAAAAAATCGCACGTGCTATCAAAAGTGCATTTAAATGTGCTTCAAAAGTACGAAATGCAACAGATATATCTTCTAAACCTGTTTCTATGGCAAGTGTTGCTGTGGCAAAACTCAAATCAGTAACAGATACGATTTTAGGTAAAAAAGCGCTGATTATAGGCGTAGGTGAGATGTCTGAGATAAGTGCAAAACACCTTATCTCAGCAGGTGCAGATGTATATATCATGAATAGAACAAGACACAAGGCGCAAATACTGGCAAATAGCTGTGGTGCTAAGGTGATAGATTTTGAAAAACTCTCAGACGCTATAAATGAATTTGATATCTTATTTACAGCAACTTCTTCACATGAGCCAATCATTACGGATGAGATGATTCGGGTTTGTGATTTTGAAAGATACTGGTTTGACCTAGCTCTACCAAGAGATATCCACCATAAAAACAAAGACAATGTCCATCTTTTTGTCATAGATGATCTTAAAGTCATCGTAGATGAAAATCTTTCATGCAGAGAAGATGCTGCAAAAATGGCACACGGTATCATCGGCAGAGCAGTTGTAGAGTTTTTTGAGTGGCTCAATACCCTTGATATTGAACCTATGATAAAAGATATTTACCTCAAGGCATATGCTGCCGCGCAGACGGAGAGTAGTCGTGCCGTGACACATGGCTACATCCCAAAAGAGTATCAACTCCAAGCACAAAAGATGTGTGAACAGTCCCTAAAAAGATTTTTGCACGAGATGATAGAAAATATGAGAAATAATTCAAAAGAATCCAATGCAGAAAGCATGAGCAGTGCGTTTGGGTTTTTGACACAAAATAAATAAACTGTACAAAAAAGGACACAAGTGAGAAGAAGCAGAGCGTTTATACCAACAACAAAAGAAGCACCTTCGGATGCGAGTTTGGCAAGTCATATATTTTTATCCCGCGCGGGTTTTGTTTCACAGGTTGCAAGCGGTCTTTATAACTATATGCCTCTTGGAAAAAGAGTTATCAAAAAGATTGAAAACATTATCAACGAAGAGATGAGTAAAGCAGGTGCACAAGAGGTGGAACTGAGCTTCGTGACACCAGCAGATCTTTGGGCCGAGAGCGGGCGAATAGAAAAGTTTGGAAAAGAGTTACTGCGTTTTCGTGATAGAAAAGAGAATCTTTTTGTTCTAGGACCCACTCATGAAGAGATGATGGTTGATATGGTTCGCAATCGTGTTACAAGCTACAAGCAGCTTCCGATGAATTTGTATCAGATAAAAACAAAGTTCCGTGATGAAGCAAGACCGCGTTTTGGACTGATGCGTGGACGTGAGTTTATTATGAAAGACGGCTATAGTTTTCATGCCTCTGAAGCCGATATGGACAGAGAATTTGATGCGATGGAAGAAGCATACAAAAAGATTTTAAATAGACTTGGTCTTGATTTTAGAATAGTCGAAGCAGACAGCGGTGCTATCGGTGGAAGTGGCTCAAAAGAGCTTATGGTTATCGCAGGCAGCGGAGAAGATACTATCGCTATTTGTGACAAATGCGAGTACGGCGCAAATATTGAAGCAGCGGTTCGCGGTAATAAAGTGGCAGTTCCTGATGCACCTGAGGGAAATATCAACAAGTTTCAGACACCAAATATCAAAAGTATAGAAGATTTGGCAAACTTTTTCAAAATTGATCCCTACTATACGGTGAAGTGCGTTGCGAAAAAACTGATATATGAAGAAGATAGTGAGATTGTTCTTTACTTTTTAAGAGGAAGCGACAACCTTCAAGAGGTAAAAGCATTAAACGCAGCCGGTGCTCTTGATATCACCGACGCAAGCGAAGAAGAACTTCAAGAGTTAGGGCTTGTCCCCGGTTTTATCGGTCCGCTTGATCAAGATAAAGCAAAACATGTGATGGATATTGAACTCAAAAACGCAGCCAATATGGTTTGTGGCGCAAATGAAACGGATTACCATTATGTGAATGTGGATCTCTCTATTATTAGTGAAGTGGCCTATTTTTATGATATTGCAGAGGTAAATGAAGGAGATTGCTGTCCAAAATGTGAGGGCACTTTATCATTTACAAAAGGGATCGAAGTAGGGCATATTTTCAAACTTGGCACAACATATTCTGCAGCACTCAAAGCAGAGTTTTTGGACGAAAACGGCAAAGCACAGCCATTTGTAATGGGAACATACGGAATGGGTGTAAGTCGTCTTGTTGCTGCTATCATTGAGCAGAACCATGATGAAAACGGCTGTATCTGGACAAAAGAAAGTGCTCCTTATATGGTAAATATCATGATTTCAAACATCAAAGAGGATGCACAGGTAGCACTTGGGGAAGAGCTTTATGCTAATCTCAATGATCTTGGAATCGAGACGATGCTTGATGACCGTAAAGAGAGATTTGGCTTCAAGATGAAAGACGCGGAGTTGATAGGTTTTCCTTATACAATCATCATCGGTAAAGAGCTTGAGAGTGGTTTGGCGGAGATTTATGTCCGCAAAACAAATGAAAAAATCTCTCTAAACGCAAGCGAACTTGTTACAAAAATTAGGGAACTTATCTAAGATGCCTTATTTCTTAGTTTATCTCTTGTTAGAAGTTCTTGTATCTGTCAATATCGCTTCAGCTATAGGCGGACTTGCAACTTTTTTTGAGATTCTCTTGAGTGCACTCATTGGTATTGTGATACTGAGCAATTTTAGAGCTACTTTGAGTGAAAATATTCGTGCAGTTTCGTCACGTCAGATAGATATGTCGGAGTTCCAAAGCCTCAATCTTTTTACGATTGCCGGAGCGATTTTGCTTATTATTCCCGGATTTCTCACAGATATTATCGGCATTTTACTTCAGTTTGGCGTTTTTACTAAGATGATTGTTAACCGTACTCATGTAAAATCGCAAAGTAATAAATCATACCCTACACAAAATACTATACAAAAGGATTCCGATGTTATCGATGTTGAAATTATTGACACTCAGCACACTTCTAAGTAGTGCTCTTTTTGCTGCTACTACAAACAAAGAGGTAGAGGATTTTTTAGAAAAATCATTTAAAAACAATCCAAATATTACTTCATTGGAAGTAAAAGTTGTAGAAAGAAACGCTCTTGATGGCATGAGCGGTTGGGAAGCTTTGATTGTGAGTATTGATGCTACACTCAAAGCACAGCCTGCTCCAAAACAAATCAAACAAAAGATGGTCTGGTTTACAGATGGAACACTTATCACAAAAGAGTTGGTAAATATCAAAACGGGTGAAAATCTTGCAGATTCAGTTTCTCCTGCGTTTAAAGAAACGCAATACAAAAAAGAGAATCTCATCTATGGAAACGCAAACGCAAAACATAAAGTCGCTATCTTTTCAGACCCTCTTTGTCCATTTTGTAGAAGTTTTGTTCCCGGTGCGATTGAAGATATGAAAAAATCCCCTGAACTTTATGCTCTGTATTATTATCATTTTCCGCTTGCATCACTGCACCCTGCATCTATAGAACTGACAAAAGCAGCCATTGCAGCGACACTTCAAGGCAAAAAAGATGCGGTGCTTGAGCTTTATAAAATCGAAATCAATCCAAATGAAAGAGATGTCAATAAAATCTTGAGTGTATTTAACGCAGCAATGAAAACAGATGTAAAAGCATCCGATCTTACATCCAAAAAAGTGATGGAGCAATACGAATATGATATGAAACTTGCTGAAGATTTGATGGTGCAGGGAACTCCGACACTTTTTTATGATGGAAAGATGGATAAAACAAAAAAACAATATCTAAAGGCAAACTAAGAGATGAAAAAATTAATAATAGCAACGCGAGGCTCACAATTGGCCCTATGGCAGTCTAATCATATCAAGGCTGTATTAGAAGAACAAAATCCGGGAATGGAAGTTGAGTTAAATGTTATTGTTACAACCGGTGATAAGATCATAGACAGACCGCTTGCGGCTATCGGCGGGAAAGGTCTTTTTCTCAAAGAGCTTGAAGAAGCAATGCTTCGCGGTGAGGCGCATATCGCAGTACATTCACTCAAAGATGTTCCAACTGTGATGCCTGATGGTCTTTTGCTTGCGGCAATTACGGAGAGGGAAGATGTACGAGATGCGCTTTTAAGTGAAAAGTACGCTGATATCGCAGCACTTCCAAAAGGTGCCGTAGTCGGTACTTCATCCCTTCGCCGTCGTATGCAGATAGAGCGACTCAGACCTGATCTCATCATCAAAGATCTTCGTGGCAATGTGGACACACGTATCAGAAAACTCAAAGAGGGTGAATTTGATGCTATCATCTTGGCTGCTGCAGGTATCAATCGTCTCGGTCTTGTAGAGAGTGTGGCTCATGTCTATCCTATCTCCCTTTATGAGATGATACCTTCAATGGGACAAGGTGCTTTGGGTATTGAAGCGATTGATGATGCAAAAGTTCTGGCGATAGTGGCAAGGCTTGAAGATGATTATAGCCGTGTAGAGACGACTATTGAGAGAGACTTTGTCGATACACTTGAGGGCGGATGCCATGTGCCTATAGGCGTGAGTGCGACTGTACTTGAAAATGACGATGTGATGATAAAAGCTGTTTTAGGTCTGCCTGATGGAACAAAAATACTCACAGATACCAAGATAGTTTCCCGCGAACTCTACAAAACAATAGGCCGTACTATGGCGGATGAGTTTATCGCTAGAGGTGCCAAAGAGCTACTCAAAGATGCTGAAAATATGATGCTTCATAAGTAGGTCAAATGAAAAAAACTATTGAGCTGTTAAAAAAAAACAATGAACTCAAAATAATAGATGATGCAGTTGATATCTATCTTGAAATACCGCATTTGGCGTATGCCGAGGTAAAAAAAGAAGATGGAGGCAAAGCGCTTCTTTTTACAAACGCAGTCGATAGTAAAAGCGGTAAAAAGTTTGAAGAGCCGATTCTTATGAATGTTTTTGGCTCATATAAACGCTGTGAACTCCTTTTTGGCAGAACGATAGAGTCTGTAGCAGAGGAGATCACAAAACTTCTTCACATGAAACCACCTAGCGGTTTTATGAATAAACTTGCCATGGCGGGTGAGCTTTTTTCTCTCAAAAATATCTTTCCAAAAAAACGCCAAGGCGAAGGTGCGTGTCAGGAGCTCAAATATCTGGGTGCGGATATCAATCTTCATGATATTCCTGTGCTCACGACTTGGGAGCAAGACGGCGGACCTTTTATCACTATGGGACAAACTTATACACAAAGTCTTGACGGTGAAATGGTAAACCTCGGAATGTACAGACTGCAAGTTTATGACAAAAATCATCTAGGAATGCACTGGCAGATACATAAAGATAGCTCACATTTTTTTGATCAATATCAAAAAGCCGGCAAAAAAATGCCTGTGAGTATCGCCATAGGCGGCAATCCTCTCTATACATGGTGTGCAACGGCTCCACTTCCTTATGGCGTCAATGAGTTGCTCATGTACGGACTTATCACAAAAAAACCCGCAAAACTCGTGAAGTCTCTCACTACACCTTTGTATATTCCTGAAGATGTGGATTATGTCATCGAGGGTTGGGTGGATACTACTGAGCTAAAAGTAGAAGGTCCTTTTGGAGATCATACGGGATACTACACTTTGGCTGAGCTTTATCCCGTACTTGAAGTAAGCGCTATAACGATGCGAAAGAAAAGAGTCTATCTTGCAACAGTTGTCGGTAAACCGCCATTGGAAGACAAATATATGGGTTGGGCAACAGGAAAGATTTTCTTTCCTTTACTCAAAACAACCGTTCCCGATTTAGTTGATTATCATATGCCTGAAAACGCAGGCTTTCACAACCTTATCCTTGCAAAGATGCAGCCGCTTTACAAAGGTCATGCAAAACAGTTTATGCATGCGTTTTGGGGTGCAGGGCAGATGAGTTTTGTAAAACATGCTATCTTTTTTGATGAGAATGCTCCAAAACTTGAGAGTTATGAGACTATCTGCGCCTATGGACTCAACCGCTTTACGCCGCAATCTCTATTTATATCAGAAGGGATTTTAGATGCGCTTGACCACTCTTCTCCAGAGACTCTTGTCGGGGGAAAATTGGGGATAGACCTGACAAAAGCAAATAAGGTCGAAGCTCCTGAGATTCTTACAAGTGAACTGCTTTTTACTAAAGTCAAAGAGCTCCTTCCACAGGCTAAAGGTCTCAACCAGTTCATGCTTAGAACGGCAAATCCTATCACGGTGATCTCTATAGAAAAAGACAAAAATGTGCGTGAATATTTTGATATTTTGCTTCCTTTAGCTGCGTTTATGAGTATCGTTGTTTTTGTAGATGCAGCCAAAAATGATATCTCCAATGCTTATATGCTTGTGTGGAGAGTCACAAATAACATAGATGCTCAAAGAGATATCTTTATCTCAGGATCTTTAGTCTGCGTGGATGGAACAAATAAAAATGCTCTTGATGGATTTACTCGTGAATGGCCCCATGATGTGGATTGCACACCAAGCGTAGTGGCTTCGTTAAAAGAAAAAGGTATTTGGGATTTAGAAGAGAAACGTTTTAATTTTTTTCAACTCTAGTTTCCTTTCAAACTTGTATTAATTTATGTTATACTTATAGGGCTTTTGCAATAAAAGGATATCGTTAAAATACAAATTCTCTCTAGGGGTTAATTATGAATAAAAACATCGTATTTCTACTTTGCTATCTCAGCATATCTTCTCTTGAACTCTCCGCTAGTGTCTATAAAGGACACGGTCTTTTTAAAAATATGTGTCTTGAATGTCACGGAACGGCTTTAGAATTTGTTATTAATAAAAATACCAAGCAGTGGTCTGATTTACTCAAAGACGATGGTGCACCGTTATTACTTATTCATGCTAAGAATACAAATGCACTCAAATCATTAGAATACTTCCGAGGCGATCGCTATAGTAAACATGTGCCACACTATAGAGACTTCTTTATGGAATATGCATCAGATACAGGAAATATTCCTGCATGTGACTAATATATAAGCTATAAATCCTTTTTTGTCTCAATTTTGTTATTAATTTATAATTTTGATGTGATACAAGCAAAGCATAATAATTTCTAATGTACCATCAATCAGAAATTATCGCAGAGGAGGAAGGTAGATATATGAGTAAAGTTGTTTTAACATTTGTGTCCATATTTTTTGTTTTTTGTGCTTCTTCAGAAACAGCAATCCATAAGGGTCAGAAAATTTTTGTCAAAGAGTGTGTGTCATGCCATAGCGGTGGTCAAACTTTTATAGCCAAAAAGACAATGAGAGATTGGAAAAAGCTTATGGAAGAAAAGGGAAAACCATTAGCTGAGTTGCACTTGAAAAATAAAGATGCAAAAGATTCTTGGGAATATTTTGAGAGTAATAGTTATGAGAAAAAATCAAAACATCTTCAAGACTTTTTAGTAGAATATGCTAAAGATAGTGGAAATGTTCCTGCTTGCAATTAAGTATTTGCACAAAAATATCCCTCTTTTATAGATAGAAAAATCTATCTATAAACCTTCAAACTCTTTCATCTACAGATATATTTGGATAAAATACAAAACTTTTTTACTTACAGAGATATTTAAATAAAATCAAGGAAATCATTATGGATAAAATGTGGTCAGGCCGTTTTTCTACGGGTACTTCATCTCTTTTGGATGCGTTTAATGCGTCGATTATGTTCGATAGAAAACTCTATCGTGAGGATATCGAAGGTTCACTCGCTCATGCAACGATGCTTACAAAACAGAATATCTTAACAGAACAAGAACTTGCAGAGATTCAAACAGGTTTGGCGCAAGTGCTCAAAGAGATAGAATCCGGTGCTTTTGAGTGGAAAATCTCTGATGAAGATTTGCATATGGCTATAGAGAAGCGTTTGACCGCAATCATCGGCGAAGCAGGCAAAAAACTCCATACCGCAAGAAGTAGAAATGATCAAGTGGCGGTTGATTTTCGTCGTTATGTTTTGAGAAAAAATCTTGAAATAGTTGAAGCGCTCAAGCTGCTCATGCAAGAGATTTTGGTCGTAGCGCAAAAACACACAGAGACAATTTTACCGGGTATGACACACCTCCAACACGCGCAGCCTATCAACTTCGGATTTCATTTGGGTGCTTACCTTGCAATGTTTAAACGTGATATCGAGAGATTTGAGAGTTCTCATAAACGCAACAACATCTCACCTTTGGGTTGTGCCGCACTTGCAGGAACACCACACAATATCGACAGAGAATATACGGCATCACTTTTGGGTTTTGAGAGTGCTAGTGTCAATTGTCTTGATACTGTAAGTGACAGAGATTTTGCTTTAGAGATATTGTTTAATATCTCTACGATGATGATGCACATCTCACGTTTGAGTGAAGAAATCGTGATGTGGTCGAGTTATGAATTTGGTTTTGTTGAGCTGAGTGATGCGTATTCGACAGGTTCTTCTATCATGCCACAAAAGAAAAATCCTGATGTTCCTGAACTTTTACGCGGAAAAACAGGTCGCGTTTATGGTTCGCTCATGGGACTTTTGACGGTGATGAAAGGGCTTCCTCTTGCATACAACAAAGATACTCAAGAAGATAAAGAGGGAGTTTTTGACGCAGTAGAAACAGCGGAAATATCACTTGAAATCCTCAAAGAAGCTATCAAAACGATGCAGGTAAAAGCGCACAATATGGCAAAAGCTTCTAAAATCGGGCACTTGAGTGCAACAGATTTGGCTGATTATTTGGTGCAAAAATGCGATATTCCTTTTCGTGAAGCACACTTCATCACAGGAAAAGCAGTCGCAAAAAGTGAAGAGCTCAAAATCGATCTCAGTGAGATAGAACTGGGATATCTTCAAGAGATCGATGCAAGAATAAGCGAAGATGTGTTGGCGTTTTTACAGCTTGAACACTCGATGAACGCGAGAAAATCCGCAGGCGGAACGGCAACCGTCCGTACAGAAGAACAGTTAGAATATTTCAAAAACTTTTTGGGAGCATAAAAAATGAAAGTATCCGTAGCACATAAAGAGGGTATGCAATTTGAAGCAAAAACTGAAAAAAGTAGTTTTATTATTGATTGTCCGACTATTTCTCCCGTAGAGTATTTTTTGGCAGGTATCATCACTTGCAGCGCGACTGATATGGTACTTTTGCCAAAAAATGCAGGTAAAACGGTATCGAACTTGGTGATAGACGGTGATGTCGTACGCAATGAAGATCAACCGAGAAAGTTTAACACTTTGCATTTAGAGTACAAATTTGACTCAGACGCGGATGATGTGATAGCGGCGCGTTGGGTTATGGCTTCTTTGGAAACTTACTGCTCAACTATCAACACGATTCGCGACACAACAGCGATCTCGTACTCTATCACGCACAACGGTAAAATTATCCGTGAAAATGAGAAGATGATTTCAGGCGCTGGAACGAAGATAGATATGGGCGAAATAGAAGCGTGTCCTAGCTAAAGAGCGCTCATGAAGCACTCTTTTTAGTCTCTTTGTGCGTAGGGTTTGAGTGTAAGCAGTCTTGAATCTGTGAGACCGCGACCAACTGTGAAATGATAGAGCGACTGAAACTTATTTGTACGAAGTCCCAAAATCTGGTGCATAGCATCGTCCAAAAAGCAGCCTATTCCTGTAGCGCTCAGCCCAAACGCAGTCGCTTCAAGATAAAGCTGCTGACCGATCGCTCCACACTCCCAATACATCTCTTTATATCTGTGCGGACCATTTTGCAACAGATCATCCGCAAAAGAACTGAGCATCCCCAAACTAAAAGCGCCATCGCTTGCAATATTTTGAGCACATGAGAAAGCTTTTGCGTATTCTCTGAGATCTTCATACGAGAGTGCATAAAGATTTGTATCTATTTTTTCCCAGAGAAATATTTTTTGCATCGCATCTTTGAGTGCATCTAGCTGCGTTTCATTACGAACAAACATATACAATCCTGCTTTTAGCGTTGCAACATCATGGACAAAGATAAAAAGATTGACTGCGTTTTGTGCGCCATCAAAACTCTCCAGCGTACTCTCAAGCATAGTGAAAAAACTTTCATAAGAGATATGTTTGTTATGTGGATCCATCACCTGCGCACTGCGGCGTTTGAGGATGATATCTTTCGCCTCGGCTGAGGGAGTTCGTTTGATAGCAAAGTCTTGCGTTTTTTCTCTTTGGCTAGGCGCAGAAAAAGTTGCTTGTTCTACTTCGGCTATAAGCGGCCATTTTTGATAGTTTGAAGTGATTGCATTTGCTATAGAGTTGAACTTTGCATCGTTATAAAGCTCTGTGAAATCCACATCTGCTTCGTATTTATGCGGTGTGATAAGTAGCAACATATCGGCTATCTCATGCTCATTCTCATTAAAACGCAGCGATTCATCAAAGCCGAAGAGTTTTGAGAGTGCTGCATCATCAATTAGGTTTATATGTCGGTGACTCCAGCCAAGAGTTTTTGCACTTATATGCAAAGCTTGTGCCGCATGTCCAGCGTCGAGGTGTGTATAACGAAAAGCTCTCTCACCGTATTTCCAAATCTCTCTATAAACAATAGAGCTCAGAGCTACAAAAAAAGAACCTTCCGGAAGCGTCTCCCAAATAGTGCAATCGTAAGATTTGAGAATTTCAAGTGCATGATTTTTCGGCGCATAATGCGAGATAGTTGTCTGCTTATTTATACTATTGAGAGGCGGTAAAATGAGATAGGCCTCACTTGGATGCAGGTTGCCGCTTGAGGCATTGCATCGCAGAGCCCACTGATTTTGTCCGTCGGATTTGATAGCTGCAAGTCCCATAGAGAACTGCAAAAACTGAGAAACGGAGTCTATCAAAAGTGGAGCAGAGGGCATATCTTTTTCAAATATCAAATGATAAGGCGGTGTCACATGAGCATCTGCCAAAGGCAAAAGCAACTCCTGCGCACCACTATAACTACGATAAGGATTTGGCTGATTTGCCCAGTCCATATAGCCCAAAGATCTGGCGTAACGCTTTTGTGAATGTTTTGTCTCTTCGTGGTATTGAAAGATAGTCTGTAGATTTTTATCCATTTTAGTTCTTTGCTTTATGAAATTTTCGTTAGCTTAGCACAGAGTTCTTGCAGTGAGATTAAATTTATAATCCAATTTTTGAACATGGATGTTAGTAAAATTTAAGACTTTATTTTGTTATAATCCAACTCACCAAAAAGGTTAGATAATGACAAAAAAAGCGATATATAAACCTACAAATCAAAAGACGGTTATCTTGCAAGAGTTTGATGAGTATTGTGAGATACTTTTAGACGGCGAGTACAAAAGCGTTTTAAAAACCGAACTTCTTTTTGAAGATAGTGCTAGTGCCATTGCAACACTAAACGCACTCAAAGAAAATATATTTTTATCCATCTTAAACAACCCTATCAGCGATATTTTATACTCTTTTAATACAAACAGAGTAAGCCCTGAAATCCATCAGTACAAACCCCTTATCAAATTTTTAAACTCTCAAAACAGTCGTGTACTTATAGCTGATGAAGTAGGGCTTGGTAAAACTATCGAAGCTGGGATGATATTTAAAGAGATAGATAAAAGAGAAGAGCTAAAAATCTCTCTTATCGTTGTGCCGTCATCTCTTACTTTAAAATGGCAAGAAGAGTTTGAAATCCGTTTTGATGAACATTTTGAAATCTACAAAACAAATGACTTTATAAGACTTATAAATGAATTTGACGATTTTAACACCTCAAGATTTTTTAGTGAAAAAATCATCATCTCATATCATACTCTGAGAGATGAAAGGGTTATGAAAAAACTCGAAAATAGCTTCTTTGAGGTCGATTTTCTAATAATGGATGAAGCGCATACGATGAGAAATACGGGAACATCTACATATAGAAGCGTAGAGCTTATCACTTCTATCTCGGAGCATATCATCTTTTTATCGGCTACTCCCGTGCAAAATGCACTGTCAGATCTTTTTAACATACTTTCACTCTTGGATAGTGATTATTTTCGAGATTATGATTATTTTGAAAAAATGATTAGGCCAAATGCGATTATTCATAAACTTATAGCTCATCTGAGAAATAATATATCATTAAGTGCGATAAAAGAGTTTTGTTTTACAAACAATGAAGTCTATTTTGAGGATGAATTAAAAAAAATATTTGACGAAATATCTACTCTTTTGCAAATAGACGCAATAAAAAAAGTAGAGCTTATAGATAGGCTCACTAAATGCGATCATCTCAGTTTTATCATAAACAGAACAAAGAAAAAAGATGTAGGTATGTCTATCCCGCGAAGCGCAAAATCTGCCGTAGTGCAAATCACAAACGCAGAGCAGGAGTACTACAACGCAGTTATAGAGTTTGTAAAGTTCTTAAACCCAAGTACACCGCAGGGATTTATAACTATCATGCCTGAGAGAATGGCTAGTTCATCTATGATAGCTTCACTTGAGAGTTTTAAAGCGATAAAAAAAAGCGGTAAGATTTTTTTTCAAGATATTGATGATTTAGAAGATTATTACGATGCGATAGACATCAAAAAAGAGGCTCAAACATATTTAGATAAGATTATCGTAAAAGGTGAACTCATAGGAGATAACGACTCCAAATTTTTAAAATTTGAAGAGATTTTAAAAGAGATAAATTCACTTAATATAAAGCAGGTGATACTCTTCTCCTTTTTCAAAAAAACACTTGATTATCTTCATGTAAAACTTCAAAGCCTTGGGTATCGTGTAGGTAAGATACACGGTGATTTTAGTGTTGAAGAGCGATTTGGCATCATAAAAGAGTTTAAAAAAGGCTCATTTGATATTTTGCTATCAAGCGAAGTTGGAAGTGAAGGGCTTGATATGCAGTTTTGTAATGTCGTCGTAAACTATGATTTGCCTTGGAATCCTATGCGAGTGGAACAACGCATAGGAAGGATTGACCGTATAGGACAAAAGTTTGACAAACTTCATATATTTAACCTTTGTATATCAGGCTCTATAGAAGACAGGATATACAGCAGACTTTACAGTAAATTAGGTATTTTTGAAAACTCTATCGGAGAGCTAGAACCCATACTCGGAGAGCTTGAAAAAGAACTAAATATCTCACAGATGATAAGCCTATCGCAAGAAGAGATAGACAAAAAACTATATCTTCAAGAGTTGGCAATCAAAAGAGCCGAACTAGAGATAAAAGAACAAAGTAAAGAGGTAGAAAAACTTATAAGTGATGATTTTAGCTTCAAACAAAAAGAAAATGAACTCATAAATCCTCAAAAAATAGCTATTTTACAACGCCAATGTAGAGAAATATTTTTAAAATTTTTAGAAAAAAATGACGTAGGCTACTTTGAGCTAAAAGATGAAAGTCTAAAATTTTCAAGCGAAAATCTTAAAAGACTTTTTGATATTTTGAAAAATCTCATCAGCGACAAAAGAGAAGAACCGTCAAAATACAAAACGCAGCGACAGCTTATACAAAAAATAAGCCGATATAAAGAGCTAAAAGTCACATTTGACACAAATAACAACGATGAGTTTCAAACTCTCTACATCTTTTTGGATAGTCCTATCATCTCTATGATCACAAAAGAGAGTTTGGTATCGTTTATGTATTCATCACTAACGCATACAACATACAAAAATGCTTATGCCATCATTTACAGAGCAGAGTTTTTAGAACTTCGTTCAAAAAATATACTAAAAACAATGATAGTAGATAGTGCGTTTGCCTTTGCACATGAGCTTGATTATTTTGAGTTTATGGATGGAGTTTTGGAGGACTCAAAAGAGACATTTGAGACTGCAAACATCAAGCAAAACGCAACCGTACAAGTCATAAAATCGCTAGAGAGACAAAAAGATGTCGAGCAACAAAACCAAAACCGACAGATAGATATAAAGATAAACTCCATAAAAAGCCACTTTGAAAAGCAGATAAACAAAGTAAAAAGAGTTGAAGAAAAACTGCATCAAGACGATGTAAAACGAATGCGTACCGCAGAGATAGAAAACCTAAAAAAGCAAAGAGACAAAAAAGTAGAAGAGCTTGAAGCCAAAAGAGAAGTAAAAAGCAGTTTTGAGATTTTGGGGATTGTGAGACTATAAGTTTAGAAATATTTAAAAAGGTTAATATGAAGTTGTGTTTAGGTAGTATGTTTCTTGAAAATCAGAGGGTGTAATGATGGAAAATATAGTTGTTTATAGTAGTGGTGAATTAGAACTAAAAATATCAGTCAAAGAAGAGACTATCTGGCTTACTCAAAAACAGATAGCAGAATTATTTGAGGTAACAAAACAGAATATAAGTTTACATATAATTGAAATTTTTAAAGGCAATGAACTTGATAAAATTTCAACTGTCAAGAAATACTTGATAGTTCAAAAAGAGGGTAATAGAGAAGTTTCAAGAGATGTGGAACACTACAATCTTGATGTAATTATTTCTGTAGGTTACAGAGTAAATTCGCTAAAAGCTACAAAATTTCGCCAATGGGCGACATTGGTGCTAAAAAACTACATCACAGACGGCTATGCTATTAACACTCACAAGATTACAGAACAAAGATTATTGTCATTGGAAAATGATATGGCTACAATTAAATCGCACATGAAAGATAACACTTTAGAAGTTAAACAAGGCATTTTTTACGATGGGCAGATATTTGACGCTTACGCTTTTGTATCTGACTTGATAAAAAGTGCCAAAAACTCCATCACTCTTTTTGACAACTACATAGACGATGAGATCTACCACATCGGAGCAAGTCTGAAAGATTTGGGTAAAAAGTGGTTTGGGTTTAGTAAGATGGAGAGGGAGAGTTTTAGGGTGATGGGGAGGGTGAGATGATGTTTCATAAGCCTGTGCTACTTCCACAAAATTGGCTTCAATTAGTTGAAGAATATGATGTAACACAAATAGCAAATTGGACTTCACAATCTATTGCTAAAAATGTAAAACAATTTATTTTAGATAAAAAAGAAAGTATTATTGGAGCAAGATTTGTTCAAGTTTTTTTAGATTCAGTAGTAAAGGGCAAGTTTGATGTTTTCAGTGATTTTATAGATATTCCAAAATTTATTATTGATGAAGCATTTTCTGAAATCAAAGGTGAAGTTGGACTAAGATTTTGCGAAAAATTTGATTCTCTCATCAATGAAATCTTGGCATTCCAAGAAGTATTAAAAAAAGAAGGTTTTAAACCTATACAAAAATCACGGGCTAATGGGAAATCAGACTTTTTTATAAAAAAATATTGCTTGGAGTATGAAGCAGAAGTAAAATTTAAAATGGCTGATCAGTCTTTTCATGACTCTGTAACACATTTGATTATGGGACATTCAATGTTTTTAAATGCTCATTGTTTAGTTGGGAAAAAGGTAAAAGTAAATATAAAGTTACCTGCAAATCAAATTAACGATAGCAATAAAAAAAGAGTCTATTCTAAAGTTGAGCAATGGTGTAAAAGTCAATTATGTAATTTTTCAGATGCTGATTTAGATATTACAATTGAAAATGATACTGAAGGCTCATTAAATATTGATTGTGTTGATAGCGTCAGAATGGGTACAGTGCCAGAGATATGTGATGCACATATAATTTTAAAAACTCACATGGAAAAAATCCAGTTCCAGTTTAAAAAACGAAATCCGAAAAGAAGTATAGGAATTATTATATGGGCAACACCTTGGAATTATGATTCTGAAAAGATTAAGACAATAGAACAAAATATCAAAGATGGAATTCAATGTGGCTTAGACTCCATGGGTTATGTGTGTGATAAACTGTATATATATCCTACAAAATTGAAAAAGCCAATATTATTTAAGCAAAAAAATATAATTAAGGATTAACCAATGCCAAACAATGACTTTAGCGGAAAAACTTTTGTAGCTTTTGTAGATATTTCTGGTTTTAAAAATATGATGCAAAAGAAACAAGCTGGTGATGCATTAATGGAATTTTATTCTATAGGCTACAGAACTCTTGGAGAACACCCAGATATCAGTGGGGTTTTTATATCTGACTGCGGTATTTTGTACCATAATGGAGTTGCTGGTGATATTAATACAAAATTACAAAGTATTTTAGATGCGATAAAAAAGATAAATGAAAAAATGCTTGAAAAAAACTACTTATTGACAACATCTATCGCTTATGGAGAATTTGAATATAGAAATAAAATTGAACTTGAAAATATGACAAAAAATTCTTTTCAAGGTTATGCTTATTTAGATGCATATTTGGACAGTGAAGATAAAGGAATTCATAAATTAAAAGCTGGGGAATGTAGAGTATTAATTTCTGATGACTTAGGAACAATTAATTTAGGCAACCCAAATATTAAGAAAACATCTAAACATTTCTATTATTATTGGATGCTACAAGAAAATCAAACAATTGCAGGCTATGAACAAAATGTTAAAAGTATAGAAAATAAATACACCAAAAAATCAAAAAAAATAAATGATGAAAAGTTTGAAGAGCTAAAACAGCTATTAAAAGAACAAAACTAAATGGCAATAACAAATTACAAAGACAATAGTGGCAAAACAAGTTTTTTCTGTAGTTTTATAACAAAAAAATCACTATATATGATAATTTTATGTGAGGAGAAGTATAAAGAAAATGCGACAATTTGACATAAAAAAATCCGTTCAATCTGATTTTAATTTTTGTGAAAAAACAGACAGTGATTGTACGAAAAAAATTGAACAATATAAATCAGATATTTTAAGTTTTGAAAATAACCCTGATAACTCATTTTTCAAAAAACCAGATATAAATTTAAAAAAAACAGAGATAGAAAGACTTAAAAGATTAAAAATATCAATTGTTGGTAAAAAATATGTTTTTAACAATAGAATAGTTTTTATTACATACAGTAAAGCACTTATAAATAGCAACGATACAAGAAGTTATCAAAATACAAATGTATATATTAGTAAAGATGATATTGCAGCAGGAGATTTTTTAAACTTAGGTATTGGTGATATAGATAGCCATAATGGTACCGTATTGGAAATTGCGGAACACTACGATATAGAACAAGATGATAAAGGACAACTTTTTGATATAAAAAATATACATTATGAAACAATAAATGGCAAAGAAATTTGTCAAAGCTATAGAGAACTTATTTATGGTGAAACAAATAAACAAACAAAAATAAATATCAAGCAAATATTTAGCTATAAAAATATCATCCAATCTCCAGAGCAAAATAAATTTTATGAAATAATAAAATATGGTAAAGAAAGTAATTTTATTATAGTAAATGGACAAGCTGGAACAGGTAAAACAACTGTCGCTATAGATGCTTTAAAAGATACACCCGCTATTTTTATAGTTTTAAATCAAGCAAAAAAAGCGGAAATTGAAAGGGAAAAAATACAAAATATATATTTGTTTGAAGAAATCCATACAATTTTAGAACAAGAAACTAAATTTTCTATAAGCAGCAATTATGAACTTTTACTAAATGAAATTGAGATGCTCTCGCTAGCGGTTATAAATAAAAATGAAGAGATGATTAATCTTTTAAAGCAAGTTGAGATAGTAAAAATTTCAGATGATTTAAAAAAATATTTTGAGTTAATTAAAACAATAATTCTAAATAACAAAATCGATGAAATTAACATTAATGAGCTAATAAAAAAGCTTGAAACAGAAGTAAATAAGCAAAAAGAAAAAATCAATAATCTCTATTTTTCTTTAAAAATCCCTTACAAACTTATTAGTATTCCAAAAAAAATGAAATATAAAACAAAAAAACCTGAAATAAAAGAACATGTGGCAAAGCTTTTTAATTTAAAAGAAGTTTTAAATAAAACAAAAGAAGAAAAAATGTTAAATGAGCAAAATATAAATTTTACTCATAAAAAATCATCATTTAATTTTATAAATAGACTTATTAAAGGTAAGAAAAATAAATTTAATAATAAAGCTTATGGGGATATAGAAAAAATTATCTATAGTGAAGAATTCATAAACAAATATTTTTTTGAATATAAAAGTGCTCATGTAGTATTTTTTACAAAATCAATTTTATCAGTTCAACCTAAATTTTCATTTTTTAAAAAAATACCAAAAACTGTCTTAATTGATGAATACCAGCAAATAAAACAAATAGAGGTTATTGATTTGTTTAAAATTGCTTTTCAAAGAGTTATACTTATTGGAGATAATGCACAAACACAAAAAACGGTTATTTATGAACCGCAAAACGCAGACATAGAAAAAATAATTTTTACAAGAAATTTTAGACAAACTTATCAATTAGCAACTGCTTCATTGATTGTAAGAAAACTAATAACAAATGATGAATTATCAATCCCAAAAGAAAAAGATTATTATAAAGATCAAATAGAATTCAATAAGAAAAGATATCAAAAACCTCATATATATTACTCCAACAAAAGCATTTTAGGTAAATTGATTGATATTAGGAATCAGCAGATAGATTTATATGAACATAAATTTCCAATCATGATAGTCTATGAAAAAGAGAGTATATTAACCGTTTTACAGTTAAATGAACAATTGAAAAAAGAGTACGAAGTCGGGTTTTTTAAGAAAAATATTGAGATAGAAAATTATGATTTTATATTTTTCACAATTGATGAAATTCAAGGAGAAGAAGCTCCTATAATAGTTTATATTTCTGAAGATAATACTCTAAACTTAGCACATTTTTATATTTCAATTACTAGAGCACAATTTGAATTTTACGGCTTTACTAAAAGCCCATTGTTACTGCAAGATGAATATAAAGATTATTTTCAAATCTTTGATTTTAACAAAATTGATTCCTTTGAAATAAGGCAAGATATACATAAGTTATCGGAAGAGGAAGCTACTAAAAAAATTGAGTATATATCAAAAAATATTAATAACTCAAAAATAAATAATCAACAAAAAAAAGAAGATAAAGCTTCAAATAATAAGCAAATAAAAAATAAACATAAAAATAATGAAGCATTAAGCACGGAAAAAAATATCGAAAAGCATAAATCTCAAACTACGCAATGGCAAGAAGATATTGAGCCTGATATTATCATTGATGAAGAGCACTATAAAAATGATTTTATAAAAAAAGTTAGTGAAGATATAAAAAATTTTGAAGAAACAAGCAAAGAAGAGATTATAAAAAAGATTATAGTTATTGATAAAAATAAAGCTAGAAACGACGAACTAAAAAATGATATAAAAGGATTTTTACAAAATACATATAAAGGATATTGTCAAATATGTGGATTTACATTTAGAAAAGTAGCTGATAATCAAAACTCTTTTGAGTTTTTTAGTTGGAATGATAAGAGAATCGTAAAAAATAAAAAGAGCTTTGTGAGCACTGCAGACAGTTTATGTCTATGCAGAAACTGTAGTGCAAATCTAAAATGGGGTGCTTTTGAACCTATATTTTTGGAGCGTATAGAAAATATAGAAAACTTTGAAAGCGCTAAGATATCTAATATTATAGAAGTAATACATAAAGCAGTCGATAAAAACCTACCTGATATTTTTAAAGAACATTTAGATTTTAACGACATCTACACACTTGAGATAAAGCTAAACGGTGAGCCAAAAAATATCTATTTTACGACGGCTCATGTAGTACAGTTTATAGCTTATCTGCAGTTGGAGAGGTTAGAGTGTTGAAACATTTGCAGCACATACTATGAGCAATTGAGAGTGCTTTTAATTTTTCACCAAATCTCTTATATGCATGGAATGCGTACGTACACAGCTTACAAAATTGAATTCAAAGGTCAATCTATGAGAGAAATACTAGCCAAAGCATAATTTACTTGGCCACCTATGTTACAATGCGTCAAGAATATTTTTTACCTTTTCAAGTGGTCAAGTGTATGCGTGTGAACAATTAAGCTGAAATTTAAAAATTGATTTATTAGTTTTGAAAAAAAGGAGCATCACAAACGAATATGCAAATTAGAGAATTAGATTTAAAAGAATTAGATAAAGCTTATTTAGTTGTCCGTCAATTACGAGATAAAGTTTCTTATGAAGAGTTCGAAGACCTTATTTATGACATGAAACACACAAAATATCGAATGTTTGGTATCTTTGAAAGAGAAAAAATTGTTACATTTGCAGGAGTGAGTGTAAATACAACGCTTCAGTATAAACGCCATCTTTGTGTATATGATTTTATTGTGGATGAAAAAGAAAGGATGAAGGGATATTCTGAGATGATGCTTGAATACATTGAAGATTACGCAAAAATATGTATGTGTGAAAATATTTTGTTTTTATGTGAATTTGCACAAGGAGAATTGTCAAATAGTGAAAATTCAGTCCTCTGTATCAAACGAATTTCAGCTTCAATCTAAATAACTACGTCATGAAAAAAAAGAAAAGAGTATAGTCCATTCGTTTCTCACTCGGATAAACTATTGATATTGTGATACAAGTTTTTTCATAAATAAAAATTGAAATTTCAAAAATAATATTGGGTTTAGATTTAGGGATTACCTCTATCGGTTGGACACTGGTCAATGTTGATGATGAAAACATCCAAAAGATGGAAAATCTTTGGCGTTGTCAAGACGCGTTTGGGTAGAAATATCCCAGACAATTACGCTCCAGAAGGGTTTTTAGAGTCGCATTATAGCATATAGGAATGAGAAAAAAAGGGGGGGAAGGGCTATAACAAGTGTCTATCTCAAGAGAGATTCATACAAAGGCATCCGACTCATTGGAGTGTTGCGAATATGCACTATGTCAAAGATGTCACATTTAGTGAAGCTGCATCCTTGATTCGTACTTGTAATGCTCCTAGAATTTTTTTAGTACAAACGTTACAATAAATATGCTCAGAGGAGAAAAATATATTAATTTCCCCCAAGCTATTCGCATGATGAGTGGTACAATAAAAAACTATGTTACCTTTTTGGATGAATCAGCTATTGGTTGTGTTTAGATGAGTTTTTTAACTTCTTTAGATATAATCAGAATCAAATTTAAATCAGAAAAGTAACTTATGCTAATAACAAGAGCCAGTGAATATGCAATTTTATCCCTTATAGTACTCGCTAAAGCTTCATCTCCTATGGATAGTGATACCTTATCACGTGAACTTTCTATCTCCAAAAGTTTTCTAGCAAAGATATTGCAAGCACTTGCCAAAAACGACATCCTAAAATCTTACAAAGGTGTTAATGGCGGTTTTACTCTGGCAAAAGATCCAAAAGAGATCAATATGCTCGATGTGATGTCTGCTGTAGAAGGCAAAGCTCCTGCAGTTTTTGATTGTGCGCCTTCAACGAAAAACTGTCCTTCTGAGAAAGCAGATATCTGCTCTATCTGGCCTTTTCTAAACAAACTGCAGCGCAAAATCGATTCTTTTTTAGCTAATCTCACCTTAGCTGATATTTTAGAAGATTAAGACTTGGCAAAAAAGCTCACACTTAAACAACAAATAGGGACAAGTCTCAACTTCCTTCTCGGACAAAGAGATCTGAGTGTCGTCATTTTTGTTATGGCGATTCTTGCCATCATCATCGTACCTCTTCCATCAGGACTTCTTGATGTGCTTTTGACCGTCTCTATTGCTTTGGCTGTTTTAGTTTTGCTTATTTCACTGTATGTGCCAAAACCTACGGATTTAACCACATTTCCAACACTTATACTCATTCTCACACTCTTCAGACTTGCACTCAATATCGCAACAACAAGAATGATACTTAGTCATGGACATGAAGGTGAAGCCGCGATGAGTGATATCATCACCAGTTTTGGTAATTTTGTCGTGGGTGGGAACTTTGTTATCGGTATTATCATATTCTCCATCCTTGTTCTTATCAACTTTATGGTCATCACCAAAGGTTCGACAAGGGTTGCAGAAGTTGCGGCGCGTTTTGTGCTCGACTCAATGCCGGGAAAACAAATGGCGGTCGATGCCGACCTAAACGCAGGTCTGATCGATGATGCACAAGCAAAAGCAAGACGGGCAGAAATCCTTCAAGATGCAAACTTTTACGGAGCTATGGACGGTTCTAGTAAGTTTGTAAAGGGAGACGCAGTTGCCGGTATCATCATTACGCTTATCAATATCATCGGCGGTTTTCTTATCGGTGTTTTCCAGCATGACATGAGCGTAAGTGACAGTGCATCGACATTTACACTTTTGACTATTGGTGATGGTCTTGTGGGGCAAATCCCCGCACTTATCATCTCCACCGCCACAGGTATCATGATCACCCGAAGTTCTAGTGATGGAGACAATTTTGCAGAGGGAACCATCAATCAAATGATGGGAAATGCAAAAATCATGATGATTGTCGGCTTTATTATGATTTTGTTCGCTCTTGTTCCGGGGCTTCCTACGGCTTCCATGGGATTTGTAGGTATTATGTTTGCTCTTTTGGGTTGGTCTATTTATAAATACCAACGAGGTGAGCTTACTATTTTGGATGTAGGCAAGATTATAAACCAAAAAACAAAAGAAGAACAAGCAAAAGAACACGCTGCAACACGCCCGAAAAAAAGCAACGAAGAGATTGCCAAAGAAGAAGAAGCGGCACTTGAAGATATCCTCAAAGTTGAGATGCTTGAACTCACTCTCGGTTATCAGCTTATCCGCTTAGCGGATAGTTCTCAGGGTGGTGACTTACTTGAGCGCATCCGTTCTATGCGACGTAAAATCGCCTCAGATTATGGTTTTTTGATGCCACAAGTGCGTATCCGTGACAACCTGCACCTCCAACCACAACAGTATCAGATACTTCTCAAAGGTATCTCTATAGGCGAGGGCAAAATCGTTCCTGATAAATTTTTAGCTATGGACAGCGGGATGGCTACGGGTGAAATTACGGGTGAAAAAACAAAAGAACCTGCGTTTGGACTTGATGCTATGTGGATAACGGCGGATCAAAAAGAAGATGCTATCATCAACGGCTATACGGTTGTAGATCCTGCGACCGTCATCTCAACGCACATGAGCGAACTCGTCAAACGCAACGCAGAAGATCTTCTCACACGCCAAGAAGTACAATCCCTTATCAATAAAATCAAAAATGATTTTCCGGTTATCGTGGATGATGTACTCAAAGTGGCTTCAATCGGACTTATTCAAAGAATATTTAAAGCACTTTTACATGAAAAAATCCCTCTTAAAGATATGCTAACCATCCTTGAAACTACGGCCGACATCGCCGAATACACTAAAAATGTGGAGCTTATCACCGAGCAGGTCCGCTCAAAACTCTCACGTATCATCACACAGATGTACTCAAGCGATGACGGCGTTATCAGACTGCTCACTTTTGACACAAATTCTGAGCAAATGATGCTTGAAAAATCTCGTGAACAAGACGGTGTACGCAGTTTAAATCTCAACGTAGGTGAGATAAATGCCCTCATACAGGCCACAAGTGCAAAAGCTGCGGAACTCCTGCAAAAAGGAGTCTCTCCGGTCGTTATCATTGTCGATCCGCAGATTAGACGTGGTGTGGCAGAGATTTTTGAGCGTTTCTCTTTGGATGTTGTTACACTTTCACATGCAGAGATAGATTCGAGTGCGACTTTTGAAGTTATGGGTTCGATAACAGTTAAATAAAAACAAGGAAAAAAATGAAAAACAGAAAAATCTATCATCTTTCTCATATTGATTTAGATGGTTATAGTTGTCAATTGATTATGAAATATACTCCCTATGAGATCAAAAACTATAATGCAAATTATGGCGAAGAAGTCAAACAAAAGCTTGATATGATTGTCGAAGCGATTGCAGATGACAAAAGCCCTGCTCTCATCCTTGTAACAGATCTAAATCTAAGCGCTGATGAATCAAAATGGATACACAACAAAGTCCATATGTTCAACGACTCTAACAAAGATGTCAAACTTCTACTCCTAGACCATCATGGAAGCGGTGAAGAGAGTGCAAAAAAATATGCTTGGTACAACCTCGATACAAGCCGCTCTGCGACGAAGATAACCTATGATTATGTCAAAGAAAACTGGGAACTGAACGAACCTCTCTGGATGAGTAAATATGTGGATGTCGTAAACGCAGTCGATTTGTGGAAACAAGAAGAAGTTGAAAACTTTGAATACGGAAAAGTTTGTATGCGACTTGTGACAGAAACACGCGAACTCAACCGTGTTATGTTCCCTAATGAAGACAATGCATACAAAATATCTTTATTGCATAAAGCTTCTGAACTTATACATGAGCTAGATGCACACATCCTTCTTGATGATAAAATCCATACACTCAAAAAAGAGTTTTTTCGTGTAGATAGAAATGATACTCTTGATAATTTGGCGACAAAATACATCGTAGAACTTCTTGGCACGCAAAGAGACAAAAACACTATTTACTACAAAGGATACCGCGGTTATCTCAGCTATGGCATCGGTAATACTTCTATCATCGGTAACGGCTTTTTACTTGCGTTTCCTGAGTATGATTTTATTGTTGATGTAAGCTACAGAGGTGCGATGAGTCTTCGTGCGAACAATCAAGTAAGTGTCTCGCAGATCTCCAAAGAGTGGGCAAACGGCGGCGGACATCCAAACGCAGCCGGAGGCAGAGTTATCGGCTTTAAAGAGCAGTATCGCTATGACAAAGTCAAACAGCAGATAGAAAAAATTATCAATGACAAAGAAGCTGTAGCAGGTGATTTGGAATACAAAAAAGAGTTATAAGGTTTTTTAGACTATTTCTCTACTTGTTTTGTGCTCATAAAAGTTTCTACAAAAAAATGATTAAATAACATTGAGGTGTTTAATATTTTTGCGGTAGAGTGTTTTATTATATTTTCTTAATAAATGATATAATCCATTACTACTATATCAATTAAGAAAAATTAAAGTTAAGAAATTTGATGAATTTAGAAAATTATTTTATCGCACAATTTAATAGTAATCGTATCGGAGATGACGGCGCGGTTGTTGGGGATTTTGTATATTCAAAAGATGCGTTTTTTGAAAATGTCCACTTTAAGACAAAATGGATGACACATTATCAGATTGCAAAAAAATCGATGCTTGTGAATATTTCAGATGCAATAGCGATGAATGCGAAACCGCTGTATGCACTTTTGAGTGTCGCTATGCCAAAGAGTATAACAAAAGAACAAATGCGTGCTCTTGCGAGAGGTTTTCAAGAGAGTGCCGCTCTTTATGGCATAGAGATTATCGGTGGTGATACGATTAGTAATACAAAACTTGATATAACGATCACTATAATTTCAAAAGTTAAAAAACCTTTGCTTAGAAGCGCTCTTAGAAAAAATTATCTTTTGGCATATACGGGCATTTTGGGTCGTTCGATAAAGGATCTGAGAAAGTTATCAAATTTAGGAACTATCCACAAACAATCAAAATTTGTAGATATCACGCTAAGACAAAAGTTTATACAAAACGCAAGTAGATTTTTGAGTTCGGGTATGGATATCTCTGATGGACTTTTTAGTGACTTGAAAAAACTCTCCGATGTAAACAAGATTGGCTTTAAATTTTTTAAAAAAATAGAAAAAACACTCGGTTGCAGCGGAGAAGAGTATGAGATGTTGGTTGCGTTTGATAAAAGAGAAAAAAAAACACTTCTTAGGCGTGCTGCACAGAGTAGGGTGAAGCTCAATATTTTTGCCAAATCGGCGAGAATAAAATATACAAACAGATGCAAATCGCATCATTTTTAAAAAGGCAAAATATGGACAGATTTTATTCTCTCGCTCATGCGAGTATTGATTTTCATTTTAGACAAACTCCAAGAGATTTCGTGGTTGAAGAGATACCGCTTTATGAGTTCTCAGGTGAGGGTGAGCATCTCATCCTTTTTGTAAGAAAAAAGAGTTTATCGACTTTAGAACTTGTAAGTACTCTTGCAAAATATCTTGGCATACAGCAAAAAGAGATAGGGTATGCAGGTCTCAAAGATAAACATGCGATGACAAAACAGTATATCTCTTTGCATAGAAAACATGAAGAAGCCTTAGATAAGTTTGAACATGAAAGTATCAAAATACTCTCCAAAGCGTATCATAATAATAAAATACGAATAGGACATCTTCAAGGAAATAGATTTTATATCAAACTCAAAAAAGTGAACCCTACATCTGCAAAAAAAATAGATGAAGCACTCAAAAATATATCTGAATTTGGTATGCCGAACTATTTTGGATACCAACGTTTCGGCAATGACGGAGATAACCATATTTTGGGTGAGCAGATAGCAAAAGGTGAGAAAAAAGAGAGAAATCCGAAGATAAAAAAACTTCTCATCTCTGCTTATCAAAGTCATCTCTTCAATCTTTGGCTCAGCCGTCGTCTTGAGATAAACTCTCTTGTGAGTAGTTTCAGCGCCAAAGAACTTGAATCTATTTTGAATTTTCCAAATGATGAAGTGAGTAAAATGCAAGCACAAAAACACCCATTTAAGCTGATATCTGGGGATATTATGGAACATTATCCGTATGGAAGACTCTTTGATTATGATGGAACTGAACATGATTTGGAGAGATTTGACAAACGCGATATCTCCGTAACAGGTTTGCTTTGTGGTAAAAAAGTGAAAACTTCAACGGGAATTGCCGGAGAGATAGAAAAAGATTTTAACTCAGAGATCAATGAAGACGGTGCGAGAAGATATGCGTGGGTCTATGCAACGCAGGTAGAGGGACGATATCTTTCTATGGATGCACAATATGAGATGAACTTTACACTTCCAAAAGGCTCTTATGCAACGGTGCTCATTGAAGAGATAGCAAAACGCAAGATTACAGATTGACATACAAAGGATACAAATGGAAAAAAGACATATAACATCAGCTATTTCACAAACTTTTGGGAAATTTGCTTCTAAAAAATTTCCGACGTGGTTTCAAAAAATCGTCAATGGGACTTATGTCTCTTTGATGGGACTTGACATGAGCGAATTTCACTCACCAAGTACATATAAAAGCCTCAACGCACTCTTTACTAGAAAACTCAAAGAAGAGCGAATCTACTCTCTTGCAGCAGAAGATTTTATCTCTCCGTGTGATTCTTTTATCTCTGAGTGTGGCAATATCCAAAAGGATTATGCACTGCAAATCAAAGGGATGCGTTATAAATGTGAGGAGCTTTTGGGATCTGAATTTGATTTAGATGAAAAGAGTATCATAAGTGATGGAACTTTTATAAATTTTTATCTCTCTCCAAAAGATTATCACCGTTATCATATACCTACAAATACAAAAGTTTTAAAAGCGGTGCATATTCCAGGGAAGTTTTATCCGGTAAATGTTCCTTCACTCAAAAAAAGAATCAACCTTTTTATAGAAAACGAACGTGTTGTTTTACTCTGTGAGACAAGTGCAAAACAAAGATTTTATATGATACTCGTGAGTGCTTTAAATGTTGGTGTGATGCAGGTGAATTTTGAGAAACGTATCCAGACAAACGCTGAAGCTACGAGACCAAACGCATATACATTTGAAAATCTTTATCTTGATAAAGGGACAGATTTTGGATGTTTTGAAATGGGTTCTACGATAGTTGTTTTGGCGCAAAAAGATATGCTAGAGCTATCTGTAAACGCAGGAGAACATGTGAGATTTGGAGATGTAATAGCAAAACTTCAGATATAACGTATCTGCAGTTTCGTAAAAAGTTTATCATCTTCTTCAAAAATAATAAGATCACTATCAAGTGGTCTTTTTTCTGTTTGAAGTACGCCCTGAACAGAGTGTAAAATATGAGTATATTTCATCAACATCGGTACGGTAATATGCTCTATTCTTTCTCTTTCAATAATCCGAGCTAAAGCATGAATAGCGCAATAATAGACGCTTTTGTTGATAGATCTTTGTATCTTATAGTCATGCATAAGAGCGATGTTATTATGGAAAACTTCTTTCTCTGCTTCATTGAGCACTCTGTTTTCGTCCGCTCTGTGTAAATCATGGTCGATTTGGGCTTCAATGTAATGATTTTCAGATTGGATGACTTCATCGAGAGTTTCGCAATATTTTTTGAGTTCTCTATAAATTTCATCAGCGCTTAAATCATGAACATCAGTGTCGCAGATATAAGTCTTATTTTCAAGATATTCATGGTTTAGGGCGTTTAAAAGTTTAACGAGGGCACTCAGATAACTGTACTTATCTTCCTTATTTTTATCAAATGCAACACCTGTGTGTGAAATAATAGGTTTCGGTCCAGCATATGCTAACTTCATTTTGATCTCTCTGATATCTTCAAAAATTTCTTAAAGATTGAATCTAAAGTGCATGATATCACCATCTTGCACAATATACTCTTTTCCTTCAAGTCTCATTTTGCCTGCTTCTTTTGCTTTTGCTTCACCGCCGAGTTCTACGAAATCGTTGTAAGCGATTACTTCTGCACGGATAAAACCTTTTTCAAAGTCATTGTGTATGACAGATGCTGCACGTGGAGCGGTCGTGTTTTTACGGATAGTCCATGCACGGACTTCTTTGACACCGGCTGTGAAGTAGCTCATGAGACCAAGTTTGTCAAAACCTTTGTGGATAATCTGCTCAAGTCCAGACTCTTCAACACCCAAATCTGTCAAAAATTCATT
The DNA here is from genome assembly GCA_028689055.1 of Sulfurimonas sp. GTDB lineage: Bacteria > Campylobacterota > Campylobacteria > Campylobacterales > Sulfurimonadaceae > Sulfurimonas. The sequence goes on along the minus strand of JAQTWZ010000002.1, from coordinate 62,962 downwards.
TGCCTCTTCTTCTGTGAGACCGATGAGCTCTTCTTCTATTTTTGCACAAAGTTTGATGATTTCACAGTTATTTTTTGCCGCATGTTCTTTGAGTGCTACAACATAAGCATTGTCTTCTAGCAATCCGTCTTCATCAACATTTGCACCATACATGATCTCTTTGTTTGTAAGTAATCTTGTTTCTTGCATGAGCAATTTAAACTCATCACTTTGGTTGTTGGAAAAGTTTATTGCAAGATTTCCATCGCCTAAAAACTCTAAAAGCTCTTCACCAAGTTCAAGCATAATTTTTGCAGTTTTGTCTGTTTTAGCCTGTTTTTTGAGTCTCTCTATACGATTGGCAAGCACTTCGATGTCGGCTAAGATAAGTTCACCTTCGATAATATCGACATCACGAAGCGGATCGATGTTTCCTTCGTTGTGTACAATGTTATCATCATCAAAACAACGAACGATTTGAAGGATAACTTCTGTTTCACGGATATTGGATAAAAATTTATTGCCAAGACCTTCGCCTTTACTTGCACCCTTTACAAGACCTGCGATATCGACGAAATCAAGTGTAGAGTATTGGATTCTCTCTGGATTTACGATTTTTGCAAGTGCGTTTAATCTTTTATCCGGAACCGGAACGATTGCTTTGTTTGGTTCTATGGTACAAAATGGATAGTTTGCCGCTTCTGCGTTTTGTGCTTTTGTGAGTGCGTTGAAAGTTGTTGATTTACCTACGTTTGGAAGTCCGACTAGACCTATTGCTAAACCCATATTTACCCTTTATATTGCTTCAAAATTTAGATGCAATCATAGCCAAAAGTAGCTTGGAGTTTTTATAAGTGTGCGTAACTTATTGGTAGAGTCTATTTTGATGTTTGAGCCAACCGTCTATGTGACGCTTTTTGGGGTCATGATGCGTCCAATGGACAACACCGCCTTTTGGATTGTATTCATATTCGCCATAAAACGCAATACTGTCACCGATAGAGAGATTTTCTATACGAGGTGCAAGGTCGATATTGTGAGCGATAAGAATCGTCTCTCCTGAAACTAAACGCAAGAGAAATTTTTGATGTTTGTGCCCTTGTGTATCATCTTTGAGTATGCGTATTACTTCACCGGAGTCTTCAACCTGAATATTGCTTTGTTTGCGTTTATATGCTTCTGCAACAGGGCTTTGCGCTAAGCGTTCATTAGTCTGAGAAGGTTGGTGTGTTGTAGAAGGCTGAGAAGTGCTTGTAAGATAGTTTAAAAGTGCAAACCCTAGGAGGAGAAGGAGTCCTAGAAGTTTGATACGATTGTTTTTACTGAGCATAAAGATTATTTAATATTTTTCAAAAAGTCACTTATCATACGCACTGCCGCACCCGTCGCGCCATACACATTACAATCCCAAGGAGTCTCTGTATAAGCAGAACCTGCGATGTCGAAGTGCAGCCATTTTTCTTTGTTCTCTTCTTTGATAAATTTATCCAAAAAAAGCCCTGCAGTTATCGCGCCGCCATAAGGTTTTGACGAGGTGTTGGAAATATCTGCAATCTCGCTTTTGAGAAGTTTTTTGAGATGTTTGTTAAAAGGAAGAGAACCGACAAGTTCTCCTGAATTGTTTGCTGCCTCAAAGATTGTGTGTTTGAGAGCGTTTGAATGCCCCATGACACCTGTTGTGTATTGACCGAGTGCAACCATACATGCACCTGTAAGTGTCGCGAAATCAAAAAGATAGTCCGCTTTTACTTTGTCTTGCGCATAATCAAGCACATCAGCTAAAACAAGGCGACCTTCCGCATCGGTATTTCTTACTTCGATGGTTGTACCGCTTCTTGCAACTAAAACATCATCAGGTTTGTATGCATCACCGCCTATCATGTTTTCAACTGCTCCGATAAAGGCATGAATTTCGATATCGAGTTTGAGTTCACTTGCCGCCTTCATCATTCCAAGAACAGCACATCCTCCCGCTTTGTCCATCTTCATAGTGACCATAGAAGTTGCTGCTTTGAGGCTGAGTCCACCGCTATCGTAAGTAAGACCTTTGCCCACAAGAGAGATGATTTTTTTTGCATTTTTTGGTTTGTAGCTCATGTGGATAAGCTGGCTCTCATGTCTTGAAGCACGTCCGACAGCGAGCATTGAGTGCATATTTTGGGCATCAAGCTCTTTTTCACCCAGAACTTCACATTCGAGGTGATTTGTTTTTGCAAGCTCTTTTGCAAGTTTTGCAAAAGATGGAGGGTTGAGATCTTCGGGAATTTCATTGACGATATCACGCGTAAAATTTGTTGCGTTTGCTATGATAATCGCCTCATCAAATGTTTTTTGCATCGTGGCAAAATCTGCTTCACCACACGAGATACTTATCTTTTTGAGTGGAGCTTTTTTTGGTTCGGATTTGTATTTTGTATATTCGTAACCGCCTAGAACAAAACCTTCTACAAGACCACTGATGAGAGTAGTTGATTCGCAAAGCACTTTAACACTTTTATAGTTGGATGCTTTGAGTGCTTTGATGGCGATTGTAGCGGCACTTCTAAGATCATCATTTGTATCACTCTCTACGCCGCAAACAAGAAGAGCTTGCTCATGTAAAAAACACAGCGTATCTTGTTCGCCTTTAAAGCCCGCCAGTGAGAGAGTTTTTCCCTGCTCATGTGACTTGATATCTTTTTCATTTACAAACTCAAGGAAGATATCTGTTTCAAGTTCGCTTATACTCTTTTTTGATAGTTTGATATTCATAGTTTCCTCTTTATTTTTTAGTCAAAGTGAAGCAAATCTTTTGCTTGAATCATATCTTTATCTCCGCGACCAGAAAGGTTTACGATGATAAGTTTATTTTTTATATTTGGCAGTTTTTTGAGATATGCAACAGCGTGAGAACTTTCAAACGCAGGGATGATTCCCTCTTTTTGTGAGAGCCATACAAAGGCGTCTAGTGCTTCTTGATCGGTGATGTTGTCATATGTCACCGAGAGATTGTCTTTATGAAAAGCATGTTCAGGACCGATGCCCGGATAGTCGAGTCCTGCAGAAATAGAGTGCGCCTCTTGTATCTGTCCGTCTTCATCTTGAAGTAGATACGTCATCTGTCCATGCAACACTCCTGGACGACCTTTTTCCAAAGAACATCCATGTTTGTTTGTATCTATGCCGAGACCGCCGGCTTCGATACCGATACACTCTACCTCTTTATCTTCTAAAAAGTGCTGAAAAGTTCCGATAGCGTTTGAGCCGCCGCCGATACAAGCGATAACATAATCAGGCAAACGGTTCTCTTTTTCAAGAATCTGTGCACGTGCTTCGTAGCCTATAATGGCTTGAAAGTCACGTACCATCATCGGATAAGGATGCGGACCTGCAACGGTTCCTATGATATAAAAAGTATCTCTTGCGTTTGTGACCCAGTGGCGGATGGCATCATTCATAGCATCCTTGAGTGTTTTGCTTCCGCTTTTAACAGAGTTTACTTTTGCACCTAAGAGTTTCATACGAAAAACATTGAGCTCCTGACGAGCCACATCTTTTGCACCCATAAATATCTCACACTCTAGCCCGAGTAAAGCTGCAATTGTCGCAGTTGCTACACCATGCTGTCCGGCACCTGTTTCAGCAATGACTTTGGAATATCCAAGACGTTTTGCCATAAGACCCTGCGCGATAACATTGTTGACTTTATGTGCACCTGTATGGTTCAAATCTTCGCGTTTGAGATAGATTTTTGCCCCAAGTTCTTTGGAGATATTACTTGCAAAATATAAAGGAGAAGGACGACCTACATAATCTTTAAGATAGTAGTCCACTTCTTGCCAAAAGTTCTTGTCAAAACGAATAGCTTCATACTCTTCTTCAAGTTTGAGAAGTGAAGGCATAAGTGTTTCCGGCACATATCTACCGCCAAAGATACCGAAATGTCCGTTTGTATCCGGATCGAATTTTGATTTGCTAGGTATATACATTAGTGAACCTCGATAAGTGAATAGACCTCAGTCTGCTCTTGTAATTTTTTTTGTCCCTCTAAAAAAGAGAGTGCCATGATAAAACACGCTTCAACACACAGCGCGCCCGTTTTGTTGATAAGCGTTGCTGCTGCGTTTGCCGTGCCGCCTGTTGCTATGAGGTCATCGATGAGAAGCACTCTTGCGTTTTTGATATCTCTAAACGCATCAAGATGTATCTCTACTTCATCGACACCATACTCCAACGTATATTTTTCACTGATAGTTGTATAAGGAAGTTTCCCTTTTTTTCTGATAGGGACAAAACCTACGCCAAGCATCTGCGCAAGAGCCGCTCCAAAAATAAAACCTCTCGCGTCTATGCCTGCGATAAAATCAAGATTGTATGTTTTATATCTTTGATAGAGATGGTTCATGAGCACACCATACGCTTCTTTATCATTCAAAAGTGTTGTGATATCTTTAAAAATAATACCCGGTTTTGGAAAATCGTTGATATCACGGATAGAATTTTCTATAATTTTTCTCTCTGTATTGCTTAATGTCATTTGTATCTCCCTTCTTAGAGTAATGCGTCTATTCTACTCTCAAGGGCTTTTATCTTGCCGTTGAGACGATCTGTCTCTTGTCTATGTTTTGAGTTTCTCTGCTTGAGAACTTTGAGTTCATTTCTAAGTTTTGCAAGTTCTTCACTCAAGATATCAACATTTCCCAGAGCTCTTTGGAGTTGTATTTGGTATTTTCTTATGAGTATCTCCGCTTCTTGAAGCGTGAGTTTCATAAGATCATTGCCTCTTTGCTCTTTATTTGTGATGCTTTTAAAGTAATACATTTTTACAAAAAGATAAACAGACAACATCGAAAGTATTGTTAATAGTGACCATTCCCAAAACATAGGCATTTTCCTTAGTTTATTTCTATTTTTTTAACTCTGCCGCAGTGACGACCACCTTCAAAACTCCCGCTAAGCCACGCATCAATAATAGATTCTGCAACACCTTTACCGACAATACGCTCACCGAAACATAATATATTTGCATCATTGTGTCCACGTGCAACACTCGCTGTATAAGCGTCATGGCACAGTGCCGCACGGATACCTGCATGACGGTTTGCAGCGATACTCATGCCGATGCCAGAACCGCAGATAAGTACGCCTTGTGTGCCTATATCTTCTAAAACACTCATAGCAACTTTATGTGCATAATCAGGATAATCAACTCTATCCTTTGTAAACGGTCCCAAATCAACAACTTCGTGACCTTTTTGTTGTAAAAGTTCGACCGTATAGTCTTTTAAGTCGATTCCTGCATGGTCTGTTGCGATATAAAATTTCATTTTGTTCCTTTGTTTATGATGTTAAAAGTTGCAGTATAGTGCGCACAGGCATGAGTAACAGATAATCTTTGAGTGGTGTCATCAGTACGATAAGAACGATGATAATGCCAAAACGCTCATATCTATAAAAAAACTCTGCGACTGCGTTTATCTTGTGTTTGAGCGCAAGGTGCATCAAAAAATGTGCCCCATCAAACTGCGGAATAGGCAGAAGGTTAAAAACACCCAATACGACGTTGATAATAAGTAGCTGGTAGATAAAAAGATATAAAAAGATATATCCCAATCCATCGGCTGCAGTCGGCGTGCTCATGGCAACTAAAAAGATAGATGCAAAAACAGCGAGTGTAAAGTTATAAACAATCCCTGCCAAATCTACCTGCATCGCACCATTGTAGCCTGCGTTTCGTATAACGGTTGCGGTATTTATAGGTACCGGTTTTGCCCAACCAAATAAAAATCCGCTCTCAGCACCCAAAAGCATCGGTAAAAAATACATAGTAGCAGGAACGATGATAGTCCCAACCAAATCCACATGAATAAGGGGATTGATAGAGAGTCTTCCTGCGTTTTTTGCCGTAAAGTCGCCATACATATAAGCAACCCAGCCATGCATAATCTCATGCCCGATAATGGCAACCGCAAGAGCTAAAACAGCTACGACGATTTTGAGTATATCAATAGATTCCATGATCATCTTTTTGTGTTTTGAGTCTCTCTTCTCTTGCCAAATCTAAATGCGTCGGCATTTCAAGATCTGTCGGTGTTTTCCCTATTCTGTCCCATCTTATCTCCCAATCTTCCCCGATAGAGAAGTAGATAAACCAAGGTGTTCCTTCGATGTTGTCATAAGGAACTGCACCCCAAAAACGGCTGTCATTGGAGTGGTCGCGATTGTCACCCATCATAAAATATTCACCTTCTTGAATCTTGATAGGAGAAAAATAAAACAGAGGCATAGGATAGATACCGTTGTTGATGATTTTATCATCATGATGGATACCCGGGTGCTCTTTCATATAAGGATTTTTTACCCAAACTTTGTCCGCGATAGTTACAGTCTCATACCCTTTAAAGTTTTCCAAAATCCACTCATTTCCTTCTTTATGGTGCAGATAAAGGTCTTTGTTGTCCACAAAAAGTTCATCTCCGGGAAGAGCGACACAGCGTTTTACAAAATGCTGTTTTGGGTTGTGCGGGTAGCGAAAGATGACGATATCGCCGCGTTTTGGTTTGTCTCCATCTACCAAACGCAGCTTATCACTCCAAGGCATGATAGAGAGTTCAAGAAAAGGAATATGTGGCATAGAGATACCGTAAGCAAATTTTTTGGCAAAAAGATGGTCTCCTATAAGGAGCGAGTCTTTCATTGAGCCAGAAGGGATTCTAAAAGCTTGTGCGATGAAAAATATAACAAAAAGAACGATAATAACCGTTCCTGTCCAGGAGTTTGAAAATTTATAGGCTTTGTGTAGGGCTTTTTTCATTTAGTTCTTTTCTTTATAGTTTATTTGTGCAGCTTTGAGTGTGTTGCTAAGGAGCATAGCAATAGTCATAGGACCTACACCGCCGGGAACGGGAGTGATATAGGAGCATTTCGCATTTACGTTTGCATAGTCCACATCACCGACAAGTTTGCCGTTATCGGCTCGGTTGATACCGATATCGATGATGATCGCACCTTCTTTTACCATATCTTCTTTGATAAGATTTATAACGCCAACACCAACTAAAATGATATCTGCGTTTAGAGTGTGTTTTTTCAAATCATCCGTAAAAATATGGCAGATTTCAACAGTTGCGTTTGCGTTTAGAAGCAGGGCAGCCATAGGTTTTCCTACGATATTTGAAGCACCTACTACGCAGCAGTTTTTGCCTTTTACATCAATATTGTATTCTGCTAAAAGCTCCATTACACCAAGCGGCGTACACGGAACAAAACCATCAAGTCCGGTTGCAAGTCTTCCTACATTGTAGGGATGAAAACCATCCACATCTTTACTCGGGTCAACAAGTTCCAATATCTTTGTTGTATCTATCTGTTTAGGCAGAGGAAGTTGGATGAGGATACCGTCGATGTTTGGATTTTTGTTCATCATAACAATAGTGTTTTCAATCGCTTCTTGAGAGATATCCTCAGGCATCTCATGCGTTACAGAATAAAATCCTACACGATCACATGCTTTCTTTTTCATATTGACATAAGCAGCGCTGGCTGGGTCTTGCCCGACTAAAACAACAGCCAAACCAGGAACCGATCCTGTTCTACTTTTGAGTTCTTTTACGCCAATCCCAACACCCGTTTCTATCTTTTGTGAGAGTGCTTTTCCATCAAGAAGTGTCATTTAAACCCCATAAATAATATTTCTATTATAATACCGTCAAAATAATAAAAGGTCGCTTTGAGATGAAATATATACTTTTTTTACTTTTACCACTTTTTTTGTATGCCCAGAGCAGTTTTATAACGCAAGAAGAGTATGCAGCGCAGCTCTATAAAAACCCTAGAGGCATAGGCTGTCAGCACTGTCATGGGGATAAGGGTGAGGGCAGAGTCGTAGCAAAATATATACATAAAAAGGTAGAAAAAAGTTTTGCCGGTTCTGCGATAAACAATCTCGAATATGCTGCGTTTTATAAGGCACTCAACAGCAGAATAGATAGTATGCCCCGTTACTTTTTAACCCCAAAAGAGATTAGTGCGCTCTATTTTTATCTCAATGCAGATAAGCTAAAAAAAGCACAGGCATTAAAAGAAGCGCAAGAAGCACAAAAAGCAAAAGAAGCACAAAAAGCAGAAGAAATTAAAAGAGCACAAAACACAAAAAACGTTCAAGAAACAAAAAAAGTTAGCGAACCTTTAAAAGTAGAAAAAGTTCTCGAAAAGTCAAAAGAAGAGAACAAAACTCAAAAAGTAGAAGATGTCGTAGAAGAACCAAAAGAAATAACAAAACCTGACGAAACAATCGATATTAACGCATTGTTTAAAGAAGCAACAGAGGCTAAAAATGCAAAATAATTTTTTTGAAAAAATAGAAGAAGCTTACGCAAATAGAGATTTAAAGGCTCTTGATGCGTTGGCAATACCAAGAGTAAGAAGTATCAATAGCAAAAATAATTTTTCATCGGTGCTCATGCTCTCATGTAATAATATCAAGCACCTCTCTAAGATAGAGAGTCTCGAAGCGGATTGTATTATGCTCAATCTTGAAGACGGTGTCAGTAAAGAAGAAAAACCTTTTGCACTTGTATTGTGTGCCATATTTTTATCTTTACATCAAAAATCAGACAAAAAACTTGTCGTACGTGTGAATGCTCTTGATGCAGGCGGTTATGAAGAGATTACGTATCTTAATCAGTATATGCCTGATGCTATCAGAGTCCCAAAAATACGAAGCGTGCAACAAGTAAGAAATGTCTTGGCACTCCTAAATGAAGACACACAACTGCATCTTTCTATAGAAACAGCTGAAGCTTGGCATCATCTCTCTTCTTTGGCTTTAAGCAAACAAGTTACGACTTTTTATCTTGGTATTTTGGATCTTTTTGCAGATATGAAACTCTCTCATCATCTTATCGAACGCCATAATCCTACGATGCTTTATATGCTTTCACACTTTTTGATTACCTGTAAATCTATGGGTGTAAAACCTGTTTCATTTGTTTATCAAGACTTTACGAATCTAGTAGAGTTCGGTAAATGGGTCTCTTTGGAAAAAGGGATGGGATATGATGCCAAAGGGTGTATATCACCTAAACAAGTTGAGATGGTGAATCTGATTTTTGTCAATGAAGAGGCGCAGATCAATAGAGCAAAAATCATCATAAAACTCTTTGAGATGCATCAAGAAATGGGTATAACGGGTTTTGTGGATGAAGAATATGGTTTTATTGATGAGCCGATATACAAAGGCGCCTTGGCGCTTTTGGAAGAGATTTAGCACTCAAACGGACTTGTTCGTTTGGGTATGAAATTATTAGTTGCTGACCTGACGCATTTTTACATGAAGTGTCTAAAACACCTTGTAATTCTCGAAAAACATAGTTTTTCGAAGCTTTAGGGGGTTGGAAGGGACTTGAGTCCCTCCTGCCCAAACGGACTTGTTCGTTTGGGTATGTAATATTAGTTAATAAGCCGCGAGGTTGTAAAAAACATTGTAGCGTATAAGAATCTTCTCTTTAGGTCTCGGATATCTGCTGTACGCATATTCTATCGTCTCTTTTGTTGTGTCATCAAGTACATAATAACCTGTTTTTTTGATAAATCTGAAATCCGTCATATCTCCGTTTGGATGCAGATAAAACTCAATGATATTTGTTTTGTTGACATTAAAATTTTCTTTGATATTTACGCGTGCTACACGGGTTAGGACTTGTTGCGTTATGCGTCTCATGACTTCTTGATTGTCTATGAGATATTGCTGTTGTCCTGGAGTCATCTTGCCAAATTCATCTCCGTAGAGCTCTTGGATGTTTTGGAATATATTACCTCCTGAAGCCGTTTTTGTCTCTTTTTTTGGTTCTTCTTGCGCGGATTTATCTTGAGAGAGGATATCAAAGAGAGACTCTTCTTTCTTTTTTTCTTTTTTTGGTGTCTCTTTTTTTGGCTGGATCTCTTCAAGAGGAATATAAGGTTTTTCAGGCGGAAGAGGTTCTGTTTTTGGCTGTTCTACGGGTTTTTCTTTATTTGGTTTTAGTTCTTTATTGAGTTTTGGCTGTTTTGCTTGTTGTTTTGGTTCATATTTTACAGGTGTTTGTTGCGAGACTTCTTTGAGCTGAGAGCCTTTTGGCATTGGTGGCGCGATAGGCATCGGCTCTTGTATCGGCTGAGTCTTTGGAAGCCCTGATTCTGTGTGCTTCTTTGGCATCTCTTTGAGAGAGATTTTTATCTTTTTTTCTTCCTCTTTTGGCTGCTCTTTTTTCATGTTTACAGCAGTCATTCCCAAAATCCAAAAAAGAAGCAGTAAAACAAGATGGATAAGGAGTGCAACAAAAAGTGCGAAGGAGGATCTGCTCAAGTATTTTCCAAAGTATATATTTTCGGAATTATAGCCAATAAAAATTAATCCTACTTTGCTATAATAATAAAAATATTTAGAAGGTTTAATCATGAGTACAGAAGCGTCAATAAAAGCATTTGAAGAAGCACAGAGCTTGATTCCAGGCGGAGTAAACTCTCCTGTAAGAGCATTTAAAAGCGTAGGAGGCACGCCTCTTTTTATCGCTGAAGGTGAGGGCGCATATCTTACAGATATTGATGGCAACAAATATGTGGATTTTGTGCAAAGTTGGGGACCGCTAATCTTTGGTCACAGGGATGAAAGTATAGAAAACGCAGTCATAAACGCAGTGAAACACGGTCTAAGTTTCGGAGCTCCAACAGAAGCAGAAACGCAGCTTGCAAAATTGGTCATTTCTTTTTTCGATTCTATAGAAAAAGTACGTTTTGTAAGCAGTGGAACGGAAGCCGTCATGAGCGCTATCCGTCTTGCCCGTGGCTATACTGGACGTGATGATATTGTGAAGTTTACGGGTTGTTACCACGGACACAGTGATGCGCTTTTAGTGCAAGCAGGAAGCGGTGCCGCAACATTTGGCAATCCAAGTTCTCCGGGTGTTCCGGCTGATTTTACAAAACATACACTTCTAGCAGAGTATAACAATATAGAGAGTGTCAAAAAATGTTTTGCGGACTCAAAAGATATTGCCTGTGTTATTATCGAGCCTATTGCCGGAAATATGGGACTTGTTCCTGCTGATAAAGAGTTTTTGGCGGAGCTTAGAAAACTTTGTGATGCACACGGCACACTTCTTATTTTTGATGAAGTCATGAGCGGTTTTCGTGCTTCTATAAACGGTGCTGAGTCTATTACAGGCACAAAACCTGATATAGTGACGCTTGGAAAAGTTATCGGCGGCGGTATGCCTGTCGGTGCTTTTGGCGCAAGAAAAGAGATTATGTCGATGCTCTCACCTGAGGGTCCAGTGTATCAAGCAGGGACACTCAGCGGCAATCCTGTAGCAATGGCGGCAGGTCTTGCGGCACTGACAAAACTCAGAGAAAACGCAAGAGTTATGGCAGTTCTTGAAGCACGGGGAAGAAGACTTGTAGAAGGGATGCAAGCTGCTGCAAAGGCTTGCGGTATTACGATGCAAATAGATGTGCGAGGCAGTATGTTTGGCTTTTTCTTCAACGAACAACCGGTCAAAAACTTCGCTGATGCATGCAATTCCGATGCAGAGCTTTTTGCAAAGTTTCACTCAAAAATGCTTCATGAAGGTTTTTATTTTGCTTGTTCACTTTATGAGACAGGTTTTATCTCTACGGCTACAACCGACGCGATGATAGAAGATACCATCAAAGCGAGTGAAAAAGTATTTAAGGAGATCACAAATGGCTGAACAAGAAGAAAAAAAACCGAGAATAAAACCTATCATCGAAGCAGCTGATAGCCTTTCTTTGGGGATTTCTATGGTTGTCGCTGTTCTCATGGGTGTGGGAATAGGTTTTTTGCTTCGTAACCTTACGGGGATAGGCTGGCTTTTATGGGTCGGTGTTTTTATCGGTATTGCGGCTGCCATTTTAAATGTTTACAAAGCCTATTCAAAACAATACAAAGCGATGCAAGAGTTGGCAAAAGAGCCTCGTTACGCGATGAAAAAACAGCTCGAAGATAATGATGACGATGAGGACTATGGTGAAAAAAGCTATTAGTTTTCTTGGGATATCCGAACTCCTGATACTGCTTACAAATCTGATATCTTTTGAGTTTTATATCAATCTGCAAGTTGCCTTCATGAGCGCTGCGTTTATTATGTTTGGTTCTATGTTCGCATACAAAAAGATGATCCAAACGCAGATAGATAACAATCAGATAGAAGAAAAAAGAGATTTGCTAGATGAGATAGAAGACCCACATGAGCTCTATGACGAGACACCTCTTAATGAAGCGCCTTATGAAGAACTTGACCTGCGAGAAATAGTAAAAGAAGAAAAGAAAAAGATAAAAACATTTTCACTAAGCAGTGCAAAATATGGAGCCAGAGGCAGTGTTTCTGCGTTTCGGCTTGTGCCTTATGTTTTTTTGGTACTTGGATTTATTGCGCTTAAAAATAATAATGTTTTAGATGTGCCGGTCTATCTTGGTTCTTTATTACCGGGGATGATTATAGGATATTTGAGTGCGAAAGAGATTTTAAGTTAAATCTCTTTGCTCATGATCATAGGAATATTGATTGTGACTGCGTTTTGTACTTCGATATAATAACCGCTCTCTTCAACAAAGTGTTTGAGTTCTTGGAGTTTACTTTTATTGAGTATGCTTGAAGTAATTTCTATAGAAAATATACTATATTTCTTTCCTTCAAACTTTATATGCTCACCAATTCTGTAATAAACTTTTGTAAAAATCTTCTCGTTTTCTTTAAAACAATCATACATCTTATTGAGAATTTTGATAATTTTATTGGAATTGAGTAAAACACTCGGTATTGTCGGGTCAAAATCTTTGACAAAATTAATCTTGCTATTGATAGAGTTTGTTGCGATACACAAATCTATAAGCGTATATATATTGGTAAGCTCTCCATCGTTTGTCTTAGGATTTGTTATTTTGAAAACAGGTGCTTGATAGAGTTTGAGCCCTATCTGTTCTTCATCTTCATAACCTACGGTGATACCAAAAAACTTGTATCTTCCAAACTCGATGTCCATAAAACTTGTTTTAAAACCAAAATTGACACTAGCATAAGAAGTCGCAAGCTCAAAGAGCTCATGTACAGAAGCAAAACCCAAAAGAAATTGGGCTTCTGCATTGAGGGAGTTTATTTTTCCATTGGTGTTAAAGAGTATAAAAGGGTTGTAGTCATACTCTATCCACTGTTGCTCAAATGTCATTTTATTCTTCTATATAATTTTTAAGTTTGCGTCCGACTTTAGGATGTTTAAGTTTTTTGATAGCGCTTGATTCGATTTGACGTACGCGCTCACGTGTTACGTTAAGCTCTTTTCCTATCTCTTCAAGTGTTCTATCACTCTCATCATCCATGATTCCAAAACGCAGCTTGATTACCGCTTTTTCTCTTTCGTTGAGTTGCTCCAAAACGTGTTCGATTTGTACACGTAAATCATCTTTGAGGATAGCATCCGATGGTGAAACAGATGTTTTATCTTCGATAAAGTCACCAAATCTACCATCTTCTTCACTTCCGATAGGAGCTTCAAGAGAGATAGGTTCTTTTGTGATTTTGATAACATTTTTGACTTTCTCAACTGAGAGACCGACTTCTTCTGCGATTGTCTCGACATCCGGCTCTTTTCCGTGTTCTTGAAGGTGTTTACGCATGATTTTGTTGATACGGTTGATCGTCTCTATCATATGTATCGGGATACGAATCGTTCTTGCCTGATCAGCGATAGCGCGAGAGATAGCTTGACGAATCCACCATGTTGCATAAGTAGAGAACTTGTATCCTTTTTGGTATTCAAACTTATCAACGGCTTTCATAAGACCGATGTTCCCTTCTTGTATAAGGTCAAGGAAAGGAAGTCCTCTGTTTGTGTAGCGTTTTGCGATAGAGACAACAAGTCTGAGGTTTGATTTTGCCATTCTTGTTTTGGATATCTCAGAGATATTTTTACCGCGTTTGATTTGCTCAAGGATGTCTGCAAGTTTTTCAGGCTCCATATCAAAGCTGTTTTTTGAAGCTTCTTTGGTTTGAACAAGTTTTTTGATTTCCATATAGGTACTGACCATAGTCGCTTCAGGCACCATATTTGCGATATCTTCTTTGGTTAAGTCACTAATCTTTGCAACAAGAACTTTGTGATTTGCTTTGAGTGTTGCATTAAAAAGAGGAAGTTTATATTCAAGTCTTCGGAGTTCTTTATCATAACCATCATCACTTTTAAGCGCTGTTTCCATTGCTTTTACAAGTTCATTTATAAGTTTAGAAGTTGGTCCAAGTTCAAGAAGTTTCTCTTTTAAGATACTTTTTTTGAAGGTAAGATTTAAGAAATAGTTTACTATCTCTTCTGTAATCTCTGCACCTTCAAGGTCTTCTGGTGCTTTTTCGGTAGATTTTGTCCAGTCTTTTTTTGCTTTTTCAAGTGCTTTAAAGCTTGTAGAGACTTTTTCTACTCTTGTTTTATCTTTTGCAGAAAGGTTTTTTTCACCCCCTTCTTTTTCTTCACCTTCGTCATCATTTTCATCATCACCTTCGTCATCAGCGTCGTTTTCATTGTCGTCTTCAAAGCTTTTGAAAAGCTCTTTAACACGTCTTTCACGGTTGATAAGAGGATCTTTATAATCAAGAATAAAGTCTATTAGATAAGGAACAGAACAAATGGCATCAATGATAATGCCTTCCCCGCGTTCTATGGTTTTTGAAATTTCGATCTCTTCTTCTTTTGTTAGAAGAGGGATTTGTCCCATTTCACGAAGATACATACGCACGGGAGAATCTGAACGCGACCATTCAAGAAGTTCATGTTCTTTTAATATGTCAAAACTGTCCGAATCATTATCTTCGATCATTTTTCTTTGTGCATCACGTTGTGCTTCAGCTTCTCTATCGTTGAGAAGTTTTGCGTGCTCAGAAGATGTATATAAACATGCTTTATGTTTTACGATAAGTTTGTGAATTACTTTGGCCTGAGCGGATGTCGGTTGTTTGTCGAAAAGTTCGATGAGAGATTCATAAGTAGAACAATCTTTCGATTTTTTACTTGTGAAAAAATTTTCTATGGCTTGATTGAGTTCTTTTGCAGTCATATATGTAGGTTGCTCCATAGGTTTTAAGGATTTTTGAAGAGTGGATTATACCCAGATGATATTAAACTAAGCTTTTTTATTAATTTTTTTTATCATTTGAAAATGGACTTGTTTTTTTGGAACACTCTTTGCTGTTTAACAAAAAATATCCAAAACAAGGATGACATATGCAAACAGGCTATTACAGTTCAGCTGCAGGAATGGTGACTCAGTTCAACCGTCTTGACACTATCTCGAACAACCTTGCAAATATCAATACAGCCGGTTTTAAAGAGGACAATCTTGTCATTGGTGACTTTATGCGCCTTTATAAAGAGAGTCGTGATGAGCTTCCAAATGCTAATCACACCGAAGATGCTGCAAAATATATCAATAGAGCTATGACGCGTGCACCGCAGGTTGTGGATAGTTTTACTGATTATTCAGTCGGCAGTATGCAAAAGACAAGTAATCCTCTTGATTTTGCGCTTTCAAAAGAAGGTCTCTTTTTTGCAGTCAAAACTCCAAACGGAGTGAGACTCACTCGTGATGGTTCTTTTTCTCTTAACGATGAAGGGAAACTTGTTACAAAGCAGGGCTATGAAGTCCTTCCAAGTGACTATTTTCAATCCAATGAAAGTATTGCGTTTAACGTTGAAGATACCGTGATAGAAGTTGATAAAGACGGTCAGATGTATAAAAATGTACCCAATACCGCTACGATGGCACTTGCTTCAAAACTTTTTGTAGTACAGCCGGACAATCTCTCTATGATAAAAAAAGAAGGGGATAATCTTTATGTTTATGATGATATCGAACAGGCACAAAGTGTTGAAAAAAACGGTGCTGTTGTGCAAGGTTTTGTAGAGAAAAGTAACGTAAACGCAGTGAAAATGATGACGCAGATGATAGAGACAAACCGTCTTGTGGGTATGTATCAAAAAGCTATGGATACACAGATGAATGATATGAACCGCGATGCGATTGAAAAACTCGCTAAACGCGCATAAAAATAAAATTTTCAAAGGATAACTTATGATGCAATCACTCTATACTGCTTCAACCGGAATGCTCGGGATGCAGACTCAAATAGATACTACGGCCAATAATATCGCCAACGTCAATACTATCGGATTTAAAAAATCGCGCGCAGAGTTTGCAGATCTTATGTATCACGTGATGGAATACGCAGGAACTTCTACAAGTGATGTAACCAAAAGTCCAACCGGCATAGAAGTAGGTCTTGGTGTACGTCCAACGGCTATCAACAAAATATTTTCAGAGGGAAGTCTCAAGCAGACGGACAACGAACTTGATATCGCTATCACGGGAAAAGGTTTTTTTAAGATGGAACTTCCTGATGGAACTGAAGTTTACTCAAGAAACGGCGCGTTTAAGATAGATGATAACGGTACAATGGTAAACAGTGACGGCTATAAAATGGTCCCAGAACTTGTTATCCCGCCTGACGCTACAAATGTCAGCATCGGTACGGATGGAACGGTATCGGTTGTGCAAGCAGGACAAACGCAGGCTACACAAATCGGTCAAATTTCTACAACAAACTTTATCAATCCGGCAGGTCTTCACTCAATGGGAGATAATCTTTATATAGAAACAGACAGTTCAGGACAACCTGTTGAAGGAACTCCCGGGGTTGATGGTCTTGGCGTTTTGAGACAAGGTTTTGTGGAATTAAGCAATGTCGAATTAGTTGTTGAACTCACCGACCTTATCACAGGACAACGCGCATACGATTCAAACTCAAAAGTTATCACAACAAGTGATGAAATGTTACAAACTACCAACAACCTCAAGAGATAGAATTTTTTAAAAACGTATAAAAGGGGTGTTGCTTGGAATTAGAGGATTAGATTTGTACTTTAGTAATTTTTAATTGGTTGCGGAAACAGGATTTGAACCTATGACCTTCGGGTTATGAGCCCGACGAGCTACCGAACTGCTCTATTCCGCGACATGTGTGGAGCAACAAAAATAATCTGATAAGGATTAGATTTAGAGTGGATGGGGTAGAGGGATTCGAACCCCCGGATGCTGGTACCAAAAACCAGTGCCTTACCGCTTGGCGACACCCCAAAATATTGAAAAATTAAAGAATTGGTTGCGGAAACAGGATTTGAACCTATGACCTTCGGGTTATGAGCCCGACGAGCTACCGAACTGCTCTATTCCGCGACATCAAACAAACTTGCTTACCATGTTTGTTGGAGCGAAATTATAGGCAAAATAGTGTTACTTGTCAAGGTGTGTAGCGATAAAATTGTAAAACTTTAGTTTGAACTCTTTTTAATTAACTTTTTAATATAATTTTTTCCAATAAAATATAAAGAGTAAATATGACACCGATACAAAGAGTTTTAGAAGCGATTGAAGAGATAAAAAAAGGGAAGATGATCATCATGGTTGATGATGAGGATAGAGAAAACGAAGGGGATTTGGTCTATGCAGCTGCGTTTTCTACACCTGAACATGTAAACTTTATGGCGAGACATGCCCGTGGTCTTATCTGCGTAGCACTAAGCAAAAAAACGGCACAAAGACTGCAGTTAAACCCGATGGTAAACTCCAACACCTCTTCTTATGAGACTGCGTTTACTGTCTCTGTAGATGCAAAAAATGCACTTACCGGTATCTCTGCACGCGAGAGAGATGACACGATAAAGATTCTTGCTAATCCTATAAGCCATGCAGATGAGTTGGTAAGACCGGGACATATTTTCCCTCTTATAGCCAAAGACGGCGGTACGCTTGTACGAACAGGGCATACAGAAGGCTCTGTCGATATCTGTCGTTTGGCAGGGCTGAGTGAAGCCGGAGTTATTTGTGAGATCATCAAAGAAGATGGGACGATGGCTAGACGAGATGATTTGGATATCTTCGGGGAAGAGCATGGTCTCAAAACTGTTTTTATCTCTGATATCGTAGAGTACCGACTTGCAAACGAGAGACTTGTCAATGAAACAAATGTAGAAGAGATAGAGTTTTTTGGAGTAAAAGTAAGTAAACATACCTTTATCGACCATGACAAGATAGAACATACTGCTATCGTTTTTTATAAAGCGGGTGAAGTGGCAAATGTCCGCGTTCACAATGTAGTCCCTGATATCGAACTGCTTTTAAATCAAAAAAAATACAATAATCTTGTACACTCTATAGAATATCTCAAGCAAAACAGCGGTGTGTTGGTTTTTATCAACAAAACCACACATCAAGATAACGCAGCGATGAAAGAGATAGGTACAGGCGCGCAAATACTTAAGTCATTAGGTGTTTCAAAAATGAACCTTATCACTTCTATGAAACAGGCAGAGTTTGTAGGACTTGGCGGTTTTGGTTTGGAAGTTCAAGAAACCATTGATATTTAGATTTTTCTTTCTTTTTTCTTTTCTTTGGTTTTCTCTTTTTGCTCAGACGCTCACGCGAACCAAAGTCGCACTCGGAACTTTTGTAAGTATAAGTACGGATGAAAGTTACAAAAAAGATGTTGAGGCAGCTTTTGGCATCATAGAAGATGTGGAAGCTTCTTTATCTTCTTACCGCGTAAACTCTCCTATTTCCAAACTCAATGAAGAAAAACATGCGGTTTTAGATGTTTTGAGTTATGAAGCTCTGCTGTTAAGTCAAAACTATTATCACAAAACGCAGGGCTATTTTGATATAACAGTCGGTTCTATCACAAAAGATTTATATAGATTTGGCGCAGATGAGCGCGTAGCAAGTGAGAGTGAACTGCAAAACGCAAGGATTGGCTTTGGAGCACTTTCGTTTGATAAAACGCAAGCGAGGCTGCAAAAAAATGTCAAAATAGACCTCGGAGGTATGGGCAAGGGTTTTGCGGTGGATAAGGCGGCTGCGTTTTTGAAGATGCAAAAGATAGATGATGCTATTATCGCCGCAAGCGGAGATATCCGTTGTCTGCAACGATGCAAGATAGATATACAAGATCCATTTTCGGATGGGATATTACTCTCTTTTGAGACGCTTAAAGCGGATACGGCTATCACAACAAGTGGCAATTACAATCGTTATGTACAAGACAAATCCAACAACCATCTTATCGATCCCAAGATGAAAAGGTCACAAAAAGCTTTTGCGTCTATCACACTGATATCGCATTTGCCAAATAGCGATATAGACGCGTATGCGACTGCGGCAAGTGTGATGCCGCCGCAAAAAGCTTATGCATTTTTGGATACTTTGCCTCTGGCATATATCATCGTAGAAACTGATAGGAAGTATGTAGAGAGTAAAAATCTATCTCTTTATATTAAGAATTGACCTTACGCACTTTTATAAAAAGTGTCTAAAACACCTTGTAATTCTCGAAAAACATAGTTTTTCGTAGCTTTAGGGGGTTGTAGGGAGGCTTGTCCCTGCCACGAAAACGGACGGGTTCGTTTTCGTGCGTAACATCAGTTAAAAAACGGACGACTTAGAGAAAACCGGTATGTTCAAGTAGGATTTTGAAACCTATCCCCACAAGTACCAAACCACCCAAAAATTCGGCTTTGCTCTCAAGATAACTGCCGCCGCGTGAACCGACATAAACACCAAAATAACTAAAAAAGTAAGTCACAACACCGATAAGCAGCATTGATAGAAAAGGATTGAGGCTCATGAGATTGAGTGTAAATCCAGCTGCCATAGCATCGATACTTGTAGCAATTGCGAGTAAAAGCAGGACTTTGTTGGTGATGATAGCAATCTCTTCTTCCGTGTTTTCACCGAAACTCTCATAAAGCATTTTTCCGCCGATAAGTCCAAGCAGAACAAAGGCGATCCAGTGATCTACGGATGTGATAAAATCACCGATACCGAGACTTGCCAAGTAGCCAAAAAGCGGCATCAAACCTTGAGAAATCCCGAAAAACAGCGCAACTTTGAGAGCAAGAAGTTTATCAAACGCTCCTTTTTTTACACCCAAACCGATGGCGACGGCAAAAGCGTCCATACTTAGGGCAAACGCAAGCAACAACACTTCAAACATACAAAACTCCTAGCTATTTTTTAAGAAATGCAATACTAGCAAAAAGCAGGTATAAAACGGTTGACATCAAAAGAAAGAAAAGAAAAAGAGCAGCTAGTTTGGCGTAAACAAAAAGTGCACAGATATGAAGTATCAGAAACGGGGTAAATATCTCAAAAAACGCAGCGAAAAAAAATGTCGTGATAAGGGTGCTCATGAAGCGTTTGTTTTTGTAGCGTGTAAATCTCAAAAAGTGTAAAAGTACCATCAAAAGCAGAGCGTAGGCAAAAATATGCGGCAGGATGATTTTGAGTATTCCCGTATCGGATTTGGCGGCTATAAAATCTGCTTCACACCCCAGATAATAAGCCATAACTGCGTCTGGTGTGAAACCTATCTTGTGTGAAAAAAGCAAGGCGGCGCTTAGGAGTAAAAGCAGACAAAACGCAAGAAAATACAGAAGAGAAGTTTTATACGCTTTTTGCAAAATAGAGCCTTTGAAGCGCACAAAAAGCGACGATGAGGGCACTTAGATGCCACACTATAAAAGAGAAACTATAAATATTCACAAACGCAGGATCTACAAAATAGGCCAACGGCAAAGCAAAAAGGGCGAGCAGGGCGCTGATAAAAAGCAGATGCACAAGCAACATCGCTTTTTTGGATGCTTCGTATAGACGGATATAAACAGCGCTCATGGTAAAGAGTAGCATCATCGAAAAAAATATCTCCGTATGCCAAAACTCTAAAAAAGAGGCTTGTGAAAGAGCCTCCAAAAATTGCTCTTCATCTCCAAAAAGTGTCGCAGAAACTGCTGCGGGAGTGATACCGAAACTGCTTTGTTTGACCAAAATATCCGAGATGAGATATAAAAGGGCAAAAAACAAAAGCGCGCCCAAAACGGGTCGCATCACCGTGTCTTTTTTGATATCTTTTATAAGTGTAAAACGCAAGTTTACTCCTTTTTCAAAAGTTCGTTATACAAAGCAAACGCAACTCTTGAGCCATCCGTGACGCTTTTTGCGCTCATGGTCGCTCCTGTGATTGTCGGTATCTCTTTGGAGAGACGAAGCATTTTACTCGTTTGTATATTTTGGAACTGTGCATTCCATATTTTGGATGGAAGATACTCAGGCGGTTCGTTAAATGCAATGATCTCTATACCTTTGAGGAGCGAATCACTTGAGATAAAGTAGAGTATCACTGCGTTTTTGGAACGAACTGTTTCGTTGATGAGGATACCGTAACCCAAAACTTTTTCATCTTTTTGGGCTGTGAAGATACGGTATATCTTGCTTGAGAGTTTGACTTTACTCTCTTCTTGTATTTTTTGCGCCTGCGCATTTGTCAGTAAAATATTTCTTTTTTCTATCTTTGTAGCATCTTTATAGGCCAAAGAGAGCGCTTCTTCAGGAGAGATAAGAACATCCGCACTCAAAGAGAGAGCGAATAAAAAAGCAAGTAGGAGAGTTTTCATACAAATCCTTTAAAAAATAAATCCCATCGAAACACTGGCGATAGCCAAATCGGTTTTATCATCCTGCGTTTGCATCGCATAATCTGCTTTGAGGACTACCTGCTCATGTGGAAAATAGTTGATACCTACGGTCGTCGTCTTTTTCGGAGCTACAGAAGTCCCGCCGGCGATAGCATCTTGCGCCGCAACACTTTCATACTGGACAAAAAGGGGCATTTTCTCACTCCATGATGTAAATGAAAGCATATCATAGCTTGCGTTTATATAGCCGCCTTTTGCGCTCTCTGGTTCACCGTTTGGAGCATCTGAGCGAGTTGTTTGCGTATAAACGCCATAGAGTCTCATGGCATCTAGTTTGTAGTCTGCATGGATATCATACATTTTGATGTGTGTATCTGTATATCCTGAAGCACCGACAAGCAAGCCGTTTATGCCTGTATAATCCACTCTGGCGACAACACCTAAACCTAAATCATCTCTTTGTGTATCTCCAAATGAACCGATACGACTATCTCTCAGCCATGAGTCACCTTTGCCTGCTCCCATAGATAAATCAAGCGCCGTAAAACCACCTAGTCTATAAGAGAGACCTTCAGCAATTTCACCGTAAGCCATCACACCGCTCTCATGCCAAGTGGAAGGGATAAGAGTTTTTTCCGTATTTGGTCTTTGTACCGTAGTAAAAAGTGTCGGCTCATGTTTTTCGTTGATAAGTCCCATAGGCATGAGCATATTTCCGACTCTGAGGTTTGCGTTTTTGTTGCATAAAAAGTCAAGATACATAAACTCAACAACAACATAACCATCTCCTGCAGCGCCGTCTTTTACCCCACCGTGTTCAAACTCCAGTTCCACATTTAGGATGATATTGTCCGAAAATTTATAACCAATATAGGGAACAAATCTATAAACATCGACTTTAGCGTCACCTTCAGTTGTCTGCGCATAATACATCTCACCATAACCGCCTATAGAAAGAGGAGATTTTGAATAATAGACTTTTGAAGCAGCGCTTCCCAATCCACTGTGTGACTTTTGCGTATCTACCGTTGTATAAGAAAAACCTGTTTTGAGATCACTTGTCTCATCTACGAGCGTGTTTGTCATCTCTCTAAGCTCTTTTAGCTCTTGTTTGAGGGCTTCTAACTCAGTTGCTTCACTTGCAAATGCAGATGAAGTAAGAAGTAACGCTGTGAAAATGCTTAGAGCAGTTGTCGAAGTTTTCATTTTAGTTTCCTTTATTATTATGATACTTATTATCATAACTGTTTTAAATTTTGAGAATTGTAATCAATTTATTTTTAAATGTCAATAGTTTTAATAATCAATCTCAATATAAAATAAGAATTTAGATATAATTTTGAAAAAAATGAAGAGAAATATGAGAGAAATTTTTGACAGAATAGACGATGGAAGCCTCATTCACATCGAAGTAGATTTAGAAGCAGATGAACAAAGAGAGTCCAATATCTGGCTCTTTAGTGTTTTTATCAAATTTGACAGTTTTGATGAGAGTAAAGAGGGTTTTGAAGAGTTTTTGGAGTTTAAAGAGTCTCTTATCATTGCGCTTGAGCATGAAGGAAGAGTGAAATATGTTGGTGCTAGAATCGTAGATGGTTGGAGTGAGTTGTACTTTTACGCGAGTACCTCAAAAGAACTCGACGCTATGGTTACAGCGATACTCAAAAAGAGTGGTTATAGCTATGAAAGTAATGTCGTCAAAGATCCGAAATGGAATTTTTATGATTTACAATTGTGTCCAAATACACTCGAGCTCACACATATCCAAAGTGCAAAAGTCATCTTTCTTTTGGAAGAAGAGGGAGACGATCTCTCTGCAAAACGCGAAGTGGAACACTATATCTCTTTTGAAACGCCTACTCAGAAAAACAGGTTTTTAAATACACTCGATATTGAAGGGTTTTCTTTCAAAGATGATATCAGCAGCGAAGAGTTTGAGCATGGTGTAGCTTTAGTAAAAGAGCATGCAGTGACATACGATGAAGTAAAAAAAGTTGTTGAAGAACTTTTTGAAAAAGTGAAACTTGAACGCGGATATTATGAAGGGTGGAGTACAACATTCGTTGGATCAGACGAAGCATAGATGAAACAAATGTTTGCACTTGTAGGGGTTATCAACTATCTTTTAGTAGTTTTTTTAAATGCCTTTACAGATTTGGGTCATAAGATTATCATCCAAAATACGGTTTTTAAAATCTATGACGGTGAGTTGCAGATTATTTTGACGGCTCTTGTCAACGCCCTTATTCTCTTGCCTTTTGTGCTCATGTTCTCTCCCTCAGGTTTTTTGGCGGATAGATTTGCCAAAAATAAGATCCTCGAATACTCTTCTGTTTTTGCTATTTTTATCACTCTTGGCATCACTTATTCTTATTATCACGGTATGTTTTATGCTGCGTTTGCTATGACTTTTTTATTAGCACTCCAAAGCGCTATCTATGGTCCTTCGAAATATGGCTATATCAAAGAACTCGTCGGTATAAAATACATAAGTTTTGGCAATGGAGCTGCGCAAGCGGTCACAACCGTGGCTATTCTTGGTGGTATTATCTTTTATACGATACTTTTTGAGGGTCTCTATAGCGAAGAGTTACAGACAAAAGAGCAGATACTTCAAGCTATTGCACCACTGGGTTGGCTTTTGGTCTTGAGCTCTGTTTTGGAGTGGTTTTTGGCTTCAAAATTACCGACAAAAATAGTTGAAACAAGCCAAAGAAAATTTGATATTAAAAAATATCTAAATGGTGTGTACCTCTTTAAAAATCTGAAAATTCTCAGAAGAAAAAAAGAGATATTTGAAGCCATCATCGCTTTGAGTCTTTTTTGGTCTATATCACAAGTCGTACTGGCTATATTCGGAGAATATGCAAAAAGCGAACTTGGTATTACCAACACCATTTATGTACAAGGTGTCATGGCACTTGCGGGTATTGGTATCGTCGCAGGTTCATTTTTAGCTGCTTCTTTTTCAAAATACTACATCAATACAGGTCTTGTCGCTATCGGTGCATTTGGGATTACAATCATCGTTTTTTTGATTCCCTTAAACACTTCATTAATGCTTATGGCGTTGATGTTTATGCTCTTTGGGATATTTTCTGCGTTTATACTCGTACCGCTCAACGCACACATACAGTTTCTCTCTCCAAATGTCCATTTGGGAACTATTTTAGCCGGCGGTAACTTCATACAAAACATTTTTATGATTGCGTTTTTGATACTCACGACACTGTTCGCCTACTTCGGTATGAATGCGGAGGTTCTTTTTTATCTCATGGGTTTTGTCGGTGTTTTTCTTGTGCGTATGGTTTTCAAACGTTATCTTGTGATGACTTTTTGGGCTGTGATGGAGCTTATCGGCAAAACGCGACATCGATATAGCTATAGCGGACTTGAAAATATTCCAACTGAGGGCGCGATACTTTTTTTAGGAAACCATGTAAGTTGGCTGGATTGGGTTATTCTTCAGTTGCCTTTTGAAAAACGCATCAATTTTATGATGGACAAAGGTATCCATAACTGGAAGTTTTTTCGTCATTTTTTTACAAAAGGTGAAACTATCCCTGTTTCTAAAAAAGCCTCAAATGAAGCCTTTAAAGAGGCATTTGAAAGACTCAAACACAACAACATGGTAGCTGTTTTTCCAGAAGGTGCAATAAGCAAAGATGGAGAATTGGGAACATTCTACAGAGGATATGAACTGATTCCGCAAAATTATGACGGGGTGATCGTTCCTTTTTATATCAATGGAATCTTTGGAAGTTTATTTTCAAAATATAAGAAAAAAACCGACAAAAGATTTTACAAAAAAAGAGAAATATCAGTGCATTTTGGAGAACCGCTGCCAAAAGAGACTAAAGCACATGAGCTACGCGATATAATTGCAAAAATGAAAAAAGAGAATGAAAAATGACCAAGGAAACAAGATGAAACTCAATAAACCAAAACACTCACTTTTTAGAAACGGGATGTACGCCGTGGAAGGTTTTGTGGATATAGTCAAAAATGAAACATCCTTCAAATGGCAGCTTTTGATGCTTTTTGTAATGGGTGTCGTCGCATGGAATCTCCCTATAACTTTTGCCCATTCGAGTATTTTATTTTTGTCACTTTTTATTCCAGTGTTGGCAGAGGTTGCCAATTCTGCTATCGAGAGAGTTGTTGACCTTGTCACAAAAGAGTATCATATCCTCGCCAAACAGGCAAAAGATGTGGGTGCTACTATGGTTCTTTTGAGCCTTATCGTGACAGCGCTTATCTGGATAAGTGTTTTGCTGGTTGCGTTTGATTTAGTATAAAACGCAGTAATATTTTGGTGACAATTTTTTGCTATTATCAGCTTGTGTATATCTTAGAGTTGCTACAATTTCGAAAGAATGTATATTTATAATTTATTTTAGGAGAGAGTTTTCATGAAAACGACGTTGATTATCGGTGCAGGTGGAGTAAGTCGTGTGGTTGTCTATAAATGTGTACAAAACGCAGATGTGTTTGGAAAAATCGTTTTGGCAAGCAGAACAAAAAGCAAATGTGATGCCATCAGAGATGAGTTGCCAAACGCAGCGATTGAGACTGTATCCGTAGATGCGGATAATACTGAGGCGCTTATAAAACTTATAGAGTCTTGTAAGCCAAGTATCGTCATAAATGTGGCACTGCCTTATCAAGACCTTACAATCATGGACGCGTGTATCGCTACAAAAACACCTTATCTTGATACTGCAAATTATGAGCATCCTGATGAAGCGAAGTTTGAGTATAAACTTCAATGGGAGAGAGATGCTGCGTTTAAAGAAGCTGGTATTATGGGGCTTCTTGGTTCTGGATTTGATCCGGGTGCTACAAATGTTTTTTGTGCTTATGCGCAAAAGCACTATTTTGATGAGATCCATACTATCGATATTCTTGACTGTAACGCAGGTGATCATGGATATCCGTTTGCAACAAACTTCAACCCTGAAATAAATCTCAGAGAAGTCTCCGCAAAAGGGCGTTACTGGGAAAATGGCAAGTGGATAGAGACAGAACCTATGGAAATTATGCAGGTTTGGGATTATCCTGAAGTCGGTCCAAAAGACTCCTATTTGCTCTATCATGAAGAGATGGAGTCACTTGTACAAAATATCAAAGGTCTCAAACGCATCAGATTTTTTATGACTTTTGGACAAAGCTATTTGACGCATATGAAATGTTTGGAAAATGTCGGTATGTTGGGTATAGAAGAGGTAGAACACAAAGGAATGAAAATAGTTCCAATGGAGTTCTTAAAAACATTACTTCCTGATCCTGCATCACTCGGTCCTCGTACCAAAGGCAAAACAAACATCGGTATCGTGGCTGAGGGTCTCAAAGACGGTGTGAAGAAAAAAATCTATATCTATCAAGTAAAAGACCACGAAGAGTGCTACAAAGAGACAAATTCTCAGGGTGTTTCCTATACGACAGGTGTTCCGGCGATGATAGGCGCGAAACTTATGCTCAAAGGTATTTGGAGCGGAGTAGGGGTATTTAATATGGAACAAATGGATCCTGATGCGTTTATGGAAGAGATGAATACACAAGGTCTTCCTTGGCAGATAAAAGAGCTCTAATCTTTTAAAAACAGATGGATTTCAAAAGCCTCGTAAACACTATAGAGACTCTGCCGCCTCTGTCTGAGTCTGCCGTTTTGATCCAAAGGCTCTACGCAGAAGGTGCGCATAATGTCAATGTTGTTCGGCTTATAAAAATCATAGAATCTGATGTCCTTTTGAGCGCAAATGTGCTCAAGATGATTAATGCTCCAGCGTATGGTTTTTACAGACAAATCACTTCCGTCTCCCAAGCAGTGACACTTTTTGGAACACAAACGATTTATGCGCTTGTAATCCGTTATGCTATGCATGAAAAACTCGTCGCAAATCTGCGAGCTTACAATATATCTAATGATTTGTTTAATGATATTTGTCATCTTCAAAGCGCTTTACTTACACAGTGGTACTCAAAAACAGATATAAAACGGGCGCAATTTCTAGCACCGCTTGCGCTTTTGATGGAGATAGGAAAACTTATCTTGGCTAAGGTTGTTACGCAAGAAGGCAAGATAAAAGAGTTCAAAGAAGGTCTTGCGTTTTGTACCGATATCGTGACTTACGAAGACTCGGTATGCGGGACATCTTCATACTATCTCAGCGCTTTGCTTTTTGATCATTGGGATATGGAACCGCTTTATGTGCAGATGCTCAAAGGGCTGGATTATGAGCGAGATTATTCTGAAAAACTTCAAGAATATATCGAGATTTTAGATGTTATACGTACGGCTATCAATGTAAAAGAGATACTCTCAGTCGAGTCTATCCAAAAAGCAAGCCATTTAGTTTCACTTATGGGGCTTGATGAGCACTATTTTGAAAGTGTTGCAAAACGCATAAAACAAACATATTTACAAAATTCAGACAAGAGGTAAAAAAGAAGATGATGCACAATTTTGATGCAGTAGAAACGCCATGTTATATCTGCGAAGAAGAACTATTGGAAAAAAATCTCAAGCTTTTTGAGTATGTACAAAACAAAAGCGGGGCAAAAATCATCCTTGCACTCAAAGGTTTTGCTATGTGGAGTACTTTTCCTTTGGTAGAAAAATACCTCAAAGGATGTACGGCAAGCGGCCTTCATGAAGCACTTTTGGCAAGACAATATTTTAAGGGTGAAGTCCATACATACTCTCCTGCGTTTAAAGATGAAGAGATAGACGAAATAGCGACAATCTCTGATGACATCGTCTTTAACTCACCAAATCAGCTTTTCAAATATGTAGAGAGAGTCAAAGATATCAATCCAAATATCAAAATATCGCTTCGTATCAATCCTGAGTATTCAGCTTCACCAAAAGATATTTACAATCCTTGCGGTATCTACTCTCGTTTGGGCACGACACTTGCAAACTTTGATGAAGGCGTTTTGAAATACATAGACGGTCTCAACTTTCATGCACTTTGTGAGCAAAATGTAGATGCGCTCGAAGCTGTTTTGGATGCTTTTGAAGAAAAGTTTTCCAAGTATTTTAAAGGGCTTAAATATATCAACTTCGGTGGAGGACACCATATCACCAAAGAAGGTTATGACGTGGAGAGACTGATAGAAGTGATACAAAACTTCAAAGCAAAATATGATGTTGATGTCTATCTCGAACCGGGTGAAGCCGTAGGCTGGCAGACAGGAACGCTTGTCGCAACCGTGCTTGATACATTTCATAACGGTATCAATGTAGCTATACTTGACACTTCCGCAGAAGCGCATATGCCGGACACGCTCGCGATGCCATACCGTGCGATGGTTCGCGGCTCAGGTGAAGCGGGAGAAAAGGATTATACTTATAGGTTCGGCGGCAATACCTGTTTAGCAGGAGATATCATGGGCGACTACTCTTTTGATGCACCGCTTCAAGTAGGTGACAAAGTCATCTTTGAAGATCAGATCCACTACACTTTTGTTAAAAATACAACATTTAATGGTATAAAATTACCCTCGTTGGCTATTTATAGAAAAAATGGCAAACTTGATGTTATCAAGGATTTTGGATATGAAGATTATAAAAACAGACTTTCTTAAACAAAAGTCTAAAAAAGTCTAAAAAAGGATGAGAAATGTTCGAAGATAAAGAAAAATGGAATAAAAAGTATTTGGAATTTCCTATGCCTGAGGGCACTTCTCATATTTTGGAAAAATATGTAGTAAACGCAGTTGTAGGTCAAGCACTTGATATCGCTTGTGGAACAGGAAGAAACGCACACTTTTTGGCAGATAAAGGCTTTGTTGTTGATGCTGTGGACTTTTCGGATTATGCGCTCTCAAAAGTGAAAAATAGTTCTACTATCAAGAAGATAGAAGCTGATTTGGACAAATACAATATCACACCTAAAAAATATGATCTTATTGTCAATATTAACTATCTCAACCGTCGTCTTGTTTCTCAGATGAAAGATGCGCTTAAAGAAGGCGGGATTATTGTGTTTGAGACTTTTATCGTTGCTCATGGAGATTATAAACATGAGACAATGAATCTGGATTATCTACTAAGAAAAAATGAGCTTTTACACGCATTTATCGGTTTGGATATTCTCTATTATGAAGAGAGAGATGATGTCAATCTTCGCGGTGAGAAGGTGAAAATCGCTTCTTTAGTGGCTAAAAAATAGGGCTAGACGCAAGTAAAACGGACTTTTTTCTAAAGCCCTTGAAGTAAAATATTCCACAATCTATCAACCTCTTCATCACTCAAAAAAAGTGTTGATTTGTTTGTAAAAAGTTCCCAAACTCCATGAGCGCTCATGTGGGGAGCTTTTGCACAAGTGTCATGAGCAGGAAGATAGGCTCTTAAGAGTGTTAATTCACTCTTTTTTATCTTTTGTGAACATAAAAAACATACATTTTCCGTATGAAGTCTTCCCTCATGTTCGAGCAATTTGACATAACTCTCAATGGCGATGCGTTTTGGATTTTGTTTATTCCAGTCTTTTGAGGCATTATTGACAAGTTCAAAATAAAAATCTCCAAGTTCTTCGGCATCTTTGAGATGTTTATAAAAAAGAGAAGTGTAGTCTTGCCAAAGCCGCAACAGTTTATAATCATTGATCCATTTAAAGCCAACATGGATAACATCTTTGAGTCTAGCTATATTTGATTTTGCAGAAGGTTCTATCTCATAATCTATTTTAAAGCCAAGATTTATGACTCCATGTCTTGCTCCATAGAATCTGTAAAGAGTCTCTAAGTTACCCTTTGATAGTATTGTGACTATCAAATCTTCGTCTTTGACTTTGTTGAGATTTATGATATAACCTTCCATAAACTGCTTCCTAACTACACAAATTGTAAATATTTTTAAAAAAATACTAACGCCATTATACTTTTTTAAACCTTTAAACTGTACAATACAAGCACTTATCTCTAAATAGACTAAGTTTCTTTAAAAAGAGATTAAATTTATAAAAAGTTTGCATTTTTTGCTAAGGGATTGTTATCTAAATTATTTTTAGATAGTATTAGACATTCATAGAAATTGGGAGTTGAAATGATTGAATATCATGATTTATTGAGATCTTTTAAGGACAACTGTGGTTTTGGTCTTGTTGCCAATATCAATAATAAAGCGTCTTACAAGGTACTAGATGATGCTGTTACGGCGCTAGAGAGAATGATGCACCGTGGAGCGGTTGCAGCAGATGGAAAAACAGGGGATGGAAGCGGTCTTTTACTTTCTATGCCTGTAGATTTTCTTCGCCAAGAAGCAGGAAAGCATGGTGTAGAACTGCCAAAACAGTTTGCAGTGGCTTCGGTTTTTACAAAAAATAGAGCACATTTGAAGATAATTGATGAGATTTGTGGTGCAAATGATCTCAAAGTCGTATTGCATCGTGATGTACCGGTTGACTCCAATGCTCTTGGAAAACAAGCGCTTGCTTCTTTACCGCATATCGTACAACTTTTTATTATTCCAAATTCTATTATGGCAACAAACAGATTTGACGCACTTTTATATTTAAGCCGTAAAGAGTCTGAGCATAAATTGACGAAAGAGAGAGATTTTTATATCGCCTCCATGAGCTCTAAAGTTCTTTCTTATAAAGGTCTTATTATGCCAACGCATATCAAAGAGTTTTACAAAGATTTACAAAATGAAAATTTTAAAATTTCTTTTTCACTTTTTCACCAAAGATTTTCTACAAATACACTTCCTGAGTGGAGACTTGCCCAGCCGTTTCGCGCAGTAGCACACAATGGTGAGATAAACTCTGTCGAGGGTAATCGTATCAATGTGGAGATAAAATCTGAGTCTATTAAAAGTGAAGTTTTTACAAATGAAGAGATTCAAAGAATACTTCCTATTCTTCAGTTGAACTCATCAGACAGTGCCAGTGCAGATAACTTTTTAGAGTTTTTGATCGTTAACGGTGTGGATTTCTTCAAAGCTGTACGTGCAGTTATTCCATCAGCATGGCAAAATGCTCCACATATGGATCCTGAGCTTCGTGCATTTTATGAGTTCCATTCTACAGTTTTTGAAGCTTGGGACGGTCCTGCTGCGTTTTCTGTAACAGATGGCCGTTATATCGGCTGTGTTCTTGATAGAAATGGTCTGCGTCCTTCAAAATATATCATCACAAAAGATGATAATCTTCTCATCGCAAGCGAATACGGTGTTGTAGATATTCCAGAAGACAATATAAAAGAAAGAGGACGTTTACAGTCTGGCGAGATGCTCGGTCTTGACCTCAAATATGGAAAAATCCTCAAAAACAATGAGATAGATGACTATCTCAAAAGTTCAAATCCATATATGAAATGGCTCAATGAGCACATGATTTATCTTCAAGAACATATAGAAGAGCAATACATCACTACTTGTGATTTTAATAAAGAGAGTTTTATACAAAGACAAAGATTTTTCAATATTACACAAGAAGTCGTGGAACAAGTCATAGAACCGATGTATAAAGAAGGAAAAGAAGCTGTCGGCTCGATGGGCGATGACACACCTTTAGCTGCGTTTTCACAAAAACAGCGCTCATTTACGGACTTTTTCAAACAAAAATTTGCACAAGTTACAAATCCGCCAATTGACCCTATTCGTGAAAATGTCGTTATGAGTTTAAATACAGGTTTTGGCGAAATTCATAATATTTTGGATGAAGTGCCAACACATGCACACCGTTTAAAATCGATTTCACCAATTATGACAAGTGAAAAACTTGAAGTTTTAAAATCATTTGGTGATAAAAAATCACCTCGTTATCAAGCCTATTATCATAACTCTACATTCTCTACTGCATATAGTGGAGAGTTGAAAAATGCACTTGATATTTTGGTTGAAAATGTTCTCAATGCCGTCAAAGACAACGGAACAAGAATCGTTATACTTGATGATAGAGACTTTAGCAAAACAAATAAAATCATCCCGATGGCTATGGCGGTCGGGCGTCTCAACTTTGCTCTTTTAAAAGCAAAGATGCGACATCTTGTTTCTATGATAGCTGTTACGGGTGAAATTATAGACTCGCACGGTGCGGCTATTTTGATTGGATATGGTGCAAGTGCTGTTTATCCAAACCTGCTTTTTGCAACAGTTGTAGATCAAATCGAAAAATCAAATACTCTAAAAATGAGCCCTCATGAAGCTATTAAATCAGTCCATAGCGCTTTAAACGCGGGCTTACTTAAAATAATGTCTAAAATGGGTATTGCTACTATCGCTTCTTATAGAAACGCAGGTCTTTTTGACATTTTAGGTCTCTCACATGAGATTGTAGAAGAGTGTTTTGAGACTTCAAAAAGTGCTTTGAGTGGACTTACATATAGTGATATCGATGAAAGAATCTCAAAAAATCATACAGATGCTTTTAGAGATAATGGATTTAATAAGATATTTCCATTAAATATTGGCGGTTTTTACAAATTTTATAATGATCAAGAACACCATGATTTTGGACCTGCTGTCATTCATGCTATCCATGCACTCTCGGCTAGTGGTAAAAAAGAAGATTATGATAGACTCAACAGCGTTGTAAATAAGCGTGGTCTGAAATTTATTCGTGACTTTTTTGAGCTTAAATCAGATAGAAAGTCTATCAATATCTCTGAGGTAGAACCTAAAGAGGAGATTTTCAAAAGATTTGCTTCAGCTGCAATGAGTCTTGGTTCTATCTCTCCTGAAGCTCATGAAACGCTTGCGATAGCGATGAACCGTATAGGCGCTCAATCAAATTCGGGTGAGGGCGGTGAAGATTCAGCACGTTTTGATACAGAGAGAAACTCGAAAATCAAACAAGTTGCATCAGGACGCTTTGGTGTAACTCCTGCGTATCTAAGAAGTGCCGAAGAGATCCAGATTAAAGTGGCTCAGGGTGCAAAACCGGGTGAAGGCGGACAGCTTCCGGGACACAAAGTTTCACCTCTTATAGGTAAATTGCGTCATACAGTTCCGGGGGTTACGCTTATATCACCTCCGCCACACCATGACATCTACTCTATTGAAGATTTGGCACAGCTTATTTTTGATATGAAGCAAGTCAATCCAAAAGCAAAAGTAGCTGTAAAACTTGTTTCTACTATCGGTGTCGGTACGATTGCTGCGGGTGTTGCAAAAGCTTATGCAGATAAAATCATCATCTCAGGCGGTGATGGCGGTACGGGTGCTGCACCTCTTACTTCTATCAAGTTTGCAGGAAATCCATGGGAACTTGGACTCAGTGAAGCGCACAATGCACTCAAAGCAAATGACCTCAGAAGACTGGTACAACTACAAACAGACGGTGGTCTAAAAACTGGTTTGGATGTCGTCAAAGCAGCACTTTTAGGAGCTGAATCGTATGCGTTTGGTACGGGTGTTTTAACGATTGTTGGTTGTAAAATGCTTCGTATTTGTCACGTAAATAAATGTTCTGTAGGTATTGCAACGCAAAATGAAAAACTGCGCCAAGAGTTCTTTAAAGGGCATGTGAATCAAGTTATTAACTACTTTACACTTTTAGCTGAAGATGTTCGTTCTATTATGGCTGAACTTGGATATGCAACAATGGAAGAGATGATCGGTCGTGTTGATTTACTTAAAGTTGTTGATGACAAATTTGCCCAAAAATTTGACTTTTCTTC
The DNA here is from genome assembly GCA_028689055.1 of Sulfurimonas sp. GTDB lineage: Bacteria > Campylobacterota > Campylobacteria > Campylobacterales > Sulfurimonadaceae > Sulfurimonas. The sequence continues at coordinate 28,810 of JAQTWZ010000002.1, read as the reverse complement.
AGTTTTACATGAGGAAGAGGGTTTTAATACATGCCAACAGCCAAGTAACCCTCCATTTGATGACAATGCGTTTGAATATGATGTATTAAAAGAAGCTATGAATGCAATCAAACATCCTGAGCATCCTATCCGTATCTCAAGAGAGATTACCAATCTTCATAGAAGTTTTGGTGCTCTTGTGAGTGGTGAAATAGCGCAATATTATGGAGATACAGGTCTTAAAGCAGATACTATCAAAATACAACTTCAAGGTATAGCAGGTCAAGCACTTGGTGCATTTTTGATAAACGGTGTCTCAATCTATCTCAAAGGTGTTGCAAATGACTACATTGGAAAAGGGATGCATGGCGGTAAAATCATCGTAACTTCTCAAAATGAAGGTGAAAGATTTAGTGCTGGCGGTAATACTTGTCTCTATGGTGCGACAGGTGGTAAACTCTATATCTCAGGTTGTGTGGGCGAGAGATATGCGGTGCGTAATTCTGGCGCAATTTCTATCGTAGAGGGAACGGGTGACAACGCCTGCGAATATATGACAGGTGGTATCGTGGCTATACTCGGTCGCACCGGAATCAACTTTGGTGCGGGTATGACAGGTGGTGTTGCATTTGTATATGATGAAGATCATAGTTTTGTAGAAAATGTTAACCGTGAGCTTGTTGAGGCTATTCGTATCGATACCGACGAGGGTGCTGATGCAAGACACTTACTCAAAAGATTATTAAAAGATTATGTTGTAGAAACACAAAGTAAAAAAGGAAAAGAGTTGCTTGAAAACTTTAGGGTGGAGGTGAGAAACTTCTGGCTTGTTCGCCCTAAAAACTTGACAAAATTACCTCTTAACCTAGAGAAGGGAGACTAATATGAGAGAATTTTTAAATACTGAAAGAGTTGAGGCCGAAAAAAGATTGGTTGTTGAAAGAACCAAAGATTTTGGCGAAATTTATGAAATTTTTAACTCCAATGATGCCGCAAGTCAAAGTGATAGATGTATCCAGTGCGGAGATCCGTTTTGTTTAAACAAATGTCCTCTGCACAACTATATACCGCAGTGGCTAAAATCTGTAGCTGAAAAAGATTTGGAGTTTGCGTTTAAACTCTCTAATGAGCCATCACCGTTTCCTGAAGTTATGGGAAGAGTTTGTCCACATGATAGACTTTGTGAGGGTGATTGTACGCTTAATGACGGACATGGCGCTATCACAATCGGCTCTATTGAAACACATATTACAGAAGAGGGTTTTAGACAAGGTTTTAAACCGAGCTTCCCGGGAATAACAACAAATAAAAAAGTAGCTGTTATCGGAAGTGGTCCTGCAGGACTTTCTTGCGCAACATATCTATTACGCTCAGGTATCGCAGTCACAATGTATGAAAAAAGTGACAAAGCAGGCGGACTGTTAACATACGGTATCCCAAATTTTAAATTAGACAAAAAAATAGTAGAGAGACGTATAAAACTTCTTCAAGAAGGCGGACTTGAACTTGTCCTTAACTGTGAAGTCGGCCGTGATATCACTTTTGAAGAGATAGCAGACAAACATGATGCAATGTTTATCGGTGTGGGTGCTACAAAAGCTAAGAAAGCTTCACTCAGTGGAGAAAACGCAGCAAATGTTTATGAAGCGATGGAGTATCTCACAGCAATACAAAAGAAAAACTTTAAAGTAAAATATGATAAAAAATTTGATTTTAAAGATTTAAATGTTGTCGTTATCGGTGGTGGTGATACTGCTATGGATTGTCTTAGAACAGCGAAACGAGAAGGCGCTAAAAGTGTAACTTGTCTCTATCGCCGTGATGAGTACAATATGCCAGGCAGCAAGAAAGAGTACAAAAACGCAATGGAAGAAGGTGTTGATTTTACTTTCCTTGCCGCTCCAAAAGAGATTATTCTTGGTGACAATGGCAAAGCTATTGCTGTAGAGATTGTAAAAACGACTCTCGGTGCAAAAGATCCAAGCGGTCGTCAGAAAATGGAAGAGATTAAAGGAAGTGAGACACGCGTGAAAGCAGATGTTGTCATTATGTCACTTGGTTTTGACCCTGCCGTACCTTCATTTTTAGCGGAAAACGGTATCGAGACAAATGCATGGGGTGGTATCATCATCAATAAAACTACTTATGAAACTACTACAGCCGGTATTTATGCAGGTGGTGATTGTTTTAGAGGAGCTGATTTGGTTGTAACAGCTGCACTTGACGGTCGTGAAGCGGCTAGAAGTATTTCTACCGCATTACTTAAATAATTCTACACACATCATCCACTTTTTGTGGATGAGACTCTTTTTTACACGAAACACTCCACATCATCAGTATAAATTTGGTATAATCCCAGTTCATTTAGACCTTCTAAAGAGGTTACAAACATAGAATAAGGAACAATTTTTGAATATACTAAGCCTTTTTTCCCGCAAGCAAGATAATGTACAAGTAGCTAATAAAGAAGCACCTGCGCACTGGATTAAGTGTAAATCTTGCCATGCTTTAATGTTTTACAAAGAAGTAGAGAATCAAAACTATGTGTGTCCAAAATGTGGTTTTCACCTCAGAATAGGTGTCAAAGAGAGAATAGAACTTTTGGCAGATGAGGGTAGTTTTGTCGAGCATGATGCAAATCTTGCGCCTATTGATCCACTTAAATTTGTTGATAGTAAAGCGTATGTAAAAAGAGTTGAAGAAGGATTTGCCAAGACAGGAAGAAAATCTTCTATTGTGAGTGGATCTATCGTCATGAACGGCATAAGTGCGCAAATAGTTATTTTTGACTTTGGTTTTATGGGTGGTTCTCTTGGTTCAGTAGAAGGGGAAAAAATTGTTAGAGCAGTCAATCGTGCAATCGCCAATAAAGAAGGTTTGATTATCTTAAGTGCAAGTGGCGGAGCAAGAATGCAAGAGAGCACTTTTTCTCTTTTGCAAATGAGTAAAACATCCGCAGCACTTGCAAAACTTGCAAAACATAATCTTTTATATATTTCTGTTCTTACAGATCCCACTATGGGTGGTGTTTCGGCTTCTTTCGCGACACTTGGAGACATCATTATTGCTGAGCCAGGGGCTCTTGTCGGCTTTGCTGGACAAAGAGTTATTGAACAAACTATAGGCTCAGCTCTTCCTGATGGCTTTCAAAGAGCAGAATTCTTGCTTGAAAAAGGTTCTATTGATATGATTGTCAATAGAAACAATCTTAAAAAAACACTTTCAGATCTTCTAAAATTTTTAAAAGCGTAACATGAGACTGTATGCACTTTGTGATCAAGATATGCTTGAGAGCCGAGGCATATCATTAGAAGAATATATTACTATCGCAAAAAATAATGCCGCTGAGATTATTCAGTATCGAAATAAGCATGCAGATATAGTTTTTATAAAACAGCAGCTCATAAAAATCAGAAAGTTGTACGATGGTTTTTTGATTGTAAATGATAAATATGAACTCATAGAATATTGTGATGGCGTACATCTTGGTCAGGAAGATTTACAAAAAATAGACAAAGATATCACTACGGCTGTCAAAATAATTAGAAGCGTAATAGGAAAAGAGAAAATATTAGGTATTTCTACACACAATATAGAAGAAGTTTTACAAGCCAACGAGATGGATCTCAACTATATTGGTTTGGGTGCATATAGAGATACAAACACAAAAAAAGATATTAGTACTATTCTCGGTGATAGCCTCGATCATATCGCTTCTGAGTCAAAACATTATGTGGCGGCAATAGGCGGAGTGAAAATAAGTGATACTTTTCAAAATGTGACTTACCACGTCATTGGAAGTGGGTTACTATAGGATGAAGATAGATATTGTATCTATAGCGAAAAAAGAGAAAAGTATTTATGATCCTCTTTATAAAGATCTTATGAAAATGATTTCACGCTTTGCCAAAATAGAAGATATAGAACTTTTTCCAAAAGATGTAGCAAAATCACACACTATTTCACCAGAAGCCTCCAAGCAGGCTTATACGAAGGTTTTAGAGCCTTATTTAGGGAGTGATTACTCTATCACTTTGCATCCTGATGGAAAATTAATCGACAGTTTTGATTTTAGTAAGCTATTAAATGATAGAATGTCAGTTAAATTTTTCATAGGTGGCGCTTATGGATTTGAAGACGCTTTTTTAAAAAAGAGCGATACAGTTATAAGTTTAGGAAATATCACCATGAGTCATAAAATTGCTAAGGCAGTTTTATTGGAACAGATATATAGGGGGTTTTCCATTTTAAGTAACCACCCATATCACAAGTAAGGAAAGAGATTGCAAGCAAGTGAGTTAAACTACTTTAAAGAGATTTTAGAGAGCCGTAAAGTTCAGATAATTAAGAACATTTCAGGGGTTAATGAAGAGATTAGACAACTTAATTCATTAGAGTTAAACGATGAGGGCGATTATGCTTCGGCGAACAATAGCTCAATGGTGGAAGGCGCAATAGTGCAACAACAAGAAAAAGAGTTACGTGAAATCACTCTTGCTCTTGGTAAAATTGCAAGCCGTGAATATGGTATTTGTGAAATGTGTGAAGATGATATAGGTTTTCAGCGTTTAAAAGTAAAACCACATGCAATTTACTGTATCGACTGTAGAGAGATCGTAGAAAAAACAAAATAAAAGGATTATTATGCAAATAAAAAAATATACAATGGCATCACTTATTTTTATTACATTGGTAGGATGGTATGTTTATGCCTATGTAACACAAGCAAGTATTGGTTTAGATTTTTTCGGGGTAACCCTTCCTTCTTTATCAGTGGCATTATGGGTTGTTGCTCCATTGGCTATATTTTATCTCCTAACACTTCTACATATATTTTTCCATTCTTTTATGGGAACTTTGAAAATGAGAAAATTTGAAAAAGACTATGAAAAAATCATAGATTCTATTATAGATTCTTATTTGGGAAGAGAAGATAGAGTTTATTTGTATAAAACCCCAAGATATAAGCTTTTGGGATCTATCGTTCATAACTCGATGCTTTTTCCAACTTCAAATTTGAGTCCTGATACAGAAAATGAAAAGTTGAATAAAGTTATAAAAATCATTGAAGAGATTAAATCTGGAGAGGTTGTTGAACTCAAGCAATATTCTTTAAAAGCCAACAATAAACTCGTCGCTTTAAATAATAGAAATAAGTACAATAAAGCTCTTTTGAGTGCTGAAAAGATTCTCAGCAAGTCCGAGTTGTATGATGAAGAGTTGTGCAGAGACGCTTATACTGATTTTGTAAAAGTTTCTCCTCTTTATGCTATAGAAAAATACAAACAGTTCTTAAGCAAAAAAGCTCTTTTTGAGATTTTGGTACGTGTTAATGCCGTAGAAAATAGATTGGAAATCTCCAATGAGTCACTTATTTCAATGTTTAAGTCACTTGATTTTACATCAAAAGAGTATATCGATATTTCAAAAGCGCTCTCTACAGGTTTTTCTCCGGAACAAAGAATTAAACTCTTTGAAACTCTCTCAGAAGAAGATGAAAAAGTTATGGAAGCATATCTTTTTACTCTTTTTGACCTAGAGATGTTAGAGCCGACTATTGAAATACTGCAAAATTCTCAAAGTGATGAGTTCTTAAAATTTAAAGCGTACAGTGCATTAAAAAAATGCAATCAAAAATTTGATATAAGTCTATTTATCTAGATGATTGAAAAACTTTCTTTTGAAAAGCCTGTGTATGTATTGGCTCCTTTAGCAGGATATACAGATTTGCCTTTTAGAAGTGTCGTCAAAAAATTCGGAGCTGATTTGACTGTCAGTGAAATGCTCAGTTCAAATGCACTAGCGCATGGCTCTGAAAAAACTTTTCATATGATTGAAAAATCATCTATAGAAGATCCTTACTCTGTTCAGATTGCCGGTGCGGAAGTGGATGTAGTGAGACGTGCTGTTGCAATACTTAACGAACAGCCCGGTATAGATATTATAGATCTAAACTGTGGTTGTCCTGTTCCAAAAGTTGTTGGGCACGGCAGTGGGAGTTCCCTTCTTTTGAATCTTCCTTTGATGGGTGAGATTATCAAAACTATTAAAAATACCTCCAACAAACAATTAACCAGCGTAAAAATAAGACTTGGATTTGAGAAAAAGAATCATATTGATATTGCCAAAATGGTTGAAGATAGCGGTGCTGATTTTTTAGCAGTTCATGGTAGAACGCGAGCAGGAAAATTCAAAGCCGCTGTGGACTATGATGCTATAGCTGAGATTAAAAATGCTATCTCTATACCCGTTATTGCAAATGGCGATATTGATTCATACGAAAAAGCACAGTGGGTTTTAGAACATACGGGTGCTGATGGTGTGATGATAGGAAGAGGGGCAGTTGGTGCACCTTGGATATTTCATCAACTTAGAACAGGTAATAAATATATAGACAATAAACTAAAGCATGAAATCATCATGGAACATTTTGATAAGATGATAGAATTTTATGGAAATCACGGAGTCCCAATGTTTAGAAAACATACACATACGTATTCCAAAGGTTATAGAGGCGCCTCTCTCTTGAGAAATGATATAAATAGCATAGCAGATCCAGTTGAATTTCGCAAAATTTTAGATGACTTTTTTCAGACGAGTGAGATACTTTTCTAATGTTGGACATGAGCACATCTATCCAATCATTGGACGAAAGCGATATCTACGATAACCTCTACCACTACAAATACAATACAAAACATCTTCTCTCTCTTATCCGTAAAAATATAGACAAAGAAGACCCCGCATATTTGAGTTCTTTTCGTTCTTTTGAGGGAGAGGTATTTGAAAATTATACTTATGAAAAACTTCTGCGTTATGTCACTCAAAATGATGATATAGAAAAGTTTGTTCTGAAGGGTTATCACCAGAATAAGCAAAAAGCACATGCAAATACACTTTCTATAAGTGAAAAACAGCAGATAGTTTACAGAACAAAAAGCAGAGAGATAAGTGAATTTGATGCCATCATCATCACAAAAAAGAAAGAACTCTATTTTGTTGAGATGACACTTGTGAAGTCTGTTTTAAAATTACGTAAAAGATTGCGCAAGAAAAAAGCACTTCTTGAGATTATCTTTCCTCAGTATGAGATCAAGTCACTTATTATCCTTAATGATGGTGCTACGGGGACAAAACAACTCCCAGCTTACTGTAAGGTATGGCTAACAAAAGAGTTCTCTGCGCAGAGTGTTTTAGATTACATTATCAACACTGACGGAAAACAACTCTCACCAAAGGACAGAATAAAGTCACCAAAGCTGATTGAAGCTAGTTCACTGAAGTTACATCCGTTTCGTTATTACAATACAATGTCTTGGATTACAAAAACTATACGAGCAAACAAAAAATATGTGGTTGATATCAATTTTTTAATGAATTATAAAATTCAGAGATATCATGACTTGTATAATAAATTTTACATCGGGTACATGAATATACGAGATGTGAAAGAGCTGCTCATGTTGAGTGAGAGTGAATGTGATGGTGAACAAATGGTTGTTGTGGCTTTAGAAAAAAAACACAGCGATGAGATAGTGCTTACTTACTATATTCAAAAAACAAGAAAAACTCTCTATCTCTACTCTTTTAATGATGATAATGAAGTCGTAAAAGAGAAAAAAGATCCGTATGGTATCACGGTGACTGAGGTTTATCACATAAGCAAGATGATGGATCCGTCATATCAACTGACTATGGATAATATACAGCTTATTGAAAAATCACTCAAAGAGAGATTTGAAGCAACCCAAGCATAATAAATTAGATATTTCTTATGCTTCGTTTGAGTAGAGCAGAGATGCTGCCCTCTCTTTGTATGCCTGTAGTGGTTCTTTTTGCTCATGACTTTGAACGCGTAAAAAATCATCAAGTTCTTGGTGTCTATTTTTGAGAATATTTTCAAAATCATCTTGATTTACAGGCTTATTATCTGTAAATTTATCCAATAAAAGATTGTTTTTCCCCATCAAAACCAAATAACTTTGCTCAGCAAACTCAAGCAATACTACATTATTATTACTGTCTATAGATTTTTGAAAACGTATAGAGACATCATTTATTTCATTATTTTTTATATTGGACTGCGTGGAACTTGCCACTGATGTCTGAGGCATTGGCGTGTCATCATCGTGATTATTTGCATTAAACAGCCATGAGCTCTGAGTTTTTGTTTTTGGAGCTGTTAACATTCTTTGTTTGATAAAAAATAGTACTAGAATACCAACTACTAAAACAAGGATAACGATATAGTAATTATCACTTAAGGGATCATCTTTTTTTGTAGGAAGGATCGCCAAAGGATTTTCTTCAACTTCAACTTCTGGAGCTGCTTTTGTCTCAACTGGTAAGGTTGTAGTAAAACGCAGCCTTAAGCCATATGCATCTGAAGTTTTTGAAGCAATAAGTTTTACCGAAGAAGCAATGGAAGCTACAACTTGAACATAGTCAGACATTTGAGTTATGCTGATTTTATAAAGGTATTGTGATGTGAGTTTCTTGATTTTAGGAGACTCTACTGTAGCTCCATAGAGTTTGATGATAATATTTGCATCATTGGCGCTTTGTTTGATAACACCTTCGTATGGCGTATCAAATGTAATCATGACATCTGCTCTGTCTGTTCGGTCATATATATTGTAGCTGAGTATTTTTGATGCATATATTGAGATAGGTAATAAAAAAATAAGAAGAAGTTTAATCATAATCTCTCTTTTGAAAGGTGGTATAAAACGCCGCTAGAGTCTAATACTTCATTGATACGAATAGCCAGATTTTTTTCATATACCATGACCTCGCCTTTTCCGAGTATGCGCCCATTTACGTAGGACTCCACACTTTCTCCGGCTGGTTTTTTAAGGTCGATGATAGATCCTTTTTCAAGCTTGAGTATTTCTGCAACACTGAGTTCAGTCTCTCCAAGATCGGCGATAAATTCGACTTCCATATCTAAAAGTCCAGAATAATTCATCCAAGAGAGTTCTTTTTGCGCATCAAATAGCGGGTCTTCATGACCATATTTATGCTTATATCTATTCTTAGCCATTTAATTCCTTGATAGCCATAATAATCGCATCATTTTCTACTCGGAGAGTTTTAGAAAAATCATATTCAAAATCAAAAATATCTGTTTTTAAAAAGTGTGGTGTACCGATAGTATATTCGTTTGCAGCACTCTGCGTTTCAATAACTTTTGCGCTGCCTACGATAAGGTTCGTGACTTCTAAAATCATATCTATCAAAGTCTCCTCATCACTTTCATCTTCTTCCAAAAAAATTTTTGAAACTCTTTGAACAAAACTTGGTTCTGCAGCAATATAAACTCTATATTCTCTGCCCTCGGCGGTGTTTATATCCAAATAAGCAATAAGTGTTCTCTTTTTTGTTTGTATAGCATCAATCGTGTATGGAAGGCGGATTTGATGCATACAAAAATTTTCACAAGCTTGGAGGATATTTTTTAACATTTTATCGCCTTTAATTTGAAAAGATTATACTTTATGCAATCTCAAAATAAAATTAAATGCTTCTACAACTACACTAAAGGCGCATTGCTGTAAAATTTCAAAAAATATTAGGTCGCTTATGTTTGAATTGATTTTCGTTGGTATTTTCGTCGGATTTTTATCTGGTTTTTTCGGCATAGGCGGCGGTACCATTTTAGTGCCTGTGTTGTTAATTCTTGGATTTGAGACAAAAATAGCCATGGGCACATCTGTTTTACAGATGGTATTTAGCTCTATGTATGGAAGTTATCTTAACCATAAAAACAAAACACTTGACTTGGGTCTAGTTATGACGATAGGTATCGGCGGCTCTCTTGGTGCGCTACTTAGCGGCTTGATAACATCAAGTTTTGAAGATAGGACTTTAGAGATTGTATTTTTTGGTTTTGCTGCGTTTGCATTGCTACGACTTTTTTTTAAGACAAAAGAGCATCAAACGCAACGGGAAGTAAACAAAGTGATACTTTTTGTTTTGGGCTTCTTTTTGGGTGCAATGAGTATCGCAATAGGTGTTGGCGGAAGTGTGATTTTAGTTCCTATGTTGGTAGGGTATTTTTATGTTCCATTAAAAAGCGCCATAGCAGCAGGGCTCTTTTTTGTTGTTTTTTCATCTCTAGCCGGTTTCATCTCACATGCGACTGCCGGGCATATAGATTATGAAAAAGGTCTCCCTATAGCACTTGCTTCTTTGCTGGGTGTTTATATTGGGATTTTATTAAAAGATAGAGTTAATGTCGTCCTGCAAAGGAGATTATTGGTATTTTTTTATATTATAATCGTTTCCTATTTAGGGCAGAGAATATTTTTATAGAGGATTTTCATGAAGAACAAAGATGTGATAAAAATTACGGGTGCAAGAGAAAATAATTTAAAAAATATCAATTTAACCATTCCAAAAAATAAGCTTGTCGTTATGACAGGTTTAAGTGGAAGCGGCAAGTCAACTCTTGCGTTTGACACCCTTTATGCTGAGGGTCAAAGACGTTATATGGAGTCTCTCTCTTCGTATGCAAGACAGTTCTTAGACCGCGTCGGCAAACCAGATGTGGACAAGATAGAAGGGCTCACTCCTGCTATCGCGATAGATCAAAAAACAACCTCTAAAAATCCGCGATCAACGGTAGGAACAATCACTGAGATTTATGATTATCTAAGACTTTTATATGCGCGCGTAGGAGTGCAACACTGCCATAAATGCGGCAAAGAGATCTCTCAGATGAGTGCTTCTGACATCATCGCTCAAGTGGCGAAGCTTCCTGAAGGCGCAAAACTTGTCCTCTTGGCACCGCTTGTCAATGAAAAAAAAGGCTCATACGCAGATATGCTTGAGTCTTTGGTACACAAAGGCTATGTACGCGCCATGATAGACGGCGTGATGGTGCGTTTGGATGAAGAGATAGAGCTGAGCAAAACAAAAAAACATACTATCAAAGTTGTGATAGACAGAGTTGTTGTCAAAGAAGAAAACAAAGAGCGTATCGCTGCAGATGTCGAAAAAGCGCTTAAAGAGAGTTATGGAGAGCTTGAAGTTGAGATATTGAATCATGAAGAACTTGGACTCTCTAAAAACCATATGCACTATTCAGAACACAATGCCTGTTTTGACTGTAAGATAAGTTTTGATCCTCTTGAGCCACTTTCATTTTCTTTTAACTCACCCAAAGGTGCTTGTCCTGAATGTGACGGTTTAGGGCTTCGTTATGCACTTGATCATGACAAAATAATCGATCAGGATTTGAGTGTCGAAAAAGGAGCTATAAAGATAGTTTATGGTTTCAATAAGGGCTACTATTTTACATTTCTTAAAGGCTTTTGTGCTGCGAATGATATTCCTATAAATGTCCCCTATTGTGACCTTGAAGAGCACCAAAAAAAAGCGATACTTCACGGCGGCATAGAAGAGGTTGCGTTTTTATGGAAGAGCCATACAGTCAAACGAATGTGGCCGGGAATCGTACGTATAGCCTATGATATGTTCAAAGATGAAAAAGAGTTAGCAGACTACATGAGCGAAAAAGTATGTAATATCTGTAATTCTCATAGACTCAAACGCGAGTCTTTAGCTGTAAAAGTAGGGCAAAAAGGGTTAGCGGATATTTTGGATATGCCTATCGCAAAAAGTTATGAGTGGTTTGCTGATGATCAAAATTTCAACAAACTCGATGCAAAAGGCTTACAGATTTCAGCTCCTATTTTCAATGAGCTTCGCGAACGTCTTTACTTTTTGTTTGATGTGGGTCTGGGTTATATCACTCTTGGACGCGATGCACGGACGATAAGCGGTGGTGAAGCACAGCGTATCCGCATCGCTTCTCAGATAGGAAGCGGCTTGACAGGCGTAATGTATGTTTTGGATGAACCGAGTATCGGTCTACATGAGCGAGATACGCAAAAACTCATCAAAACCCTGCGTAATCTTCAGGAAAAAGGCAACTCTGTTATCGTTGTCGAACATGACAAAGAGACGATAGAAAACGCAGACTTTATTGTAGATATCGGAAGCGGTGCCGGAAAATTTGGCGGAGAAGTTGTTTTTAGCGGGACACTGGCAGAACTCAAAAAAGCCAAAACACTTACGGCTGATTATATGTTCGGCAGAAAAAAGATAGAGTATTTTTACAGACGAGCACAGGAAAAATATATCGAGATAAAAAATGTAAGTCTCAACAATATACATGAGCTCAGTGCCAAAATACCACTGAACAATTTTGTTTGTATCACGGGTGTCAGCGGCAGCGGAAAGAGTTCGCTTATCCTTCAGACACTCCTGCCAACAGCAAGAGAACTTCTCAATCATGCAAGAAAAGTCAACAAAGTAGCAGGCGTAGAGATAAACGGACTTGAACATGTGGACAAAGTTATCTACCTTGACCAAAGCCCCATTGGAAGAACACCACGTTCAAATCCTGCGACTTATACAGGTGTAATGGATGAGATACGCAATCTTTTTGCCCTGACAAAAGAGTCTCAAATACGAGGATATACTTCGTCGCGTTTTAGTTTTAACGTCAAAGGCGGACGCTGTGAAAAATGTCAAGGGGAAGGGCAGATCAAGATAGAGATGCACTTTTTGCCTGATATCATGGTGAAGTGTGATGCGTGTAACGGACATAGATACAACAAACAAACACTTGAAGTATTTTATAAAGGCAAAACTATTTCTGATGTACTCAACATGAGCGTTGATGAGGCGTATGAGTTTTTCAAAGCGATACCGAAGATAGAGCAGAAGATGCAGACTTTGGTGGACGTTGGGCTTGGATATATCACGCTTGGACAAAACGCAGTGACACTCTCAGGCGGTGAAGCGCAGAGGATAAAACTCTCTAAAGAACTCAGCCGTAAAGATACGGGACAAACACTCTATATCCTTGATGAGCCGACAACAGGTCTGCATTTTGCAGATGTGGACAGACTCACGGGTGTGCTACACAATTTCGTAGAACTCGGCAATAGCGTTTTGGTGATTGAGCACAATCTTGATATGATCAAAAACGCAGACTATATCATCGATATGGGACCCGAAGGTGGCTCTGGCGGTGGACTTATCATCGATGAGGGTACACCTGAGTCTATGGCAAAAAGTCACACAAAAACAGGTTCTTATACAGGTCTATACCTTGAAAAAGAACTTGCGTTTCATAATAAATAATCCCTCTTCTAATGCGCGATAGTTTAATCGCACATTAGAAAATCTTCCAGAAAAAAATAAATAGCAAAAATAAATCTTCCTGCGTTACAATCAAGAAAAATATTAGGATTGTAGCTTATGAATACTCCCTCAAAAAAAGAAGCGATAAAAGGCGCATTTTTCGGCGCTATCGTCGGTGATGCTTTATGTCTGGGCTCTCACTACGAATACGATGCAAAAAAAATCTATGAGGCGTACGGAAAAAAACCGATAGAAAGGTTTATGTCTCCCGGTGAGATGATGGGCGGAGAGACGCATGGGATAGGGTGGGGACAGAGAAACTATCACCCCGGTAAAAGTGCGGGCGGGACTACGGATTATGGAGATTATAATATTCTCGTGCTTGAACATTTAGCAGCCATATCTGATACGCCTCGTCCTTTTTCTGTTATCAATATGATTCCTCACTGGATGAAACGTCTGGAAAATGGCTGGGGTTCATGGATATGTACAATGACAAAAGAGACCTACGCGCAAGTACGTCAAGGTTTTCCTCTTGAGCGCCTTGGCGGTATATCAAACGCAATGGCTATTCGTCATGTGGCTGCTCATGGATATTATGAGAGTGAAGATGAACTCGTTGATGTGGCGAGAAAAGTGATGTTTACGCATACAAATGCACAAGCGTTAGGCGGAGGAGAATTTTTTGCCCGTGTGACACATCGCGTTTTAAACGGACAAACACCATCCGAAGCTATAGAGATGGTTGCAATACAGATGGGCGGCTTTTTTGAACAAAAAGTAGCACAAGCAATTGCGAAGTATAAAGAAGAAGCAGATGAAAACGCAGCCCTGCATCATGAGCTATTTAGCGATGATTTGGCGCTTACGAGTATGGCACGGCTTTGGGATGTCGGTAGAAGCGAACCTATCAAAGTAGGCAAAGCAAGCCCGACCGAGGGAACACTTCCCGGTGCTGTTTATTTTATACTCAAATATGCAGACAAAGAAGACGGACTCATCAAAGCACTTCAAGCAAACGCAATGGTAGGCGGTGATAATGCCTCTCGTGCAATAGCTATCGGGATGGTTTTGGGCGCTTATATGGGTGTAAACGCAATACCGCAAAATCTCAAAGAGACACTTGAACAATGGGAATACTGTGAAGCTTTATTGGATAAATTACCGCTCTTAAAAGTATAGATATATTAAACAATATCAAAATGATTATCTTTAAATATTTTAAGTGGTGGTATAATTAATCAAGCAAAATAAAGGAGTTTCCAATGAAAAAAAATATTTATATTCTTGCAGTTACCTCGGCACTGTTACTCAGTGGATGTGCTACAAATACAGGTCCTGAGTATGATGGCAGTAGCTACAACCAAATCAAAAGATACGATATAGGTGTTGTGCTAGAGAGCAGACCGGTCATCATCAGCGATGATGGAAGCGGAAAATTTTTAGGAGCACTCATCGGTGCTGTTGTAGGTTCTACTATGGGCAGAGCAAGCGGTAAGACACTTACAACACTTGGTGGCGGTTTAGTCGGGGCTTATGCAGGCAACGAAGTAGGCAAAGCAAACGCAAGTGAACTTACAGTCAAACTTGACAATGGTGAGCATGTCGTCGTTATCGCTAAAGGCAAAGAGATCTTCGCAGGAGATAGAGTCAAAATCATCAAAGATGGTTCAAGAGTTGCGCAGGTCTATCGCATAGACTAATGGCGTTTAAAAAAAGTTCAGTATAATTACAAAAAATATTACAAAGGTTATTTAAAATGGCAACATATGTTTTTGGACACACAAGCCCTGATAGCGACTCTATCGTAGGTGCTATTTCTCTCTCTTATCTCAAAAATCAGCTCGGTGAAGAGTGTATCCCAACACGTCAGGGTGAAATATCTGCAGAAACAGAGTTTATCCTCAATAAGTTTGGCGGTACCTTACCTGAACTCAAAACTTCAGTAGCCGGCGAAAATGTCTATCTTATAGATTTTTCCGATAAGGCACAAGCTCCAAAAGATATTATGGAAGCGACAATCCTTGGAATAGTCGATCACCACAAACTAGGAGATTTGACGACTGATACGCCGCTTGAGTGTTGGATACGCCCGATAGGATGTTCAAACACGGTTGTAAAAGAGATGTATGACCACTACAACATCGAGATACCAAAAGATATCGCAGGGATGATGATGCTAGCAATTCTTAGCGATACGGTTATATTCAAATCTCCTACTTGTACAAAAGTAGATACAAAAGCAGTCAAAGAACTTGCAAAAATATGCGGTATAGAAGAGTATAAAGAACTTGCGATGGAGATGTTTATAGCAAAATCTGCCGTAAAAGGTGCGACTGCGAGAAACTTAAATACGAGAGACTACAAAGAGTTTGACATGAACGGCACAAAAGTGGGTATCAATCAGCTTGAGATGGTAGATATCACGGCGCTTGATGATCGTATCGAGGATCTTTTTGAAGATATGCAAAAGCTAAAAGAGGAGAGTGGACTTCATACAATCTTGGTACTTCTGACAGATATCATGATAGAAGGTTCAAAACTTCTCGTCATCAGTGATGATCCGAGCAAAATAGAAGCTGCGTTTAACACAAAACTTGAGAACTCTCAAGCATGGCTTCCAGGTGTTTTAAGCCGTAAAAAACAAGTTATACCTTTCGTCCAGCCACAGTTTTAATCTTTTTCTTCAAACTTTACACTTAGGTGGCAGAGTTTGAAGCTTTATCTCATTTCTTTTATCAATGTAAAGCAAATCAATTAACAAAATAATACTATGAAATTACTCTCTATTTTGGATAGTATATCAAAAACAAAAGGATAAAAATATGGGCAAATTTGATGCATTATTTGAAGACGAAGATGATATTTTTAGAGGAACACCGCGTTCAAGATATTGGGACATACACAATCAAACAAGTGTAGATTTGAGACAAGATGAATTTGACCTTTTGGTTGAGCGTATCGCTGCGATGGAGATGATGCTTGCTGAGACTTATGATTATGATCAACTTGACCGAGCTATCAAATCCTACTGCATCACCAATATGGACAAGATGGAAGACCTCAAAAAAAGTGTCTATATGGAACTTGCAGGACAACTCATCTATAGAGTTGCCGATTAAAATTTATCTTCAACAATTTTTTCAAGAGCTGCCAGCGAAGTTATATCCTTACTTTGAATATCATAAGGTTCTAAAGTAAAGGTGATTCCTTCACCTTCTTTAGGCAGTGATTTTGACATTTCTAAAAAATCAATACATAAAGCCCCGCTAAATAAACTCACAAAATCATCTCCATGAAATCGAAATTGTAAGGCATCTGGATATTTCTCACGTAAATATTTTGCGATGGCTTGAAGTAACAAATCCCCTGTTGACCATCCATATTTATTATTATATTTTGTAAAATTATGTACATTCAAAAGTGTCAGTGTTGTGTATGTTTTTTCAGTTTTATTTTGTAGCAGTATCAAATCAAGATAGTTTTGGTTGTAGATGCCTGTGGATTGATCTATGTAAAAATAGGCAAATCTTTGCTTTTCGATATCACTTTTAGGTTTTTGTGTGATATCTTCATCAATAGTTACCTTTTCTAAAGCTTGCAATGCAAAAGGGACAACTTCTGGATCAAATTGAGCTCCTGAGAGTCTTAGTATTTCTGCTAAAGCTTCTTCTTGTACCATTCTAGGCTTATAAATACGGTCTGTTGTCATTGCATCAAAAGCATCGGCAATAATCATAATACGAGAAAGCGGCGGTATCTGCGTTTCTTTGAGTCCAAGCGGATAACCCTTACCGTCATAGTGCTCATGATGTGCTGCAACTATACCTGATAAATCAATATACATAGGAATATTATGAAGCATTTGTGCTCCGATGCTTGCGTGTTCCTTGATGAGAGCATACTCACGAAATTCAAGTTTGCTTGGTTTGAGGAGGATGGAATCAGGGGTTGTGATTTTTCCTATGTCATGTAAAATACCTGCACGATAGATGAGATCACACTCTTTATCTGCGTAGTTCATCTGTTTTGCAATCATTTTACAATAATTCGCAACGCGGCGTGAGTGTCCTGCGGTATATGTATCGCGTCTTTCTACCATATCCACCAGTGCGAGAAGAGTCTCTTCGTAATTTTTGATTTTTTCTTCTTCAAGATATCTATTTTTGGCAATCTCTTCATTTACCATTTCTTCAAGATGAAGTTTATATTGAGTATTTTCTCTATACTTCACGATCTTTTCTACAATTCTAAAAAGAGTCTGTTTCATCTGTTCAAAATCAATGGGTTTGATAATATAACCACTCACTTCAAGTCGTATAGCATCCATAAAATAGGATATTTCCGAATAGGCTGTTGTGATAATAATCTCTTGATTTGGCTTACTTTTTTTGATGATTTCCACCATCTCTAAGCCTCCGAGATTTGGCATTTGTATGTCGGTAATAATCAAATCATACGATGCTTCATGAAAAGCTTTGAGGCCTGTTCCACCATCTTGTGCAACACTAACCGAGTCAAAAATGATTTTTAAATGATCGGCAACTATCTCTCTGAGTTTGGCATCGTCTTCGACATAGAGTATTTTGAGCCCACAACTGAGTTGTTTGAGTTCTTTGAGAGATACCATTTTGATTCCTTTATTTTGTATCTATTTCATACGGCAAAATGATTGAAAAACAACTGCCCTCATCACAATTTTTCCATTGCAACCTGCCATCTAAATGTTTCTCGATAATGATTTTTGACATATAAAGTCCTAGTCCTGTTCCGTTTGTTTTTTTGGTAGTGATGTAAGGTTCTCCTAGTTGTTCGATAACAGAAGCTTCTATCCCGCCGCCGTTATCTTGCACAGTGATAGTGAGTGAAGTTCCTTCATGAGCTGTTTGGATATTTATTTTGCCATTTTGGATATTTTGTTCTTTGATTGCATCTTTGGAGTTGTTGATGAGATTGATAAGCACTTGAACCAATTCATTTGGAAAAGTCAAAATTTTCATCGTACAATCCTTTGAAAAACTCAGAGTAATCTGATTGTTTTCTAGCGTTTTATCAACGATAGTTTTAAGTTTATCATAGATCTCACAGAGAGAAACGTTTTCTTTCCTTTTATCCGGTCTGAAGAAGTTTCTAAAATCATCAATTGTGTGTGAAAGATACTGCGTTTGTTCGCTCAAAACAGTAGTAAGTTTTTCAAGTTCAGGTGTCGGAATGAGTTCTTCAAGTTCCAAATGTGCTTTGAGATTGTTGGCAACCATTGAGATAACTGTAAGGGGTTGACGCCATTGATGTGCGATCATTCCTATCATGTCTCCCATAGCAGCTTGACGGGATTGTGATAGCATAAGCTTTTCATGACTCTGTAGCTCAGTAACATCCATCGCAGATACGATCATAAGATGTTTATTATTGTGAAGTTTTCCTAAAGGGGCTGAAGAGATGATCCATGTCACCATTTTTCCCTCTTTAGTGTGCATGGTATATTCTCCTTCTTGTATCTGAGCCTCTGGTGTGTGAAGGTTATTGATACTTTTTAGAAGAGATTTTTGACTTGCTCCTACTATTTTTTCTGCCCAAATCTGAAGCGTAGGTGTCTCTTTGAGCGAATAACCCGTAATCTCACTCCATACCTCGTTGAGCATCAAAATAAGACCATCTTCATCATGAAGGATAATGGGATTTGGAGCAAATTTGATGATATTTTCCAGTTCTGTTTTTCTTTCATCAAGTTCAAACATAAGCATTTTTATCTGAGAAATATCTTGGATTGTAGAGATAAAATAAAGGGGTTCTTCATTTGATTTTCTCAATAAATAGACTGAAAGATAGATCCAAATGATATTGCCATTTTTGTGTATATAGCGTTTTTCCATACCATAGGTCTCTCTTTTGCCGTCTATGAGTTGTTTGACATACGCCATATCTTTTTGAAGATCATCAGGGTGGGTTATATCTTGAAATGTCAGAGAAAGCAACTCCTCTTTTGTGTAACCGATAAGATGAGACAGATAGTCGTTGACATCGATCCATGAACCATCAAGGGCTACATGAGCTATACCAATCTGCGCTGCTTTGAAAGTCGTCTCATACTGGAGACTACTCAACATGAGCTGTTGTGTAAGTGACTCCTCTTGGGTGATATCGTTTCCTGTAGAGATGATTCCTATGATATTT
>JAQTWZ010000002.1:0-9402 GCA_028689055.1 Sulfurimonas sp. | reverse complement strand
TGCCAAAGAGCGTGGCTCTCTTTTCCGATAAGGTATTGGGATGTGTAGCCGAGCATATCAGCCGCTTGATCGTTGACAAAGATATGTTTTGCATCAAGGTCTAAAATGATGATGCCCTCAAGTGAGGCTTCAAAGATGAGGCTAAGTTTTTGTTGCAGATTGACATTTTCATCTAAAGCATTATGAAGTTCTTCATTGGAAGATTGAAGTTCCTGATTAGAAGTCTCAAACTCTTCGACGGTTGATTGAAGTTTTTCGTTTGAGTCTTGAAGTTCGGCATTGATCATATTCATGTTTTGCTTTAAAAAAAGAAGTTCATCGGAGAGACTTTGCACTTCCTCTCGTGCTTCTGCCAGCTGTGATGAGAGTGTAGATAAAATAGCTTCTTCCCCAAAGAGGGTGGATTGTTCCATTGAGACGCAATTCTTGTACGCTAAAGTCCTGAAAATAAAGAAAAATCATCTTCGATGTTGCAGGAAGATTGAGCGGCTGTGCAATCATACGGACAAATTTACCGGTATTTCCTGAACCAATCTCGATAAATTTACTGCTTTGAGCTATATTGGAAACTACTACATGGTTGAGTAAAAGTGTTGCTTCATATTGAAGATCCGTATTCAAATTTTTCAGAAGATTGAGATTTACTATCCCGTCTGAAAAATGAAGATAAGGGATAACACCCTTTTTGTAAACAATATCATAGTTTTGATCGACGACGATGCAGCTAGGAGCAAAATAGTTGAAGATTTCATCATGAAGATAATTTTCAATTTGAGTCGGGTCGATAGGTACCATATGTTTATCTCCTACAAAAGGTGGCATTTTGGAGTCTTGTTGAAAAAGTCGCTTAGGAAGTCTTGGCAAAGTTGATTTGCCTTCTTTTTCATAAATACTAAAATATTGATCAAGTGTAATAAAATGGTCGATACTTGCAAGCGTTGATTCGGAAGAACCTAAAAATAATAGCGCATTTTTTTTAAGTGCATAATGAAAAAAGTGAAATACTTCATGCTGACTGGAAGAAAGAAGATAGATTAGGACATTTCTGCAGCTTACAAGATCGATATTGATAAAGGGAGGATCTTGCAAAAAATTGTGGTGGGTAAAGACGATTTTACTGCGTAGTTCCTTGATGATTTGATAGTTGTCGGTATGCGTATGAATAAAATATTTTTTGATGATTTGCGGATTTACCTGCTTGAGTGCTACTTTTGAATATTCGCCAACTCTTGCTCTGGAAAGCGCACGGTCGTCGATATCACTTGCAAATATTTTGAGTTGGATATTTTTTTGGAGTTCTTCACAAATTTCTATGACGATGATAGCAAGAGAATACGCCTCCTCGCCCGTAGAGCAAGCAACACACCATATCCTAAATTCACTCATTTGGGGTAAAGTAACTATTTTTTCATGCAGTTTTAGTTTTAAAGCTTCAAATGCTTCGGAATCACGAAAAAAAGATGTAACTCCGATAAGAACCTCTTTTTCAAGATTTGACACTTCTTGCTGATTTGCACCCAAATATGTGGCATATTCTTCAAGAGTGTCAAACTTGAGATGGATCATCCGTTTTTGGATACGTCTTTGAATCGTATCGTCTTTATATTTATAAAAATCTATCTGTTTATGCTGTTGCACAATCTTTCGTATGCGCTCAAAAGCAGTCTCCTCCATAATATAACTGCCATCCCGTAAAGAGCTAGAGAGTTGTATTAGTTTTTGAGTGATTTCATATATGGGGAGTATATAATCAACAACACCCGTATCTATAGCACTTTTAAGCATACTATCAAAGTGTGCTTCTTCGGGAGATTGCGCAAGAGTAATTCCATTATTTTCTTTGACTTGTACCATACCTGCCGTGCCATCATGTCCTGTTCCTGAGAGAAGTATAGCGATACATTTGACTTGTTTTATTTGTGTTAAAGTATAAAACAGATCATCAATCAAGGGTAATGGCGGAACTATCGGTTCTTTTATCGGCATTATTTTAAGTTTGCCATAGTGAGAGACAAGCTGCAGATGCGGCGGAAGAATATAAAGAATATCCGGTTTTAAAAGAGTGGTTGTATTGATGGTAAGCGCAGGAATAGTAGATTTACGACCTAATATAGAGGCGAGTACGCTTTTTTGAGCCAGAGAGTGATGCTGCGCAATGATATAGATAAATCCAGAAGATTCAGGGAGAGAAGCAACCAAATGTTGCAAGGCTTCAAGTCCACCCGCACTTGAGCCGATGGCAACATATATCTGTTCATTCCATTCATTTTGCATAACTCTCCTTCAAGTAAATTTTTTTATTATTCTGTATAAAGATAGCGTTTGATTTTTTTTGTCGGCGTTTTGACGAAAGGCTCTATCTGCTCTATAAACTTGGATATCTTACTAAAAGAGGAGACTTTTGCGTTGAACTCGACGCGCATTGTCTCAAGATATTTGGCGATGTCTTCTCTGACTTTTGCATCAGGCATCTTATCCGCATGAAACATCTTGTCGATAAATTCATAATCCAAATGTATTCTTGCTACGAGTTTGCCTTCTTGTTCTAAGACTAGAGCATCTAAAACAGCTTCATTTTCGTTTATGACAGATTCGAGTTGTTCGGGATAGATATTTTCTCCCCCCGAACCGATGATGACATTTTTGCTTCTTCCACTGATAAATAAAAAACCATCTTTATCCATATAACCGAGATCTCCCGTATAAAACCAGCCATCTTTTATGACCTCTTTTGTTTTCTCCTCATCTTTGTAGTACCCCATCATGAGCCCCGGTGACTGGATAACAATCTCACCTTCACCTGTGAGAGGATTTTTGTTTTTTATCTTGATGATGACATCGGGAAATGCGGTGCCGGTGGATTTGAGTTTGACGGTTTCACCCAAAACAGAGCCTGCAAGCAGCGGTGATGTTTCGGTAAGTCCATAGCCAATAATATAGGGAAACTTCGCTTCAATGAGAAACTCTTCTACATGAGTAGATAAAGCAGCGCCTCCTATACCAAAAAATCGAATACGACCGCCAAAGGTCTCTATGAGTTTTTTTCCGGCTATTTGATTGAGTATTTTTCTGACAAAAGGGATGCCGTAGAGAAATCTCATGATAAAAGAAGAGTGAAATTTCGGAAATATTTTGTTTTTGTATATTTTTTCTATGATAAGCGGAACACTGAGCATCATCGTCGGTTTGACAAGCTCAAATGCTTTTAAAAGGACACTGGGTGTCGGAGCTTTTTCAATATAAAAAACACTTGCCCCATGAAGTACGGGAACGATAAGTCCAACCGTACACTCTAGCGTATGTGCAAGCGGCAAGATAGACAAAAATACATCTGCGGCAGTAATAGTGACTTTTGAGTAGGATGAGACTGCGTTTGTCGTCAAATTTTTGTGTGAGAGCATAACACCTTTGGAGTGTCCTGTTGTTCCGGAAGTATAAATAAGCGCTGCCAAATCTTCTTCATTTGGCTTTTGAAGTGCTTCTTTTGGCTCATGTACTTTATGAGATTTATTTGTAAGTTCATCCACGAGTTGCAAACTCTCAAGATTGACGACAAAGTTGATATTTTTGTGTTCACTCTCTTCTATCGTCTGGAGATGTCTATCGGAGACAAAGATAGCCTTTGCTTCAGAGTGTCTGATGATATGATGTATATCAGAAGGGTGAAAATCCGGCAACACGGGGACAATTACAGCACCAAAGTATGTAGTCGCAAAATAAGCGACTCCCCAATGAGGCATATTTTCACTCAAAAGAAGGATTTTATCACCTTTTTTGATACCGTTTTTTCGTAGAAGTGCTACGGTATTTTTGATTTTTGTATCAAACGCAGTGTAAGTCATCGCTGCTTCACCGACATAACCAAAGGCATCTTTTTCTTTATAAAGTTTGATGGAACGATCCAAAAGAGCAGGAAGTGTAAAGTTTTCTAAATTTTCGTAGGGGTGTTTCATAACTAATCTCTTATTTTAAATCTATTTTGTATTATTATACATACAATAGATAAAATATCCATTTTTGAAAAAATAAAAGGCTTTTAAATTGAGCAGACGCAGCAAAAACACCCAAAATAATACAACTCACGATACCTATAACTTCAAAGAAAAAGATTTTTTACCGACAACGCGTGCCGAGATGGACGCAAGAGGTTGGGATTATTGTGATGTTATCCTTGTCAGCGGCGATGCCTATATCGACTCTCCTTTTATCGGTGTGGCGATGGTGGGGCGTATGCTTGAGCGTATGGGATATCGTGTCGGGATGATAGGTCAGCCTGATATCAACAGTGACGTAGATATCTCGCGTTTGGGCGAACCACGACTCTACTGGGGCGTAAGCGGCGGCAGTGTCGATAGTATGGTGAGCAACTATACGGCGACGAAAAAATTTCGCAATTCAGATGATTATACCCCCGGTGGCAAAAACAACAAAAGACCCGATCGTGCTTTGAGTGTTTATTGTAACCTTATCCGAAGATATTTTAAGGATACCGTGCCTCTTGTTTTGGGCGGTATCGAAGCAAGTCTCAGACGCGTGAGCCACTACGACTACTGGTCGGACAGACTCAAAAAACCGATACTTTTTGACTCAAAAGCAGATGTACTTATCTATGGCATGGGTGAGATAGCCTTGGAGCAACTTACAAAAGCGATAGATGAAAAACGCGACTACCGTGATATCCGCGGTGTCTGTTATATCGCCAAAGAACCTGTACTCGAATACCATCAGCTTCCATCTCATCAAGAGTGTCTTGATGACAAAGAAAAATACATCGATCTTTTTGATCTTTTTTATGACAACAACGATCCTATCGCTGCAAAAGGTCTTTGTCAAGCAGTTGATACGCGTTTTCTTATCCAAAATCCGCCTTGTGATCACCTCAATGAAGATGAAATGGACGCAAATTCCAACCTTCCTTTTACAAGAGAGTTACACCCTTATTATGCAAAAGATGGCAAAGTAAAGTGTCTTGAGACTATCAAGTTTTCTATCATGACGCATCATGGTTGTTGGGGAGAGTGCAACTTTTGCGCCATCGGTGTCCACCAAGGTCGTACTATTCGTACGCGTTCTGAGACCAATATTCTCGCTGAAGCCAAAGAATTTAACAAGTACAAGGACTACAAAGGTATCATCTCTGATGTCGGCGGCCCGACTGCAAATATGTACGGGTATGAGTGCAACAAAAAACTCAAACTCGGCACTTGCGATCATCAGCGCTGTGTGGATGCAAGCCATCTATGCAAATCTATGAAAGTCGATCATAGCCGCAATATCAATCTTTTGCGACAAGTCCGTGAAGTCGAAGGCGTACGCAAGGCATTTGTGGCTTCCGGTGTGCGCTATGATTTGATAAACGCAGATAAAAAACATGGTTATGAATATCTCAAAGAGATGGTCAAACATCACATCTCAGGACAGATGAAAGTAGCCCCCGAACATACACAACAGCATGTATTGGAGCTCATGGGCAAACCTGGAAAACAAGAGCTTGTGGACTTTAAACATCTCTATGACAAACTCAATAAGGAAGAGGGCAAAAACCAATTTCTCACCTATTATCTTATCGCGGCGCATCCGGGATGTGATGAAAAAGATATGCATGAGCTCAAGCGCTTCACGAGAGATGAGTTACAGATGAATCCTGAACAGGCGCAGGTTTTCACCCCGACTCCGGGGACTTATAGCGCTGTTATGTATTATACGGAGATGGATCCTGTTTCACGCAAAAAAATATTTGTCGAAAAAGACACAAAACGCAAAGAAAAACAAAAGCAGATAGTCGTAGCCAAAGACACTTTTAGCAGCGGATTTGCTTCCTAAATCAGAAGAACTTTTTATGAGAGCGTAGGGGAGGGTTCGCCCAAATAGGAGCCCTGAGCATAATCAATACCCAAATCTTTGATGATCGTATATACTTCTTGAGAGTGGACAAACTCGGCAACTGTTGTCATTTTGAGTTTTTTTGCAAAAATGACAAGTGTCTCCACAACTACTCGCGCATTTTCATCCGTATCAATGGCGCGAATAAGTGAGCCATCTATCTTCATAATATCTGCATGAATACGTGTTATATGTTGAAAATTTGCAAAACCACTTCCAAAATCATCTATAGCGATTTTGATGCCGTAGCTCTGCGCTTTTTTTATAAATCTCTTAACAACAACATCATTTTCAAGACTTTGTGTTTCTAATATCTCTAAGGTTAATCTTTTGCCGATACCATATTTTTCGACTTTTTCAAAAAGATAAGTTTGGATGTTTTCATCTAGAATATCACTAATAGAGAGATTGACACTAAATTTAAAATCATTATATTGAAATTTTTTAAAGGAGTGTTCTATTATTTTTTGTGTGATTTGAGAATAAAGACGTATTTTGTGAGAGATATCAAGAAATTTTACAGGAAGAAGAATAGAACCATCTTTTTTTACAAGTCGTACAAGTGACTCATATTTTTCAATCTTTTGTGTTTTTAGGTTGATGATTGGTTGATAGAAGAGTATGATTCTATCTTGTTCAAGCGCTGTTCTGATTTCTTTGGCAATACTGAGACTTTGTCTGTTTTTTTCATAAAGATCCATATCTTCTTGAAAAAGTAGATAGGGTTTATTTTCCTGCCGTGCCCGTTTGAGTGTCATATCTGCATTTGCTAAGACAAGGGCTTTTTCATCGATTTTAGCTGCTGCAGCCGTGATAGTAACATAAACTAAGTTTTTGTCGTATTCAATAACAGACTCATTGAAGTTATCATAAATATTTTTGAGGGTTTCATAGATATCCTCATTTGAGCTGATGATAGCGAACTCATCCGAACCGACTCGATAGACTGCAGAGACACTTTTTTTAGCGCATAAGAGTAGTCGTTTTCCCAGTGTTTTGAGTACCATATCTCCTACTTTATGCCCATAAAAATCATTGATAGAAGTAAAATCATTGATGTTTATTAGTATAAGATAATTGTATGTAAGATGTCTCAAATCTTGAAGTAAACGCAATCTATTGGGGAGGGATGTTAAGGTGTCCTTATAGACCTGAGCGAGTATATATTCAGTGTCATTTTTGACACGCTCTTCAAGTGTTTTGTTGAGTTGTTCAAGTTCTTCAGAGACGCTGTTTGCTAGATGAGAGAGCACATGCAGTGGATTGATTTTATATTCAAAATCATCTACTGGTTTACGAATCATCGGTAGATTTGGAGATTGTTTATTTTCGCTAAGGGCTAAAACCGTCATAGTCTCATTGAGAAGCTGTGCTTTGCCATCTTTGTAATAAAACTCTCCATAGGTAAAAAAACCACTTGTCGGAGCAATATTTTCGAGTGGCTCAAGTTCTTTTTCTATATATGAACCCATAAAACGGCGACGTGCCATACAGGAGTAGATAAAAATTGTTTCAGAAGTTTTTTTAGAAAATAACAGTACAGAGTAGTTACTCTCTCTTAATACTTTTTCTATATTACCAATACCAAAACTGACATATTCACCCTCGTTTATATTGCCTGCAAAAATAAGTGAGCCATCTTCTTTTTTGTCTATAACTGCTCTGCCAATCATCACTCCATCACGTTCAATTATGAGAGGAAATT
Organism: Sulfurimonas sp.; assembly: GCA_028689055.1. GTDB lineage: Bacteria > Campylobacterota > Campylobacteria > Campylobacterales > Sulfurimonadaceae > Sulfurimonas. Next base: position 1,814 of record JAQTWZ010000002.1, on the reverse strand, counting down.
CTATGCCAATTTGAGGCAATCTTAGTGCCAATTCTTTACCCATATATTTTTCATAAATACTCGTAGCGGATTGTCCTTCAAGTTCGTAGAGACGATTCGCTTTAGCTTTTGTGACAAGAAGTTTCTTTCCGATAGGCATCCAGTTGAAACTATAATCGCTACTAACTTGCAGGTTTGTATTGTAAAGTCCTAGGGCTACTGCTCCGTGATTATAAACTTCATTTTTGGTAAAAATAAAAGTCTCTTTGAGTAAACCTCCATCACCCGCCATACCGCCAGCGATTGTTATATTTTTGTTGATGGAGTTTACTCCGCTGAGATACTCTTCGCCATTAGTAAAAATACCATCGGTAAAAGTGATTATCGCTTTTAAATCTTTACCTTGAAGACTTTTGGCTACTTCTTGACCCATTTCAAAAGAATCATCAGAAGTAGTAGCGATGATACATGTTTGTAGTTTTGTATCGTCAAACTGTGTGAAAGAGAGAAGGGTTTCATTTTCTTTGATAAGTTTTCCTTCCTGTATAGCGCCATCATGAGAAGCGCCAATAAGAGAGGCGTGAACAAACTTTTGAGCCAATTTTTTTAACAAAAAAAGAATCTCTTTTTTGGTGTGAAACGCAGTAAAAAGTTGTATCAATAGTTTTGGGTTGTCACATATATCATTTGTTTTTAAAAACAAATCAAGACCGATACTATCTGTATAAATATGTGAGAAATTTTTCATGTGAAGATTATAGTACGTTCAATGTTAACAATAACTTGCGTTTGAAAAAAAGTGTTATTTTGGTTATTTTTTTAAACTTTTGAAGAGTTAAGCTCACTCTCTTTGCGTATAGAAGTGGCAGTCATAAAGATATAATCTTTGCCGGTAATCGTGACACGAAACTTTTTTTGCTGGAGATATTTTTTGCAAAACATGACATCTTTGTAGAGTAGAGACATCTCTGAAAACGCGTAGTTTTTGACCTTTGCTCCATAAACCATCTCCCCATCAATCCAACGGCAATTTGGAAATCCTAGTATCACTGCACCATCTTTAGAGAGTTGGTTTTGCACGATAGACATAAAAAGCGGATTGAACTCAAGGTTTGAGCTTTGCAGTGTACCTATACTAATGATGAGATCAAAAGTGCCAAGCTCTAGTGAAGCCAAATCGTTGATATCATGAGCGAAAAAAGTGATGTTTTTGAAGGCTTGAAACTTCTCTTTGGCTGCGTTTATCGCTGATGCGCAATAGTCTATACCGATAAGCTCAAGGTTTTCAAAGTTACTTGCATACTTTTGTATCACTTCAAACTCATCACCGCTGTTGACTCCGAGATTTAAAATACGACTGCGTTTATTGGCGCTTGCGTTTTGCAGGGCTTTTTGATAGTGTGCCAAAAACGCAGGCTCTTCATTTTTATGTATCTCAGAAAATATCGACTCCATGCCGTATTTCTCTTCTTTGTCTGTGATGCTTTTATGAAAGCTCACATCTGCGTTGAGCTTTTCAAATCTTAAAACAACGGTATGCGCTGCGTTTGGAGTAGGGGTGAGCATACGAGCGCCAACTATCTGCGCCAAATCCACCCAAGCCTTATAGCCACGATAGATGTACTCTCGCCCCTCAATAATGACTGCACTTCCAGCATAGATAGAAGTAGCAACATCAGGATTCAGCACCTCAAATGCAACAATCTCTTTGGGCGCTAGCGTTTTGAGTTGCTCATGTAGGATGTTTAAAATATCACTCATAGGTGTTTTTGTGAAGTTTTGCATGAGCGGATTATAACGTATGATTACAAGAGAGATTCTGAATCAAGTTCAGA
>JAQTWZ010000039.1 GCA_028689055.1 Sulfurimonas sp. | reverse complement strand
TATTATTGTTACTATTCGGCTGATTGCAAGTGTTGGTACACTTTGAACTAAAAAATGTACATGGTCTTCATTATTCCCTATTTCAAGGAATCCTATTTCGTATCTTTGAGTTATTTCTAAGCAAGTTACATCTATCTCTTTTCTGTATCTACTCACTCCTTATACTTTATTTTAGCATTTTTTGCAGCTCAATGGTCTGAGAATAAGGTCCTTTTAAATTTAATACGATATTCTGTATGTAATGCAATATAAAAAATATTTTATATATAATAAAAATTGTATTACATACTATTTTTTATATTTATAATACAATATATACTTATTCATGATAATTAAAATGTATGTTTAAGTATATAATTCGTATAATTACTCTATGCAAATCGATGATTTATTTAATATTCTTCATAACTCTATAGAGGCTCAGAATAATGGAAAAAAAATTTCCCTAAAAGAGATGGCTTTAAACCTTGGGATAGCTATGCGCACTTATCAAGACTGGAAGCTTGGTCGGGCAAAACCACAAGCTGCATCCATTGTGATAAAAATGCTAGGAGAATTAGAAGATGATGAGATTATTCGCGCAGTAAGAAAAATAAATAAACTAAATAGCTAAAGGAGTCACTTAATGAGCACGCTGACAAAAAATGATAGAGATGGACTTGAAGATGTATTTTTATCTATACATACAAATGAAAAAAGATATCATAAAATGAAAGAAATTTCAGAGTTGATTGTCTCTCACACCAACAGCTTTAATATGCTAAGACTCCTAGTGCAGGCTAAAAAGAGCTTAAAACTTACAAAAGTATCACATTATTTAGTGTATTTAGGTAAAAAGAAGAAAAATTTAAGCAAATAAATTATAAAGTACCCTTAGCTGAATTATTTGAAACTAAGGCTTTTAGGGGTTAGTTGCTAAAAAATTCGGAAATATTTAATCCAAGGGTAAATTTATGAATAAAGCACAATTCGTTGAATTAGTACAAGCAAGTGGCAACTACAAAACTAAAGTTGAAGCAGAAGCTGCAATTAAAGCATTCACAGAGGCTGTAACAACTGCTCTCGTCAATAAGGATGAAGTTTCTTTAGTTGGTTTTGGTAGTTTTTCTGCTGGTCTTCAAAAAGGAAAAAGTGGTAAAGTTCCTGGTACTGATAAAACTTATACTACTGAAGATAAAATGGTTCCAAAATTTAAAGCTGGTAAAGGTCTTAAAGACCGTATCGCAGCTGGTAAATAACTATCAAAATATTGCCATTGCTTAGTGGCAATATTTAGCTCACATATGAATTTTTCTTATCTCACTTCATTTTTTCAACAGAAGAGTAAAACTCTTGCGCTTCCTGACTCTATACTAATGAAAAAATTAAAATCTGTAACTGAAGAAAACGACCTATTTTTTTGTCAAAATACTACTGTTTATCATCATACAAAAAACTTTTTTGTTCCACTGCTTATGTTTGATCCAAAACGAGGGCTTTATCTTTTTGAACATAAAACATGGACTTTTGAAGAACTTAAAAACGCAAAAATAGAAAGAGCTAATAAACAAAATATTTCAGATACGTCTTTAGCGTTTGAAAACTCGCATGATATTATCAAACAAAGGCTCAAAGAAATCACACATAATGATGAGTTACCGATTTACAACTATGCACTCATGGAAAATTTAAAAGCTGAAGAATATCAGCAGTTAGATGTTTCATTTGAAGCATTTTTACCAAAATCAAGAGTTCTTTTTGCCGACTCTTCAAATCTAGATATCATTCAAAAGCTGCAAGAGGGTAGAGAGGAGTCCGACACTCTTCCTGATGCTGTAGCGGTTATCGGAAGTATTCTCATACAATATTGTATCCTGCAGCAAAACAAATTGTATTTATGTACTCATGAGCAGATGGATTTTATCGATGCAGAGCTTTTTGGCATATCTGTTTTAGGAGGCAATAGCGGGAGTGGAAAAACAAATCTTTTGGCACTTAAAGCGATTGTAGAAAAACTTAAAAATCCGAACAAAAAAATTATTATTATCCAAAAAACAAATTTGGCATGTGAGATTTTAAAAAGAAAACTCTTAGAGATTGTAGAACGCGCTATTGTTGAAGCAGATATCACATCTATAGAAGTCATCACTCCCATTGAACTTGTAAATAAACACCTTTCAAAACTCCGTAAAACGCAGCGGGTCAATACACTCTATATAGAAGAGATGCTGCTCAAAAAATCATTTGATGTGGCAGATCTCATCATATGTGACAACGCAGACTTTTATGAAGATGATTTTATCGCTTATCTCAAACATATACAAAAAAAGGCGGCCCTTCTTTTGGTGAGTTCAAAAGGCTTGTACAAAAATTATAACTTTACTACAAGTTTCACATTAGCGCACCGACAAACCTATTTTTACAAAACCAATCCTCATGCAAAGGCCTTGCAGATTATTGCCGAACTTCTAAAAGAAAACAGCGCTCATGAGATTGTAGTCATCAGCAACACCTTAAGCCAAGAAAAATTAAATGACGATCTCAAATATTTTATAAGAGATAAAGCAGTTTTATTGGATAGTTCCAAAAATTTAATAGAAATTGATCTCAATAACCTCACATTGGCAACGTACGAAGATATAGATGCCATACATGCAAAATTTGTTATTCTTATGGATACAGCAGAAGCAGATGAGAGTAAACGCGACTATGCGTTTCATCTAGCGCGTAACTCTGTATATGTTTTATACGAAGAAGATTGTGAAATAATTGAAAATCTAAGGGAAGAATATGAAAGTAGTAAAGAGCGAACAAGAGTGGAAAAGCCAGCTAAGTCCTGAAGCATTTTATGTATGCAGACAACATGGTACGGAAGCGCCTTTTTCGGGAACATTTTACACCAACAGTGCACAAGGCACATATAAATGTATTTGCTGTGGCGAAGCGCTCTTTGAATCAGATACGAAGTTTGATTCAGGCACAGGATGGCCGAGTTACTATGAAAGTATAGAAGATGCTATCACAGAGATAAAAGACTCTTCTTTGGGTATGATCCGTATCGAAGTAAGATGTGCCAGTTGTGATGCACACTTGGGACATGTTTTTCCTGATGGACCGGAGCCGACGGGACTTCGTTATTGTATCAACTCTGTTTGTTTAGATTTTGAGGAGAAATAATATGTTTAAAAAAATACTTTTATCTTTGGTGTTGTTCTTTTCAATCACTGCGTTTGCAGCTGAAAATCCCGTCGTAGTTCTTGAGACAACACAGGGGAGTATAGAACTCGAACTCTATCCAGATGTTGCACCACTTGCTGTAGAAAATTTTACAACGCATGTCAAAAATGGCTATTACAACGGCATTGCGTTTCACAGAATCATACAAAATTTTATGATTCAAGGCGGAGATCCGACTGAGAGCGGACGAGGTGGAGAGAGTATTTGGAAAAAAGATTTCAAAGATGAGTTTAAAGGCAAAACTTTTGACAAAGTAGGCGTTTTAGCTATGGCAAACGCAGGACCAGGAACAAACGGAAGCCAATTTTTCATCACTACAAACAAAACGCCGTGGCTCAACGGATATCACACAATCTTTGGACAGGCTACAGCAGCGTCTATGCAAACGATTCAAAAACTCAATAATGTTCCTACTTTAGGTAGAGGTGGTGCGGATAGACCGCAAGAACGCCAAGAAATCATAAAAGCGTACATCAAAGGAAAAAAATAATGGCTATAGATTTTTATAATGCAGGTATGAATTTTTACGAAACAGGCAAATATAAAGAAGCTTACGAACATCTCATACAAGATGACACAAATCCAAAGTGTGCCTTTGCGCTGGGCGTAATGTTTTACAATGGACAAGGATGTGAGAGAAGTTTCAAACAATCCACACATTACTATTCAGTCGCAGCCGAAGCGGGCATCATCCCCGCCCAAGTGAGTGCAGGTTTTGCTTATGCAAACGCAATGGGTGTGCCTCAAGATTTCATGAAAGCGGCATATTATCTCAAACCTGCTTGTGAAGCGGGAGAAGCAAGTGCTAAAGTTACTTTGGCTGAAATTTATGCGATGGGCGAAGCTGGCGGTGATAGAAAAGAAGCTGCAAAACTTATCCGTGAAGTACTTGCGTTTTCAAATTCTGAAGAAGCCATGGATGTCTATACAAAATACGAACTCAACAAAGTTTAAACCCCATTTTAACACTCCCATAACATTTAAAAAGATATAATTTACAAATTTTTTAAAGGGGTTTTGTGTGGAAATACAAACTATGAAAAAACTTGAAAAAACTGCCATAAAAAAGAGCAGTACAGACCTGAGCAGACTTGGTTTTGCACTCTTTTTTATGATTGCTGTTTTAACATTTAGTTTTTTAAACAATGGCGGAATCCCCAATAATATGTTTCTAGCCGTAGCTGCACTTATCGGTGCCTATATGGCTATGAATATCGGCGCAAATGATGTTGCCAACAATGTTGGTCCGGCAGTCGGTTCCAAAGCACTTACCATGACTACGGCCATTATTATTGCGGCAGTTTTTGAAGCTAGTGGAGCTATCATCGCCGGCGGAGAAGTTGTCCAAACTATCAAAAATGGCATTATTGATATCTCTACTTTTGATGGCCAAACAGACCATTTTATCTGGGCAATGATGGCGGCACTCCTTGCAGCTGCACTTTGGCTCAATTTTGCAACTATGATGCGTGCTCCCGTTTCAACGACACACTCTATAGTCGGTGGCGTTATGGGTGCCGGTATTGCTGCTGCAGGTTTTAGTGTCGTCTCTTGGGGGACTATGGGCACAATTGTGGCTTCATGGGTTATCTCACCTGTTCTTGGTGGTGTTATAGCGGCTGCGTTTTTATATGCCATCAAAAAAACCATCGTATTTCAAGAAGACAAAGTTCAAGCAGCTAAAAAATATGTCCCAATATTTGTCGCTATCATGGCGTGGGCGTTTGTTACTTATATAACACTCAAAGGTCTTAAAAAAATCTGGCCGCAAATACTCGAACTTGTCAATATGCTTCCTTTAGTTTCTATTGAGATACAGAAAAAACCTTCCTTTGAAACCGCCTCTATGATGGGTCTTGTAATTGGAGTCGCTGTTTATTTTCTTGTGAAAAACAAACTCAACGCAAATGGCTCAAACCTTGAAAACAATAAAAAATCCGTTAATAGACTCTTTACGATTCCTCTTATTTTTTCCGCTGCACTTTTAAGTTTTGCGCACGGTGCAAATGATGTTGCAAACGCAATCGGGCCACTCGCGGCTATCAACGATGCTATCATAAATGGCGGCGTTTCAACAAAAGCTTCTATACCTTTTTGGGTTATGGCTGTGGGTGGATTTGGTATCGCAGTGGGACTTGCACTTTATGGACCAAAACTTATCAAAACTGTTGGGAGTGAGATAACAAAACTTGACCAGATCAGAGCTTTCTCTATTGCTATGGCTGCTTCTATTACGGTTATCGTCGCTTCACAGCTGGGACTTCCCGTAAGTTCGACGCACATCGCTATCGGTGGAGTTTTTGGGGTTGGATTTTTACGAGAGTGGCTTGATTTGCGTGACGTTGAAAATACGGTCGCCGATGATAAACTCGTTATAGTAGATGAAAAGAAAAACCTCAATGCGCTAAGTGCTGCACTTCGAGCAGCTGAAGCCAAAGAAACTAAAATCAAAGAAGATTATGAGAGAATCGTAGAACTTTATAAACTCATAGCTGACGAAGAAGAAGCTATCAAATCCACTAAAAAACATATGAAAAAAGCAAAAAAAGTGGAATATGTCAAAAGAGATGCAGTGAAAAAAATCATCGCAGCATGGCTTATCACAGTGCCAGCTGCGGCTATACTCTCAGCTATACTCTTCTTTATGATAAAAGGGATTATGATTTAAAGAGTTGGATTAAAAATCCAGCTCAGATTTGACACAGTTTCTACCGGATTTTTTGGCAAGATAAAGCGCCTGATCGGCTCTATAAATGACATCATTCATAGAGTCACCTCGTACCACTTCGCTCACTCCAAGACTGATTGTCACATGTCCCACGGTATCTATCACTAAATTTTCTATATTCAAACGAATACTCTCTGCTAAACTCAAGGCTTGTATGAGTCCAACGGTTGGCATAAGTACCACAAACTCCTCCCCTCCCCATCTACAAACGATATCGTTATTTCTTAGTGTTTGTAACACTTTGTTTGCGATTTTTCTCAGAACTGTATCACCCATGTTATGTCCATAGGTATCATTTACTTTTTTAAAATAGTCGATATCTATGAGGATTAATGAGAGGTTATTTTCTCTTTGAATCATAGATTTATACGATGTGAGATAAAGCTCACCAAACTTGTATCTATTATAAAGTCCGGTAAGAGAATCAAATGTTGCCATCATTTCATACTCTTTACTTTTGTTTTCAAGCAATGTATTTATCTCACAAAGTTCATCCTGATGTTCTTTCATGAGCATCGCCCACTTGGAATAAGTCAGATAAATCAGCTCTTTTTGCGCAACGACACCCTCAAGATGACCTGCTTCATCTACAATAACAACTCTCTTGAAATTTCTTATCTTCAAATGCTCTAGTGCATCTTTTATGGATGCCGTTTTTTGTATCGTCTGCACAGGAGTTGACATATAATTCGAGACCGACAACTCCATATCCACTTGATTTTTGATGAGAGACATCACATCTTTTGTCGTGAGTATCCCTATAGGTTTGAGCGCATCAACAATGATAACATTATCGATACATTCCTCAGCCATCTGCTGGAGAATTGTTCCTGTTTTTGCATCTTTTTCGACCATCTTAACACGTCTACCGAGTTTCAAAAAATCCTGTAGTCTGTAGTTTTCCATAAGCGTTTGCGGATCTATATTTGCGATAATATCACTCTGTGTGACAAATCCAAAAAGAGTTCCATCCTGATTGATAACGCAGATATGCTCATTTTTGTCACTGAGCAGTTCTAAAGCCTCAAGAACATTTTTATGCTTGTCTATAACAGGTATCTGCGGCAGATTCATCTCAGATAAGCTTATCTGCAAAAATATATTTTCACCCTGCGTTTTGATAATATCCATGATACTTACAAGACGAAACGCAGCTCCTTCACAGATAACCATGTGTCTATGGCTATGCTCAATCATAAGCTCCAAAGCAACAAAAAGTTTTTCATTGATATCCAAAGATATCACGGATGTAGTAGCAATATCTCCTATCGCCGGAAATTTCATAGTATGACTCCTTCAAGAGCTTCTTGGATTTTTATAGCTTGAACATGCTCTTTAACATCATGTACTCGAAGGATTGCAGCTCCATTTCGCTGGGCTTCAAGATGCAAAGCAAGAGTCCCTGCAAGTCTTTGAGAAACATCAGCAGAAGTTATACTGTCTATCATCGATTTTCTGGAAGCTCCTATAAGTAAGGGTTTCTCTAGAGTCAAAAAGTGTTCAAGATTCTTGAGAAGAGAGAGGTTTTCTTCTAGCCTTTTACCAAAACCTATGCCTACATCAAGGATGATATCTTTGACTCCAAAGGCTTCTGCTTTTTGGATTCGCTCTTGGAAAAAAGAGGATATATCACTCAAAAGACTCTTATAGTGTGGATTTTTTTGCATGGTTTGCGGTGTGCCTTGCATATGCATGATAACCGCTGTGGCATCATAAGAAGCACAAAGTTTGCAAACGGCATCATCCATGAGCCCTGTAATATCATTGACAATACTAAAACCTCTCTCAAGCGCGTAAGAGATAGCTTTTGGTTCGTAGCTGTCTATGCTGAGCTGTACCTGCTCATGTGTGCGCTCATGTGCAAGCAAATCAAGAAGAGGCTTCAAGCGTGAGAGTTCTTCTTCTGCGCTCACAAAAGCGGCATTTGGTCGAGAAGAGACGGCTCCGATATCTATGATGTGCGCACCTTCATCGATCATCGTATTTATGGCTTGTATAGCTTCAGATGCGTGAAATCTACTCTGCGCATAAAAACTGTCGTCATTTGCGTTGATGATGCCCATGATTTTTGTCTGTTGCGGTTTTTTTGCCTTGGCTATCTCTGCAAATTTTTTCGCAACTTCTTTGAGTCCAAAAGGTTGTGCCAACTCTTTTCTACTCAGTGCCTCAAGCTGTTTTTGTGTCGCTATCAGCAAAACATCTACAAACTGCGTTTTGGCGATAACAGTTCCTCTAGGCACCGCAAGGTCTGCGCCGATAGAGAGTGCATCTTGTTTGAGAATATTTGCAGCACCTACATGCAACTCTTTGATGGAGATGATATGCGTTTGCATTTTGGAAGCCAAAATATTGATACCGCCTCCATCTACACCCAACTCTTTTAAGACTTTTTTGGCATCTATGGGGAGTGAAAGTTTTTCGATAAACATCATTTTTCTCTAGCAAAACCCATAAGCAAAAGTGCCAAAACGCTTGTAGGACGCGAATTTAGCTCCAGAAGTTTATATGCTTTTTCAAAATTTTCCAACTGCTGTGTTGAGAGTACCAAACTATCCACAACTGTTGCTCTATAATAAAGTTCTTCTACAAGTTCTTGTGCCCGACTTTTCGTCACTCTTGCGTTTTCTTTTAAAAACGCAAAAACTTCCGCATAATCCATTTTTGCAAGATTTATATCCAAAGAGATTTGTTTATGTATTTTTTTGCCGTGCAAAATCGGTAAACGCGAACGCACTGTCGGCAAAAGATTTGATTTTGTAGCAGAGATGATGATAAATTCTATGTTTCTTGGAGGCTCTTCTAGCGCTTTTAGCAGAGAGTTTTGAGAGACGGCATTGAAGTTTTTGGATGCAAGGATGATGTATTTTGTCTGAGATTCACTGATATACGCTTCGGCCACTACGGCTTTTGCGTGCTCTATTTTAAACTCATCTTCTACAAAAGTAACCACACGAAAACCATGAAGCTCATGTTTGAGTCGCTCCACTTCACTCTCTATTTCTGTGGTGATGAGGATATGCGAAGATGTCGGGTTAGACGCTAACATCAACCTCTCCAAAGAGCGCTGCGTTGAGTGAAAGATTGAAAAGTCTAAAAAGTTGTAAAAGTTTTATATCCAGATGTGTATCGTACGACTTAAGCATAAAAGAGTTGTTGAAACTCTCATCAAAAATCCAAAAGTAACTATTATCTCTTCTTTTTGCAATATCCGAGCGCTTGTCATCACCCTTGCCTATATACCAAAAAAAGTAGTCATCTTTATAAGAGAGCGCAATCATATCATCGACCACATCTATCATCTCTCCATTACTTACACTGTTGTAGTGCATATACATACTATCGATACTAAGTATCGGGAGAAGCGGTCTCTCTTGCATATTGAGACTGTTGATAGAACTGAGGATATAGCGCTCAAGCCATTTTCTTTTCTCATCCGTTATAAGGATGATAGTTTTGCCACTGAGAATCTGTTCCAGTGCATGAGCTGTAGTAGTCGTCCAGTCAAAGCGATGCTCTTCCAGCCAACTCAGACTTCCACCCTCTTCTCTGATGGCGTCTAAGCTCCATTGCGCAAAATCCTGACTAGAATCAGACATTTCTACTGGACTACTTATCTAGTTCGTATGCATCATGAAGGCTTCTTACAGCGAGTTCAGCATACTTTTCAGCGATTACCATAGAGACTTTTATCTCTGATGTTGCAATCATCATGATATTGATATTTTCATTTGCCATAGTAGTAAATGCTTTTGCCGCGACACCTGTGTGTGACTTCATACCAACGCCTACTATAGAAACTTTACAGATTTTTTCATCATACGAGACCTCTGAGATATCTCCACTTTTGATAAACTCATCTACTACATTTTTCGCATCACCTAGATCACTCACAGGAACGGTAAAGTCGATATTAGCAGAACCGTCATGAGCGACATTTTGGATTATCATATCTATATTTACATTGTTTTGTGCAAGTTTATTAAATATTTCAGAAGCGATACCTGTTCTATCTTTGACTCTAAAAAGAGAGACTCTTGCCTGATTTTTATCTAACGCGATACCGCTTACTAATGGTTTTTCCATGATATTTTCTTCCTTCGTGATTAATGTCCCCTCTTCATTAGAGAAGCTTGTGCGTGTGACGAGATTTACATTGAGTTTTTTTGCAAGTTCTACTGAACGGTTTTGAAGCACTTTTGCACCCAAACTTGCAAGTTCGAGCATCTCATCATACGAGATACGGTCAAGTTTTTTTGCTTTTGGTTCGATACGCGGGTCTGTTGTATAGATACCGCTTACATCCGTATATATCTCACATAAGTCTGCACCGATAGCTCCGGCAATCGCTACAGCAGAGAGATCACTTCCCCCGCGTCCAAGAGTCGTTACATTGCCATCAAGTGAAACACCTTGAAAACCTGCGACTACAATTATCTTGCCTTCTTTTATAGCATTGTGCATCGCTGTTGGGTCTATCTCTTCGATACGTGCTTTTGTGTGCAGGTTATCTGTGACGATACCTGCTTTGCGTCCGCTCATGGAGAGTGCAGGATGTCCCATTTCATTGAGTGCGATAGCTAAAAGTGCTGCAGTAACTCTCTCTCCGGAACTTAAAAGCATATCCACTTCAGCACGCTCAGGTGTAGCAGAAAAGTGTTCCGCATAGGCTACAAGTTTATTTGTCTCTCCGCTCATGGCAGAGACGACTACTACTACATCATGCCCGGCTTTTCTTGTTTCACTTACACGATTTGCGACATTTTGTATGCGCTCCAAATCACCAACACTCGTTCCGCCGAACTTTTGAACTATCAACATCTATAAAAGCCCCTCTTTTTTAAAATGGTTTATCACAACTTCATACACACTTTTTTTGAAATGTGCCGTAAGGTCCAACACTTCATCCACGCTTACAAATTTATGCGACATAAATTCCGGATGTTCTGTTGCAAGATTTATGACTGCGTTTTCTTTTAAACGCAGCAAAAAATAACGTTGCGTTTGCCCTTTGTAAGGTTTCATCGTTTTGGCAATATTTGGAGGAAAATCATAAGAAATCCACTCAGGATATTCCGCGACTATCTCTGCCTCAGCTGTTCCTATCTCTTCTTCAAGTTCACGAAAAAGCGCTGCGACGATCTCTTCTCCGGCATCGATTCCACCCTGCGGAAACTGCCAAATATCCATCAAATCATTTCTTTGTGCTATAAATAACTCTTTTTTGTCCGGATAGGCATCCGAGACAATAATCATCGCGACATTCGGACGATATATATCTTTATTGTTCATAAAAGCACCTATTTTTTAGTGTCGCGATTATACAAAAATCGCTATTAAAATAAAATAATTTTCTTATAAATATCGCTATAAAATTGCTTACAAAGCTAAACATTCTTTAACTTCCATTGCATTTTCGTTATAATCCGCAAATGTTATTATATATTCACATCCCATTTTGCGACTCCAAATGTTCTTACTGTGCGTTTAACTCTTATGTTGACAAGTTTCATCTCAAAGAGCACTATATGCTTGCTCTGCAAACGCAGCTCATATATGAACTTAAACGCTTTGATGCACAAGAGAAAAGTATCCAGACACTCTTTATCGGTGGAGGTACGCCCTCGACAGTTGCACCCAAACTTTACGCACCTATCTTTGAACTTTTAGCGCCCTATTTCGCAGATGATATCGAGATGACCAGCGAAGCCAATCCCAACTCTGCTACCTATGAATGGCTGGAAGGAATGTACGCACTTGGCATCAACCGCATCAGTTTTGGTGTGCAAAGTTTCAATGATACAAAACTCAAACTTCTCAATCGTGCCCACACTTCCAAACAAGCGATAGAAGCGATACAAAACGCAGCCAAAATCGGCTTTAAAAACCTCTCTTTGGATCTCATTTATGCGACGCTTGGAGATACAAAAGAACTTTTATTGCATGACATAAACACTGCGTTTAGCCTTCCTATCAACCATTTGAGCGCGTATGCCTTAACTATAGAAGAGGGAACGCCTTTTGAGAAAAAACCGCACATGTCCAAAGAAAAACTCTCTCTCACATCGTGGCTATTTAGAGAGATAAAAAAACGCGGATTTGCGCAGTATGAGATCAGTAACTTCGGCACATATCAAAGCAGACACAACTTAGGCTACTGGCTCTATGAAGATTATATCGGCGCGGGGAGTGGAGCGGTTGGAAAACTCGCTTCACAGAGATTTTATCCGACCTCAGATATAGAAGCGTATATAAAAAATCCTCTTGATATAGAGGTAGAATCCTTAAACGCACAGGAGAAAAAACTCGAACAATTCTTTCTTGGACTGCGTTCTTGTATTGGTATTGCAGCAGATATCATGAGCGAAGAAGAGCGCAAACGCGCCGAACTTCTTGTAGAGGAAGGAAAGTTACAAATGCTTGCGGAGACTTTTTACAACACAGACTTTTTGCTCTCTGATGAGATAGCACTTTTTTTATCCTCTTGAAGGTACTTTAATTATTCTTTAGCTAAAATCTCATCCTCAACTTAAAAATTATGAAGGTTTTATATGTTTGGTATGGGTTTTACTGAGATACTGATTATTCTTGTCGTGGCTATACTCTTTTTGGGGCCTGACAAACTCCCCACCGCGATGGTTGATATCGCAAAATTTTTCAGAAATATGAAAAAAACTATCGGTACGCTCAAAGATTCCATTGAAGAAGAGATGAACGTATCCGAAATAAAACAAGAAGCGCTTGCCTACAAAAAAGAGCTTCTCAGCGCTAGCGAAGAGCTAAACCGCGTAACAGACATGACAAAAATCGGTGAAGAGATGTCCAAACTCGGTGATGATATTCTCACTGATGTAGAAAAACCAAGCGCACCAAAAGCAGCTCCTATCCAAGAAAAAATAACATTTGAAAAAAAGCCAAAACCAATAGCTAAAGAAGAAAATACCGATGTTTGATGATTTAAGACCACACTTAGTTGAACTGAGAAAACGCTTAGGTATCTCGGTTGGTACACTTATCGTTATGTTTTTTGTGATGTTTGCCTATCATGAGCCGCTTTTAAATTGGATTGTCGCACCACTTAATACGGCACTCTTAGAAGTTGGAAAAATCTCTGTACACGCAGCCGATGGTATGGTCACTACAAATCAAGTGGGCGGTGCTTTTTTCGTAGCGCTCAAAGTTGCGTTTTTTGCAGCCATTTTAGGTTCACTTCCTATTATATTGGCACAATTGTGGATGTTTGTAGCTCCGGGGCTTTATGCAAATGAGAAAAAAATGCTTATTCCTTTTATCGTCGGTGGAAGCGGAATGTTTTTTGTAGGCGTTGCCTTTGCGTACTATGTCGTGACACCTTTTGGATTTGACTTTCTTATCGCATTCGGTAGCTTCAAATTTACTCCACTTATCAACATAGAAGATTATGTAGGATTTTTCACCAAGATTATGTTCGGCTTCGGTATCGCGTTTGAGTTGCCTATTTTCGCTTACTTTTTGGCACTTTTAGGGCTAGTAGATGACAGACAGATGCGTGACTTTTTCAAGTATGCAGTTGTTATTATCTTTATCGTTGCAGCGCTTCTGACACCTCCAGATGTACTGACACAACTTTTGATGGCTATTCCTCTTGTGATGCTTTATGGTATCTCTATTCTCATCGTCCGTGCGGTCAACCCTGCACCTCCGCTAGAAGAAGAAACAGAAGATACTAAAGAAGATGAGGCAGACGAAACTACACGTTTAGAGAAATAGCGTGCATTCGCAAGAGTATTTTACCTCTAGCTATGACTTTGAGCTTCCTTCAGAGCTCATAGCTACACACCCCGCTCATCCACGAGATCACGCAAAACTTTTAGTTTACAATAGACAAACGCAAGAGATTAGCCATGCCTATTTTTATGATTTGGAAAAATTTTTGCCTTATGATGTTGCACTTATTTTTAATGACACAAAAGTGATAAAAGCCAGACTCTTTGGACATAAAAAAAGTGGAGGCAAAGTAGAACTTCTCATCAATAGACCGCTAAACGCAAAAGATATCAGCGTCTATATCCGCGGCAAAGTCAAACCCCAAACGCAGCTCTTTTTTGATGATGGTCTTATAGCAACCGTAAAAGAACTCCACGAAGACGGAAGCCGAGTTGTTGTTTTTGAGAGAGACGCCATAGAGTTGCGTTTTGAAGAGCTGCTGCCTATTATAGAAAAAATAGGACACATTCCTCTGCCGCCTTACATCCAAAGAGAAGACAACGAAGAAGATGCGCAAGAGTATCAAAGTGTGTTTGCCAAACAAGAAGGTGCTGTAGCTGCGCCTACTGCTTCGCTTCATTTTACACAGGAGCAGCATACGCGAATATGCGCCAACTACAAACACGCTTATGTGACACTTCATGTCGGAAGTGGAACATTCAAACCGGTTGAGACGGACATCATCACAGAACATCCGATGCATTCAGAGTACTATGAGATCTCTGATGCGGCAAAAACTCTTCTTGATTTGGATACAAAAATTCTAAGTATTGGAACAACTTCTACGCGTACGATAGAGTTTTATGCAAGAAACAAAACGCAGCTCAGCGGCGAGGCTAACCTCTTTTTGCACCCAAACAATAAACCGTTGCGCGTTAATCATTTACTGACAAACTTTCACCTTCCAAAATCTACACTGCTCATGTTGGTAGCTGCGTTTGTAGG
Source organism: Sulfurimonas sp. (assembly GCA_028689055.1). Lineage (GTDB taxonomy): Bacteria > Campylobacterota > Campylobacteria > Campylobacterales > Sulfurimonadaceae > Sulfurimonas. The sequence goes on along the minus strand of JAQTWZ010000039.1, from coordinate 8,306 downwards.
TCTGGAAAAAACGCAGGAGCTTTATGCAGAGGCCATAAAAGAGAAGTATCGTTTCTACTCGTATGGCGATGCGATGTTAATTCTCTAAAAAACTACGAAAAGTTACATTCTTCCTGCGCTAATCAACAACCTTAAGGTAAGGCAAGCCTTTTAGCTAAATGCTAAAACTTTTTTCACAAGTTCAAAGTAGAGGTATCTTGTTTTACTGGTCTTGAAAAATTGAGCGTTATAGTCAAGCCTAAACCTGAGCAACAAGACTCTGATTTAGGCTTGTCCCTAACTAAAAATTTGATTTTTTCAGGGGTGACTAACTACTATACTATGAGTTCGGCGAAGCTACTTGGTTTTATGTGTAAAAGTTGAGATACTAACACTATCCACAAGCAAAGGTAAGCAACTTTTACTTTTTCACATAGCGTTTGGCATAAATCTCAAAAAGTATAGGAATGATGACGAGGCTCAAAAGTGCCGAACTCACTATCCCGCCGAGCATCGGTGCGGCGATGCGTTGCATCACTTCACTCCCTACTCCGTGTGTGTACATGATAGGCAAAAGCCCTGCAAGTATCGCAAAAACGGTCATGAGCTTTGGACGTACTCTCTGAAGTGCTCCTTCATAGATGGCGTCATTTAACTCTTTCATCCCAAAATCATCCGCATATTTTTCTTTTGCCTCTTTGAGCGCTTCTTGGAGATAGACTATCATCACGATAGCCGTCTCTGCAGCAATGCCAAGCAGTGCCAAAAAGCCTACGACTACGGCTATGCTCATGTTGAAATGCAAAAGATTGAGATAGAGCAAACCGCCCAAAAGTGCAAACGGAAGCGTGAAAAAAACTATCAAAGTCGGGATAAGCTCCTTGAGTGCAAAATAGATAAGTAAAAGTATCAGCATAAAAACACTCGGAACGATCCAGATAATCCTCTGCATCGCAGAATCAAGATACTGACTCTGCCCTGCCCACTCGATATAATATCCGGCAGGCAGTTTGATATCTTGCAAAAGTTTCGTTGCTTCTTCTTTATATTCCGTAGCACTCACACCGTTTTGCGGCGTAATATAGACAAAAGAGACAGGAGATGCCATCTCACTTTTGATAACCGAAGCACTCTCTCTATAAGCGATTTTGGCAAATGTGCTTAGAGGTACAAAACCCAGAGGTGTCTTGATCATGATGCTACCGATAGAGTCCAAACTTCTTCTCTCTTCTTCTTCAAAACGCAGCGCAATAGGATAACGCTCAAGACCCTTGTACATCGTTGTTATCTTCATCCCGCCGATAGCAGTCGCGACATAATCCAAAAGGTACTCTTTTTTGATGTTATATCGTGCCAACTTTTCCTCATCCATAACGATATCCAGATAATACCCTGCACTCGCCTGATCTGCGATAACAGAGAGTGTTTTGTCATAGCTTCTGAGTTTATTTTCTATCTCTTTGGCATAGACTTGTAAGTGTTCTGCATCTTTGCCGTATAGCTTGATCCCAAGCGGTGTGCGTATGCCGCTGAGTAACATATCTATACGCCCACGGATAGGATAGGTCCATGAGTTTACAAGTCCGGGGATACGCAATGCTTCTTCGAGTTCATCCATCAGTTTTTCATGTGTCATCCCCTCTCTCCACTGCTCTTTTGGCTTCAAAGTGATGATAGTCTCTATCATACTCAAAGGTGCGGGATCGGTGGCAGAGTCCGCGCGCCCTCCTTTGCCAAAGACCATAGCGACTTCAGGAAACGACTTGATAATCGCATCCGTTTTTTGCGTGATCATCTTGCTCTGATCGACACTTATACCATAAGGAGTGACAGGCATATACATAATAGTCTCTTCATTTAGCGGAGGCATAAACTCCCATTTGAGGCTCTTGTACAGAGGATAGGCAGAGAGAAGCGCCAAGACAACTCCAAAAAGAACGAGATATTTGAGCTTGAGTCCATAAACGATGATCGGATGATAAAGCCAGATAAAAAAGCGATTGAGAGGGTTTTTGTGCTCATGAAGTATCTTGCCTCTCACAAAATAGAGCATCAAAACAGGAACCAACGTTATCGACAAAATCGCTCCCGCACTCATGGCAAATGTTTTGGTAAACGCAAGTGGACTAAAGAGCATCCCCTCTTGTCCACTGAGTGCAAAAAGAGGCAAAAAAGAGACTACAACAAGTGAAAGCGCAAAAAAGATAGGACGACCGACAACTTTAGAAGCACTGGCAATAGCCTCAAAACGCTCTTCTTTGGTAAGCATATCGCCTTTTTGCTCTTCTAGTTTGACGATATTTTTATGTGCGTTTTCTATCATCACTATCGTAGCATCTACCATCGCTCCAATAGCGATAGCGATACCTCCGAGGCTCATGATGTTTGAGCCTATACCAAAGAGTTTCATCAGTAAAAATGTCGCTCCTATGGTTAGAGGCAAAACGATAATAACAATCAAAGAAGAGCGTAAATGCATCAAAAACAGCGCGATAATAACGATGACCACAATACTCTCTTCAACCAAAGTAGTTTGAAGATTTCCTACAGCTTTATCAATAAGTGTAGAGCGGTTATAGACCACATGAGCATCTACGTCTTTGACTTTTAACTCCTCCATTTTTTGTTCTATGCGTTTGATGGTTGCATGTACGTCTGCACCGTATCGCACCATGACGATACCGCCGACTACTTCACCTTCACCGTCGAGATCAGCTACGCCGCGGCGCGCTGCTGGGGAGAGTTCCACCGTCGCTATATCACCTATCGTGAGTGGAGTATTTGCTTTTGTGCCTACTACAAGGGCGCGAATATTGTCAAGATTTTTGAGATATCCTTTGGCTTGCACCATCCATTCGTAGCCGTTTTGTATAACGATACGTCCTCCCGTATCTTCGTTGTTTGTTTTGAGAGTTTTGGCGATATCTTGGATGCTTAAGTTGTATCGTACAAGCGTATCATTTTTGATGCGTACCTGATAAGTCGGTACAAAACCGCCTACACTTGCCACTTCACTCACGCCGTCCACACCCAAAAGCGCATATTTGTAGTAATAATCCTGCAAAGTCCGAAGCTCTTGAAGTGTTTTTGTTTTTGAACTCAGCGCATATTCATAGACCCATCCCACACCGCTGGCATCAGGTCCTAGAGTTACTTTCATGGAAGAGGGCAGATTTGTACTTACAGTTGCAAGCTGCTCAAGTACGCGGCTTCTTGCCCAGTAGAGGTCGGTGCCTTCTTTGAAGATGATATATATCAGCGCGTTTTCATAGGTGGAAAATCCACGAACAGTTTTGATATCTGCTATTGCTAAAAACTGTGAAACAAGAGGATACGTTCCCTGCGCTTCTATGATTTCAGGAGATTGCCCTGCCCAATTGACTTGTACGATAACCTGAGGAGGAGAGAGATCTGGAATAGCATCCAGCGGGGTATTTTTTATCGCCCAAAAAGAGGCAAAAATCAAAAAAAGTGTTGCCATGAGCACCAAAAAATGATTTTTGATACTCAAGCTTATTATTTTCTCTATCACGGCACACTCCTCTATTAATACAAGCCATTTATCTGGGCATCACTATCCATCATGAAGAGTGCGTTGTTTACAACTTCTTCGCCTTCGCTCACTCCGCTTTTGATGATATAGGTATCTGCGTTTAGTACCTCTACCGCAACACTTTTTGGCATATATTCACCCTCATACTCTCCAACTCCAAAGACAAAAAACTTCCCGTTTTTTCTTATAACTGCACTAGTTGGCAGTGTGAGATATCCGCTCATGTCGGAGAGTATCTGCACATTCATATACATTCCCGGTCTCAGAAGATGGTTTTTATTTTGTACTTCAAGCCTCAAAGTAAAACTCTCCTCTTTTTGGTCAAGCTGAGGATAAAGATCTGATTTTTTTGCCTCAAACACCTGTTTGTAAGAAGGTGTCGTGAGTTTGAAATTTGTCGCTTTGCTCAAAAATTCAAGCTGGTCTTGATGGACTTTAAGCTCCACCCAAACCTTATCAAGATTGACAATTTCAAAGAGTTTGTTTTTGGCGTTAAACGCAGCTTTATTGTTGAGTGTTTTTTTGAAGATATAACCATCCGCAGGAGAAAGTATCGTCGTAAAATGCGAAGAAATCGGCGTCGTAGCAGCATCTCGTATCTCAGAAGGTGAAATATCAAGAAGCTCAAGCCGCATCTTTGCGCTCTCTACCATAACATCGTTTTGGCGTATCTTTGCATAATTGAGCGTGTTGCGATACTCCTCTTTTGCCTTAAAAACTTCCGGTGAATAGACCTTTACAAGTGCCTCACCTTTTTTGACTTTTGTGTAGATTTTGTCTGCATACAGTGTCTCTACAAAACCGCCAAATCTGGGTGCAACCTCATAGATACGCGACTCATCCTCTTTGACAAAACCGTAACCTTTGACACTTTTGGCATCATATACCTTCGCTACTTTGACAAGTTTGACACTAAAGAGTTGTTGTACAGTCGTTTCTTTTGCCTGAGCAAAAGGCAGTAAAAGCACCAAAAATAAAATATATCGCATCACTTTTCTCCTATCATCGCTTCTACAGAAGCTAAAGTTTTATAATACAGAGCTATCGCTTCTATATTTTGCGCATCAAGTGTGAGTTTTTTTTGCAAAAGTTCCGTATAAACCACAAGATCCGTACCATTTTGTATGGATGTATTTGTCAATTCAAACATATGATCAAGTGCTTTAAAAGAGTCATTTTGAAGGATAATATATGTTTGATATGCGGATTCAAGTATCGCATATTTCTCTTCAAACTCCGCGTCAAGCAGATTTTTATAATCAAGCGTCTCACTTTTAGTTGCCAAAAGCTCTTTTTTGGATGCCTCTTCTTGATACTTTTGTGTCCCGTAAATCGGCAGAGAAAAAGCGACTCCCACACTTGCATAGTCCTTGAATGACTCACGACGGTAGTAGCCGATCTGCACGCTCGGATCTACATAAGCCGCCAACTCTTTGATATGAAGTTCTGCATTTGCCTCTTTTGTCTGCGCCTCTTTGAGTTTATACGTGCTGTTGTTTGCAAGCGCATTTTTGTAGTGTTCGCGCTCATGTGGCGTTGGCATATCCATAGAAAGTTCCAAACTATCCACTTCCATAGCACTCAGATAAGAGAGCTTTTTATAGAGTCCGCTGCGTTTTTTTTCTAAAGCGTTTTTTTTGATTTTTAGATCTGCGAGAAAAAGTTCTGCCGACATGATTTGTAGATGTGCATTACTCTGACTGATAGTGTAAGAGGTGTAAAATTGGATATTTTGTTCTGTGAGTTTTATAGAAGCATCGCGTATTTTGAGCTCCTCTTCTATCTGCCAAAGGGTATATGCAGTTATCTTCAAAGCTTCGATGAGTTTGACTTTTGCACTCTCAAGTGTCACACCAAATTTCTCTTTTTGCGCATTGATTTTATCGCTATTGGCATCTCTTTTACCAAAATAAGGAATCTTTTGCTTGAGAGTAACAGCGCTATACTGCATAGGTTCTATCGAACGGTTTGTTGGATCATCGAACTGTATATCGCTGATACTCAAAGAAAGTTCGGGATCCGCAAAATTTCTGCTTGCCGCATAACTTGCATCAAACGCGCTGACTCTTTGTGCGATAGCGTCAAATGAGAGGTGCGTAGCTTCTGCGTTTTGTATAAGTGTAGCCAAAGATGTAGCACCAAGCCACAAAGGAAAAAACAAAAGTACATACCTCTTCATGAGTGTCTCCTTAATATTAATTGACTTTTTACTTCTCAAAAAACTTGTTTTTTGTAGCTTTAGGAGGTTGTAGGGACTTTAGTCCCTGCCACTAAAACGGACTTGTTCGTTTTAGTGAGTCACATCAAATATTCAAAGAAGTTTTGACGCGTATCGCTTTGCCCTCTTTTGGAGTGATCACAATCTGCATCTGCCATGTTCCGTGCATTGAGAGATTGACTTCTGCTTCATATTTGCCGCCTCCAAGATTTTTTGCTTCGATCATCTCTTCCATATGTGCCATTCCAGGCATAGCCGGCATAAAAACTTTGATGCTTACCTGTGCGTCTGCGAGTTTTTCATCTGCTATCATAAGCGTCATCGTATTGTTTCCCGGTGTCAAAGGTTTCTCAGAAGTGAGTGTTACATGAGCGGCATTTGAGCTTGCCACCTTTTCAAAAGCCGCAGCGTGCAGTGTGCCCGCACCAAGAAGTGCTACAAATAAGAGTTTTGCCAATGTTTTCATTTTAGATCCTTTATTTTTTGTGATGTCAAAATTATAGGCATCCAATGTGAGGAGTTTGTGAGGTATAATCCTGCATGCATATTTTATTTTTAGAAGACGATACCGTACTAGCGAGCATACTTATAGATTTTTTGAGAGAAAGATATGAGGTCACGCACACATACAGCATGAAAGAGGCGCTGCGTTTGAGTGAAGAGTGCACTTTTGATTTGTATATCTTTGATATCAACCTTCCCGATGGAAGCGGCATCTCTCTCTTGCGTAAATTACGAGAGTTTCATGATACGACTCCCGCCATATTTATCACTGCGTTTCATGATGTCAAACATCTCAAAGAGGGCTTTGAAGCCGGTGCAAACGACTTTATCAGAAAACCTTTTGAACTAGAAGAGTTGTCACAGCGCATCGAAAATATCAAAAAACATTTTGGTCTGGGTACACTTGTAGAGATTGCTGCAACAATACATTTTGACACACAAAAGCATACGCTCATGCAGCATAACACTATCCATAAACTCAGCGCCAAAGAGAGTAATGTTTTACACTATCTCTACAAAAACAGACATCGAGTCGTAAGTGCCGATGAGATGTTGCAAAATCTCTGGAACTATGACGAAATGCCCTCCGGCGATGCGGTGCGTACACTCATAAAAGAACTTCGTAAGTATGTAGGACATGAGCATATTAAAAATATACGAGGTGAGGGATACAAGTTTGAATAATCTGGAAAAAAAATCTTTTTACTCTTTTTTGGCGCTCTATCTTTTCTCCTCACTTTTTTTTGTACTTTTGTCCGGATATCTCTACTTTAGTGCCCAAAAAAGCTCTCTGGAAAACGCAACATACTACAAACTCCAGCATATGGCGGATGATATCGCAAGCCGTATCATCCATGCGCAGATGAGCGCAAGTGAGCTCAAACTTCCCGCAAGTGAAGAAAACTACAGCTACACCCTGATACAATCCTCACAAAAACAATCTTTTGCTCAGAACTATTTTGAAGAAAATGACTCTAAAATACTCGTCTCCAGCGCACCTCAAAAGCACTTAGGCATCCAATATGTCGTAGTCAAGACAGATCTCTATCACAAAGAACTCAAACGGCTGCAAAAACAAATCCTCTTTGTCATGAGCATACTTTTTTTGGCGATAGTGCTTATATCGTGGCTTCTCTCCAAACTTTTTATGCGTCCTATCCACGAAAAGGTCAGCCAAATAGAGCAGTTTATACAAAACATATCGCATGAGCTCAATACGCCTATAACAGCCCTCCAAATGAGTGCAAAAAGAGCGATTCAAAAAAAAGTTTATGATGAAAAAATCCTCACCAATATCTCTATCAGCACCAAACAACTCTACAATATCTACCGCTCCCTCGCTTATCTAAGTTTTCATATCCAAGAGCAAAAAGCAAACCCTACAAATATCAAACCGATTTTGGAGCAAAGTATCGCGTACTACACAGAGTTGTCCGAAGCAAAAAATATCGCCATGCAAGTCGATCTGCAAGACGCACTCCTCACTATCACAAACACAAAAGCAGAACTTCTTTTTTCAAATCTCCTCTCAAACGCCATCAAATACTCTCTGCCTCATACAACTATCAAAATAATCCTACATGAGCACTTCTTGAGCATAGAAGATGAGGGTATCGGTATCGCACCGCAAAAGCTTGATGCAATATTTGAACTCTATCAAAGAGCTTCAGATCTCGCAGGCGGTTTTGGCGTAGGTCTTGGCATCGTCAAACAAATATGCGACGAACACAATATCTCCATAGAAGTCAACAGCACGCTTGGAGAATACAGCCGCTTTACTCTACGCTGGTAAAGACCTTCTCAATGCTAGAAATTAGTTCAACTCATAAAGCTTGAAAAAATATCATAGTTAGTTGTTTTGAATTGTAAATAATTGAAGATTTAAAATAAGAGAAATTTTGAAAAAAGTGGCTCCGGATACTGGATTCGAACCAGTGACCAAGTGATTAACAGTCACCTACTCTACCGCTGAGCTAATCCGGAATGTAAAAAAGCTACAAATAAATGGTGTCAGAGGGGGGACTCGAACCCCCGACCCCCGGCTTATGAGAC
>JAQTWZ010000038.1 GCA_028689055.1 Sulfurimonas sp. | reverse complement strand
AAAAATATCCATGAGAACCTAAACATCGTATGATTTTTGATAACAGAAGAGGCTTCGGGAAGCTTCGAGACATCTACGCTAAAAGGGATATCTTTGCGGAAATAGAGCCACAATACTGCTATAGAAGCCAAAATACTCAGTAAGTTTGGCAGCAACATATTTTGCGCATATTCTACAAAGCCGATATTGAAATATCCAGCCGTTACGATATTTGTAAGGTTGGAGATAACAAGCGGACTTGAAGCACTGTCTCCGATAAATCCGCCTGCCATCAAAAACGCAAAGATAGCCAAAGGTTTCATCTTGAGATATTTCATCTTTGCAAGCAAAATAGGCGTGAGAATAAGTGCAGCTCCATCATTGGCAAAAAACGCAGCGACAAGTGCGCCAAGGATGAGGATATAGACAAACATCAAATGTCCATTGCCACGGCTGAGTTTCGCCATTTTGATAGCTGCCCACTCAAAAAACCCTATCTCATCAAGTATCATAGAGAGGATAATAATACCGATAAACGCAAGCGTTGCATCCCAGACGATAGCAACCACACTCAAAACATCTGTAAAATTTACTACACCAAGTACGAGTGCCGCTATGGCTCCGACTACTGCCGTTGTCCCTATCTGAAGTCCACGCGGCTGCCAGATAACAAACGCCAAAGTCACTAAAAACACAAACATTGCTAAAAACATAGTTGACTCCTTTTTTTCTTTGGAAACTATAGCGAAATAAAATCATTAAATCAACATATATTGATATATAAATAATATTCTGCTACAATTCAACAAATAAAAGGGGCTTCTATGGAAATATTTCTCAAAAGTGTTGCCGCACTGAATGATGAAACACGCGTTTTACTGTTGCGTTTTCTTGATACGCATGGGGAAGTTTGCGTCTGTGATCTACAAAACTCTTTAGGAATGATACAGTCACGACTCTCTCGTCATCTCAAAATACTAAAAGAGGCAGGATTTTTGCGTGTAGAACGCAAAGGGACATGGGCATACTATAAGATACGCGCGCCGCTTGATCGCTTTCGACAAGAAGCACTCCAAGAGATACGCTACCTTGACATAGAGCTACCTCCACTCAAAAAGATTTCTCAAACTGGAGAGTGTAGTTTAGAAAAAGGGGTTTGTTAAGTTCTTATTTTTTGTTCATGAGGACAAGTTCCAAACTTCCGCTCACATAGTTTGCAAAAAAAGTTATAAATTTCACATCGTCCATATCAAAACCGCCTTCTTTGTTAAGCAATTCCAAGATACCTATAATCTCGCGTTTGGAATTAAAAATAGGGGCGGTGATAATGTTGTTCGTTGTGTAACGCGTCTCTTTATCTATCTCTGGAAGAAAGTGTATATTTTTATAAGGCTCGTTCTCCAAAATAGGTTTTCTTGCGCTTAGCGTATGTCCAACTATTCCTTTGTCTGACGCTACTTTTATCTTCTCGACACCATCGGCGAGTGTCGTCCAAAGTTCTTTCTTATCCAAATCATAGATAAATACGGAGCATCTATCCGCATGAATAACATCTTTGGCATATTTGGATATCAGCGGCAAACCTTCGACAAGAGAAGGTTTACGCAAAAGTTCCCTGCCAAATTCGGCAAGTTTGGAATAGGTATCTGCATATTTCATAGTACAGCGCCTTTTATTTTATTTTGAAAATATTATAGTGTAAAATGGCGTTAAAAAAAAGGATAATGATGCAAGAGATAACGATATGGCATAACCCAAAATGTTCCAAATCACGAGAAGCGATAGCTATCTTGGATGCAAGTGGCTGTGAAAGTAAAATCGTGAAATATTTGGAAACTTCACCAAATACGCAAGAGATAAAAAAAGTGCTCATGATGTTAGGCATAAACGCAAGAGCGCTCATGCGCACAAAAGAAGAACTCTACAAAGAGCTCAAACTAGGGGAAGAACCTAGTGAAGAGAGACTCATAGAAGCAATGGCGCAAAATCCAAAACTCATCGAGAGACCCATTATCATCAAAGGTAACAAAGCAATCATAGGACGACCGCCGTCACTGATAGTTGATTTTCTAAAATAGCTGCGTTTATTGCGCTTTTTCTATACTTACCCCGTTATCCTGCAAAAATTTTGAGATTGTCTCAGAGTGGGTATGTTCGTAAGGCTTAGCGTAAACTATTCTTACGATACCGCTTGCGATAAGGTTTTTGCTGCATTCGCTGCAAGGCTCCAGTGTGACATAAATAGTCGCACCTTCGATTGAGATACCTTTTCGCGCCGCCCAGATGATGGCGTTCATCTCTGCGTGGATCTCATAGGTTTTTGACCACTCATGATGTTCGCTTGTATAAGCGCCCGCCCAGTGATCACAGCAGTTTTTGTATCCCGCAGGTGTTCCGTTGTAGCCTGTGCTGAGGATACGTCCATCCTTGACGATAACAGCTCCAACCTGCTTGGAGACACATTTTGAAGCGCTCGCTATCTCTGTCGCTATATTGATAAAATTTGTATCATTTAACATCGGCTGCGTTTACTACGGGAGTCTAATGAGATTGATATCGGTGTTTTGACGAAGACGTAAAAAGTAGTCGCCAAGCACTTGCTCGCGCTGCTCTTCCATGATCCTGTTTGCAATCTGGCTTTTGACACTCTCGATCCCGCCCTCTTTTGCAGAAACTACCCCTTTGAGATAAAAACTCATAAAAGAGCCTTTTCCATCAGGCACTATAGGCGTAAATGTGTTTTGTTTTGTTTTTTCAAGTAATGCGGCAAGTTCCGGAGAGATTCTCTCATAAGGAAGTTCCTGCTCAATTGTCGTGACTTCAGGAGCATAAAACATAAGATTGTCTATCTTCTCTTGGAGTTTTACCTCATCTTTTGCCGTGTAAATCGTCACAGCGAAAGAACTTGGATGCGAAAAATCTTCCTGATGGAGGTCATAATACTCTTGTACTTCCGTGTCTGATGGAGGATTCATAGCAGAGTACGAGAGTGCTGCGTAGAGTTTTTGACTGAGTAGTTTTTGTTCTACTTTTTCTTTGAGTTCAGTGGAGCTGATACCGTTTGCGTTTCGCACGGCTTCATAAAACTCACTCACACTAAGGTTGTTTCTGCCCGCTGTCGCTTTGATATCTTCATACACCTCTTCACTTGATACGCTAATCTTTTTATCTTGTATCTCTATCTCTTCAAGTGCCTTGCGGATGAGGATATCGGAGGCTTTTTTGGCATCTACTTTGGAGAGTGCCATCTCTTTTTTTACATCAAAAAGTGTTATCGCTTTCTCTTTGACGACAACCGCGACTCCATCAACGATCTCTGCGTTTAGCAAAGAAGCTAAAATAAGTGTTAAAAATATTTTGTACATACCAAAACCTGTGTCTGAAATTTGAGAGTTATTTTACCCTTCTTTAACCAACAATAGCCTAAAATTGCGCAACTATAACTCAAAGGCTTTTCATGGTTGTCACGCGTTTTGCTCCAAGTCCTACAGGCTATCTTCACATCGGTGGTCTAAGAACCGCACTTTTTTCCTATCTTTGGGCGAAAAAAAATGGCGGGAAATTTTTACTTCGTATCGAAGACACAGATAAAGCAAGAAACTCAGAGGAAGCGGCTATCGCTATCGTAAACGCTTTTGAGTGGCTTGGTCTCGCTCATGATGGTGAGATTACCTACCAATCTAAACGCGACGATATTTATGCCAAATATATCCAGCAACTCCTCGATGAAGGCAAAGCATACAGATGCTACATGAGCAGGGATGAACTCACAGAACTTCGTGAAACGCAGATGGCAAACAAAGAGAGAACGATGTATGACGGAAGATACCGTGACTTTGTCGGTACGCCGCCTGCGGGTGCTGAAGCTGTTATCCGTATCAAAGCGCCAAAAAGCGGTCCAATTGTCGTCAAAGACGGAGTCAAAGGCGATATTACTTTTCAAGCCGAAGATATTTTGGATGACTTTGTTATCGCACGTGCGGATGGAAGCCCGACATACAACTTTGTCGTGGCGGTGGACGATGCGCTCATGGGTGTCACGGAAGTCATCCGCGGCGATGATCACCTCTCCAACACACCAAAACAGATAGTCGTTTATGAAGCGCTTGGATTTGTTATCCCTGCGTTTTATCATGTACCGATGATCCACAACTCTGAGGGCAAAAAACTCTCCAAACGCGACGGTGCAACGGATGTTATGGCATACAAAGAGATGGGCTACACACCTGCGGCACTGCTAAACTTTTTGGTGCGTTTGGGTTGGAGTCATGGAGATCAGGAGATATTTTCTATGGAGGAGATGATTGCGCTTTTCAATCCAAAAGATATCAACAAATCCGCATCTATCTACAACACACAAAAGCTTGATTGGTTAAGCGCTCACTACATCAAAAATATGCCAAACAAAGAACTTGCTGCACTCTTAGAATTTCATGGTCTCTTACTCACTTCGCATGACAAAAAAGAGATATTGCTTGATTCGCTCAAAGAGAGAGCAAAAACACTCCAAGAACTTGCAGAACTCACAAAAGAGGTACTTAACACCCCTACAAGCTATGACGAAAAAGCAGTTGCAAAAGGCTTCAAAGCCGATGCCGCTGAAGTTCTCAACGCTTTTGCCGCAAAAATAAACGCAGCAGATGAGCTCCATCTTCCAAGCGATTATCATCAGCTCATGGAAGCAGTTGTACAAGAGATGGAGATAGGGTTTGGCAAGATAGGACAGCCGCTTCGTATAGCACTTTTGGGCAAACTCAGCGGTCCGGGACTTGATAGTGTGATGTCTATCATCGGCAAAGAAGAAACTCTGCTAAGAATTGCAAACGCGATTAGCGCAAACTCCTAGACAACTACGTTCAAGCGGAAAAACTCCGCTTAAACTTATTTTATCACCTCTATATGAAAAATCTCATCAAGCATAATAAGCAGCTCATTTTTTGCAGAACCTGCAAAACTGTTTTCTAGGAAATGGTTGATTCCTTTTCCTGCGTGTTGCACCAAAGGAATAAGTTTGATACCCGTTATCTCTGAGATAAAATGAGATTTATCGCCCTCTTCGTAAGCATGCAGCAAAATGGAGCGGGAAAAGTTGTTGAGTATGTGATAGTAGATATGCAAAAACTCCACTTCAAGGACTTCAAGCCCATAAAGATGTGTCGCTATTTTCCACTCATGTGAAGCGATTGGATGGACTTTATCAGGTTTAACATTGATTCCTATCTCCTCTTTTATCTCGCGTACCAGCGCGTCTAAAAGTTCTTCTCCCTCATCTACGGTTCCACCCGGAAAACCCATACGCCCATCCCAACGGTCTATCATGATGATAGCAGGACAACGCATACCTTTGATATCATCGTTAAAATACTTCCAAGGAGATATCTCTTTCACATAGATAACCAAAAAAACTGCGTTTTTCTTGTCTCTATATAAGTCTCCAAATTCAACTCTTTGCATCTTTACAACCATACCTTACAGACTAAATAATTTTGAAATACTACAGCAAGTAAACTTACTATTCTCATATTTTATTTTCCTCAATTAGTTCATCTCGAAGAAAGTTATCTATAATGACATACTCGCCTCTATCTATTTTTTGCAAATGTCCCATATCCACTAGGGCTTTTCTTTTTTGCTGGAGAGAGCTGGCACTTAAAACATGTTCTTGCTTATTCGCATCTCTAAATATCACATCGTGCAAATGCTCTTTGTTTCCTATTTCTTTGAGATACTCTACGACTAAATCATTCATTTCAAATCTTGCGTCCTTATAGCATGAATCTATGATTTCTTTTGTGATCATTTTAATATCTTCATCTTCCATGTGATTTTCAATACTTTGTAAAACCAGCATAGTATTTGCAGGATGCCCTCCACATCTCTCGATAAGATCTTTTATAATCAAATCATTTTCAAAAACAATCTTTTTTTCTTTAAATGCTTTGACGACTTCTTTGCCGAGCTCTTCCTTGTCAAACGGCTCCAGTGTTTTTTTTCTGCAAAAATTATAAAACGGAGCTTTTTTATTTTCAAATACTTTTGTCATCATTGTCATGTTTGATCCCGCAAACATATAGCAAATATTTTCATGATGCTGTATTTCACCTCTCAGCAACTCCATAATATCTGCATCTTTGCTCATTTTTATTACATCTTGAAATTCGTCAAATACTATGTAAATGGTTTCATTCTTCTCTTGACTTATCTGGTCGAGAAGCTTAAGTATTGCAACAAATTTATCCTCTTCACTTTTATTAGATGCAAATAGCTCTACGGATGCTTCAAAAATGCCAACGGCAACACTTACGGTTGCTCTATGAGAATTTAAAAAGGTAAAAGCGTTTTCCAACAATTGCTTAATTGCGCCCTCAATTCCCATCAAAGAATATGCATATTCCAATAGTTGCTTATTAAAGAGTTCAAGTCTTGGAACTTTTCTAAAATCAGTATAAAAATAAGTCTTGTTGTCATTTTGTAGCAACTGCTTAATAAGGGAGGTTTTGCCGTATCTTCTTGGGGCTTTGAGCATAAACGATTGTCCGCCATCAATCAGCTTTTTTATATCTGAGCGCATTTTTGTTCTATCATAAAAATATTTTCCCGTCACAACTCTTCCATATGCAAATAACATTTTGACTCCTATCAACTATATTTATTGATTATATAATAAGTTGATAATATTGTCAATTTATTTTATTGATTACTTAGTTAGTGTATAATTTTTTCATGAAATCAAAAAAAATAAGCCTCAAATCCCTTTTCAATCTTGTACTTCAAAAAAAGCCGTCCCTTATTTATGGGCAGATTATCACTATTATCGCTATTATCATAAGCGTACCGATTCCGCTCATGCTTCCTGTTTTGGTAGATGAGATTCTTCTTGACAAACCTGCCTATTTCGTAAACTCCATAGATGCTCTTTTTGGAAGCGGCAGTGCGTTTTACTACATAGCCATCGTCACTATTGCGGTTGTTGCACTGCGTTTTATCTACTATATTTTTGGTGTTGTTATCACAAAAATCTTTACAAAGATATCCAAATATGTCACCTATATGATACGCCAACAATTACTTGAACATCTCAAAATATCTTCCATGAACGAATACGAACTCTTAGGCAGCGGAGCTATAACTTCAAATCTCGTCACCGATGTCAATACCCTCGATACTTTTATCATCACAAGCGTGAGTAAACTTGTATCTTCCGTACTCACACTTATAGCGGTCGGGATTGTACTCATCATGATAGACCCTCTTCTTGGGATTCTCATCCTCATCATCCAGCCGCTTATCATGCTTGTAAGTAAAAAAATGTCCAAAAAAGTCGGCTCTCTCAAGAAAGAAGAAAACGCAGCGATTGAAAAATTTCAAGAGAGTGTCAGTGAGACACTTGATCTCTACGGTCAGATAAAAGCGTCCAACAAAGAGGAATACTTTTTTGCAAACGCAATCCATGACGCCGATACGATTCAAAAGACTTCAAACGCTTACGGCTATAAAAGTGTTGCTTATGAGCGACTCTCTTATACTATATTTTTAGTCTTTTTTGAGATTCTTCGCGCATCTGGACTCGCACTTGTTGCCTATAGCGATTTGAGTATCGGGATGATGTTTGCGATGTTTGGTTACATCTGGTTTATCATGACCCCCGTCCAAGATATCCTCTCTATGCAGTATTCGTATGCTTCGGCAAAAGCCGCTATAGAGAGACTCAACAAGATTTTTTCTCTCAAAACAGAAAGCAGTTCGCACAAAACTTTAGATACCTTTGAGATAGATATCAGACTCAAAAACCTTAACTTTGCCTACGCAAACGAGAAGCAGATTTTGCAAGATATCACTCTTGATATACAAGCAGGCTCAAAAATCGCTCTTATCGGTGCAAGCGGAAGCGGCAAAACGACTCTGGCGCAAGTTATCGCAGGTTTTTACGAAAAAGAAAGCGGCACACTTGCATACAACGGCATCGACATAGAAGAACTCGATAAACATTCACTCAGAGCCAAAATATTTTTGGTCCTTCAAATGCCTCTGCTTTTCAACGCAAGCCTGCGTTTTAATGTCACAATGGGAGATGAGAGTATCACAGATGCACAGATCTACAAAGCACTTGAAATAGCACAGCTCATGAGTACGCTTGAGGGCATGAAAGAGGGGCTTGATACTATCGTCGGTCGTCACGGTATCCGTCTCTCTGGAGGACAAAGACAGCGTTTGAGCATTGCTAGGATGATTATCGCAAATCCAAGCGTAGTGATATTTGATGAGTCCACCTCAGCGCTTGATGTCCATACGGAAGCAAAACTTCAAGCCCAGCTTTTGCCGCTCATGAAGGACAAAACCCTTATCACCATCGCACATAGACTCAGCACCGTCAAAAACGCAGATATCATTTATGTGCTAGAAAACGGTGCAATCGTGCAAAGAGGCACACATGAGCAGCTCGAAGAGCAAGAGGGGCACTACAACGAATTTATAAAACAACAGCTCATGTAAGCGGCATTTTTCCTGATTTTGGTCGGTTTCGTTTGAGTGCGTAACATCAAGTATTATAAGCTCTATCGCCTGCATCACCCAATCCGGGGATGATATACTTCTCTGCGTTTAGCCCCTCATCTATTTGAGCTATATAGATATCCACATCAGGATAAGCTGCGTTTACCCGCTCCAAACCTTCGGGAGAACCTATGATATTGAGTGTGATGATGCGTAGCGCTTTCCTGCTTTTGAGAAGTTCTATCGCATCCAAAAGCGAACCTCCGGTTGCGACCATCGGATCGACGAGAAATATTGTTTTGCCTTGACAATCAGGCACTCGGTCATAATAGAGCTTACTCTTATGTGTCACTTCATCGCGTTTTATCGCCAAAAAACCCGCCGTTGCGTTTGGGAGCGTCTGCATCACGCTCTCTAGCATCGGCATACCTGCGCGAAGCACTGTGACGACGAGTATATTTGCCTCATCTAGCGCCATACAATGCTCTTCTCCTCTCCAAGTCGTCGTCTTTTTTTTACTCAAAGGAAAATCTTTGAGCGCTTCATACAGGAGTTGTTTCGTGAGTTCGGCTATGGTATGGCGAAAAAGAAGCGCCTCACTTTTTTGATTTCGTAACTGCGTTATGAGAGTTTTTGTAAGCGGATTGGAGAGTTCGTAAAACATTTATACCTCTTTTATAAAGATAAATGATTGTAGCTAAGAGATTTTAAATTTCTCTTTACACGCTTTCAAAGTTCGCTTATGAAATAATAACAACCATGAAAATAGTCAAAGCAAAAATACAATACACAACCGCATACAGACATTTTGATATACAAAATCTTGAGCTTGATTGTGCCGTACCTTTTCATATCCTCATCAAAAAACTTTATGACTATGTAATCATCATCGAAGCAGGCACGACAATCACACAAAAGATATATGCTCTTCTCCAAAAACAAGAGGAGTTGTATATCTCCAAAAAAGATAAAGAAAAAGAGAAGCTTTCACCACAAAATCTGCAAATATATCTCCACTCAAACAAAACAGATATGGAAAAAACACTCCGACTCATCAATACGATAAACAATACAATTTTTGAAGCCTATCTCAAGAGTGAAAAAAACATTATCAACATCCTCTCCATTGAAGAGGTAGTCAAAAGTGTGATTTATCTTATAAAAAGTCAACCTGGTTTTTTAAAAAAAGCCATTCCTTTTTTTGTTTTTGAATACCAAATAGCACATCACTCTCTCCATGTTTTGTTCTATTCTATACACTTAGGGCACTTTCTTCAACTTGAGGATATACAACTTTTACGTCTAGGAACAGCTGCGCTTTTACATGATATCGGTGTCAAAAAGGTGATGAGTTCTATTTTGGAAAAAGAAGATGTACTTACGCCTGATGAGCTTGAATCAGCCCATAAACACAGCACTTACAGTGTAGAAATAGCAAAACAAAACGCCATGAGCGACCCTTACATCATCAACGCGATCATGCACCATCACGAATGTTTTGATGGAAGCGGATATCCCCAAGGACTTAAGGGAGAAAACATCAGCACATTTGCCTCCATACTCTGCATCTGTGATGTCTTCGACGCGCTCACAAGTGAGAGACCCCACAGAGAAAAATATAGCTACTTTGAAGCTCTCAAACTGATGATGAAAGATCCAGCCCTCGCAAAAAAATACAATCAAGAACAGCTTCGCGTTTTTTTACACTCACTTCTTTAAGAAGGCTGTTTTGAGAGAGTCTCTCTTTTATTTCATCTGTCCTTGTCCCATGCCTTTATTTGCTTGATTTTTTGCTCTTTGCTGCATCTGATGTTGTGCGAACTCTCCGGCATCAAAAGAACCGTCACCATTGAGGTCTATATCTGAAAACGCTGGTGCGTTTTGTGCATTTTTCATCATTTTACCTGACTCAGCTTTTGCGCTCATGCGTTTTTGCTGCGCCGCTTCAAACTCTTCCTGCGTCACTTTCGCATTTGCATCTGTATCAAACTCGCTAAAAGAAGCAGGACCGCCATTCATCCCCGCCATCAGAACACTACTCAGTACCAAACTCGCTACGATTATAGATTTCATCTTCAACTCCTTTGTGTTTTGAACAATGATATAGCTATGTCTATTAAAAAAATCTTAATATATCTTTTTGACACGACCCACTTCACGGCTCATCAAACGCACTTTGATACCATGGGGATGTGTCGCAGAATTGGTCAAAATATCTCGGACTATCCCATCAGTCAGCTTTCCACTCTCCTGATCCTCTTTTAAAACGATAGCTACACTCACTCCGGACCTTATGTTTTTTCTCTCTGTACCGCTGGACATATCTACTCCTAATTTCAAATTTACTGTGATTATAGTCAAAAACCCTGTATAATTTTACCCATAAAAACGCAGCAAAAGGCTCCTTCATGATTTTAAATACCCAAACACTCCAAGAACAGTTCAACTCTTTCTATCACGAACAAAAGCCGCAAAATTTTGAAGATGCACTTGAAAAGTTTGCTGTATTTGGCGGTGTGGAATGGGCGCCTATGGATACTTCCAAACCTACGATGGAACTTATAGAAAAGTTTGTGTTTCCTGACTATACCTATATCCGAAACGATGTGAGCCACCTCACAACAGGTATGCCGATGTACCACACAGTCCTCACAGGAATCGCTATGGGTGATGGCAGAACACAGAGTGCATTTAAGCGTGCAGGAGTTTCCGCAGAAGTCGGGATGAACGCAGTGGAAGAGCTTTGCGGCAGCGGCATCATACGCTTAGCCCCTTCAAGAAAAGTCTTCACAAGTTGGGAAAATCACAGCTCAGTCGCGGACAAACTCTATTTTACTTCTCCATTTTTGAGATTTTGGTTTGCGTTTATCTCTCCTCTTTTCAAAGGTATCCGCGATGGAGATTACAAAGAAGTACGCGAACGTTTTGCCAACCGTGAGAGTGAGTTTTTACAGCTTCCCTTTGTGCAGCTTTGCCAAGAACTTCTCAAAGTAGAATTTGCCGAAGATCCTTTGGTCGAGTGTGATAGCTACTGGGATGAGGAACTTGAGATAGATATCTATGCCAAAACAGCTTCAGGCAAAATCATCGCCGGCTCATGTAAATATATAAACTCCAAAGTCAAAAAGAGCGAACTCATCAAACTTCAAGAAAAATGCGCCAAAGCAAATATCCCAGCCGATATCTTTGTTCTCTTTTCTAAAGAAGGTTACTCAAGCGAACTCAAAGCGCTCAAAGGTGAGGGTCTAAAACTCTTCGCACTCAAAAATTTCAAGAAGCTGGTTGCATAAAATGAGCAAAAAAGTTCTTCTTCTTCACGGTTGGGGCGGGAGTGATCATCCCCACTGGCAGAGTTGGCTCGCAGGTGAATTAGCAAAAGAGTACGGTTGTGTGAGTTTTTTACAACTGAGCGACTTTGATAGACCCAAACTTGATGTCTGGAAAAAAGAGCTTCTTGAGCATCTCCAAGAGTTTAAACCTGATATCGTTATTTGCCATTCGCTTGCAAATATCTTATGGTTTCATCTTTGCAACGATGCAAACCTAGAGAGAATACAAAAACTCTATTTGATAGCGCCTCCAAGTCTTTGCTGTGAGATAGAAGAGTTGCAAAGTTTTTTTCCTCTCAAAGCACCAAAAAATCTTTATGCAAAAAAAATCTTACTCATCACCTCAACCAACGACCCTTACTTAAACACACAAGAGGCGGAGAAACTCCAAAAAGAACTTGAAGTTGCGATGCACGTCGTCAAAGACGGCGGACACATAAACGCAGCAAGCGGTTATGGTCCATGGCCATGGCTGCTTGAGCAGATAAATCTATAAGACAAAAAAAGTTATAAAAAGCTCGTAAAATAATTACAAAGGCTGTATATGAAATCTTTTATTATGTTTTTTATGTTTGTTACCCTTCTTTTTTCTTCGGGTAACAACTACTCAACACGCTCCAACTGGCTAATGCAAGTAGATACAGACGATGAAAAATTTCGTGCGATTCAAAATCAGCTGAGAGGATTTGATACTGCTATGGTAGAGGTCGGATACAGGTATGATGCTATGAAACAAGCCCTGAAAGTCAAAAACTACGAACTGGCGATATATCACTTAGAAAAAATAAAAGTTTCTATAGAAAATGGCTACATAAGAAGACCCGCAAGAAAAGAGGCAAGTCAAAACTTCTTTTTAAACGCTTCTTATAAGGAGTTTCAATACGCTCTAACGCAGAAGAATACTGCTCAGATAGCAGATAAATTTAATGATGTAAGAAACTCTTGTAACGCTTGTCATGCCGATCAAAAAGTAGAGTTTATAGTTATAGAATGAGTTATATATGGTTACAATATGAGAAATTATTACAAAAGGAATTCTAAATGGAACTCTATATCATAGCTTTTGCGGCGTTTGTGGCTTCGCTTTTGACTTTTTTTAGCGGTTTTGGGCTTGGCACTCTTCTTATGCCTATAGTCGCTATCTTTTTCCCGCCTGCCATTGCTATAGCTATTACGGCGGTTGTTCATTTCGCCAACAATATATTGAAGTTTTTTTTAGTAGCAAAAAATGCAGATGCTAAAGTTCTGCTCTATTTTGGAGTACCTGCTGTCATTTTTGCATTTTTAGGTGCTTATTTACTTGGATTTTTATCAGCCATTGAAGTGCTATATGAGTATATGCTTTTTGATAAGAGTTTTGTTGTTACTCCAATCAAATTTGTCATAGGTGTTTTGATACTCTTTTTTGTTCTTATTGAGCTTTTACCCTATTTTTCTAAAATGTCCGTGAATAAAAAATGGCTTCCTCTAGGCGGGATTTTGAGTGGTTTTTTTGGCGGATTGTCTGGAAATCAGGGTGCGTTTAGGAGTATGTTTTTGCTAAAAGCAGGGCTAAACAAAGAGAGTTTTATCGCTACGGGAGTAGTTCTTGCGGTCATGGTCGATAGTGCAAGAATGTTCATCTACAAAGAGAGTTTTTTGCAAAGTAGCGATATAGAGTGGCAAATGGTCGTAGTCGCGACAATAGCGGCTTTTTTGGGAACTATTGTTGGAAATAAGTTACTCAAAAAAGTCTCTATTGAGTTTATCCGCGCTCTTGTCTCCATACTGCTTACAATCATCTCTTTAAGTTTAGTTAGCGGAGTGATTTGAAGATTTGCATAAAAATCTCATTCTTTAAATTTTATGCTCTTTGCCAAAAGAGTTTCTAGTATTAAAACTCTGAGTGCTTATTTCATTGACGCTAATAATTCATTCAGTAAGTCATCAAGATGCCCGCGAATCGATTCCATTTAATAAAGCGCTCATGAAACCAAATCCCGATTTTGTGGATGAGCGAAAACCTCAAGAGAAGCCAAAAAATTTGGCTAGAAGAGCTTTTGAGCTAAGAACTTTGAATAAATTGAATAAATAAAAACCCAAAAATAATCTCTTCTTAATACAAACCTGTAACTAAAATGTGACATCTTCGTAATAAAAACCCTTTAGTATTTCACAATTTAAAAAAGGATGATACATGAATAAATGGTTAAGTTTGGCTGCGTTGGCAGTGCTTGCGACAGGTATAGTTGGATGCGATAATAGTGACAGTAGTGATGCAAATGCAACTATAGTAGAAGGTGTCAGTGCTACTAAAGTAGAGTTTGTGAGTATGGCGGCACCTGCAAACAATGTTGATATGTCAAGATCTTACTCTGATGCAAAAGTACGTGTTTATACGACAGATACAGAGTACAAAGAGTATCCACTTTCTTATGATGTACTTTTTGGCGTAAAAGACAAAGTAGGAACAAACGAAAACTACGCGGGACAACTCTATAACTATAAAATGGAACCGCTTATGGATGTAAATGGTGACCCGATGATTGCTGAGACACCGGATGCAAACTCACTTCTCAACATTGACGGCAAACTTTTTATGGTTTCTCATTTGGAGTATGACTGGATTTTGGGTGATGGTTCAAAACCAAGCTCAAGAATGCCTATGAATATGATTTTGACAGATATAGCGCAAGATACAGATGGAAAACTTAAAGCAGTTGATCAAAAACCAATCGATCACTCAAGCGTAGAGGGTGGCTGGATTTTCTGTTTTGGTTCACAAACACCATGGAACACACACTTAGGTGGAGAAGAGGATTATGACCTCTACTTCACAGAAGCAAGTGGAACTGCTGCTGCGACTACCGCTAAAGGTCTCACTGCAATGACAAACCTCTACTGGGACAATACAAAAACAGCCAATATGTACCATTATGGTTATAACCAAGAAGTTGTAGTCAAAGCTGACGGTTCGTATGAACTTCATAAGCGTTATGCGATGGGTAAAGGAACGTGGGAGATGGCTAAAGTCTTCGGCGATGGCAAAACTGCCCTGTACGGTGATGACGGTACCAATGTATTGTCGCTTATGTTTGTCGCTGATGCGGCAAATGACCTCTCTGCAGGAACTCTTTATGCGCAAAAGTTTACACAAACAAATGCCGCTGGAAGCGCTAGTGCGGCGGGAACTTTGAGCTGGGTAAAACTAGGTCATGCTAGTGAGAGCGAAGTAAAAGGCTGGACTGATACACATACTTTTGCCGACATCTTTGAATATCTGACTCCTGAAGCGGTTGCAGGTGGAGCTGATACGACAGGCTACACTGTTATCAAAGCTGGACATAGTGGTAAAGAGTATCTAAAACTCAAAGCTGGCAAAGAGACAGTAGCTGCCTTTCTTGAGCCTCGCCGTTTAGCCGCTATGAAAGGCGCTACGACCGAGTGGAATAAAATGGAAGGTATCACGATAGACGAGAAAAACAAAAAAGCGTATATGGCGATCAGCTACCAAGATAAAGGTATGCTCCAAGATGATACTTTTGCAACAGATCATATCAAAGTAGCGAAAAACAACTGTGGTGCAACCTATGAGCTTACACTAGCAGGCGGGCAAAAAGATACAGATGGCAATGACATCAACTCTGAGTATGTCGGTGTCAGTATATTGGCTCCAACAGCTTTAGTGGGTGAAGAGATCGCTGCAGATGCGCTTGGGAATACTTGTAATCCTGACAAAATAGCCAACACGGATAATATCGCTTTTTCAAATAAAATGCGTACACTCTTTATCGGTGAAGATAGCGGAACACATACAAATAACTTTGTATGGGCATACAATGTAGATACGACAAAACTTTCTCGTATCCTTTCAGTGCCTGCCGGTGCTGAATGTACAGGACTTCAGGTAGTGGAAAACGAGAGCGGTCATGCCTATATCATGAGCAACTCACAACACCATGCAGACTTTACAAAAACGACTCCAGATACACTCAAAGCTGTTCTTGGAACAATGATAGACAAGTCAAACGCAAGTTTCGGCTACATCGGCGGGATGCCAGGTCTCAAATAACGCTCAAGAGGCTTTTTGCCTCTTGAAAAAACAATCTATCTACAAAAAATAAAATCAGGCAAATTTCATGAAAAAAATATCTCTCTCACGTGTTATTTTACTTTTTGTAAGTGGATTGACTCTCCTCGGTTGTGGCAGTGAAAATAACTCCGAACCACTCGAAGAACAAAATAGCGCAACTCTGAGTGCGTCATCTCCTATGATAGGGGAACTTCGTGCAAGAACACTCTTTGAAAATCCTTATGCGAACACCCCTGCGCAATGTTATATTGAGACATCTTACGGCACACAAAATGCCTGTCTCTTTTGCCACTCAAACGCAGCTGCCAAACAAAAACTCGGCAACACAACCCCACAAGCAGGACTTGATGATAGTTTGGGCAATCTACAACTCGAATACGCCTTTGGCGCCGCCGATAGATTTAGCCGCTCACCAAATATCAATCCATGGGAAAACACCCTTTTGCCTCACAAACTCGATGAAGCTTTTGACGCTCTTAAGATAGATGCGGATGCTTGGGATATGCGAAGTTATATCCAAACCGATAACTGGCAAGCGGCGTATAATAAAAAAAGAGGTGATGCGAAGATGAGTAATAGCGGTATCAAAGATGATGCCTTTAGACTTTTTCCTGCACTCAATCCTAGTGCGCTTCCAGCCGATGATGATGGTTTTGTGCGCACATCCGATACCGATGAAGCCATCTTTAGTGATGCAAATGGGCACAACACAGGCTGGAGAGCTATTAACTTTATGCCTTATGGGATTTTTACACCGCATACAGGAAGTGTGAGTGGTGTTTATATTCGCCTTGATGCGAAATTTATGCAAGATAGCAATGGCTCGTATAATCTCGAAATCTACAAACAAAATCTTGAGCTGTTAGAACAAGCCATACAAGATAGAATCCAAAACGCCAAAACGCACTATGTCGGTAAAGCGAGTGATGAACCTCTACACAGAGGACTTTACCCGCTCAAAACAGAGTTTGCCCATCCACTGCATTATGTCGATGTAGAGGCGGACGGAACGAACTCAAAATTCCCCGGTACACGCTCTTTGAGAGTCAAAGAGATCCGCTATATGGTCAAATGGAAAATGCACTATCCGGGCGAACCAATACTCAAAGATGAAAACGCACCGCTTTACTACAACAAAAATGAGGGCTGGATAGATAACGGCGCAGGATGGTGGGTGAGCGCATTTATCGAAAATGCAAACGGAGAACTTCGCACACAAACGCCTGAGGAGCTCATGCAGTGTGTAGGCTGCCATAGTTCACGATACGGTTTTGAGCCGGAACAATTTACTTCAGGAACAGGAAATACTATCGATACGGTCTGGTCGTTTTCCAGAAAGTTTGCAGGCGATCTTGGATACAAAGAGATGGATTATTTAGGCTACAAACGCAGTGCTCATGTCCAAGCAGACGAGACGGCAGGAGAAGCACACAGAGGAGATCCGATAAATAGAGATGCCAATACCGGTGAATATAGAAAATTTCTCAACCATGTCGTAGGCGCTTCACTCTATGGAGATATGCCAAAATCGATGGAGATTTATCTTACAAACAAGATTACAAAAGCAAATGGCTATAGCGATAATTTTCCTGCTTTGTCATTTGAAACAGTCGATCAACTCAAAGCCATCCAACAAACAAGACTCAAACTCATCCGTGAATTTACAGCCAAAAAAGAGTACCTCAACCAAGAGGGTTATATACAAGCGCCTCTTCTCTACCCTACGCTAGAAGAGTCCCTCAAAGGAGCCAAAGGGTACAGAAAAGTTGTCGCAACACAGCGCTATACAAAAGGCAAAGACTACTTCGGTGAGACTATTTTTACCTATAAATATTACCGTGATGCCAACAATACCTACACTCACATCGACGGCACGCCGTATCATGAAGGAGAGACGATTACGGATAGACCGTACCATACAGAAGAGACGATACTGCGAGGCGTAGGAAAAACACCCACGCTCATCGATGAAAACGGCGATAACTACGATGCCGAGTACCTTCCAATCCTCTCCTATCCACAACGATATGAGACGAAATAAGGGCCATATATTTGTCTATTTCTTCTTTTATATGTTCTATATTTCCACTTTTCATAGCAGCTATTAGTTTTTAAAACAGAGTTATTCCTATAAGGTTTAATAATCGTTGGAAGTCATAGCTAAACATTATCAAAGCATTCTCTCCTGATACTTTTTCAATACCTCTGACTAAAAATGATTCCAGCCTAGGTTTCTTTTTATAGTTCCAAATGGATGCTCCACCAAGGAACCTCTTTTTTTCACTATTGCTTTGCATTCCTCTGTTTGCATCTTCTCTTTATGTTCTTCTACGATATGTTCGTTTTCATATCTAAAGATTTGCTTATGTCAAACGAACTCTAATGATTTGAGATACTCTTGTGTGACTTTTTCTAAGTCTCTTTCTAATGTTTTTTTGTAATGAGTCGATTTTTAGAAGCTTGGCTCTCAAAAATACGCCATCAACTGCCTTGAGACCATCTCCTATGAGATTGATATTTTTACATAAGAGCACAAATTCTGTAAAAACGCGCTTGAGGGCTGTTGGATTATCTTTTCTAAAATCTGCAATAGTATGGTAGCTTGGCACTAGATTCTGCGTAAGCCAAATAAGTTCAAGATTCCTTTTACACTCTTTTTCTAATGCTCTTGAACTTCTTATTTTATTGAGATAGCCATAAATGTATATTTTTAATAACATTTTAGGGCTATAGGCCTTTTGCCCATCGGCTCTATTACTTTTTCTGGTATTTGAAAACTTTAGTTTATTTAAATCCAATAACTCTACATAAGCATCAATTGCTCTTACATTGTTATCTTCATCGACATAATCATCAATACTCAGAGGCAATAAGAGTTGCTGACTCCTATTCAAACCTTGTTTATACAAATCACTCATCAATAGCCTTAGAAGCCTAAATATAGGACTTTAATAAATGTAATTTTACAAAAAATGTGATTTAAAATAGCTTGCTTTTGAAATTTTTAAAGATTATTATTTGAGACTGGAAATTGAGTTATTTCACAGTCTCTCAGGAGAGGGAACGAGAGTAAAAGTCTAACTCCTCCACTCTGCGACAAATGTTTTCTTCACGGCTCCCTTAAAAGTGATCGTTCTCTCATTCATACCAAGATATAAAGTCTCACCGCTCGTCGGATACACTTCTATGTTATTTTTTACTTTGCCTTCACTGTATGCTCTGTAAAAACAAGCTGCCATTCCCGTACCGCAGGCAAGTGTCTCATCTTCTACGCCACGCTCGTATGTACGTACTCTGAGGTTTTCACCATCTACAAAAGCGATATTGACATTGGCATTGTATATGTAGCGAAGTTCTCTTGCTTCATCGATGTCAAACGCAGTGATATCCTCAGTAAAGTGTACCAGATGTGGCACGCCCGTGTTGATGAGCCACCATGTTTTGCCATTGTGCGCGATATTCTTTTCTATGATGGTAGGAGGAGTAAGTTCACTTTGCACCATAGTATCTTCTACTCTTGCGTTTATGACTCCGGCTCCGGTCAAAAAACTCATCTTACTCGGAGCAAGCTCATGTGTATAGGCGTAGTGTGCACAGGCTCTTGAACCGTTGCCACACATATCCGCATGACTTCCATCAGAGTTATAAAACTGCCATTCAAAATCTTGCTCAGAATGAGGGAGCAAGACAATCAACCCATCCGCACCGATACCATCTTGTCTATGACAAAGCTCTCTTGCCAATGTGCTTCTATCTTTTTTTATAAATGTATGAAAAAGCACAAAATCGTTTCCGTTTGCGCTGTATTTTGCTACTGTCATAAGTACTTTTCCTTTATCATTTCTACAAAATCTTCACACTCTTTTTGGAGATGTTTGAGATTTTTTGAGTTATCTATCACCCATGTCGCTCGTTTTTTTTTCTCTTCTATAGGCATCTGCGAGGCGATTCTACGGATAGACTCTTCTTGTGAATATTTGTTGCGTTTCATAAAACGCTCTAGCTGTATTTCGGGAGGAGTATAAACAACCACACTCTCTTTGATATTATACGCACCATTCTCAAAAAAAAGGGGGATATCTATGAGATAGGGGAACTTAAAACCGTCTTGTTTTTCGCTGCGTTTTTCTATCTCATCTCGTATTTTAGGATGCAAAAAATCTTCTAAAATCTTTTTTGCTTTTGCATCCGAAAAGATGAGAGTTCCAAGCTTTGCACGATCTACTTTTGAACCATTGAGATATTCAGCGCCAAATGTCTGCGCCACCCAAGAAGAGGAAGCATCCAAAATCTCATGAGAGATAGTATCCGCATCAATCACGCGCATACCATTGAGAGCAAGCAGAGAGGCAACCGTACTTTTACCGGTTGCGATTCCTCCACTCAAAGCGATAGCATATTCAAACGCCATTAGTTTTTGATGATTCCCAAATACTCTTTACGAATATAATTTGGCATAGCAAACGATGCGATATGTACATCACAGTTATAATATTTCAAATCATCAAGCATATCCGAACGTTGCAAAATAATATCTGCTGTCGGGTGATACTCTTTTGATGCCAAAAGTGCAGTAGAACCGTTGCCTAGATTGTATGGCATGATAACTTTAAAGTAGTTGCCAAGCACTTGCATGAGCGATTTATTGCTCTGCACATCATCCAGAGAGTTATGTGTCATACTGAGTTGACCCTCTTCTTTGAGGATACGACTAATATGTGCAATTACGGCGGCGTCTGCCTGCATCTCACAAATAACTACATCATAACTTTTGTCACCCTCTGCTCTCAAGGCATCCAAAGAACAAACTATACTCTTAAAACCTATGCCGTTATGCTTCATCATCTCAGCTTCTAAAACGCTTGCATTATCGCTTATAATCAAAACATTTGTTGGCACTTTATTCGTACAAACTGGCACGTGCACCATCATTTCCGGATAGATAAATTCTTTCATTTTCATAATTCCCAACTATTTATATTTTAAGCGATTTTAGCATATTTGGATTAATTTTACTTAATGTGGATATAATTGCATAAATTTTATATAAATGTAAAGGTATAGGAATGGATTTCAACAAAATAAGAAAGTTTTGTAGAGTTTTTCGCATTATTATTGGTTTAGCACTCATAATCGCTGGTGTTATCACAGGGATTTATTGGTTCTATTTAGGTGTTTTACCACTACTTGCCGGCTTACTAAATTTCTGTCCATTGTGTATCATGAGCAAAAAATGTGACTTACCTCAAGCAGAGGAGAAGTAATGAGTCAGATAAGCTATAAAGACGCGGGCGTTGATATTGACGCTGGAAATAGTTTTGTTGAAAACATCAAACCGCTTGTAAAATCAACTGCTATTGCTGGTGTTTTAGGTGGTATTGGTTCTTTTGCAGGTGCGTTTGAGCTTCCAAAAGGCTTCAAAGAGCCTGTAATGCTCGCTGCAACCGATGGAGTCGGAACAAAACTCAAACTTGCCATTGATAGCGGTATCCACAACACTGTAGGTATTGACCTTGTTGCTATGTGTGTTAACGATCTTTTATGCAACTTCGGAACACCTTCATTTTTCCTAGACTACTATGCAACTGGCAAACTTGATGTAAAAGTAGCTACAAATGTGGTAGCAGGTATCGCTGAGGGCTGTATTCGCGCAGAGTGTGCACTTATCGGTGGAGAAACTGCTGAGATGCCGGGAATGTATTCTACAGATGATTACGATTTGGCGGGCTTCGCTGTTGGTGTCGCAGAAAAATCAGAGATGGATAGAGTATCTTTAGTTCGAGCAGGTCACAAACTTATTGCACTTCCAAGCTCGGGTCTTCATTCAAACGGTTTTTCTCTTGCACGTAAAGTATTGTTTGAGAAAATGGGCATGAAATTTGAAGATGATTTCAATGGAAAACCTCTTATCGAGACATTACTAGAACCTACAAATATCTATGTCAAAACATTTAAAGCACTCAAAAATGAGATAGTTGCGATGGCACACATCACGGGTGGTGGCATCGTTGAAAACCTACCTCGCGTTTTACCGGAGCACCTCAAAGCAGAGATTCAAAAAGCTTCTATCAAAGTCCTTCCTATATTTGAACTCATGAGCGCTCATGTAGCAGAAGATGAAATGTACAGAGCTTTCAATATGGGCGTAGGTATGATTCTCGTTGTAGAAGAGTCCAATGTAGCAAAAATCTTGTCAGAGACTGATGGTTATCTTATCGGAGAGATCGTAGAAGGAAAACGTGAAGCGGTGATGATCTAAATCATCACTTGCGTTTCAAGGAAGAAGCTTTATTTAAAAGGCTTCTCCAAATGTTTTGATATTGCACCAGGAACAGTTGCAATAGTTGTAAACTCTGTCATCGTTAATAACGGGTATGAAACCGCCAAGTAGTATTTAGCTTCCATAGCTGTCGCTTTTTTGTTTTCTATAGCGATACAATACGGAAGAACTGCTGCGTTTGCACGACCAATCTTCTCAACAAACTTCTTTGTTCTGTTATCTAAATCGTATCCTACAAGATATTTCTCATCATTTATTTTTAGAGTAAAGAGTGTAAACTTTCCGTCTTTGTAGGAGTTTACTTTTTGTACTAAATCTGCCGTTTCGCCACTACCAAGCTCATCAACATCACCATAATAAGGCATACCCATCATAAAATGATATCCCGAAAGACTCTCATCATCCATCTTATCTACTGAACCCTGCAAGCCTGCAAACGCAGTGTTTAAGATTTCAAATTGCGTGTTAAAAACAGTTTCGTTGTAATCATCCTGCATAAACGCTTTACCGAAATAAAGAGGGTTTGTAAGACTTATCTTTTTCTCTTGAGCATCAACAAAAAGACGCAAAACTGCTGCATGAGCACGACCAGGTTTTGCGGCTTCGGATTTAAGTGCGCTATTTGTAAAAACAATAGTTACACCATCTTTTACACTCTCGTAGCTTGCGACTATTTCATATCCAGCCGTCGTGAGTTTGTTTTTTACAGTCTCGACATCTACATAATCACCGACTAAATATGTACTAACATCTTTGGCTGTTGCATTTGTTGCAAACATAACTAAAAATGTAAAAAGCAGTGCAAATATTTTTTTCATATACAATTTCCTTTTTTGCGAAAACGCAAGCTGATTATTTAAAAGGTTTTTCTAAATCTTTTGCCACCGCACCAGGAACTGTTGCGATACCCATAAACTCAGTCATTGTCAAAAGTGGATAACTGATAGCTATATAATATTTTGCGCTAAATGCTGTCGCTTTGCCATTTTCAACTGATACGCAGTATGGTAAGATAGCTGCATTCGCACGCCCTATTTTATCTACAAACTTTTTTGTTCTTTTACCAAGATCATATCCAAGAAGTGTGCTTGTATCAGAAAGTTTGATTGCAAAAACAAGCTCTTTTC
>JAQTWZ010000037.1 GCA_028689055.1 Sulfurimonas sp. | reverse complement strand
ATCAATTCAATCATTGTAAAACCAGCTCTTTTCATAAAGAACTCCTTGTAGATAAAAAATTTGGACTACACTAGTAATCTTACGACCATTATGAAATAAAACGGATTAAAATTCGCTTAAGCAGTTCTTTATCACCATATTTTCGCAAAATTGAAACTTATCGTATTATTACATTCTTTTATAATAAATGTGACAGTTTCATCGCTTGCGTCACAAACTTTTATATATTTTCCATCTTTGAGTTCATAGACTTTTGCTATCTTTTCTTTTGTGTCAACTATGATGTAATAACTCACACCCTCAGCCTCATAAAGATTGAACTTGAGTCCTTTGTCTTTTTTGGCTGTACTTTTTGAGAGAATTTCAAAGATAATCTTAGGAGCTTTTGTGATGTACGCTTCGTGTTGTGGTTCATGGCAAATGACCGAGTTGTCTGGCTGGACTACTGTATCATCAGAGATTTTCCAGTCAATTGGCAAAAGAACCTGACATTTCTCACAGTTTTCAAATAGAGTTTGTAATTGCCAAGCTATTTTAGAACTAACATGCTGATGCGCAATCATAGGAGTAGGACTCATACAATACGCTTGACCGTAAATAATCTCCCAATCATTTCCCTCCCAATCTTTATAGTCATCATACGTATAGTGTGGTAAGTCTTCTAGTTTTATACCACCCATTTTGGACTCCAGATTTTTCTTTTAGATGATTATATCATAGATACAGCATTTAAATTTTTGGAACTAAAATTGCTTAAGTCATACAACATAGACCAAGGAAACGCAACATGAGCATTGAAATATCGCGTACACATAGCCTTATCAAGGACGCTTTGGACTTTAGAGCAGCGCGTCAAGATATGATTGCGTCCAATATTGCAAACGCAGATACTCCTTTTTATAAACCAAGAGATATCCGATTTGAGGATGCTTTGCGTGCAAAAGAAGCAGCACTGCTCAAAGAAAAATCACCTCATCTTGAACTGGCACAAACAGATGCTCAACATCTCCCGCTTCAAAATGAAACAAATAGCCAAAAGCCAAAACTCTTCTACAGAGACGGACATATGGCAAGAAATGACGGAAACAGCGTCGATCTCGATGTAGAAACAACTGAAATGAGTAAAAACTCCGTGATGTTCAACGCACTCATCCAAGCAAATAAAAAAGATAGCGATATCTTCAAAAGCGTCATAGATTCATCCGGTAAGATAAGTTAAGGGTATAAAATGAGCAATTTTCTCAATAGTTTTGATATCAGTGGATATGGTCTCTCGGCACAGAGAGTGCGTGTCAACACAATATCTAGCAACATAGCAAACGCACAAACGACGCGCACAGAAGAAGGCGGACCTTATAGACGACAAGAAGTTGTCTTTAAAGCCATAGACTTCAACGAATACTATAACAAAGCACTCGGTGACATGAGCGAAAGTGCAAAATACGAGGATCCACTCAGTGAAGGCTCGTATGGCAAAAAGGTAAATCCTGCTATCATGAGCGTTTTAGTCGATAAAATTTCTCGTGACGACAGAGAGCCAAAACTAAAGTTTGAGCCAAACCACCCTGATGCAGACGCAAACGGTTATGTTGCTTATCCAAATATTAATCCAGTCATCGAAATGGCCGATTTGGTAGAAGCAACTCGTTCGTATCAAGCAAATGTCGCTGCGTTTGAGAGTGCCAAAGATATGGCAAATAGTGCTATATCACTACTTCAATAATAAGGAGAAGATAGATTATGAATAATATTAACAGCATATCAGGAATATCTTCCTCAGATCTTTTAAAACAAAAGAGTGGTGCCGGGGAAGCGGCTGGAAGTGACTTTAGCCAACATCTCAAGTCTGCTATCAATGAAACAAATGAGCTACAAGTAAACAGTGAAAAAGCTATAGCCGACATGGCAACGGGTCAAGTAAAAGACTTGCATCAAGCAGCACTCGCTATAGGAAAAGCAGAGACGAGTATGAAGCTCATGCTAGAAATCCGCAACAAAGCGCTCAGCGCATACAAAGAACTGGGTCGTACTCAAATATAAAATGAAGTTTATTCCCACTATAATCTTCATTAAAAATTAAAAAGTACCCAGATATTATGTTAAATGAAAATAAAAGTAAAAAAATACTGCTTCTTTATTCTCTTATAGGATTTGGATTTTTTATTTTTTTAGCAGTTATGCTGCTCAACGTGCTCAAATCTCGCGATCTACCTTCACTTTATACAAGCGATAGCTCCAAAGCCGCTAGGGGGAGTATCATCAGCGCCGATGGATTTCATGTCGCTACGACGATAAAACTTTACAAAGCAGTTGTCAACACACACTATATTGACCCAGAAAAAAAAGAGCTCTTTATCGAACTTTTTAGTGTTTATTCGGGGATTGATGCACAAGAAATACGAAAAAAACTTGATCAAAGAAAGGGTGTCGTAGTTCTGAGTTATCTTATCCCAGAGATACAGGCGCAATACCTCAAAAAGCTTGCCTATGACCTCCGAGATTACAAAGTATTTATCGAAAGAAAAAATCCTCGTACAGGCTTGCGAATGCTTCATGGTCTGAGCATACTTGAGAGTGGAGAGAGTAGAGAATACCCTTATGAAGACTTACTTACACCGGTTATAGGATATTCGCACAAATTAGAAGACAATGGCTACACTCGTATTCGTGGGGTAAAAGGTCTTGAAAAAAGATTTGATGTTGAACTCTCTGCTAGACAAGATGGTTCAAGCCTTGGACAAAGAGATGTAAACAACTATATCATTCTCAATAAAAATAGCTTCACTAAGCCTGAGATCAACGGTTTGGATATTAAGCTTACCATTCCTGTTGCTTTGCAAATAAAGATTGAACGAATGCTTGACAAGATGAAAACGCAACTCGATGCTACCCAAATAATGATAGCCATCATGAATCCAAAAGATGGCAAAATTCTCTCAATTGCAAGCTCAAACAGATTTATGCCAAAAAATATCCAGCCGCAAGACTATGAAGCGCTCAATTCAGGCGTGACGGAATATTCCTTTGAGCCGGGAAGTGTTGTCAAGGTTATTACATTTTCTATACTTTTGGACAAAGGACGTATCAGTCCGTATGAGATGGTCAACGGTTACAACGGTAGATTTAAACTCGGGAGCAAAGTTATTACCGATGAACATAAGTTTGGTATGCTAAGCGCTGAAGATGTTATCGTTCACTCATCCAACATCGGTATCTCTCAGCTTGCACAAAAGATGTCAGGACATGAGTTTCACCAAGGACTTCAGGACTTCGGTTTCTCAAAACGCAGTACACCGGATTTGATTTATGAGCGCACCGGCTCTATACCAAGCCCAAAAAGACTCGATAACGATGTCTATAGAGGGACTTGTTCTTATGGATACGGTATGAAAGCAAACCTTATGCAACTTCTGCGTGCTTATAGTGCTTTTGACAACAACGGCAAAATAGTGACGCCAAAAATTGTCAATAATTTTATAGATGAACATGGTCGAAATATTCCTATAGTTGATGAAGAAACTATACAAGTTATAAAACCCGCTACAGCACAAAGAGTTAAAGAAATTCTTATAAAAACCGTAAATGAGGGAACAGGTATAAAAGCGATAACTCCGGGTCTGGAAGTCGGTGGCAAAACAGGTACGGCGCACATTGTTGAAGATGGAAAATATGTACGAAAATACAACACTGCGTTTATGGGCTTTGCGAATGACGATACCAATAAATACACTATCGGCGTTATAGTCATCAAACCGCAATCAAGCCAATTTGCCTCTTTGACATCTGTACCCGTCTTTAAAGCTGCTGTAGATATTTTAGTAGAAGACGGCTATCTAAAGCCAAATATTATCGAGTAATCGCGTCTCTCCTACTTTTGCCTCAACGAGGATAATCGTATTTTTGAGTTCCACATTTTTGATGGACTCAAATTCACGATTTACAATCTCCACATAAGATATCTCCAAAGGTGCAAGATGTTCGCGCATTGCGTTTGTTATCTCTTTGGAGCTCATGATATTTTTGCTCACCATCTTTGAAGCGATATAAAGTGAAGCAGGGATTTTGAGCGCCTCTTTTTTCTCTGATGGACTAAGATACGCGTTGCGACTGCTCAAAGCCAAACCATCTGCATCTCTGAGCGTATCAACAGGAACTATTGTAACGCTCATGAAGAGCTGTTTTGTCATGAGCGCTATCAGGTTGAGTTGCTGAGCATCTTTTTTTCCAAAATACGCACGTGTTGGATTTACAATATTTAAGAGTTTCATCACAATAGTCAAAACGCCGTTAAAATGCCCCGCTCTACTGGCTCCTTCAAGAACAAAACCACGTACTTTTGGTGCTAAAAGTGAGACTTCGTCACGTCCGTACATATCACTTATCTGAGGAAAAAACAAAACATCCACGCCACCAAGCTGACATATTTTTTTATCTGCTTCATCTTTTTTTGGATATTTATCTAAATCTTCACCTTTAAGAAACTGTGTCGGATTTAAAAAAATCGATACAACCAAAAGTTCGTTTTCTCTTTTTGCTTTTTTGATAAGCGAAATGTGTCCTTCGTGTAAAGCCCCCATAGTAGGGACAAAACCTACAGTTTTGTTGCAATCTTTTAAATATTCTTTGAGCTCCAAAGGGCTTGAGATAATCTTCATTTTAAGTCCATATGTAATATAATCGCAATTATACACTATTGGATAAATTATATGGATAACTACGAATATACCGAACTTTTAAAGAACACTTCTACAAAAATGGCAAATATAACAGATGTTGTAGAACCTGAAAAAATCAAAAAAAGAGTCGCCGAAATAGTCGAACTGGAAAATGATCAAGAGTTTTGGAACGATGCCGCAAACGCAGCTCTTGTACAAAAAGAAAAAACGCAACTCCAAAGAAAACTCGACAAATATTTAGTGGCAAAAAATGCCCTAGATGATGCCCTAGAACTCTATGAAATGGCAAAAGAAGAAAATGATGAGGAGTCTATCGAACTTCTTTTTGCAGATGCTTCTTCACTTCAGGATTCTATCCGTAATATGGAAATAAGCGTATTACTCAGCGGAGAAACGGATGCCAACAATGCAATCCTCTCTATCCATCCAGGAGCAGGAGGTACAGAATCCCAAGACTGGGCTTCAATGCTTCTGCGTATGTATAAACGCTTTGCTGAGAGACGCGGATTTAGCGTAGAAGTTCTTGACTACCAAAATGGAGAAGAAGCAGGTATCAAAGATGCGACTATTCTCATCAAAGGTGAAAATGCCTACGGATATCTCAAAGTAGAAAACGGCATCCATAGACTTGTCCGTATCTCTCCATTTGACTCAAACGCGAAACGCCACACATCATTTTCTTCCGTCATGGTTTCACCAGAAATTGATGATGATATCAACATCGTTATCGAAGACAAAGACATCAGAGTTGATACCTACAGATCAAGTGGTGCAGGTGGACAACACGTCAACAAAACGGAATCAGCTATCCGACTCACGCATATCGAAACAGGTGTAGTTGTACAGTGCCAAAACGATAGAAGTCAACACAAAAATAGAGCTACGGCGATGAAAATGTTGAAATCCCGTCTTTATGAACTAGAACTCGAACAACAACAAGCGGAAAAAGATGGAGTTGCAAAAAGTGAAATCGGATGGGGACATCAAATCCGCTCCTATGTTATGCAGCCGTACCAGCAGATAAAAGATAGCAGAAGCAACGAAGCTTACTCAAATGTCACTGCTATCTTAGATGGTGATATAGATGAGATGATAGAGGGTGTGCTAATCGCGCAAAACCGTTCCTAATTTTTGCTGCTGCGAAGAACAATGTTTCTCTAGTTATCACTTTTTGGTCTTATAAAACTATAGAGCAATAAGCCGCTGCCAAAAATAATAGCTATGATTGTAAGGTACTCCATTTGCTTCTCTTGTGTACTTTTGAACTTTTCAAGAAACTTTGATGTATCAGGTTTAGCAGCTTTTGAACTTTGACTAGAACCCGCAACACTCGCTTCCATACGAGCCACATTTGCAGCTGCAATTTCTACTTCACTAAGCCCTTCTTTTGGTGTCATCCAAAAATGAGCTATAAGTGCAAACAACAATAAAACCGTACCACTCACTCGAAACAAAATTGTCTTATACTTTAAAAAAAAATCCAAAACACACCTTTCTATGCTACTTATAATACAAATTATGTCAAAATCGCTCTATGAATTTACTTAAAGAATTTGCACTCAATGACAAATGTTCTTACCTCAAAGGCAAAGAAACACTCACGCACTACAAGATTATCGATAACTGTTCAAGTAAAAATTGTCAAGATTTGATAGAAAGAGGATATAGAAGATTTGGCAAGATGTACTTCAGACCAATTTGTGCTGAGTGTAATGAATGCCAGAGCATCAAAATTGATGTAGTTAATTTTTCATTTTCAAAATCCCAAAGACGTGTTTTAAAAAAAGCTTCCCATATAACAAGCTATATACAGCGCCCTACGCTCTCCAAAAAGCACCTTGAACTCTTTGAAAAGTATCATTTAGATATGCATCATCGTAAAGGCTGGGATTATCAAGAAACAAGCCCCCAACATTATCAGAACTCTTTTGTAAGCGGCTATAATGAATTTGGCTATGAGATACTCTATTTTGATGATGATCAGCTTATTGCCGTAGATTTGATTGATATTTTAGAAGATGGTATATCTTCTATTTATTTTTATTATGACCCTGACTATAATCATCTTGCTCTTGGGAAACTATCTTTATATAATCAGGTTTTATTTGCAAAGCAAAAATCTAAAAAATGGATCTATTTGGGTTATTATGTAGAAGATTGTCCTTCTTTATCCTACAAATCACACTACAAACCCTATCTAACACTCCAAGGAAGACCAAACGAGTATGAAGAGTTTACGTGGCTATAATCAGCGCGTCAATTCTTTAACCTGATTTTCCCTTATCTCACTTTTTTTCTTTTCTAGTTCATCCTGCAAAGTCTCTTCAAGCGCTTTTTGTTGTGCTTCATCCTGCTCTCTAATCCTTTGAATTTTTTCTTTTTGGTACTGCTCTTTTGATTTATACAATTTTTTATTTACAACTTCTTTATTTTTTAAAGAGTTCTCTTCGTCTATAAACTTTTGGATAACGCCGTCTGCGTTTACACTCTCAGGATGTGCTATGTAATAGTTGATAATCTCATTTTTATACCGCAAAGTATCAATAAGTCCACTATTAATCAATAAAGAAAAAAGCTCACTGTCTTCATCGCTCATGGATGTTCTAAACTTGCTCTGTGCGCTACGAACATAGTTGTCATTTTCTTTGGAGAGAACTCTTAGTCGCTCAAGATATTCTTTACTGCTTAGGGATGTATCTCCTTGTTCAATCGCTTTACCAATCTTTTTTAGCGCATATACTTCAGAGATATACTTGTCAATATCTTCATGCATAGCCGTATAGGCATCCATATCTTTGAGTTTGAGGATATTTTCGGCGTTATTATAAATAGCATCACCAAGAGCAGAATATATCTTGGGATTATCTGCGATCAGCAGTGTTACACATAGGTATAAAAAGAGTAAAACTTTCATTTTTGTTTTCCAAATTGTTTGATTTCACCTCATTATATCGGATTATAATGATACAATTTTAGATGATTAAAAAAATACGTTTAGAACTTCTTTATTATGTAGCTATATTGTTGGTATTGGCTATTGTGCAACATTCTGACTTACTAACAGCACCGCTAGAGCGTTTTGAACAGATGCAGCACAATGCAAACTATTTTCATCCATTTCTTTATGCTTTACTTATCTATATTCTTATTGCTTGCATGAGAGTGATTGTGAAGTTTATCTTATTTCTTAAAAATAAATTTAAAACCAATTAGAAAAAGATAGATTTCTAGAGGGAGGAAAGGGTAAATACTCCCTAGAGGAAGTATTTATTTGGCTTAGACTAGCCGTTGCGTTTTTTGATGATTTCTTCAGAAACGTTTTTAGGCACTTCTTCATAATGGTGAAACTCCATAGAATAAGTAGCACGTCCCTGTGTAGCAGAACGAAGGTCAGTTGAGTAACCAAACATCTCAGCAAGTGGCACGTATGCATCAACTATTTTGTTTCCAGCTCTGTCACCCATATTGTTCACTTGTCCACGACGACGGTTAAGGTCACCGATAACATCACCCATGTAATCTTCAGGAACTTCAACTTCAACTTTCATAAGTGGCTCTAATATAGCAGGTTTTGCTTTTCTACAACCCTCTTTAAATCCCATAGAAGCAGCAAGCTTAAACGCCATCTCATTCGAGTCAACATCATGGTATGAACCATCGTAAAGTGTAATATCCATATCTTCCATTGGGTAACCGGCAAGAACACCGTTAGCCATAGACTCTTTACAACCTTTTTCAACTGCTGGAATATATTCTTTTGGAACCGTTCCACCTTTGATTTCATTGTGGAATACAAATCCTGTACCTGCTTCACCTGGCTTAATTGTAAGATAAACGTGACCAAACGCTCCACGACCACCTGATTGTTTCGCATATTTGTATTCTTGGTTAACTGTTTCTCTAATAGTTTCACGGTAAGAAACTTGTGGAGCACCAACTTCAGCTTCAACTTTAAATTCACGCTTCATACGGTCAACAAGGATTTCAAGGTGTAACTCACCCATTCCTGAGATAATAGTTTGACCTGTTTCTTCGTCAGTATTTACTCTGAATGATGGATCCTCAGCTGCAAGTTTTCCAAGTGCGATACCCATTTTTTCTTGGTCAGCTTTTGTTTTTGGCTCAACTGCGACAGAGATAACCGGTTCTGGGAACACCATTCTTTCAAGTACAACTGTCTCAGTTGGATCACATAAAGTATCACCTGTAGTAGAATATTTAAGACCAACAACCGCACCGATCTCACCAGCGTAGATTTCTTTGATCTCTTCACGTTTAATAGCATGCATTTTCACGATACGGCCGATACGTTCTCTCTTATCTTTAGTAGAGTTATGAACAAATGAACCAGCTTCAAGTGAACCACGATAAACACGGATAAATGTTAGCGTTCCAACAAATGGATCCGTCATGATTTTAAATGCTAGTGCTGCAAATTTACCATCATCAGTAGATGGAACCGCAACTTCGATAGTTTCATCATCCATCATAGTACCTGTGATTGGAGCACATTCAGTCGGAGCCGGTAAGTATGCAACAACAGCATCAAGTAAAGTTTGAACACCTTTGTTTTTAAATGCAGTACCTGCAGTCATTGGAACGATGTGCATACCAATAGTAGCAGCTTTGATACCAGCAATAATCTCATCTTCAGTGAGTGCTTCACCTTCCATATATTTCTCTAAAAGTGCTTCGTTACCATCAACTGAAGATATTTCTTCAATCATTTTTTCACGGTATGCTTCAGCTTTTTCTTGCATATCTGCAGGAATTTCTTCAACATGGTAGTTAGAACCCATTGCAGCATCCATATCCCATACGATAGCTTTCATTTTTACAAGGTCAACGATACCCGTAAAATTTTCTTCAGCACCGATTGGAAGTTGAATAGGAACCGGATTACCTTTAAGACGATCACGAATTTGATCTTCTACTTGGTAAAAGTCTGCCCCTGTTCTGTCCATTTTATTAACGAAAACGATAGAAGGTACGCCATAACGATTTCTTTGTCTCCATACAGTCTCTGATTGAGGCTGAACACCACCAACTGCACAAAATACAGAAACTGCACCATCAAGAACACGCATTGAACGCTCAACTTCGATAGTAAAGTCAACGTGGCCCGGAGTATCTATAATATTAATTTGCTTACCAGCCCACTCACAAGTAGTTGCAGCTGAAGTAATCGTAATACCACGCTCTTGCTCTTGTTCCATCCAGTCCATAGTAGCAGCACCATCATGAACCTCACCAATTTTGTGTTCAACACCAGTGTAGAAAAGGATTCTTTCTGTAGTTGTAGTTTTACCTGCATCAATGTGAGCAGCAATACCGATATTTCTTACATCTTCTAGTTTATGAGATCTTGCCATATTTATAGTACCTTGTTTAAGTTAGTTTAGAGATAACCTCTTTTATGAATAAATATCTATTCACTTATAAAAGAGGTGTCACCTGTTTGAAATCAATCATATTCCTGAGTTTTATTTTAAAAAACGCAGTATAAACGCAAGCAAGGGAAAACTCCCTATGCTTTAGTAAAAATATCTTACCAGCGATAGTGAGCAAATGCTTTATTTGCTTCAGCCATTCTGTAAGTATCTTCTTTTTTCTTAAATGCAGAACCTTTATCAGATGCAGCATCCATTAATTCATTAGCTAATCTCTCAGCCATAGTTCTTTCATTTCTTTTACGAGAAGCATCAACTAACCATCTAATAGCTAGTGAAAGTTGGCGCACTGGACGTACTTCTACTGGAACTTGATAAGTAGCACCACCAACACGGCGACTTTTAACTTCAATAACAGGCTTCACATTGTCAATAGCATTATTAAATGTATCTATTCCAGACTTGTCGCCACGTGAACTAATGATATCTATAGCACTGTAAATAATTTTTTCTGCTGTAGATTTTTTTCCATCATACATTATTTTGTTGATGAATTTCGTTAAAACTTTGCTTCCATAAACTGGATCTTGCATAATTTCACGAACGGGAGCTTTTCTTCTTCTCATTTGTAATTTTCCTTACTTCAATTTTTTCAAATTTACTCAAAATAAATCACTTAAGATTTATCCTGTAGCTAGCTTGAACATTTGGTCCAAAGGACCTCTGTCAATAATGACTACTTCGCTTTAGGACGTTTTGTTCCGTATTTAGAACGAGCAACTTTACGGTCTTTAACACCAGCTGTATCAAGCGCACCACGAACGATATGGTATTTAACACCAGGTAAATCTTTGATACGACCACCACGTACAAGTACGATTGAGTGCTCTTGAAGGTTATGACCCTCACCACCGATATAAGAAATAACTTCAAAACCTGAAGTTAAACGAACTTTTGCAACTTTTCTTAAAGCCGAGTTTGGTTTTTTAGGCGTTGTTGTGTAAACACGAGTACAAACGCCACGACGTTGTGGACATGAAACTAGAGCCGGTGATTTTGATTTTTTAACCACGCGTTTACGCTCATTACGAATCAGTTGATTGATTGTAGGCATACAATTCCTTTACTTAATTTTCCAGTAGAATTTAATTCCCTAAATTTTAGAGAATTATAGACACGGAATAATACAGAGTTAGTAATTAAAGTTTGCTTATTTTAAGTATGAATTAAGAGATTGAAAGATTGAAAGAGAAGTATGTGGAATAAATCCACATACTCAAAAGAATGAAGTTATTAGTATTCGTCAGATTCGAACATAACCATTTGATCTTTATAGATACCAGTACCAACCGGAATCGTACGACCGATGATAACATTCTCTTTAAGATTGTTAAGATCATCTACTTTTGCCGATACAGCAGCTTCTGTCAATACTTTTGTAGTATCTTGGAAAGATGCAGCAGATATAATACTGTCTGCTGAAACAGCAGCACGAGTGATACCAACCAAGAATGGCTCAGCAATCGCCGGACGACCACCAAGACGCATAATTTTCTCATTTTCTTGAGCAAACTTAGCTTTAGAGATAAGGTCACCTTCGATAAATTTAGTGTCACCCGACTTGATAATTTTAATCTGGCGTAACATTTGAGTAAAGATTACCTCAATATGTTTGTCAGAAATATTAACACCCTGAGAACGGTAAACTTGTTGTACTTCACTTACTAGATAGTTATAAAGTGCTTTAACACCCATAATTCTAAGGAGCTCATGTGAAGAGATAATACCTGTAGTAAGTCTCTCACCGGCATGAACATAGTCTCCATCGCTTACAACAGGAACATGAGATTTATCAACAAAATACTCTTTGATAACCCCTGTCTCAGATGCCACGATTATTCTTACTTTACCACGTAACAATTTACCAAAACTTACCGTACCGTCTATTTCTGAAATAATTGCAGTTGCTTTTGGACGACGACCTTCAAATAGTTCAGATACACGAGGAAGACCTCCGGTAATATCGCTTGATTTTTGAAGTGCTTTTGGCGTTTTCGCAATTGTATCCGCTATCTTAACCGTTGCTCCATCTTTAACAAAAACAGATGATTTAGGGTTAATCGCATATCTAAGCAATTCACCATCTTCTGTCGCAAGAACGATTGTCGGTTTGTAATCAGATGAGATGTGATCGTTAATCATCAAACGCGTTTTACCCGTAAGCTCATCAAGTTGTTCACTTGCAGTCGTTCCTACGATGATATCTTCATATTTCACGACACCGTTCGCTT
The DNA here is from genome assembly GCA_028689055.1 of Sulfurimonas sp. GTDB lineage: Bacteria > Campylobacterota > Campylobacteria > Campylobacterales > Sulfurimonadaceae > Sulfurimonas. Next base: position 10,942 of record JAQTWZ010000037.1, on the reverse strand, counting down.
CTGAGATAACAGGATTTGAGTATGGGTCCCACTCTGCTATCACTACGGATTCATCACTTGCTGGTTTTGCGATCATAGTTGTTGGCTCAACAACTTCATCATCAGAAACAACAATTACAGAACCACGCGCTATATAGTGACGTACTGCTTCACGATTATTTCCATCAACAACTGTTGCAAAAAGACCTTTTTCTTTTACAGCATATCCTGCCGTAATTCCTTCAAATCTTTCTAAGTAGTCACCTTTGAGAAGGAAATATTTCACATTTCCACTCTCTTTAGCAAATATTTTCTGCGTAACAGGTGCTCCATTGTTCACAAGTAATTCTGAAGCATATGGAATACGACTAGGAATATTCCATCCGTCTTTAATTGTTTCAACTATAGACTCATGTTCTTTAACTTCAGAGCCGCTCTCATACGGTAAATAGAATTTACCTTCAATTTGACCGCTTACACCCGCAAGTTCATTTGGTTTTGCAATCTCATTTTTACGAAGTGTGTAGCGAACTGTTTCACTCTCAGAGATAACACTTACGAGAACTTCATCATGGATTGTTTCCACTTTAAGCTTACCATTAAATGGTGCCTTAATTTTTGGTTCAACTAATAATACCGCTGCGTTTCTTCTATTGGCAACAATATTTTTTCCTTCTTTTGAAACGTAAGTTTTAAGGTTATAGTAACGAATAAAACCTTCTTTCTCAGCAACAACTTGTCTCTCTTGTGCAGTTGAACTTGCAGTTCCCCCAACGTGGAACGTACGAAGTGTAAGTTGTGTACCCGGCTCACCGATCGACTGTGCAGCAACGATACCAACAGCTTCACCTGTACGAACAATGTGACCAGTTGCAAGATTCACACCATAACAAAGAGCACAAATACCTTCTTGACTTTTACAAGTAGTCGGTGTTCTGATGTGTGCTGTTTTGATACCTGCTTCAGAGATAACTTTCGCAGAAATTTCATCAAGCAAAGTTCCCTCAGCAAAAAGAATTTCATTAGAAATAGGATCGATAACATCTTCTGCCAATACACGTCCATTTAGTCTATCTTCTAGAGACTCGATAAGCGTATTTTGATCAGAAATATCAGAAATTTCAATACCTTCATGCGTATGACAGTCATGCTCAACGATTTTCACATTTTGCGCAACGTCAACAAGTTTACGAGTTAAATAACCCGCATTCGCTGTTTTAAGAGCCGTATCCGCAAGACCTTTTCTCGCACCGTGCGTAGAAATAAAGTACTCGATTACGTTTAGACCTTCTTTAAAGTTCGAAATAATCGGAGTTTCAATAATATCACCGCTTGGTTTCGCCATAAGACCACGCATACCGGCAAGCTGACGAATTTGAGCCGCAGAACCACGAGCACCAGAATCTGCCATCATGTGAATAGAGTTAAATCCATTTTTATCTGTCTGAACAAGCTCCATCATTTTGCCCGCGAGCATATTGTTAGTATCAGTCCAAACGTCGATGATTTTGTTATATCTTTCTTGTTCTGTTAAAAGACCGGCTTCAAATTGTTTTTGGATCTCCATAACTTTATGTTTAGAGTCATTAACTTTTGCTTCTTTTTCTTTTGGAACCCTAATATCATCAGCAGAAATAGATACACCCGCTTTAGTAGCCTGTGAAAAACCTAAATCTTTCAAACGGTCAAGGAAAGATGCCGTAATACCAACACCGCCGTATTTTTGAACATAATCAACAACTTCATTGATAGCTTTTTTCTTCATAACTCTATTCCAAAGTTCTATCGGAACAAAAGTTGGCATGATTGCTTTTAGCAATAAACGACCTGCAGTAGTATGGATGATACGCCCATCAACACGCGTTCTGATTTTTGCATGAAGATCAAGAGAATCATGCTCCATTGCTATATTCACTTCATCAACATTTGCAAAAAGTTTGTTTGAACCTTTTACACCGTTTTTCTCCAAAGTAATATAATAAATACCAAGAACCATATCCTGAGAAGGTGTTGCAATAGCTTTACCTGATGCAGGAAGAAGAATATTCATAGATGCCAACATGAGCACTTTTGCCTCAGCAATTGCAGCTGATGATAAAGGTACGTGAACAGCCATCTGGTCACCATCGAAGTCGGCATTAAACGCAGCACATACCAATGGGTGCAGTTGAATAGCTTTTCCATCAATAAGTTTCGGGTGAAACGCTTGAATAGAAAGTTTATGCAGTGTTGGTGCACGGTTAAGCATAATAGGATACCCATCAACTATTTCAGCAAGACATTCCCATACTTCATTTGTTTTGTCTTCGATCATTTTTTTCGCAGCTTTAACAGTTGTTGCATACCCTTTATCTTCAAGTTTTGCAATCAAGTGTGGCTTAAAGAGCTCAAGAGCCATTTTTTTAGGAAGTCCACACTGGTCCATTCTTAAAGATGGTCCAACAACGATTACAGAACGTCCAGAGAAGTCAACACGCTTACCAAGTAAGTTTTGACGGAAGCGCCCTTGCTTCCCTTTGATGATTTCACTTAAAGATTTAAGAGGACGCTTATTCGCCCCTTTTACAGCATTTGCACGACGACCGTTATCAAAAAGTGCATCTACTGACTCTTGCAACATACGTTTTTCATTACGTACAATAATTTCTGGCGCTTCAAGTTCTACTAAACGCTTAAGACGTTGGTTACGGTTAATAACACGACGGTATAAGTCATTTACATCCGATACCGCGAATTTACCGCCATCAAGTGAAACAAGTGGTCTTAAATCTGGTGGAAGAACTGGAAGTACAGTTAACATCATCCATGCAGGGTTGTTACCCGAATTTAAAAACGACTCGATTACTTTGAGTCTTTTTGCAATAGTCTTCGTTTTTGCTTCACTTTTTGTTAATTCGATATCTTCTTTAAGTTTAGTAAAAAGTTCAACTAAATCGATAGAATCAAGTAAATCACGAACAACTTCGCCACCCATACGCGCTTTAAATCCTAATGATCCAAATCTTTGTACTAGTGTTCTGTATTGTTCTTCATTTAAAACATCATATTGTAAAACAGGTGTTTTAGCTTCAGCATCATAATATGCTTCTCCACCACTCTCAACAATATATGCTTCATAATAAAGTACGCGCTCGAGGTCTTTCATCTTGATACCTAAAAGTGTACCAATACGAGATGGAAGTGAACTTACATACCAGATATGTGCTACAGGTGTTACAAGTTCGATATGCCCCATACGATTACGACGAACTTTTGTAGTAGTGACTTCAACACCACATTTTTCACACACAACACCTTTGTAGCGCATTTTTTTGTATTTACCACAAAGACACTCATAGTCTCTGACAGGACCAAAAATCTTTGCACAAAAGAGACCATCACGCTCAGGTTTAAGTGTACGGTAGTTGATAGTTTCTGGTTTTTTTACTTCACCATGACTCCAAGACATCACCTTCTCTGGTGATGCAAGGCGAAATTGCAACTGCTTAATATCTTTTGGTCTGTTGTCTTCTGTTATAGTTACAGGTACTAATCTACTCATCGTCATTTACCTCGTCAAGAATATCTACATCAAGAGCCAATGCTTGAAGCTCTTTTGTTAATACGAATAGTGTTTCAGGAATACCAGACTCTGGTACAAGTTCACCTTTAGTAATCGCTTTGTAAGCGCGTACACGTCCATCAACATCATCAGATTTAATCGTTAACATCTCTTTAAGAACTGCTGAAGCACCGTATGCCTCAAGAGCCCAAACTTCCATCTCACCAAATCTTTGTCCACCAAAGAGTGCTTTACCACCAACAGGTTGTTGCGTTACTAGAGAGTATGGTCCAGTTGAACGTGCGTGGATTTTTTCATCAACCAAGTGATGTAGTTTGAGAACATACATATATCCAACGTTTACGCGTTCTTTGATTTTCTCACCTGTTAAACCGTTATAAAGAACAGTTTTTCCATCCGCATCCATTTTTGCCAATTCATAGAGTTTTTCAAATTCTACTGCGTTTACACCTTCAAAAATAGGTGTCGCAAATTTGATACCATTTGACCAATCTCTCGCATATTTTAAGAATTTTTCATCACTCATCTCACCAATAACTTTTACAGCATTCATCATACCTGCAACATCTGCGATAGTAATCATCTTTGCTCTTAAATTGTCAATAAAATCTTTTTGTTTTGTCTCAAATTGCTCAAGAATTTGGTTACCAAGCTCACGACCTGCCATACCAAGGTGCATTTCTAAAATCTGCCCGATATTCATACGAGAAGGAACCCCTAGTGGGTTAAGACATACGTCAACACTTCTTCCATCTTCCATATAAGGCATATCTACTTCAGGAACTATAATAGAAACGATACCCTTATTTCCGTGACGACCAGCCATTTTATCACCGACTTTTAGTTGGCGTTTTGTAGCTATGTAAACTTTAACATATTTCACGACACCATTTGCTAGAATGTCATCTTTTTCTAAAATGTTTAGTTTTTCCTCATGCTCATCTCTGAAGACACGTTTTTGTTTTTGGAAATAGTTCTTCGTTTTTGTATATTCATCCTGAATATCTTCAGAGAATGATTTGACAATCGCATTCATAGCGAAACGGTTCACTTCTACCAAATCTTTACCGTTGATTTTATCTCCGGCTTTATACTCAGTATCTCCTATTTTGATAGCTGCTTCAAGAGGTTCTTTTGTTAAAAGTTTCGTAACTCTCAACATTTCTTCTTTATCTATCATGAGAAGGCGATCATAGTGTTCGCGTTCTAAATAATCTCTTTCTTCTTTTTCAAGCTCTAAAGTGCGGTGATCTTTGTCGTAACCTTTTTTTGTAAAGATTTTAACGTCAACTACAACACCTTCCATACTTGGAGCACAATAAAGTGATTTATTTACAACGTGACCGGCTTTTTCACCAAAGATAGCACGTAATAAACGCTCTTCAGGAGTTGGCTTCACTTCACCTTTTGGAGAAACTTTACCAACTAAAATCATACCGCCATGAACTATAGTACCAATTTTAACAATACCGCTCTCATCAAGGTGTGCTAGTTCATCATCTCTCACATTAGGTATATCACGAGTGATCTCTTCAACACCATGTTTTAGTTCTCTTGCTTCAACTTCTTTTTCATAAATATGCACAGAAGTAAAAGCATCTTTACGTATAAGTCTCTCAGAAATAACGATAGCATCCTCGAAGTTATACCCATTCCAAGGCATAAACGCAACCATTGCGTTTACACCAAGAGCAAGCTCACCTTGGTCCATATTTGGACCATCAGCGATGATTTGATTTTTTTCTACTCTCTCACCTACATTAACAATCGGTTTTTGTGTAAACGATGTGTTTTGGTTCGTACGAAGGTTTTTTTGTAATGGATAATAATCTATATAGATCTCACCATCTTCATCACCCATAATATAGATATGTTTTGCATCTACTTTTTCTATGACACCCGCTCGCTTCGCTTTTATACATTCCCATGAATCACGAGCTACAAGTTTCTCAACTCCCGTTCCAACCATTGGAGCATTTGACTTGATAAGAGGTACTGCCTGACGTTGCATGTTTGAGCCCATAAGCGCACGGTTCGCATCATCATGTTCCAAGAATGGAATCAATGAAGCCGCGACACCGACAACCATACTAGATGAAAGGTCTGCATATTCACACTCTGACCATTTTCTTGTAAGGATTTCACCGTCTTGTCTAATAGTAATCAAATCAGTAATAAATTGTCCATTTGCATCCAGAGGATTTGATGCAGCTGCAATTTTCTTGCCTTCTTCTTGAGTCGCAGTAAGATAGACGATCTCATCTGTTACTTTCCCATCTCTTATGATTTTGTATGGGGCTTCAATAAAACCATGTTCATTTACTTTTGAATATGTCGCCAAAGTATTGATAAGACCAATATTTTGCCCCTCTGGAGTCTCAATAGGACAGATACGTCCGTAGTGTGTCGGGTGAACGTCACGTACTTCAAATCCTGCTCTTTCTTTAACAAGACCACCTTCACCAAGTGCTGATAAACGACGTTTATGTGTTACTTCTGAGAGAGGATTCGTTTGATCCATAAACTGTGAAAGCTGTCCGCCTGAGAAAAACTCAATTACAGTAGAAGTAATCATTTTAGAGTTGATCAAATCATGCGGCATGAGCTCAGTCATCGGTCCACTCATAGTAGAGAGTTTGTCACGAATCGCTTTTTGCATTTTGATAAGACCATTGTGTAGCTCATTACCTAAAAGTTCACCGATAGAACGGATACGACGATTACCTAAGTGATCTCTATCATCGATATGACCTTGACCATTTTTAACTTTAATAACATATTTTACAGATTCTATAATATCTTCATGTGTTAAAACAGTCACATATTCCGGTATATTCATACCAAGTTTATGATTCATTTTCATACGACCGACACGTGTCAAATCGTATCTTTCCGGATCAAAGAAAAGTTGGTTTACGAATGCTTTTGCTGCATCTTTTGTAACTGGTTCACCTGGTCTCATAACTTTATAGATACGGATAGCTGAAAGATCATTTTCATCTTCTATATCTTCAGTTTGTTTGAGTAGTTTAAGGGAATCAGCATCAGCATTAAATGCATTAATGATTGAACTATCCACACCATCTGCAAGGTCATTTGCTATATTAAATTCTTTTACACCAATTTCAGAAATCTTTTTAAGTTTTGTCTCATCAATATGAGTCATCGTGTCGAAAAGAATCTCTCCAGTCTCAGGATCAATAATAGGCTCTGCCAAATAACGGTCTAATAAAATTTCAAGAGGATACTCTACAGTTTTTACACCAGCTTCTAAAAATCCTTGTGCTTTTTTTGCCGAAAGTCTTTTACCGGATGCGATAAGTACTTTGCCATCAATGTCACATAAATCATATGTTAGTCTTAATGTATAATCTTCAGGATGGAAATCTATCGTAAATTTGTTATCACGAATACTGATAGTTTGAATTGGATAAAACAATTTCAATACATCTTGTTTAGAATAACCGAGTGCACGGAACATAATTGTTACAGGAACTTTACGACGTTTATTGATTCTCATGTAAAGAATATCTTTTGGGTCATATTCAAAATAGAGCCATGAACCACGATCTGGAATAATCTGACCTGTATAAATGAGTTTATTTCCAGAAGTAGTTGACTCTTCTTCTTTAAATATTACGCCGGGAGAACGGTGAAGTTGATTTACAACAACTCTTTCAACCCCATTAATAATAAAAGATGTTCTGTCTGTCATGAGCGGGATATCACGAACAAATATACTCTGTTCTTTGATATCTTTTACACCAAGTTTTTCTTTAGTGTTTTCATCTCTGTCCCATAAAACTAAACGTGTTTTCATTCTTAGAGATACGGCATATGTAAGGCCTCTCTCCATACACTCTCTCACAGTATATTTAGGTTTTCCAACTTCAGAACCAATGTACTCGACAGTAAGTCTGTTTTGTGTATCATGGATTGGGAAAACTGATTGAAATACACTTTCAATACCACTTAGAGTTCTATCTTTGTCATCTAACATCAAGAATTTATCATAAGAACTTTGTTGGAGTTGTAAAAGATTTGGTACTTCAATTTGTTGAGGAGTTTTAGAGAAGTCTACACGAAGACGATTTCCGGAGTATAAAGTATTTAACATAGGCTACCTCGATGAGTTGTTATTTAGGAGCTTAATTTTGATATTAAGCAAATGAATATCTAGACGTCTCTAGATACATTTATTTATAGTGCTTATAAACGACATAAGGGCACTTTTACAACAAGACCTAAATCTTATCGTAAAAGCGCCCAAATATGGAGGGACAAAGCCCTCACATAGTCAAAGTGAAATTATTTAACTTCTACTTTAGCACCAGCTTCTTCAAGCTCTTTTTTCGCTGCAGCAGCAGTATCTTTATCAACACCCTCTTTGATTGTAGATGGTAAATTTTCAGTTGCATCTTTAGCTTCTTTTAGTCCTAGACCAGTAAGAGCACGTACAACTTTAATTACGTTGATTTTTTTGTCACCAGCATCTGTGATGATAACATTAAATTCAGTTTGTTCTTCAACAGCTTCAGCAGCTACAGCGCCACCAGCTACTGCAACAGGCTGAGCAGAAACTTGAAATTTCTCTTCAAATTCTTTTACTAATTCAGAAAGTTCTAATACAGAAAGTCCTGAGATAAATTCTAATACATCTTCTTTAGTTATAGCCATGATATGACTCCTTATTTTTTTATAAAATTAAATTTTAAAAGCGATTACGCTTCAGTCTCTTTTTTTTGTCTTAATGCGTCAAGTCCGATTGTAAAGTTTCTGATTGGTGCAACCCAAGTAGCAGCAAGCATAGAAAGTAATTCTTCACGGCCAGGAAGTTTAGAGAATGCTTCAACTCTAGCAGCATCTGCAGCTTCACGATCGATGTATGCAGATTTAACTACAAACTTATCGCTTTTTTTAGCAAAATCAAATACTATTTTAGAAGTAGAAACAGAATCATCACCCCAAACAAGAACATTAGTGTCTTTCAACACAACACCAGTAAGATCAGCATTAGAAAGTGCTATTGTTGCTAAAGTGTTTTTAACAACCTGAACTTTAGCGTCTTTTGCGCGAGCAAGATTTCTAAGTTCCTCTAATTGAGCAACAGTCAAACCTTTGTAGTCACAAAAAACTACCGCTTGCGCAGCTTTAAATTCATTTGAAAGTACTTCAATAATCTCAGCTTTTTTAGTTTTTGTCATAAAAATATCTCCTTTCCAGACAACACTTCAAACAGGTAGAGGAAACTCCTCAATTAAGCAAAACACCCATTATCTTTAGTCCATAAAATGCAGTTACGAAGTAAAATAAGTAACTTTATCATGCCCTACGAATAGGGCATTAAAAATTATTTTAATTATCTTATATCTAGTAGTGCAACTATATCAAGCTTAAGAGCTGGACTCATAGTTAATGAAAGCGCAGCATTTTTAATATAACGACCTTTTGCAGATGCAGGTTTATGTTTATTTATAGCACCGACAAATGAAGTCAAGTTTTCTGCGATCTTCTCTGCATCAAAACTTACTTTACCGATACCTGCATGGATGTTACCTTTTTTGTCAACACGGAAAGTTACTTGACCACCTTTAACATTTGCAACAGCAGTAGCAACATCTGGAGTAACAGTACCAGTTTTAGGATTCGGCATCAAACCTTTTGGTCCTAAAATACGACCGATTTGTCCAACAAGACCCATACAATCTGGTGCAGCAACAACTACATCAAAGTTAAATATACCATCTTTAATTTGTTGTACTAAATCATCTGTACCAACGATATCAGCACCAGCAGCTAATGCTTCATCAGCTTTAGCACCTTTAGCAAATACTGCAACACGAACAGTTTTACCTGTACCATGTGGTAATACAACCGCACCACGAACCATTTGGTCCGCATGTCTTGGGTCAACATTTAGGTTTAATGCTATTTCAACTGTTTCGTCAAATTTTGCACTTTTCAAATCTTTTACTACCATAGCTGCTTCAGAAACAGAATACACTTTTGTGTTATCTATTTTTTCAACTAATTGTTTATATCTTTTGCTCATTATCAAATTCTCCTAAAATTCTTCCACTTTATTTTTTATCATTGTGGTGTATGATATTTAAAAAATTAATCTATTACTTCAATACCCATTGAACGTGCTTGACCGGCAATTGTATTTGCAGCCATATCTTTATCATTGGTATTTAAGTCTTGAATTTTCATCTCAACAACTTCCATTAATTGAGCACGAGTAATCTTTGCTATTTTATTTTTTAGAGGATTCTCGCTTCCTTTCTTAATTCCAGCAGCTCTCATTAAAAGTGCAGAAGCCGGTGGTTGTTTCGTTATAAATGAAAAACTTTTATCAGTATAAACTGTAATGATAGTTGGAACTTTAAATCCCATTTTATCTTTTGTTTTTTCATTGAATGCTTTAGTAAATTCCATGATGTTAACACCACGTTGTCCTAGAGCTGGTCCTACTGGAGGTGCTGGTGTTGCTGCACCAGCATTAATTTGTAGCTTGATATAGCTTGCAACTTTTTTCGCCATTGTTTTTCCTTTTTTAAATTTAAATAATTTTTTCTACTTGAGTATAAGAAATATCTACAGGTGTAGCTCTTCCAAATATCGACACATTAAGCTTTAGAGTACCGTGCTCTAAATCATACTCATCCACTGTTCCCGTAAAGTTTGCAAATGGTCCATCTATAATACGTACAGTTTCACCGCTATCAAAATATACTTTTGGTTTAGGTGCTGCACGATTATTGACACGATCAAGTATGACATTAATATCATGCTCACTTAATGGTGTCGGAGAGTTTGCTTCCCCGATAAAACCTGAAACTTTAGGTATTGATTGAATCATATGCTGAATCTTCGTAGTAAGATCTATTTTAGCAAATACATACCCTGAATATAAAGAACGCTCAGTAACTTTTTTCTTACCGTCTTTTACTTCTATAACATCTTCCGTAGGAACTATAACTTCTAAAATTGAATCTTGTAAGCCATATTCTTCTATCATATTAAGGATAGCTGACTTTACTACTCTATCACTACCGTATGTTTGGATTGAATACCATTGGTGCGCCATAACCTCTCCTTAACCTAAAATTGCAGATACAACTGATGACATAAACAAATCAACCAGTGCTAAAAACGCAGCTATAACAGAAACAACGATAAGAACTGCGATATATGCTTGTTTGACTTGTCCCTTTGTTGGGAAAATAACCTTAGCTAATTCTGTTTTTGCATTTCTGATATGTTTACTTAATTCCATGATTACATTCCCATAACTACATTTATTATAAATAAAGCCTCTAAGCTGTATTTATAATAAATGATGTGGCAGGCGTGGAGGGATTCGAACCCCCAACACCCGGATTTGGAATCCGGTGCTCT
>JAQTWZ010000036.1 GCA_028689055.1 Sulfurimonas sp. | reverse complement strand
CTCTTGTATTGGAGAAAAGCGTTATCGAAGCGTCTATTTTTGCCTCTCTTAGTTTTTTGGCAAGGGCAAAAACACTCTCCCCTTCATCGACTATCACTTCATCGATAAAGTCACATGAGCGAGCCAAAGTTTTGTTGAGCGGCGCTACAAACGCCACTATCTTATTCTGCGGATTATGCTGTTTGAGTACATACATCGCAGGCAATGCGGTGATAAAATCCCCTAGTTTGTCATTACGAACGACCAAAATACGCATCAGTCTCTGCGCTCATGTAAAAAAGAAGCGAACTTCGGTTTGCCCAGCTTTGTAAGACCAAAATACGAAAATGTCACAATAGAGCCCATTTTTGGCGGGTTTGCTCTTTGTGCATCGCTAAATCCGCTACCGATAAAAAACTGCGTACCATTTTCAAGTTCCACCTGCAAACTCCCCATCAACCCTTTATATTTTCCACTGCCTTTTTTGTAGCCGATGACTTTGGCTTCAGCATCCTCTGCTTTTTTGACTTTGAGTATGGAGTCGCTTCGTCCATCAAAGTACGGCAATGAGCCATCTTTTACCATGACACCTTCACCGCCGCGCTCTTGTATCTGCTTATGAAACGCAGCCAAATCTTCTTTATCTTTACAAATTTTTTGTTCTATGATTTTCACATGCGTCAGTTTTTTTGCACTCATATAATCCGCCGCTTTTTGAAGCCTTTGGGTGAAATTTCCTTCACTTTGAGGCACTTCAAAAACCATATATTGCAGCTCATGCCACTTCTCGCTTGGCACATCATCCATCACAATAGACTGGATATTTTCAAAATCCCCTCGTTTGCTCCAAAGTTCTCCATCAAGGACAAACGCGGGCAAATCTTTGAGAAACCACGCAGGTGCGTTTATCACTTTACCCTGCCTTGTTTGCAGTGTTTTGCCATCCCAATAGGCACGGATACCGTCAAGTTTTTCCGACATGAGCCAACCGGAAATATTTTGTTCATTGTAGCTGTTGGCTTTTTGCAGGACGAGTGCATTTGCAGTGAGAACAAAAAAGAGTAAAACTGCAAAAAAACGCATAAAGATTAATTCACGCCAATCTGAAAATATTCAAATCCGTATTCGTTCATCTTCTCTTTTTTGAACTGATTTCTTCCATCAAAAAAGATTGCATTTTTGAGAAGTTTGCTCATCTCATCAAAGTCAGGACTTCTAAACTCTTGCCACTCAGTCACAAGGATTATTGCATCCGCACCCTTAAGCGCGTCATATTTACTCTCCACATAAGAGACATTTTCATTGCCTACAAGATAGTGCGTTTGCGCTTCATGGATAGCTTTTGGATCGTAAGCGACGACTTTTGCACCTCTTCGTGTGAGTTCATTGATGATAGTGATTGAGCTTGCTTCGCGCATGTCATCGGTCTCAGGTTTGAAGCTCAGACCCCAGATAGCAAATGTTTTTCCGCTGAGATTTTCACCAAATCGTGCGACAACTTTATTGCTCATGACATATTTCTGATCATAATTGACCGCTTCGACCGCATCAAGGATACGTGGGTTGTAACCGAAATCTTTGGCAGTTTTTGCCAAAGCCTGCACATCTTTTGGAAAACAGCTTCCGCCATAACCACAGCCCGGATAAATAAAGCTGTACCCGATACGGCTGTCACTTCCGATACCGTTGCGGACTCTGTTGATGTCAGCGCCTACTCTTTCACAGATTTGGCTCATCTCGTTCATAAAAGAGATTTTTGTCGCAAGCATTGCGTTTGCCGCGTATTTTGTCATCTCGGCAGATTTGATATCCATACCGATAAATCTATCATGATGCTTCATAAACGGCGCATACAACTCACGCATAATTTGCATCGCTTTTTCATTCTCAGCTCCGATAACCACGCGATCGGGATGCAAGAAGTCTTGGATAGCCGCGCCCTCTTTGAGAAACTCAGGATTAGAGACAACATCAAACTCTATACTCTCACCGCGCACATCGAGTTCAGCTTGAATTGCTGCTTTTACTTTATCAGCCGTACCTACTGGAACAGTGGATTTATCGACTATTACCATATACTTTTTCATGCTCTGACCGATAGTTTTTGCGACCGCCAAAACATACTGCAAATCCGCACTTCCATCTTCACCCATCGGTGTTCCCACGGCAATAAACGCAATAGCAGAATTTGCTATAGCTTCAGTTGCGTTTGTAGTGAAATGGAGTGTCCCTTTTTTGTAATTCTCCAGCGTCATATCTTCAAGACCCGGCTCATAAATAGGGGTGATTCCTTGTTTGAGTTTTTCTATTTTATTTGTATCAATATCCACACAGGTGACGCTATTTCCCATTTGAGCGAAACAAACGCCGCTGACTAAACCTACATAACCTGTGCCTATAACTGATATTTTCATATACATTCCTAAAATTAATTAATCAAGGATTTTACCTTAAAAAGGATATAATTGCCCTTATATTTAACTAGGGATTGTTTTGACTTTTAAAAATAGATACACACAGGTTCTCTTCGCCACACTGCTTAGTTTTGGACTTTTTTTAGCGCTTAGAATATTTTTTTATCTCTCTTATTTTGAGTATTTTTCATCGCTCAGCGGCTACGAAGCCCTACTCTCTTTTTTGATGGGTTTTCGCGTCGATACTGCCATCATTTTTACACTTACTTCACTTTTATGGCTAGCACTTTTAGTGCCGCTGCGTTTTACTTATTTCCCATTCTATCGAATTGTTATTGGTCTTGTTTGGGGGATTTTGATAGCCTCTGTGCTCTTTTTCAATATAGGCGATATCCTCTACTTTGGTTTTGTCAACAGACATCTCAGTGATGAACTCGCACTCATCGGCAATGATGTAGGTATCCTCTATAGCATGGCGATGGATTACTATTTTTACCAAAGTTTGCTCTCAAGCGTTTTCTTTCTTTTAGTCGTCGCACTTTTTTACAAACTTTTTGCGGCAAAGATAGAAGATAGACGCTTACGCCACAAAGAGTGGCTGCTTATTCCACTCATCATAGCGGTTGCGTTTATAGGTATCCGCGGCAAAATAGAAGGTATCTCTTTTGGTGTTTCCGATGCTTTTGCAGTCAATAAACTCGCTTCAGGCAACCTCGCACTCAGCGGCTTTTTCTGTTATTACAGAGGCGGAGACAGACACAATATAAACCACTCTGCTCTGGCACTTCAAAGTGCAGTAGAAAATGTCAAAAAAGTCATCCATTCAGATAAAACTCTCTATCCAAATAGCGAATATCCGCTCATGAGAAGCTTCACAAACGCAGAGAAAAAACCCTACAACGTCGTCATCATCATGATAGAGAGTTTGAGTGCCGCGTATCTTGATGCACTCACGGGCAACCGTCTCGGAGTTACTCCGACACTTGATGCGATGGCAAATAACGGCCTGCTTTTTGAGAATTTTTATGCTAACGGGCAACGCTCACAAGAAGGAATCACCTCACTTTTTACGGGTATCACACAACCCGTAGGCTTTGAAAATTTCGGTGAAGGTTTAGAGCTTTACAACCTCAGTTTTTTGGGCAAAATGGCACAAGAAAATGGCTACCACACTTTGGCGATGCAAAGTTCTGACCGTGGTTCGTTTCGTGTAGATAAACTCTCTTCCCTCGCAGGATTTGGCGAATACTACGGAGCGGAGGATATGCCACGCAGCGGCGATGAAGTCGGAAGTCCCAACTACGGCGTTTGGGATGGAGATATGCTCCGATTTTTATCTTCAAAACTTCACACCATCAAAGAACCGTTTATCTCATTTGCTTTTAGCGCTTCGACACACGCACCCTACTATTCGCCCGGCAATAAGTGGGAAAAATATCCTCACAGCACAGAGAGTGAGTACGGTTTTTTAAACACGATGAACTATATGGACGCACAAATAGCTGCGTTTATGGAGCGTGCGAAGAGTGAGCCTTGGTTTGACAATACCATTTTCATCTTCACAGCCGATCATACAAACCACGCCGAAGTCGCCTCTGCCTCAGAAGTGCAAAAGAAAAAGAACCAGCTTGGCTCGTACCATATCCCGCTTATCATCTATGCACCGAAAATTTTTGAAGCCAAAAAGATGCAGACACTCGGCTCTCATGTCGATATTTTGCCGACACTTGCGGATTTTTTAGGCTGGGAGCAGCCCTTTACAACTATCGGCTCTTCCCTTTTTGACACAAGTGTACAAAAGAGATTTGCCTTTGTCAAACACGGAGGAGAAGTCGCACTCACCGATGGTATATCAAGCGTACACTACAACTTCAACGCCTTTATGGATGGCGATAACAATAGCTCCAAAGAGCTCCAAGAGTTGCTTCTTAGCATCGATACAGCGCAGGCGAACCTGCTCAAACAAACAAAATGGATGCAACAATGACAGAACCTTACAAATGGGATGATTTCTCAGACCAACCCTATCAGCTCAAAGACAAAGAGTATAAACGCAAGATGCGCTCTCATGAGCTCTTTTCTCTTATCAAAACTTTTTGTATCGCTCTTGTCATGCTTCCTATTTCATTGGTTATGATGCCTTTTGTGCGCAGAAAAAGCATTGATTCAAAGAGTTTTTTTAGTATGGGTGTCGATTTTGAACGCGAACCAAAACGCAGTATCGAACTCCTTGATGAGCTTGGAGTGGAGCGAATACTGCTGCGTTTGAAGCTTTGGGAGATGGAAAAACTTGAGAGTCTCAAAGCTTTTATCCTTGCAAATCCGCAAAGAAAAATCATCCTAAAAATCATACAAGACACAGAACATATCCAAGATTTGGAACTCTGCAAAAAAGATATGCAAACGATTTTTGGCTCTTTGGAAAATCTCGTAGATATTTATGAGATAGGCACGACTATCAACCGTGCAAAATGGGGATTTTTCAGCGTGGATCAATACCTGCGTTTTTATCAAGTAGCGTATGCGCTCCAGCAAAACGAATTTCAAAATATCAAACTTATAGGAAGCGGTGTGATAGATTTTGAGTACCATTTCACCACGCATACACTCTTCAATCTCGGCAAATACCGTTTTGACGGCACTTCCTCACTTCTCTATGTCGATAGACGCGGCGCACCTGAAAACCTGCAGATGGGATTTGACCTCTCTGACAAGATAGCATGGCTGAGTACAATGGTCTGGCTCTCTCCAAAATCCGCTCATGCCCTGCATATCACCGAAACAAATTGGCCTCTGAGCAACACAAAACCTTATGCGCCCACAAGTGAGCATGAATGTGTGAGCGAAGAGCTTTATGCGGACTTTATGCTGCGTTATCACCTTCTGGCCTTTGCTTCCCAACAAGTCGATACACTCTCTTGGCATCAGCTTATAGCTCCGGGATATGGGCTTATAGACAACCGTGATGGCATTGTCAAACGCAAGGCATTTGCTACGTACAAATTTATGCTGCAAAATCTCAAAGAAGCGCAATTTTTGCGTCTGGATATCACCAGAGGCTACTATATTTTACAGTGTCTTATTGACAATAAACTCTTACAGATTCATTGGTCGCTCAAAGATACTACCCTGCAAAATGAGGATTTTTTCACCGTCTATACGCAAGAAGGAACTTTAATAAAAGATAAAACACTCAACATCGGCTCTTCACCTTTATATATCCACATAAAAGATGCAGTATAATTTGCCCATGAATAAAAAAATACTCCATGTACCTCTTTCGCTGTGGCTTCTTTTTGTAGTCGCATCTCTTATTTTTGTTTTTTTCCCGCAGATTGATTTGTATATAGCATCTCTTTTTTATGACGGAAAAGGTTTTCCCCTCAATGGAAGCCCTCTTGAAGAGCTTTTTTATTACTCTGTCAAGCCCCTTATTATTGGCTTTGCGCTTGGAAGTCTGCTCATTTTTCTCTATAACTTCTTTGGCAAAAAAAATATTTTCAATATCAATGCAAAAGTAATTCTCTACCTGCTTTTAGTTTTAGGTCTAGCACCGGGGCTTCTTGTTGACACTGTTTTTAAAGAAAACTGGGAGCGTGCACGCCCTTCACAAGTAACAGAGTTTGGAGGAGATAAAAAGTTCACTCCTGCTTTTATCATCTCCAATCAAGGGGGTTACTCTTTTATCTCAGGTCATGCTGCGGGAGCTTTTTCTCTGCTTGGTTTTGCGCTTCTTGCTAAACGCAGACGAGCTTTTTGGATCTCTTTGGCTCTGACTTACGGTGTTTTTGTAAGTATCGCAAGAGTCTCTGCAGGCGGGCATTTCTTGAGTGATGTTGTCACTTCATTTTTTGTCGTCACACTTTTTACTTATATCTTTTACTCTTGGCTCATGAAAGAAAAAAATACGCATGTTTAAAAATCAACTCACACAAATATTCTCTTTGCTATTTTTTAGTTTTATCGTTATGATGGGTATCAGGTTTGTACTTTTGAACTTCTATCCTGATGACTTTTTGGATTTGACGCCTCATGAGTTTTATGCTTCCTTATTTATGGGCTTTCGCGTCGATATGATAACGCTTTTTACTTTTTCGGCACTTTTTATTCTGCTCCTGCTTTTTGTCAAAAAAAGAGAAACACGCGTCATTATAGGGCTAATCTGGGCAGCCGTACTCAACACAATTTTTATCCTGAGTTTTAGCGACGTACTCTACTACGACTACATCCATAGACACATCTCCAACGAGATTTTTAACCTTGGGGAAGATTGGGATATCATCATCGGCATGGCTTTTGGTTCGATGCTTCTCTACACGCTCGGCGCGTTGTTGCTGAGTGCTGCGTTTTTATATGCCGTCTCTAAAATATTTGCACATGAGCTGCAAGATTTTATCTCAGGCAAAAAACTGCTTCTCACTGCGTTTATAGTTACGGCACTGCTCTTTCTTGGCATCCGCAACAACCTTGGAGGCAAAAGTTTTGGTAGCAGTGATGCGTATGCCGTCAACAAAGTAAGCTCTGGAAACCTCGCTCTCAATGGCTTTTTTACAATCTATAGAACAGCAAAACAGTCAAACAAACATACGCTCATGAAGCTTGATAAAGCTATAGTCAAAACGCAAGAGGCGATGGAGTCAAAAAACGCCCCGTTTGTCGATAAAGAGTACCCGCTCATGAGAGCTTATAGTGCAAATGAAAAACCAAAATACAATGTTGTTATCGTGCTTTTGGAGTCTTTTGGAGCGGAACATCTTGATGGTTTTACGCACTACAAAGAACTCGGAGTCACACCGTATTTCAAAAAACTCTCCAATGAAGGTTTGAAGTTTACAAACTTTTATTCCAACGGATACCGCTCTATTTTTGGTATCACTTCCATCTTTACGGGTCTTACTATTCCTTATGGATTTCAGTATCTCGGCAAAGGACTGGAGCTTTCAAAACTGAGTTATCTCGGCAAAATCGCCAAGGAAAACGGCTATAGTACCCTTGCTATGCAGGCGGGAAACAAGCGTTCATACAGAGTTGACGCCGTGAGTGCTTTGGCAGGTTTTGAGCAATACTACGGCGCAGAAGATATGCCAAATGTAGAGGCGGTTGACGAAGGTCGTGCGCCGCTTACTGGGACTTATGACTTTAATATGTTTGATTTTTATCACAAAAAGCTAAACGCAATGCAAGAGCCTTTTATGGGTTTTGCGTTTACTGATACGACGCATTCGGATTTTTATCTCCCAAGTGCCAAGTTTGAGCGATATCCGCATGACCTAAAAAACTATAACGGCTCACTCAACGCTTACATCTACACAGACAACGCGATAGAGCGATTTATGCAAAGTGTGAAAAATGAACCGTGGTTTGAGAGAACTATCTTCATCTTTACCTCCGATCACGGCAGCGGCGATGCGCTCAATCCTATAGCCAGAGAGTACCGTCCTGATGACAAAGCACTTGCTTCTATAGAACATTTCAGGATTCCGCTTATCATCTATGCACCCAAGATTTTCAAACCCCAAGTCATAGAAACTTTGGGCTCACACAATGATATCTTCCCGACTATCGTTGATATGCTCGGTCTCAAAGCTGAGATAAGTACGATGGGAAATTCTCTGTTTGATACGGATGTGAACAAAAGATTTGCCTACTTTTTCGCAGGCAACCTCATCGGTCTCATCACGGATGAGGGCTATATCAAATACAACTTCAAAAATATCGTAGAGAGTTCGGCAGACGCAGACAAAACGCAAGAACTCAAAGAGCTTCTTTTTGCGATCGATACAGCAGAAGCAGGACTCTTACAAAAAAATAAGTGGGCAAAATGAAGCTATTAATCATTCTTCCAAATTGGCTTGGTGATGCCATCATGGCGACGCCTGCAATAGAACTTTTGACTCAAGAGTATCCAAATGCAAGACTCACATTTGTAGGAAGTTATGCAAGTATCGAAGCACTCAAACACCATCCGCGCTGTGAGAGAGCTATCGTAGATGAGACAAAAAAAGCTCCATCGCGTTTGATTGCCACTTACAAACTCGCTCATGCGTTAGGGAGCTTTGATCTGGCTGTGAGTTTTAGAAATCAGCTGCATGCCTCACTTTTACTGCGTTTTACGGGCACGGTTGTCTCTATCGCCAGACGCTCATGGCACTCTATATTTTTACTCTCTCACACCCCAAAGATATCTACAAAACAGCATCTCTGCCTCCAATATGCCCAGCTTGCCATGAGCGACACCCACAATTGGAACCGTCAAACACCGCCACTGGCTCTTTATATCAAAGCTAAACACTTTACGAAACCTATGTTAGGCATAAACGCAGGGGCAACTTACGGCAGTGCAAAACGCTGGTATCCCGAAAGATTTGCCGCAGTCGCGGCTGCGTTTAGTGAGAAGTATGACATTCTTATTTTTGGTGGACCTTCTGAAGAGCCGATGGCAAAAGAGATAGAAGATTCTCTGCTGCGTTTAGGCGTGAAAAACTTCACGAATATAGCCGGCAAGACAAATATAGAAGAGCTTTGTGCCAATATCGGCGGCTGTTGCCTATTTATCACAAACGACAGCGGACCTATGCATATCGCAGCAGCTTATCAAGTGCCTACAGTAGCTATTTTTGGACCGACAAAACATACGGAAACTTCGCAGTGGATGAATAAAAAAAGTAAGATTGTAAGACATGAAATGCAGTGTAGTCCATGTATGAAACGAGAATGTCCGCTAGGACATCATGAGTGTATGACGACTATTACAGCTGCAGAGGTTATTGCAGCTGTACATGAGCTCGGATTTTAAAATCCGAACTTAAATCCTACATAAACAGATTTGTTGTAGTTGAAATTATAGGTATCGTAGTTTGTATCGATAGAGCGATATCCAAGAGTGATTTTACCGTTTTGGATCACTTCAAGATCAAAATGGACGCGATACTCCATAAAGTTTTCCGCATCTTCAAAAGATAAAACAGCCGGTGCGTGATAGAGAGCGCCCCCTACATACATCGGGATATAATCAGATGCAGGCAATCTGTAATTCATCTCGATTCCAAGTGGAGCAGAGGCAAAGCTTTTATCACCTATTTCGGTTTTGTTGAGTTTTATGCCCAAACCGATTGAGAGTCCGCTACGTGCCATCTCTTTTTGCATAAGAAAGTTCAGTTCACCGTAACTTTTGACTTTTACATTTTCATCTTCGCTGTGTTTTGCATCTACATCCATAAACTTCAAACCCAAAAAAACTGTATTTGGGGTGACACTGTGTATCACCTGACCCATGTCCAGTTTGGCACCGAGTTCTAAGTCACTATCATTTACATTTATCTCTGCATTGTTCAAAGCAAAGGCTGAAACACCACAAAGTGCCAGCATAGTTATTTTTCTTAACATGAGCTTCCTTGTATTTTTTGGATTGTTTTTGTCGTACTTTTACCATCAACAAAGTCAACAAGCTTCAATTCTCCAGCAAATTCTGTTCCGACAACCTCTTTACCTTCGTAATCTCCGCCTTTTACAAGAACATCAGGTCGTATCATCTTGATAAGTTCAAGCGGTGTATCCTCAGAAAATGGAACTACAAAATCAACCGCTTCAAGCGCCGCCAAAAGGTAGGCTCTATCTTGCGCAATATTTATCGGTCGAGTAGGTCCTTTGAGACGAGAAACAGAAGCATCAGAGTTGAGTCCGACGATAAGTATGTCTCCAAAACTTTTTGCGATTTGGAGATATTTGACATGTCCGACATGCAAGATATCAAAACAGCCGTTTGTAAAAACCACTTTTTTACCGTTTGCACGGGTGCGTTTTACGATAGCATCTATATCTTCAAAACTCTTGATATGCGCGTCGGATGTACTTTTATGCAGCGTCGCTTCATACTCTTCTATCTCAGCGATGCTTACCGTTGCAGAGCCTATTTTTCCGACTACAACACCCGCAGCAAGGTTTGCAAATTTTGCACTCTCTTGGATATTTTTGCCCGCACAAAGAGCAAATGCGATAGAAGCGATCACCGTATCTCCCGCACCCGTGACATCAAAAACCTCTTTTGCAACGGTTGGAAAAACTTTGAGTTCATTATCATATGTTGCTATCCCATCTTCTGAGAGTGTGATAAGTGAGATACCGAGTTTACAATCTGTTTTGAGTTTCAAAAGCGCCTCTTCGAGAGTTCTTTCATCTTTTATCTCAATACCCGTTGCAATAACCGCCTCTTTTTTATTTGGCGTTAAAAGATACGCACCTTTGTACTTTGAAAAATCACTTCCTTTTGGATCGACCAAAACGCGCACTTTGTTTTCGTTGGAGAGTTTGATGACTCTTTGACACAAATCATCTGTCAAAACGCCTTTTCCATAGTCCGACAATACAACGATATCGTACTCTGCTATCGCTTGGCTTAAGGCGCTCATGATGGCATCAACCGAAGCGCTTGTTATCTTCTCTTTGGACTCTTTGTCATAACGAAGTATTTGCTGGCTTACGGCTATAACTCTACTTTTTTTAGATGTTTTTCGCTCTTTTTGCACAACAATATTTTGTGTATCCACACCGATTTCTTTGAGCATTGCGACTAGTTCGACACCGTTGTCATCATCGCCTATAACACTGGCGACACTCACATGAGCACCAAGAGTTTTGAGGTTGCTTATGACATTTCCCGCACCGCCGAGCACACTTGTCTCTTTTGCGATATCGACAACTTGTACCGGCGCTTCGGGAGAGATTCTCTCACAACTTCCCCAGAGATAATGGTCTATCATCAAATCACCGATAACTAAGATGTTAGGTTTGTTATTTTTGAGTGTCTGCATTATTTGACTTCTTCTTTGAAGACTCTTTTGATTTCACTTACATAAGCTTTTATGCCATCTTCCATCTCATAAGCCGGAAGATATCCAAGCGCTTCTTTTGTCGTTTGTATATCTGCTTCAGTATGGAACTGATAACTTCCCACAAAAGGATTTGGGATATATTCACAAGGAAGCTCTGTAGCGAGTTCTTTTTGGAGAATATCTACGATATCCTGAAAACTTCTTGCTTTACCTGTTCCGACATTGTAAATACCGCTCTCTTTTGGACGCATCGCTTTGATATTTGCTTGGATTATATCTTCGACATAGATAAAATCACGAAGTATTTTGTCACTGTTTTCAAAGAGTCTAGGATTTTTCCCTGCGAGTATTTGATGTCCAAACTGCAACACCATCGAAGCAGTAGTATTTTTAAAAAACTCTCGTGGTCCATAGACATTAAAATATCTCAAACCTACGATAGAAATATCGCATTTTTTCATATATTGACGACTCAAATGATCCATAGAAAGTTTTGAAAAACCATAAACATTTTGCGGCGCTTCACGTCCTACTTTTTGCGGAGACTCTGCGTTTCCATACGTTGCCGCAGAAGAAGCATAGATCATATTCGCTCCATGAGCGACTGCTAGATCCAACAGATCTTTATAAGCGTTTACATTGGTTTTGATCATGAGATCCTGCTCTTGTGCAGTTGTGTCAGAGATAGCTGCTTCGTGAAAAATGTAGTCAAATTTGTAGTTTATTTCCAAATCCAAAAGCAGATCTTTGTCATTGATATCACCACTGATAATCTCACCCGAAAATCCTAAAAGATTTTTAAAATGTCCAAAACTTTTGAGATTTCCGTTAGAGAGTTTTTCGCCGCTTCTAAAAGCATCCAAAACCACCACTTTTGCCTCAGGGTGGTTCTCTTGAAAGTAAAACGCAAGGCTTGAACCGATAAATCCGGCACCGCCTGTAATAAGGATTGTTTTGTCTTTTAAATCATCTTGTATGTATCGCATATTCTCACCCGTAATAAAATAATATTAATAAAATGATACCTTTATCTTCATTAACAAGCATTTAAGAGTCTTAGCAATATAATGCAGACGAAACTTTATAGTAAGGAAATTAAATGAAAAAATTCGTAATCGCTTCAATAGCTACTTTGGCTCTAGCAACTGTATCAATGGCAGCTGTAGATGGTAAAGCTTGTGTATCTTGCCACGGTGCAGACTGGTCAAAATCAGCTCTTAACAAATCAAAAATCGTTGCTGATTTAACTCATGCAGAAATCGCTACTGCTCTTAAAGGTTACAAAGCTGGCACATACGGCGGACCAATGAAAGGTCTTATGAAAGGTCAAGTTGCTAAATACTCTGACGCTGATTTAGAAGCTTTCGCACAAACTATCGGAAAATAATTCCTCTTGGATTGTCCTCTTGGGCAGTCCATTTTTTACCTTCATTTTTTTATTCAGGTCGATACTGTTTTTTTAACTTCTCTTTTTTTTGTTCTTGTTTGAGAGCATCATTGAGTTCATCTTCACCGTCATATTTCGCTGCGTTTAGAAACTTCTCTTCATCATCAAATTGACCATTTTTTATAGCCCATAAAAATGCAAAAAGTGCAACTGCACCCAAAAATATAGATGCTCCAAGCATCATAGCAATAACCCAGTTATCCAAAATAGCCTCCTAGTTTTTATTCCATTTATAGCGTATGCGCATCGAGTTGCCCACAACCAAAAGCGAACTCACGCTCATGGATATCGCAGCCACCAAAGGTATAACATACCCAGCCATCGCCAGAGGAATCGTAATAGCATTATAAACTAGAGAAATCCCAAGGTTTTGTTTGATAAGTCCATACGTCGTACTTGATATTTTAAATGCATCTTCAAGCGATTTGAGTGAATCGTTGAGGAGTACTATGTCACTCATCTCTACGGCAATATCGCTTCCACTTCCCATGACGATGCCTATATCCGCCCTTGCTAGAGCTAAAATATCATTCACACCGTCTCCGACCATCACAATACGTTTTCCTTGCTCATGTAAAACACTTACATAATCAGCTTTACCTTGTGGTGTTTGGTTGTAATAAAACGCAGTAATCCTCACTTCTGAAGCTACTTTTTTCGCTGCGTTTTCATTATCTCCGGTAAGCATTACGACACTGATATTTCTCTTTACAAACGCAGCGATAATCTCTTTGGCGTCCTCTTTTATCTTATCCCGCAGCTCATAAACAGCAACAATTTTTTTATCAATAGCAACATAAAAGAGTGTATCAGTAGATTCAAATCTACTTGTGATGCCATTTTCTTCCATGAGCTTATGATTCCCGCCAAGGATTTCACTTTCTTGGTATTGCGCACTAATTCCCAATGATGGAATTTGCTTATAGGTATCAAAAAGTAAACCTGTTATGCTCTGATCTTTTTGATACAAATAATTTTTAACTCCCTGCGCAACCGGATGTTTTGATGCACTCACCAGCGCATAAAGTAAACGCGTGTCAAACGCAGTGTAGAGATGTTCCTGTACTACTTCAGGTTTTCCTATAGTTAATGTTCCGGTCTTATCCAAAATCAATGTATCAATCTTTGCCATCGTCTCAAGTTGCGCAGCTTCTTTAAAAAGAATACCTCTTTTTGCACCCAAACTCAACCCAACTAGTGTTGCAACAGGCGTGGCAAGCGCCAGTGCGCAAGGACAAGCAATAACGATCACAGAAATAGCCACCATAAAAGAAATCTCAAAGCTGTGCGGCCAAAAATACCAGAGAGAAAACGTCAGTACCGAAAAGCCGAGAATAACTGCTGAAAAATACTCAGAGAGTCTATTTGCCATCTGTTCTATACGCGGTTTTTTATTGATTGCACTTTCTAAAAGATGCACAAGATTTGAGAGCGTCGAGTGTTTAAAATCTTTGCTTGCTCTATAGTGTATATCAGCGTCTATACTTGTAGTCCCACTGATAACATTTTGCGACACTTTTTTATAAATAGGTTCACTCTCACCTGTAAGGTTTGACTCATCAAAAAAGCCTTCGCCCTTGATGATTTCTCCATCAAAAAGAAGTTTTTCGCCAGAGGAGACAGCAATGATATCTCCAACAACAACATCTCCGATTTTACAAGAGACTACAGCGCCATCTTTTAAAATATTGACTACGCTTGGAATATGTTTGCCGATGATATCCAAAGTATCTGCTGCGTTTTTCTTACTCAAAATTTCAAGAAATTTTCCTATCAGTACAAAGGTTATTATCATACTTACAGAGTCAAAATAAGCTTCACCTCGTTCATAAATCGTAATATATATAGAATAGATGTATGTGAGAGAAGCCCCGGTTGCAACGGGAAGATCCATATTGATCACTCTGTTTTTTATGCCGTAATATGCACCTCTATAAAAGACCCAGCCACTATAAAAAAGAACAGGAGTTGCAAGCACACCTTCTGCTATATTGAGAATAGTTTTGATATCCTGAGTGATTCCCGTGAAATATCCCGCATACTGCGCCACAGCTATCCACATGATATTCATAGAAGCAAAAATAGCAACCGCCATTTTTAGATAATACTCTTTTCTCTCTTTATTGGCATGTGCTTCTTGTATCGAAGCATCATAAGGATAAGCGTTATATCCAATGGCTCGAATCATATCGATGATACTTGAGAGTTTTAAGATTTCATCCGACCAAACAATATGTGCTTTGTTGTTTGTGAAATTGATATTTGCTTCAATAACTCCTTCCATTTTGTGCAAAGCTTTTTCATTGAGCCAAACACAGGCTGAACAATGAATACCCTCTATTATGAGTGAGACTTCATGGAAGCCATCTTTATTGATATTTACAAATCTATCATAAAACGCAGCCGAATTAAAATTCGAAGAGTCTTGGTATTGTTTTGTCGGCGGAGTAAGTTTTACTCCTTGTGCTTTATCATAAAAACTCTCAAGTCCTTCATCACTTAAAAGATGATAAACTCCTTGACAACCATTGCAGCAAAAATAGAGCGTATGATTCTCCGGTGCAGTAGCAGAAAACTTCATTCCCTCTTCAATAATCATAACCGATTTATCAAACTCCAAATGACAATGATTGCATGCGACACTATTTGACAAGTTCAAATTTCCCTATTTTTTTATTTTTTTGCAATTTATCCCAGAGTTCTATATATCCGCTCATGCAGATATAAACACCACTCTCATGCGCTGCTTTGGCATATCCTATCGCCATGCCAAGATTAAGTGTCGCTTCCACGTTGTCTATCTCAAAAGGTTTCATAGCCCCTGTTAATACAATAATTTTATCTGTAAATATTTCAGATAAAAATGCGGCACTTTTATCCATAGTATCCGTTCCATGAACAATAACAAATTGCCTCTCATCCGAATGAGAAATAATATCTGCAAGCTTTTTTCGATCTTGAATATCCATCTCTAAACTATCTTTATAAATCACTCCGGCAAGATTATAAACGCAGTCACAACTTCTCAAAATAGTTTCAATCGCAAGATTATCATAGGGTACATCTAGCTCTCCACTAAGAGGATTATAACGCTTGTTAAATGTACCGCCACTATTAAGTATTAACATCATATTTTCCATATATCTTTTAATCTTGCGACAATTCTTGTCGCTTGAGAGTGTTGCGTTTGTCCTGTTTCATCTAAAAGATATGACTCCCTCAGACCTGCATTAATACCAGCTTCAATATCTCGCTCTTTATCTCCCACGATAATAGAGTGAGATAAATCCAAATTAAATTCTTTTTCTGCCTCTAGTAACATTCCGGGTTCAGGTTTACGACACTTACATAAACCAGAGATTTGAGGATAATGCGGACAGTGATACACTTTAGAAATAACAATGCCTTTTTCTGCAAACGCAGCAAGCATCCAGTCACTTAAGTGCGAAAAATCTTCCTCACTATAATACGATCTTGCTATACCGGATTGATTAGTAACAATAAAAATCAAATATCCCAAATTGGCATAATGCCTACAAAGTTCAAAAATACCATCTATAAATTCAAAATCTTCAATTTTATAAAGATACTCTTTTTCAATATTAACCACACCGTCACGATCTAAAAAAAGAGCTTTTTTTTGCTCAAAAGCCATAATTACTCGCCAACTCCATCAGCAAAAATCTCTTTTTCAATGATATCACATAAAATATGACCGATAAGGATGTGAGACTCTTGGATGCGAGGTGTAGAGTTTGAAGGAACTACTATCGCAATATCTGCCATCTTAGCCATAATACCCCCATCTTTTCCAACTAAAGCCACAGTCATGATGCCCTTAGCTTTAGCACTTTCAAAAGCATTAATGATATTTGCAGAGTTACCTGAAGTAGAAATCCCTATGAAAATATCACCCTTTTGTCCCATGCCCTCAAGTTGACGGGAAAAAACTTTATCATAACCATAGTCATTGCCTATAGCCGTAAGATTTGAAGTATCCGTTGTTAGCGCCAATGAAGGAATAGAAGGTCTATCAAAACCATATCTTCCAACTAGTTCAGCAGCGATATGTTGTGCATCCGCGGCACTGCCACCATTACCTGCTAGTATCGTCTTATTTGAACCTCTATAAAGTTTCACACAGGCTTGAGCAACCTCTACTATCGTATCAATAAGCGCATCATTATTATAAATTTCTTGCTTTGTTTCATACGATTTTTTGATTTGATCTTTAATGTAATTTTTCATTTTTAATATTCCGCTTATTTTATATATTGTGTAAATAATATCATATATATGATTTATATAATATACAATTGTATACCTTGAAATTCAGTTGCTAGAAAAATCTGACGAGATAAAGCTCAATGATTTACTTGTTTTAAAGCGATGTTATACTCTATGTAGATTCTTTAGCATCAATAATCCAACCGCCGCCAATAAGTTTATCTTCATCATAAAAAACAGCTGCTTGACCTATGGCAACACCAAATACACTCTCATTTAAACTAACATAAGCTTTATCATTTTCTATCTTTACATGGCATGGAACAGCTGTCGTTCTATATCGAAGTTTTACCGTTGTATCAAACTCTTGTATATTATGAAACATATTCAGATTATCAAGAATTACACTTTTGCATACTAAATCCTCTTTTTTGCCGACTACAATCTGATTATTTTTGGGATCAATACTCAATACAAAATGTGGATCATGAGCACCTTTGACAGTAAACCCTTTTCTTTTGCCTATAGTATAATGCATATACCCCTTATGCTCACCAACAACATTTCCTTCTTTATCAAGAACTTCACCTATTGCATCAACGGTGACATAATCTTTTAATACATCTGTATATGTGGTTTCTACAAAACAGATTTCACTTGATTCGCTCTGTGCTGCAAAAGATTCAAGTCCATCTATCGAAGCTGCAAGTTTTTTAATATCTGCTTTTTTTCTACTTCCAAGAGGAAAAAGAAGTCTTGGCAGGATCTCTTTTTGAACATAAAAGAGAAAATAACTTTGATCTTTTGTGTCATCTTTTGCTTGATAAAAGAATTGTCCATCAGTTTTTATATAATGCCCCGTAGCAAGATATTTAGCTCCAATAAGGTCTGCATATCGTATCATCTCGCCAAATTTCATATTACGGTTACAAAGGGCACATGGATTTGGTGTTTTGCCCTGAGCATATGTATCTATAAAAGGTTGGAAAACTTTTTCATTAAATGTTGTTTGTAAATCAAGTACATGAAGAGGTATGCCAACAAAGTCGGCAGCTTTTTGTGCACGCGCTTGATGAATCTCATGATATCCGGGTTTTGAGTGCAGTTTCATATATAAACCCTCCACTTCATACCCTTCTTCTTTTAGAAGTAGTGCCGAAATTGTGGAGTCAACTCCTCCGCTCATGCCAATTAATACTTTTTTATTATTCATTTTTTGTCTCTTTTAAGCTTGATAAAGATTTATAATAGTCACTGTCACTTAAACCTGCATCTTCTAAGGCTTTCATTTGATTTACTAATGACTCTTTTATTTCATTGACTATACATTCCAAGTCATCAGTGAGTCGTATCATCGAAAAGTCAACTTTATCTATCATCTTGTGTTTGACTAACTTATTCTCTATAAAATCCAAAAGTGGTTTATAAAATTCTGTTCCGACTACAAATATTTTTACACCTGTAATTTTTCTTGTCTGCACCAAAGTTAGAGATTCAAACAACTCATCAAGCGTTCCAAAACCGCCAGGAAACATCACATATGCCATTGAATATCGAACTAACATAACTTTTCTTGCAAAGAAATAATCAAAAGTTAAATCTTTTGTCGTATAAGGATTAGCAATTTGTTCAAAGGGAAGATCAATATTTAAACCAATGGACTCTATTTCCATATGTTTACTAGCACCTTTATTGGCAGCTTCCATAATACCGCCACCACCGCCTGTCATGATGTTAAAACCCTCTGATGCCAATAATGAAGCTAGCTTTAAAGCATTTTTATAATGGCTGTCATCTTCTTCAACTCTAGCACTGCCAAATATTGTCACGGTTGGACCAAGATCTCCGAGTTCATCAAAACCTTTTACAAAATCTGCAAGAATTTTAAAAACACTCCAAACATCACGCGATCTGATTTCACTGACGTATTTTTTTGCTAAGGCAGTATCTTTTTTTTTCATTACTGCTTAGCCCTTTAGCTGGTTAAGTCTTTCGCGTTTTGTTCCTATTGACGTAATTTGAACACCAAAGTTTCCATCAACTATAACAACTTCACCCTCAGCTATCACATTATTGTCAACCAAAATTTCTAAAGGATCATTTGCAAGCTGATTCAGTTCGATTACGGAGCCTATATCCATATTAAGAACATCTTTTAAAAGCATTCTTTTTTTACCGATACGCACTCGTACAGGAAGTTTCACATCCATAATCAAAGAAATATTATGCATCTCTTCAGAACTTAATCTTACATTTTGGCTGCTGATAGTATCCACGGCTGCGTTTTCCTGTATTGATGCTTTTATTGTACTTTTTGTACTACCCAAAAGAGCTGCGTTTAGATTTTCATCTATTATAAACATTAAAAGAGAGTCTATTGAATCTAGTTTAAATTTATAAACACTCATTTTTGCAAAATTTTCAAGACTTACTTCATGTTCATTACTTATAAATTCAATACTCTCTACAGCAAAGGAGAGCATAGGAAGTTCTTTTTGTCCAGAAAGAGAGTTTGAAATAGCTCCAAAAATATTGGAAACTATCTCTTTGGTTGCATCTAGGTCATCATCACTCACATCTTCTCGTTCACTTGCGTCTTCACCCATCATCATATCAGAAAGAGATGTTGCTAGATTTGGTGGTAATGCAACCATTACATCTGCAGAAACAGCTCCGCTGACTTTGAGTTTTACTAGGACTATAGGGGGAATAATATTAGATATTATGCTTAGTTCTTGTTCTTCTTTTAACTCAAGCAGAGGAGCTTGACCAACAAGCGCTTCTACCGTTCCTGTTGTTTCATTTTCAAATAATTGCATAAAACTATTCATCTAAATACTCCTCATTTTCATACACATCTTCATGTATTATATCTTTAACCCCAGATATTTTTTCATGTCTTAAAGACTCGAAACTCTCAAGGGCACGTTTTACAGCATCTTTTTCTGTATCTATAATCTCTGTTAATTGTATAGATTTTCTAAAACGTCTAAGACCTACTTCTCCGCGAAATCTATCTTTGCCATCTACACTAACCGTTACGATATCATCAGCCGGTGCGGATAGTCTAATAACATCACCAACTTGCAGCTCAAGGATATCGCCCATGTTCAGCTCTGCGTTTCCAAGGTTGGCTTCAATATTGACTTTAGCCCCTCCAAGTAAAACTTGTAGTTCTGTATTTCTACTTTTTTTTGAGCTTGTTTCATTGAGCATCAAATCCCTACTCGCAAGTTTTGGCAAAACAGGCTCAAGGGAAATTACAGGGTAACAAATATTCATCATGCCAGAGCTATGCCCGATAATTATCTCCATTACAACCATCACAACAATCTCATTTTGCGCGACGATTTGAACGACATTTGGGCTTGACTCTTTTGACTCTACCGTTGGATAAACTTCCATAACTGGTCCCCATGCCTCTTTGAGCGTACTCATCATAACACGCAAAATAGTTTCAAAAAGACTCAGTTCAATATCTGAAAACTCACGGCTCGCATCAAAAGGTTCACCTTTGCCGCCCAGTAATCTATCAAGCATAGGAAACGCAATTGATGGATTTATCTCAATAATACCACTTCCTTCAAACGGCTTAATAGAAAAAACATTAAAACTTGTAGGATTTGGAAGCGACATTAAAAATTCGCCATAAGTCATCTGATCGACTGAATGAAGCTGAATTTCTACAATAGAACGCATAATAGATGAAATCTGAGAAGCTAGAGATCTTGCCATCTTATCATGTACACCGCGAAATGCTCGTAATTGTTCCTTAGAAACTCTGTTTGGTCTTTTAAAATCGTAAAGGGTTACTTGTCTTTGTGGTAAGTGCACACCCTCTGTAGAGCCAAGAAGATCATCTCCTTCATCTTCAACAACGTCCAATAGGGCATCTATCTCTTCTTGTGAAAGTATATCTGCCATCTTATGCTCCTACACTTTCTTTAATTTTATTGATCACAGATTTATGTATTTGTGAAATTCGCGACTCTGTAATATCAAGTATATCACTGATTTCTTTGAGCGTTAACTCTTCAAAATAATACAATTGAATAATCATCTGTTCACGCTCATTATATCCGCCAAGGATTGTTTTAATAACTTCTACAAGTTCATCTTTTTCAATCTCCGCAAGTGATGCACCTTCATCTCCGACTTGAAGTTGATCATGTAAAGGCATCACTGTATATATGCTTGAAGCTATTCGCGCATCATGAATTTTTTCAACACTTTCATCCAAAAGAAGTGCTAATGCCTCATCAGTAGGCTCTTCATCATGTGATGCCATATGTTCTTCGACCGCATAATCAATCGCTTTGATTAATTTTCTGCTTGAACGGCTTAAAATATCAAGTGTTCGTAGATAATCAAGCATAGCACCATATACTCTCTTTTTTGCATATCCCCAAAATGAATCGTTTTGTGTTTCATCATATCTTCGTGCGAGTTTTATAAGTTCTTCTGTACCTATTGCAGAGAGGTCCATAAAATCAACAGAACTTGGTAATCTTTCTTTGAGTCGAAACGCCATCGCCTTTACAGCCGGTAAATACTGCAAAGCCAGTTCATCTTCTTGATGTTTTAAATCTTGAGTATAGGCAACGATACTCATTTTTTCTCTCCCGCGAGTTCATCTGAATTCATTTTTGTGACCATTTCTGTGATCTTGATAGCAGAGTCGATAAGTTTTTCTCTTTTGTTAATCTCTTTGACAAAAATATCCAAATCTTTTTCGTGGATATCTTTGTTAAAACTATACGATTTTGCACTAAGTGTTCTAAAATAAAACGCAATGATGATATGAGAAAAAAGATAAAAAAACAGAGTAATCAAAAAAGTATAAGTGAGCAAACCTGCAGCATCAAAGGATTTAAGGATACCGAATATTATCCCTACAAAAAAACCTTGAACTGTAAAAAAATATACAAAATTTTCACCCGCCATAGATACCCTTTCAATTTATAACCAAAAACAAACGCCTAAAAATGTTCCATCAAACGCTTAAATAGTCCCGTTAATCCGCTCTCATTGGAGTTAACTAGCACATTGCGTTCCAGCTTATTTGCTATCTGCTTGGCTATGAGTTCTATATCCTTGCTTGGTCCGGATGATGGATAATTGAGCGTAAAAAGCGCTCGTTGTTTAACCGAACTAGAGACTTTAATATCACTATCTATCTTGCCGAGGAGTTTCAAATCAAGTTTTGACCCGATATTTGCAAACGCAACCTTTTTTATCTTATCAAAAACAGCCTGTGCCTCTTTTTCATTTTTGACTTGATTCACAATCATATTGACATCATCACGGACTAAAGCTATCGTTTTGATAGTCGCATAGGCATCTGTTATTGCCGCAGGATCTGGTACAGTTACAACAATAACATCATCCGCTGCGTTTATGAACATCTGAATGTGTTCCCCAATTCCAGCCCCTGTATCGATAATCATCACATCAAGTTTATCTAAAACCTGTGCTTCTTCCATAAAACGCTCAAAAAATGCCATATTAGAATATTTGAGTATCTCGTCACCGCTTTCACCAGGGATGAGTATAAGGTTTCTTGTGATTGGAATAAGGATATCCGCTACAGTTGCTTCGCCCTTGAGCACATGCAAAATATTTTTTTTGATTTTGACATTAAACATGACATCGAGATTTGCAAGTCCGATATCCGCATCAAAAATCCCTACATTGACTCCACTTTGAGATAAAATATAAGCAAGGTTGGAACTAATAGTACTTTTGCCTACCCCACCTTTACCACTTGTTATAACGACAAAACGCGTTTTTTTAGATCTTTTTTTTGCGTTTGATGCCACTAATTCCTCGAGCTTTTCAGCTTGATGTCCCATCATGCTTTACTCCGATTAAATCCATTGAGCAAACAATCCACTAAAAAGTCACTGTTAGCACACACTAAATCTTCTGGAACTTCCTGACCTACAGAAAAATAACTGATAGGTTTTTTCGTCTCATAAGCAAGTGAAAAAATATTTCCAAAACCTCTTGTTTCATCAAGTTTCGTAAACATCATCGTATCAATATTTAAAGATGAAAAATTTTCATATGTTGCAAGTAAATCTTCATATTTTATAGAACTCGGCATTACTAAAATCACATCTACCTTATAGTCGGTGCTATTGGCTTCAAGACATTCGTATATCTTTTCTATTTTACCTTTATCATAAGGACTTGAACCCATAGTATCAATCAAAATAAAATCACAATGTCGTAAAGACTCTAGTGCGGTTGCAAACTCTGGAGGATCCACCACTGTTTCTATCCCAAGCTTCATCATACGCGCATACTGCATGAGCTGCTCAACCGCGCCTATGCGATAGGTGTCCAAAACCACAAGTCCGACTTTATACTTTTTTTGCATCAAAAAAGAATAACGCGCGGCAAGTTTTGCAATAGATGTTGTCTTACCTACGCCTGTAGGACCTACAAGCATAATCACTTTTTTATTTCCAAAAGAAGGCATACTCTCAATACGGATAGGAATCATCTTTCGCAGAAGTGTCTGAAAATATCGCTTCACAGTAGAAGAATTTTCTTTCATTTTTGCGGGCATATGTGCCAGTGTCATCTGCATAATAGCATCCAAATGTATTCTGTCCATTCCGCTTTGTGCCGTAAGACGATAGATCTCTGCGAACTCTGGAGGTATAGCATTTTGTAAATCCGGTGCCTTTTCGTTCCAAAACATATTTTGGATCAACTTTACTTTATCACCGAGTTTATTGATCTCATTTTTTATCTCTTTAAGTTCTTTAGGTTCAAACGAAGGAGCAGTAAATGTTTGTGTTGCTTTTGGAAGACCAT
>JAQTWZ010000035.1 GCA_028689055.1 Sulfurimonas sp. | reverse complement strand
CATCAAAGTCGGTGCTACGACCAAAGATACGCTCCTTTCACTTTTGAGCGCGCGCTGTGTCGGCTCATGTTCGCTTGCCCCCGTTGTGGTTTATGACAACCAACCAAAAGGCAATCTCACCCCAGAACAAGCGATGCAAAAGATGCAGGAGATGTTAGATGATTAACTCACTCGAAGAGCTTGAAGCACTCGCCAATACAAAAAGATGTAACGAACAAAACTGCCAAGAAGAACTCCGTGTTTGTATAGGGAGTTCATGTGCTTCTCTGGGTTCTGAGCTGCTCAAAGCAGCACTGGATGAAGCGATAAAAACAAGCAACATGAGCGCACAATGCCGTGTAAAAGCTGTAGGATGTAATGGGCTTTGCGCCAAAGCGCCCCTCATTTCACACTGTAACAGAGCTACAAAACAGAGCACACTTTATGAAGAGGTACAAAACGCAGATATCCCAGACCTTGTCCAAAGTCTCCTAAATCCAACATCAGTTTCACACAAACACTGCGATACCAAGCAGGATTTTTTTGCCGCACAGACTAAAATAGTGCTCCAAAACGCAGGTATCATCGACCCCGATGATATAGAAGATTATATCGCTCATGAGGGCTACAAAACACTCTTTGAAACACTCGAATCAAAACTCCCAAATGAAGTCATCGAAGAGATCAAAAAAAGCGGTCTCAGAGGTCGCGGCGGCGGTGGATTTTATACGGGACTCAAATGGGAGAGTGTCGCAAAGGTGCAAAGTGAAGAGAAGTACATCATCTGTAACGGCGATGAAGGCGATCCGGGCGCGTTTATGGATAGAGCGCTCATGGAAGCCGATCCACATAGGATACTTGAAGGTATGGCACTTGCAGGCTATGCCTGTGGGGCAAGTATGGGCTATATCTATGTCCGCGCCGAATATCCCGTCGCAGTTGCGAAACTCTCTCACGCCATCAAACAAGCAAAAAAACTAGGTGTTTTAGGTGCAAATATCGCGCACAGCGGTTTTAGTTTTGATATAGAGATACGCCTTGGCGCAGGTGCTTTTGTCTGCGGTGAAGCGACGGCACTTATCACTTCTATCGAAGGAAATCGCGGCAATCCTAGACAAAAACCGCCGCACCTCAGCGATTATGGTCTTTTTGGAAAACCTACCGTACTCAACAATGTAGAGACTTTAGCCAATATCGTGCCGATTCTCACAAACGGTGCAGCATGGTTTAAGAGTATCGGAACAGAAAACTCCAGCGGCACAAAAGTTTTTGCGCTTACCGGACATATCCAAAACAGCGGTCTCGTCGAAGTTGCTATGGGTACAACACTGCGTACGCTCATCTACAAAATAGGCGGAGGCATCCCAGATGGCAAAAAATTCAAAGCCGTCCAAACAGGCGGACCCAGCGGCGGATGTATTCCTGAGTCTCTGTTGGATTTGGAAGTCGATTACGAATCACTCAAAAAAGCAGGTTCTATCATGGGAAGCGGCGGCATGATTATCATCGATGAAGAGGCAAACATGGTAGAACTTGCGCGCTTTTTTATGGATTTTTGTCGCAGTGAATCCTGTGGAAAATGTACTCCGTGTCGTGTGGGCACGGTGCAACTTACAGAACTTTTGGATAAATTTATAGACAAAAAAGCTACGAGAAATGATTTGGAACTTTTACAAAATCTCTCTTATGTTGTTAAAGATACAAGCCTTTGCGGGCTAGGACAAAGTGCGCCAAATCCAGTGCTCAGTACACTCAAATATTTTGAACACGAATACCTTGAAGGAATCAGCGATGATTAGAGAAAAAGTGAGAGTCAAAAGCTTTAAGATAAATGGCATTGATGTGACGGGAGCTTCCAACCAGACGATACTCGAAGTGGCACAAGATAACAATATCGAAATACCCACACTCTGTTATCTTAAGGGTCTCAGTTGTGTCGGCTCATGTAGGATGTGTATCGTAGAGATAAAAGGAAGTAATCAACTTATCCCCGCTTGTACTGCAAAGATAAAAGAGGGCATGGAAGTTACCACCGATTCACCACGCATCAAAACCAACAGAGAGATGATTCTCTCTATGCTTTTTAGCGAACGCACGCATACCTGCAGCGTCTGCGTTTCAAACGGAAATTGCGAACTTCAAAATAAGGCACATGAGCTGCATTTGGATCACATACAAGTACCCTATCATAATGCGAGATTTGAGATAGACGCTTCACACAAAAATTTTGTAAACGACCCAAACCGATGTATTCTTTGCACAAGATGTATCCGTGTGTGTGATGAGATAGAGGGCGCTCATGCACTCGATATCATGGATCGTGGCATAGATACGAGAATCATTCATGATATGGATGAACCGTGGGCGCAAAGTCTCAGTTGTACAAGCTGCGGCAAATGCGTCTATGTCTGTCCTACAGGTGCTTTGTATGAAAAAGATATCAGCGATGAAGAGGCAGATAAGAAACGCAGTATCATCATGGAACTTTTAGAACGCAAGGCGCAGCAATGAAAAAAATACGACTTGCCACCATCTGGCTTGATGGCTGTTCGGGATGTCATATGTCTATCCTTGATATGGATGCGAAACTCATAGAGATTGCGCAGTTTGTGGATGTAGTTTATAGTCCTTATGTCGATACAAAAGAGTTCCCAAAAGATGTAGATCTCACCATCATCGAAGGTGCACTCAGTACAGATCACGACCTAGAGATGATACGAAAGATACGCGCAAACTCAAAATATATCATCGGGCTTGGAGACTGTGCTATCACCGGCAATATCTCTGCTATGAAAAATCTTTTTGGCTCAGAGGCTGTTTTAGAGAGAAGTTATGGAGAACTTAGCGATATAAATACAAGTGGCGGATATCCTTGTAAAATAGTTCCAAAACTCTTAGACAAAGTGCTTCCTCTGCATGAAGTCATAAAAGTGGACTACTTTTTACCGGGTTGTCCTACGCCTTCTGAGGCTATTTACGAGATGCTCAAAGCACTGATAGAAGGACGGGAAATCGACATGAGCGCTTATACAAGGTTTGGAAAATGAAAAAAATCATCATAGATCCCGTAACACGGATAGAAGGTCACGCAAAAATAACTATTGATGTGGATGCAAATAATAGAATAAGTGATGCAAAAATCCACGTGACACAATTTCGCGGTTTTGAGAAGTTTTGTGAGGGACAGATCTATTCGCAGATGCCCGCACTTACTGCCAGAACCTGCGGTATTTGCCCCGTGAGCCACGCTATCTCTTCTATCAAAGCCTGCGATATACTTCTAGGCGTCACGCCGCCCCAAGCAGGGATAAATCTACGAAAAATCATCAATCTCGCGCAAATACTTCAGTCGCATACTTTGAGTTTTTTTCATCTAAGTTCGCCTGATTTTATCTACGGTTTTGATGCAAAAAAAGAGGATAGAAATATTTTCAAGATGATGCAGACACATCCGCAAATGGCAAAAGATGGCATCATGCTTCGTGCTTTTGGACAAAAAGTCATCCAAACACTCGGAGGCAAACGCATCCATCCCGATGGGCTTGTTCCAGGCGGCGTAGAGCAAAATCTTGATACACAAACAAAAAACACTCTACTTTTAGAGATACCAAACGCCATCAAAATAGCCGAAGAAACTTTGATATTTTTTAAAAATAATCTTGCAAAATTTGAAAAAGAGATAGACTCTTTTGGTGTTTTCCCTTCCCTTTTTATGGCTCTTGTGGATGAAAACGGCAATCTAGAACATTATGATGGCAAACTCAAAATCATCGATAGCGAGGGAAATGTTCTCCAAGAAAACATATCTCCACAGCACTACAAAGAGTTCATCGGTGAAGCCGTAGAAGCAGAGAGTTATCTCAAGTCACCTTATTATAAACCGTTTGGATATCCGCAGGGAATGTACAGAGTCGGAGCACTTGCAAGACTCAATATCGCAAAAGCCTGCGGCACTCCAAAGGCAGATAAAGAGCTTCTTGCGTTTAAAGCACTCAACGCAGGCAAACCGGTGCTCAACTCTTTTTATTACCACTATGCACGACTTATAGAAATGCTTTATGCTCTTGAAAAAATAGAGCTGCTTTTAAAAGATGAAACGACTATGGGTGAAGCCTTGCATAGAACTTCCAAGATACTTAAAACGCAGGCAGTTGGGTGTTCAGAAGCTCCTCGCGGCACACTTTTTCATGACTATGAAGTAGATACGAACGGTATCATCCAAAAAGTCAACCTTATCATCGCTACAGGCAACAACAATTTAGCAATGAACGCAGGACTCAAACAAGTCGCACAAACATTTATAAACGCAGAAGATGTAAGTGAGGGCGCACTTAACCGTGTGGAAGCACTTATCAGATGTTTTGATCCATGTCTGAGCTGTTCTACCCATGCGCTTGGCATCGTATCCTCAAACATTGAGCTCAAAGACCACAATAAAAATATCATTCAAATCTTTAAACGCAACTGATGCGCGTTATCATCGGGTATGGAAATAAACTTCGGGGTGAAGATGGATTTGGCGTGGATGTTATAGAAGTTTTGCAAAAACGCAAGCTTGTTGACACAAAACTCATCTCTGTGATGCAACTCACTCCCGAACTGACACTTGAACTACTTGCAGCGACACACATCATCTTCGTAGATACTGCGTTTTCTCAAACAGATCACTATGCCCTTGCTTGTGCTATGGAGATACAAAACGGTGCGGCACTTTCACATCATATCGCACCGCAAACGATTAGGATGTTTTTGCGTTTATTGTATGCAAAAAATCCCGATTTTGAAATCATCTCTATGCTCAGTTCAAACTTTGACGAGATACCAAACAAACGCAGCTACAAACGTAGCCTAAACGCAGTCGTAGCCTATCTATCTTGAAAAACTAAAACCTACAGAAAATTTTGTGATATGGTTATCATAGTCTATCAAACTCTCTCCATATCCTGAAAAAAGTTTTGCATACGCATAGACATCATTTTGTAAAGGATACGAATAAGTAAGTTCTGTAGCACCTTTACCTGTCTGGAAACTGCCTCTTTGCATAAGCGTAAACATATGCTTACGTAAAAAATAGCTAAACTTTATTTCAGAAAAACCTGTATAATCCGTCAGATTTGGATTGTCATCCAAAGCACCGTTTTCAGGAAATCTTGACCACAACTTCAACTCTGTCACAAGTTTATCATGCTGAAATGTCCCTTCAACATAAAAATAGTTTAAACTTCGTGAACGATTTCCCGGGTTTGTAAAATCCACATATTCTATCTCAGAAGTATCTCCTTGTCCATTGGAGACATGTGCTATTGCAAACTTCAAAGAACGCATATGAAAAAGAGAAGTCGTATCCAAAACGGGAAACACTACAAAACCCTCAGGATTATAGTTGGTCTCTCTAAAAGGAGAAGAGTCAATATATATCTGCCAAAATGCCTGATGCGAATACGCAAGGTAATATGTTTCGCCTAAATTAAAGAGATCTTTTGCGATAGGGAGTTTTAAGCTTACCTGCAACTCCGCTTCAATATTTTTATACTCATTTGTATCATAAGATTTATAATTTTTATCCTGATATCCAAAAGGCAAAATATAGTTGGGTTTATGCGGCTGCAGACTAAAAACGCTATCAAGCCATCTGTTCATAGAGTTCATCGCCTCTTCATCAGGCTTTTTGAAACTCTCCATCTCAAGGTTTCTTTCATTTTTAGATTCAATAGCCAAAGAAGCTGTTGCAATAAAAAGTAATATCAGTAGCAGTTTTTTCATTTATACCCTCACTCTATCTTCAAGTGCCCGCGTGAGCGAAAGAAGGTCTATATTTTCAAGACTCACTCCCGTCGGAACTCCTTGCGCTATTTTTGTAAAATTTAACTCATATGCTCGTAGTTTATCTTCTATATATAAGATGACTGCATCGTTTGAGATAGAAGGCGTGATGGCAAAAACTACCTCTTTCACCCCAGATTTGACTATCTCTTCAAGATGAGAGATACTCAGTTCTTCAAGTGAATCGAGCACAAAATATCTGCCGTCAAAAAGCCCGTTTTCTTCCAAAAGTAAGATATCTTTTGCGTTTTCTACGATACAAAGAAGTCTCTCATCTCGTCCCTCATCGCAACAAATATAACAAAGTTCATCTTCGCTCATGCCGCCGCATGAGGCGCATTGTCTGAGGCTTCCAAGCGCATCTTCTATAGCATGAGATATTTTCATACCGCTCATGCTGTCTTTCATAATCATATAATATGCCAAGCGCGTAGCTGACTTCTTGCCAACTGTGGGAAGTAGTTGCAAAGCCTCTACGAGACGATTGAACTTCTCAAGCGAGTGGTTCATGAGCCATCTTCTTCTGTCTCTTTTGGCAAAAGTATCCACAGCTGCAAATCGGATTTGAGTTTGCCGGCTGTTTGCATAGCATCTTCACCGTGTCCCATAAAAAGATCTGCTCGTACAGCGCCTTTGATCGCGCCACCGGTATCTTGTGCGACTACAAGGTTACAAAATTTATTTTCATTGACATCTGCGCTCATGTACAACAAACTTCCAAGCGGGATAAATTTTCTATCTATCGCAATAGAACGTTTTGGAGTGAGTTCAATCCCAAGCGCGCCTGAAGCAGGTCTTTTACTCTCTTTGAAATAGACCACAGAATCATTATAATTGAGAACTTCATTGATTCGTGAAGGATTTTTTTCCAACCATGCTTTGATACTCTGAAGTGAAACATCTTCTAGTTTAAGTTCGTTTATTTTAACAAGATATTTGCCTATAGCTCTGTATGGATGACCATTTTGATTGTCATATCCTATATAAAGTATCTCTCCATTTTCAAGAGAAACTCTGCCTGAGCCCTGCACTTCCAAGAAGAAAAGATCTACCTGAGAATCTACGTAACAGATAACATCCATAGGACCGTTCAGCGGGTTCATCTGTTTTCTTGAAGGATAAGGAACTATTTTATTATCGACGAGTTTGCCTCTGAGTCTATATTTTTTGAGTTCCGGATATAACGACCCCAAATCGACCGTTATCAAATCTTCAGGTGTTTTATAAACAGGATATTTATAGACCTTTGTTTTTTTGAGAGAACCTTTGAGTTGTGGCTCATAATAACCCGTCAGCAGTCCGTTTTCATCCCCGTTATCTCCGTTTATCTGATAGGGAGTGAACTCTTTTTCTATAAATGCTTTAGCATCTTTACTCTCTTTTGCTCTGTGACATAAATCAGAGTAAAGTTTTTGTGTTTTTGTTGTTTTACAACTGTTGACAAACGCAGCAAGTGCTTCTTGAAAATTCTCTTTTTCCCACTCAGGTAAAAATCCAAATTCTGTTCCTACAAGTTGCGTTTGGGGCATAACTTCACAGACTTTTAAGACTTTTTTGTTCGGTAATTCTAAAATTGGAAGCGGCTTTTGTATCTCTTCATCTAAAACTTTTTGCGTACTCTTTTGCGCCTCTTCTATGGGCTTTGCAAGAGATTCTGATGTACCTTGTGCAAGGGGCTGAGGCGTTTGTGAACAACCAACAAAATAGAATGAAACAAGTGTGATAATAAGTATGTTTTTCATGAAAAGTATTATACTTAAAATTAAATCATAAAAACGCTATAATCACGAAAAAATTTACAAATGCGTAGGGAATTATGGAAAATTTAAGCTATTACGAAATACTTGAAATCACGCGAGATGCGGATAAAACAACTATAAAAAAAGCTTACAGAGCAATGGCAAAGAAGTATCATCCTGATAAAAATCAAGGTGATGCGGATGCCGAGCATAAATTTAAACTATGTAATGAAGCATATCAGTGTTTGAGTGATGACGAGCAAAGAAGTATTTACGACCGCTACGGAAAAGAAGGTCTTCAAGGTATGGGCGGCGGACGTCGTTCTTCAGGCGGGTTTGACGATTTAGGTTCTATGTTTGAAGAGATGTTCAACGGTTTTGGCGGAGGCGGTGGTGCGCGTCGTAGAAAAAATCCTGCAGACATGGAAAAATATCCTCTGGATATGAATGTCGATATGCACATCAGCTTCCACGAAGCCATCTTCGGTTGCGAAAAAGAGATAGAGTTTAGCTACAAAAGTTCTTGCAAAGATTGTAGCGGTACAGGCGCAAAAGAGGGGAAACTCTCTACTTGTTCGCAGTGTAGAGGTCAAGGTCAAGTGTATATGAAGCAAGGTTTTATGACTTTCTCTCAAACTTGTCCGGCATGTCACGGTGCAGGTTCAGCGCCTACAGATAAATGTAAATCATGCCGCGGAGACGGATATGAAGAGGTACGTGAAAAAGTCACGATAAAAGTACCAAAAGGTATCGATACCGGAAACCGTCTCAGAGTCTCAGGCAAAGGAAACATAGGCAAACGCAGCTCACGCGGTGATTTGTATGTAACTTTTAGTGTGCGCCCTGATAAGCATTTTATCCGTGATGGCAATGATGTATATATAGAAATCCCTGTGTTTTTCACCCAAGCAGTAAGCGGAGACAGTCTCAGTATTCCTTCACTTACGGGTGAGTTGGAGCTTAAACTCACGGTAGGCACAAAAGACAAACAGCGATTTACTTTCAGAAATGAAGGGATAGATGATGTGCATGGTCACGGTAAAGGCGATTTGATAGCTCAGGTCAATATCACTTATCCGAAAAAACTAAACGACAAACAAAAAGAATTACTTACAAAACTCCAAGAGTCTTTTGGGTTAGAAGAGTCCAAACCGCACGAAAGTGTTTTAGATTCGGCTATAGAAAAAATGAAGGGATGGTTCAAATAAGATGAATAGAGAGATACTCAAAAAACAGTTATCTACTTTAGCGCTTTCTATGTTTAGAAAAGATTTTTTTGGTATCTATCACGGTTCTATCTCTGCAAAAACAGAGTCAAACCGTTTTCTTATAAACACAAAAGAGACCGTTTTTGATGCCATCGGCACTAATGATCTTATTGAACTTTATTTCAAAAAAGATTATCGTTGGAATCAAGCGAGTATCGACTCAAATATTCACCACCAAATCTACTCTCAAATCTCTGATGCAAAATATATCACCTTCACGATGCCCCCTTTCACAACGGCATATTCACTCGATCATAACATCATCCGTCCAAAAGATTATTTTGGTTATACAGAACT
This sequence comes from Sulfurimonas sp., assembly GCA_028689055.1. Classification (GTDB taxonomy): domain Bacteria; phylum Campylobacterota; class Campylobacteria; order Campylobacterales; family Sulfurimonadaceae; genus Sulfurimonas. Next base: position 15,206 of record JAQTWZ010000035.1, on the reverse strand, counting down.
CGGCACTATAGAGATTGTCGATCCAAAATCTTTTGATAACTGGTACGACCGTGCACAAAGTGAGATCACTCACTATTTTCAGTCCAAAAAAACAAATATTATGATTATCCGCGGGTATGGCGTGTATGCGTTTAACAGAGATTTGCACGAGATGGCAAAACAGCTCTCTATTTTAGAGAAAAGCTGCCGTCTTTTGATGCTTGAAAATGCTTCAAACAGCTATCTTAACTTTGACTAGAGATTTTTTATAGCCTCATACGCTACATCCATCATCACATCTATCTCTGCTTTTGTGATGATGTAAGGCGGCATAAAATAGACAACATGCCCAAGCGGTCGCAAAAGCACTCCATTTTGTAATCCGTACTCATAAACCTTCAGCCCTATTCTCTCCTGCGGTGCGTATCCCTGAAGCTCCACGGCACATATCATCCCTGTTTGTCGTACCTCTTTTACATTTGAGTGTTCCAAAAACTTTTGAAGTTTGGCGCTCATGTAGCGTGAAGTTTCTCTATTTTTTTCTATGATATTTTCATTTTCAAAGATATCAAGCGTTGCGTTTGCAGCGGCACAAGCGAGTGCATTTCCCGTATAAGAGTGTGAATGTAAAAAGGCTCTATATTCTCCGTAATCACAATAAAACTTTGCATAAATCTCATCCGTTGTTAGTACCACAGAAAGCGGCAAATAGCCGCCTGTAAGCCCTTTTGAGAGGACTAAAAAATCCGGTGTTATGTTAGCATGAGCACAAGCAAAAAGTTCTCCCGTTCTCCCAAAACCCACCAAAACCTCATCGGCAATAAGATGTATATCGTAGTGCGTACAAATATCTCGAACCAAAACCAAAAACTCTTTGTGATACATATGCATCAAACCCGCGCCCTGCACAAGAGGCTCAAGAATAAGCGCACTTATCTCATGAGCTCTTGTTTTGCAAAGCTCTTCAAAGCTAAACGCAGCTTCTTGCGCAGCTTTTATGCTCATGTCACGAGGTGTGGGTGTTTGGAGTGTTTGGAGCAAAAGTGGCGCATAGGTATCTTTATAGAGTTCCACATCCCCCACACTTAAAGCCCCAATAGTTTCACCATGATAAGAGTTTGTGAGAGAGACAAAAATACTTTTGTGTTTGCCATCATTTTTATGAGCATGAAAACTCATCTTCAAAGCCACTTCAACCGCACTCGAACCGTTGTCCGAATAGAAGCATTTACTGAGTCCCTCAGGCGTGAGCGCCACTAAACGCTCCGAGAGTCTCACCACCTGCTCATGCGTAAACCCTGCGAGAATAACATGTTCTAATGTATCAAGTTGCTCTTTGACTTTAGCATTTATATAGCTATTTGTATGACCAAAAAGATTGACCCACCAGCTTGATATCGCATCAATATATCTATTGCCCTCAAAATCTTCCAGATAAACACCGTGTGCTTTTTTGATAGGGATAAGCGGTAGTGTTTCATGGTCTTTCATCTGCGTACACGGATGCCACAGCACTTTGAGGTCTCTGTTTTTTAAATCTTCGTTATCCATCTATTTTCTTTTGTATTTATTTTTTAGAACCATCATCTTGTTTTAGGGTGCCCTCTAATTTTTCAAACCGCTCATCTCATCAAGCGTTTTTCTATAGTAGAACCTTTTTTCGATATATAAGTATATCTTGTAATTTCATTTTTTTTCTGTGAACATATTACATTGAACACGATATGAAAAACAATGTTTTTTTAAAATAATGGAGTAAAAATATAGTTAACAAACTAACAAACAGCCCCTTTTATCATGGTTTAATACGAATTTACATAGAATAGCGTAAATATCAAAGAGAAGGTTTTTTTAGAGATGATTACATGGATGCAGAGACATAAAAAATATCTTATAGTTACCATTTGGGTTTCAACCATTGCGTTTGTCGGCGCAGGATTTGTCGGTTGGGGACAATATAGCTATGGAGACAAGGCAGGAGCTGTTGCAAAAGTAGGTGAAATAGAGCTTACAATGGCTGAACTTCAAAAAAGTTACTCACGCCTTTATTCACAATACAATCAAATGCTTCAAGGTAATTTTGACGAAGAAAAAGCAAAAAGTTTTGGTCTGCAAGCTCAAGCGATGCAACAAATCGTACAACAGGCATATATCCTTAACCTCGCCTCTGATTATGACTTAAGCGTAAGTGATGAAGAAGTCATAGCTGCACTTAAAACGCAAGAGTATTTTTTCTCCAACGGTGTATTTGACAAAGAGGTTTATAAAACTGTTCTTTCTCAAAATAAACTCACTATGCAAGAGTATGAAAACGATCTCAAAAAACAACTCCTCATCCAAAAAACGCTCAAACTTCTTCCTGTAGAAGTGAGTGCAAATGAGTCTGAGATACTGAGCACTATCCTCAATATCGCCGACAAGATTGAATATAAAGTTCTCAATCCAAATGAAATAAATGTAGCAGCTTCAGATGAAAATCTCAAATCGTTTTGGGAAACACAAAAAAATAACTTTATGACGGAAGTAAGTTACGACGTTAAATTTATCAAGCATGAAGATGTCAAAGCTAGCTACAGTGAAGATGAAATCACAAGTTACTACAATGACAATAAAACACATTTTAAAGATGCTGAGGGCAAAATAGCTACTTTAGAAAATGCAAAAGCAGAAGTTATTAACGAGCTAAATGCAAAAGCAACGAAAGAAGCGGCACTTAGAACCTATATAGCGTATAAAAAAGGTGCGCTTGACGAAAACAAGACTATCCAAAATGCAACTATCTCAAATTCAAACAATCCATTTGACACACAAACTCTGACTGAGCTAGGAAAACTTACTGCAAATTCACCATTTATGAAACCTGTTTTTGTCAACGGTGCATACTATATCTTTGAGTTGGTAAAAACAAATCCTTCACTAACAAAAACATATGAAGAGGCAAAAAACGAAATAACACCTCTATATATAACACAAACAAAAAAAGCAAAGCTACATGAGCTAGCAACAAATAGCGTTACAACATTTAAAGGTAACACAACAGAGTTCTTAACCCTCCAAGATTCTGCTAAAATAGCGGACTTAAGTACACAAGAAGCAAGTGAATTTTTAGGAAAACTTTTCGATAAACAAACGAAAAGATCTTATATAACATTAGAGAGCGGAAAAGTTATACTTTATGACATTTTGGAACAAAAGTTGCTTCAGAATTCTCATAACAATCAAGGCGATTCTGTTATGAGATTAAAAAGTGCGATGTTTGAAGAAGGTCTTATGAAAAACTTACAAAACAAATATCAAACAGAGATATTTATCAAAGGACTATAAGTTGAGTAGAACTATTTTAGCCATTGACATTGGCTCTACTAAAATTTGCGCGATTATTGCTCAGATAAACAATGATAACTCTATATCCATAACGGGTGCAGGAACAACAAAAGCGCAAGGCCTTAAAAAAGGAAGTATCACGAACATTGAGTTAGCTTCAAGATCTATTAGAACTGCTGTTAATGATGCTAAACGTGTTTCAGGCAGTGAAGTCTCAAGTGCTATCGTCTCGATCTCAGGCGCATACACCAAAAGCGTAAACTCAAACGGTATCGTCAATATCCAATCTAAAGAAGTGAGTTTTAAAGAGATTGAGCGCGTAATGCACGCTTCTCTTTATAATGCAAGTATTCCAAATGAGTTTGAAGTATTGCATGCTCTTCCGTATAACTTCAAAGTAGATGATCAAGATTTTATCGAAGATCCGCTTGGAATGAATGCTTCAAGACTCGAAGTAGAAACGCATATCATCACAACGCAAAAATCAAATCTTAATAATCTCAAAAAAGCAGTGCGCGGCGCAGGCGTAGAGGTAGAAAATATCGTTCTCAACTCTTACGCTTCTGCTATTGCAACTATAAATGATGATGAAAAAGAACTTGGTATCGCTGTCATAGATATGGGTGGCAATACAAGTAATATCGCTATATACTCAGGAAATTCTATAAGATATAACGAATTTTTGGGTGTGGGTTCTAATCATGTAACAAGTGATTTGTCTATGGCTTTACATACTCCGCTCAATATTGCGGATAATGTAAAACTTACATACGGATCACTTCTTACTCCAAGTAATGATCTTATAGAACTTCCTATCATTGGTGATGAGCACGCAACACATGAAGTATCGCTTGAAGTAGTGCACAATGTCATCTTCGCAAGAGTTGAAGAGACACTGATGATACTCGCACAATTTATAGAAAAAAGCGGTCTTAGAGATCAAATAGGTGCCGGCATAGTTTTAACAGGCGGTTTCTCAAAAATGGAAGGCATAAGAGATTTAGCAATCGCTACATTTGGTTCTGTCCCTGTTCGTCTAGCTAGACCGATAGAAATGGATGGACTTTTTGATAACCTTAGAGAACCGGAATATGCAAGTGCTGTCGGACTTGTCATGTACAGTGCATCAGCATATACTCCTTATGAGATAGATGTCAACAAAAGAGTGAGACACGCAAACGAACTACCAACTGAAACAACAACAGTATCTTTTAGTGAAACAAAGGATATTCCAATCGCACCACCATCTCTTGATCTTGATATCAAAGAGAAAATGGTCAATTTTTCAGTAAAAAAAGAGAAAAAAGGTGCAGAAGCAGGTATTTTTAGTAAATTTTGGAATTGGGCAACCCAGTTATTTTAAAGGAGTAAGATATGAGTATTGAAGCATTTTCTGTAGAAGAGGCGCGTAATATAAGCGGAGCAAGAATAATCGCGGTTGGTGTTGGTGGTGGTGGCGGTAACATGATAGGTCATATGATTAATCAAGGTGTAACTGGCATAGAGATGATGCTTATCAATACGGATGCACAAGTTTTGAGTGAGACTTGTGCTGCATCAAAGATCCAAATAGGTACAAAACTTACAAAAGGTCTTGGCGCAGGTATGAAACCTGTCGTAGGTAGAGACTCTGCACTTGAGAGCTATGATGAGATAAAAGCTGCACTTATAGGCGCAGATATTGTTTTCATCTCAGCTGGTTTAGGCGGAGGAACAGGTACAGGTGCTGCACCTATTGTTGCACAAATTGCGAAAGAAGTTGGTGCTTTAACGATATCAGTTGTTACTAAACCTTTCAAATTTGAAGGAAACAAACGTATCAAACTAGCAGAAGAAGGACTAGAAGAACTTAAAAAAGAGAGTGATTCTATTGTTGTTATACCAAATGACAAACTTCTTACTATCATCGATAGAAAACTTGGTCTCAAAGACAGTTTTAAAATCGTTGACGGCGTTTTAGCTCAAGCAGTAAGCGGAACATCAGGCGTTATCCTCTCAAGCGGTGAAAATGATATCAACCTAGACTTCGCAGACTTAAAAACAGTCATGAGCCATAAAGGCATGGCACTTATGGGCGTTGGTGAGCACGAAGGTGAAAACGCAGCTTATGAAGCCATCAAAGCCGCTATTGAGTCTCCGCTTCTTGACAATATGTCAATTAACGGCGCAATGGGTGTTTTGGTTCACTTCAAAATGCACCCTGAATTTCCAATGATGGAAATTGCTGAAGCAATGGATGTTGTTCATGACAGTGCTCATGACGATGCTGAAGTTATCTGGGGAACATCGACTGATGCGAATATGCCTCAGGACTATATCAAAATCACTATCGTTGCAACTGGCTTTGAGAAAAATATACCTACAAAAGAGCTCTCAAACAATGGAGACTTTGTAGGTGAGCACATTCCTCCACGCGCAAAAGTCCGCCCAAGACTTGTAGTTGGTGGGGATTTAAACAGTGATTATCTTGATATTCCTGCTTATATGAGACAACAACAAGACTAAGTAACTTTATTGCACTCCTTTGAAAAAATCATGAAGGCCAAGAGTTTACTTGGTCTGCGTGAGAAATCCTCCCTAAAAGAAATCAAACTCAAATACAAAAACCTCATGAAAAAATGGCATCCTGACAAACATAAAGATGATGTTACAAAAGCCACACAAATGAGTATGCAAATCAATGAAGCTTATGAAATCATACTCTCCTATATCAACACATATGAGTTCTCTTTTGATGAAGAAGATATCAAAAAAGCCTCGTATTCACCCTCTGAATGGTGGCACAGTAAATTTGGAAACAGATAAAACGCATTGATTATTATCAAGGTTTTACCTCAGAGAGTCATGTATAATGCAACTCACTTAACACAAGAGAGTTTACATGAAAGATATATTTTTAATTTTTAGTGCGTTTGTACAGTTAGCCGGATTAACTCTTTATGCGGAAGATTTAAATGTAAAAGTTGATACATTTCCAACCAAAGAGATGCATGCCCAAAACAAAACAATCGCAACTCTTGTTGCCAAAGAAATCTCCCAAACACTGCCTCAGGTTGTGGACAAATATACAACCCTCGTAGAGATACACGCCAATGACCTTATTCTTGTCTATACTTTTGAAATAAACAGTGACGCAAAAAGTGATGATGCAATAAAAAAAGAAGACAAATCAAGAATGAAAAAAGCTATTTTTTCAGGAGTCTGTCAATCCTCCAGTAAATTTCTGGCAATCGGCATCAACACATCCTATGTTTATATCAATGCAAAAACAAAAGCACCTCTCTTTCAATTTGATATAACACAAGAAGATTGCACCCAATCTCTTTAGTAGGTTTTCCCTTGTCTATTACGAGCGTCATCCAATCTTTGGATTTTTTTTCAAGTTTAAATAAAGAGCAAATCTCTACTTTAGCAGAAGTATCTTCTGTTAATTATTACAATAAAGACTATGTATTGCATTATGAAAAAAAAGAGAGTTACCAGCTTCTTTTTTTGATTGACGGTTTGGCTAGAGCGTATAAGATTGATAAATATAGTAATGAAATATTTTTATACTATATCTATAAAAACTCTCTTTTATCAGAGGTGTCAAATGTTCGCAGTGATGTTTTATCATCTTTTTCTAATATTGTATTGGTCGAAGATTCAAAAATTCTAAGTGTCAACTATGCGAAGTTTCAAGATTTCTTTTTAAATCGGAATCTTTTAAATACTGAATTTACCAATGAAATTATTGCAAGATCACAACAACTACAAGCTCTAGTCTATAGAGAATTTATCTTTGATGCGGTCGCAAAAGTAGCGATGACGCTTTACAAAGACTTAAATATGTTCAACGCATTAAAAAGACATGATATTTCACTCATACTCCATATCCAACCGGCGACACTTTCCCGTGTCCTCAACAGATTAAAACGCAACAAAATTATAGATATAAGCCATGGCGAAGTACAAATAGTAAACTCTTTGGCTTTAAAAGCCATCTACGAGGATTGAATTATGACTAAAATTAAAGTGCTTGGTGTTCTTATATTTTCCTTATCGGTTATTTTGACTTTTTTATCCATGCATATCGCTCATGAGAATACTCACAATAACAATACACTCAGCGCCATCAACAAACAAAAAGCACTTACTCAGGAAATTTCAAAAAATATTTTTTATATCTACAACAATAAAGATGCAGCAACAGAGCAACTAGAAGATTCAATAGCATTATTTTTAGCAAGTTTAAATCAACAAACTGCTTCTGATTTTATGCCCAAAGAAGAGAACTCCATTCTTTTTTTATCAAATACATTCTACAAATATATACAAGATTTTCAAGAACAAAACAGAGTCACTTCAAGCTATTCTCATATTATTTTAGAAAAAACTATCAAAGATATTTACAATACAAATATGCAGTTAATCGTTGCGTTTGAGGGATTGATAAAAATGCATCAAGATGATTTTGATGATAAGCAAGAAACACAGAAGAAGATACAATATATACTATTTTTCCTTTTGCTTGTGTTGCTCATGTATCTTTTTTCACAACTTAAAAATGTTATCTTGTTTATGCAAAAATTTTTAGATACTTCCAAAAGAATTATTGCCAACGCAACTATCAAAGAGCTAAAACCCATCCAATTTGCAAATAACAACGACTCCATAGAAGCAAGTACAAACTTTAACTATCTTGTTTATAAAATGAATGATTCTGTAGAATATGCAAGTTTATCTGTAGAAAATGCTTACCAATCCTTAGAAATTGTAGAAAAAAATATTGAAGATTTACTCGAACTTCTCTGTATCATGCAAGAAGATGAGACATTAAATAAAGAGCTGACAAAAAAAGAAGATGCCGTTATACTCTCTCTCGAAGAGCTGACTCACTCAGCTGCCACTTTAAAAAACCTCAAAAAAGATCTCGACGATCTTATTTGTGCTACTACTCTAAACTAATCATTAAAAAAGATAATTAATTTGTTATTTTGACATTAGTCAAATTATCACTTTGCGAACTGTACTATCATTCCCTATCAATCAAATAAAAGATGTTAGAACATCTTTTATTTGAAAGAAAATTAAGGAGTGAAAGATGGATAAGTATTTCAGCAAGCTTTCTTCACTTGTTTTAGGTACTTCGCTCGCTGCGACGATAGCAATCGCAGATGGCGGTGAGTTACAAAACATAATGAAGGCAAGAGGCTTAACAGAAAACGATGTTATTCGCGCAGCAAAAACATATAACCCTACGGGCGTTAAAGATGAATATGTTGTATTTAGTTCAGGCGGACAAAGTGGGCAGATGATTGTCTATGGTGTTCCATCAATGAGAATTTTAAAATATATCGCAGTATTTACACCTGAGCCTTGGCAAGGGTATGGATTTGATGAGGATAGTTTAAAAATCTTAAGACAAGGTAACATCAGAGGCAGAGAGATCAACTGGGGAGATACGCACCACCCTGCTATTTCTGAAGTAGATGGTAAATATGACGGTAAATGGCTCATCATCAATGATAAAGCAAATCCTCGTATCGGCGTTATTGACTTGGCAGACTTTGAAACAAAACAGATTGTTGTAAACCCGGTATTTAAGTCCGCGCACGGTGGTTCTTTCTTTACTCCAAACAGTGACTATATCATTGAAGCTGCACAATATGCTGCACCGCTAGAGAATGTTTATTCTCCTATTGAAGATTATAAAGAGACTTACCGTGGTGGTGTTACTTTATGGAAATTTGATAACAAAAAAGGTCGTATAGACGAGAAAAGTTCTTTTACACTTGAGCTACCTCCTTATATGCAAGATTTAAGTGATGCCGGTAAAGCTATGTCTGAGGGATGGGGTTTTACAAACTCATTTAACACGGAGATGTACACAGGCGGAATAGAAGTCGGTATGCCGCCAAACGAAGCAGGTATGAGCAGAAATGATACTGACTTTTTACATGTATATAACTGGAAAAAATTGGCGGAAGTTGCAAAAGATCCAAAAAATGTAAAAATCATCAACAATCATAGAGTTATTCCTATGGATGTAGCTGTTAAAAATGACGCTATATTCTTGATTCCTGAGCCAAAATCTCCACACGGTGTTGATGTTGATCCTACTGGGAAGTATATTATTGTCTGTGGTAAACTAGATACTCACGCTTCTGTATATGATTTTGAAAAAATTCAAAAACTTATCAAAAACAAAGAATACGCAGGAAAAGATGCATTTGGTATTCCAATTCTTGATATGAAAAAATCTCTTCACGGTCAAGCAGAGTTGGGTCTTGGGCCATTACATAATCAGTTTTCAAATGTAGATGGAGAGGTTTATACTTCACTCTATGTTGATAGCCAAATCGTAAAATGGAACTTTAAAACGCTTAAAGTTTTAGACAAAGAAAATGTTCACTACAACGTAGGTCACTTGTGTGGTATGGAGAGTGAAACAAGAGATCCTCAGGGAAGATATATCATCTCTTTAAATAAATTAGCGATTGATAGATTCCAAAATGTTGGACCTCTACACCCTCAAAATCACCAACTTATAGATATCAGCGGTAAAACGATGGATCTTCTTGTTGATATGCCTCTTCCTCTAGGTGAACCGCATAATGCAGTAGCTATAAGAGCTGAGAAGTTACATCCTCATGTAAGATATACTATGGGTACAAACGCAAAAACAGGCGAACAACATGTTGGTAAAACTTTAGCCGGACAAGAAAAAATAGTCAGAAACGGCAACAAAGTCACCGTATATTCTACTTTGGTACGATCACACATCAATCCTGAGAGAATCACAGTAAACAAAGGTGATGAAGTTACGATTTATATGACGAACCTTGAAAGAGCACAAGATGAGACACACGGATTTACCGTTGACCATTACGATGTTCACGCTTCTTTAGAGCCGGGTGAAACTACAGAAATCAAATTTACAGCTGATATCGAGGGTGTTTTCCCTTACTACTGTACAGAGTTCTGTTCTGCACTTCACCTTGAAATGATGGGTTATTTGATGGTAAAAGATCCAAACAAAAAATACGAAAGTGCTCAAAAAGTAAAAATGGCTTCTATGAATCCTGAGCAACTCAAAGCTGAATATGACAAAACCGTAGCGGTCAATGACGCCACAGATGCAGTTATTCAGAGTGTTGTGAAGTTCTTAAAAGAAAACCATTTTGAAAAACACAAAGTCGTTGCAGATCTTGTAACCGATGCACTAGATCAATACGGGAAAATTCCTGAACAGAAAAAATTGGCTAATGCAGCTGTAAAAGCCGGTGATATGGAAAAAGCAGTTCTCTTTGAAAATATGATCTGGCAGCTCATGGTAAAAACAGCGGATGTTGGTATCAGAGCAAAAGACGCACTTGTGAGAGAAATCGCAACAAAACAATCTCCTGCTGCACAAAACGGAGAGCGCGCGTTTGGTGAAGGCGGATGTAGCGGATGTCATGTTATCGGTAAAGTATCTTCAGGTCCAGACCTCACAGGTGTACTCCAAAGACATGAAAACGCAGAGCTATGGGTGAAAAATTTCATCATGAAACCTGAAGCGATGTACGACGATCCTTATGTGAAAAGTATGATTGATTACTTTAACTTAAAAATGCCTAATCAACACATGAGCGAAAAAGAGACAAAAGACATTATTGAATACCTCAAATGGGTAGATCAAAATGCAAACCTATTCTAAGCAATAGAGTTCTTTTTTTGAAAACGCGGAAAGTACATCAGTACTTTCCGCTCCATTGACCTTAATCAATCCTATCAATTTAGTATTGCACTACAATATCTCTAAATTTGAAATTGAGTATTTCTTTAATCTTGAGTTTTTAATTTATTAAAGGACGACTATGCACACAAGCACTGTAAAAGCCAGAGTTTTTGCCACACTGGCTCTCATCATACTAACCCTCTCCTTCACTTTTCCGATGATTGCGTTTCACGGAACGCTCAACAAAATCGATAATAATCAAGCAAATGAAGTATCATCATTTTCTGCATCAGTATGGAATCTTTACAATCAAGGTAGATACAAAAGTATCTCCACTCCTAAAGAGGCCCATAATGATTTACAAAAGATGATGGAGTCTGCTTCTGAAATCGGTGTTGCTTCTATGCCTATCTGGGCTGTTTCTCTTGAAGCTCCGAATTATCCAAAAGATGCTTTTCCCGAAGGTATCCCTGTGTTTTTTCACTTTGACGGTTTTAGCGGAGAAGTGCATGAGATGAATACAATTAACCACTATGTCGGCATGGACCCTATGTGGGTTGGCGGTACATTGGAGAGAGAAATTGGCATCTATGCTCTCTTAGCACTTTCATTGGGTATGTTCTACTTTATTGCGTATAACAATAAGATTTTAAACTATATCATGCTTATTCCCGCTTCTCTTCCTTTACTTTTTGTCGCGGATTACTCTTACTGGCTCTATTGGTTTGGGCACAACTTACATGACTGGGGAGCATTTAAGATAAAACCTTTTATGCCTACTGTTTTTGGTGATGGCAAGATAGCGCAGTTTACGACTCACTCTTACCCTACAATCGGTTTTTACATGATAGTTGCCATCAGTTTACTGAGCTTACTTGCGTTTTTTGCAAAACAAAAAGCACTCAACGAGATGCAGTCATAAATGATGTTGCGGTTTTATTTTTTTATTTTTTTATTGGTTTTTGGGTCACTTCAAGCAAATGTATTGCAAGAAGCAATTGACAAAGCACCAAGCGGCTCTATATTAAAACTATCAGCCGGTATCTATAAAGGAAATATAACCATCAATAAACCGCTCACTATCATAGGTATTGAAGAGGGTGTAATCATAGACGGTGAACAAAACGGTACGGTTATCACAACCAAAGGCTCGTTTATATCACTCAAAAACTTAAAAATTATCGGTAGCGGAGACAGACATGAGCATCTTGATGCCGCTATATCTATGTCTGAGGGAAAACAGTGCGAGGTAAGCAACTGCGTAATCGATGATTCTCTTTTTGGCATAGATATGCAGATGATTGGAAATTCTATAATATCAGGCAATACTATAAGCTCAAAAGAGCTTGATCTTGGACTTCGTGGGGATGGAATACGACTCTGGTACAGTCATGACAACCTTATCAAAAACAATGCTTTGATAAAATCAAGAGATTTTGTCGTTTGGTATTCACATGGAAATGAGATCGCTGAAAATTCTGGAGAGTATTGCAGATATTCTCTGCATTTTATGTATGCGGGGAAAAATATAGTGAAAAACAATCACTATTCTTTTAACTCCGTAGGTATATTTTTTATGTATTCACAAGACACTATAGCAACGGGTAACACTATCAAAAGCTCCCTAGGTGCTACAGGTATGGGAATCGGGCTCAAAGATGTCTCAAACTTTACGCTCAAAGACAACACGATTCTCTACTGCGCGCAGGGTATTTATATAGACCGCTCACCTTTTGAACCGGACACGAACAACTGGATTATCGGCAATAAAATCCTTTACAACTCCGAAGCGATGCATTTTCACTCTTTGAGTGAAGCAAATGTCATAAAAGAAAATGTCATCATCGGAAATATTGAAGATATACTCAACGACAGTAGAGGGAGCAGAACATATGAGAATGAAATCGTTGGGAACTACTGGGATAATTATGAAGGCTTCGACACAAATGGCGATAACATAGGAGATACTCCGCATAAAGTGTATCAATATGCGGATCAACTCTGGGTGTATGACCCAAATGTGAAGTTTTTTTATGGTTCACCGGTCATCTCACTCCTGAATTTTTTAGCAAAACTAGCACCTTTTACAAAGCCGCTTTTTTTGCTTGAAGATACAAAACCAAAAGTTAGGATAGAAGGATAAATATGGCACATATACAAACAGATAGAAGAGAATTTGTAAAATACTCTACCCTTGGTATATTAGGACTTGTGCTTGGCGGCGGTATGGTTTTTAGCCCTTATGCCGTGGCTTCAGAGAATAGACTCAGACCTCCGGGTGCTGTGGATGAAAAAAGGTTTTTGGCTCTTTGTATCAAGTGCGGTCAATGCCTCCAAGTTTGTCCCTACCACTCCATAAAACTCGCAGACTTCAACAAAGGTCACGGAGCAGGTACTCCCTATATTGATGCAAGTGAGAGAGGATGTTATGCCTGTGAAGCCGTTCCCTGCGTTTTGGCATGTCCAAGCGGCGCACTAGACCATCACTGTGAAAAAGCAGCGGATATACATATGGGTATCGCCGTACTTCAATTTCCAGATACTTGTTTGGCACTTAGCAATACGCCTATTCCTGCTGGATACAACAAAAAAATGCATAGTTTTACTAACTCCGTAACAAACATACATGAGTATGAAACAAAGCTTCTGGAAAAATTGGATACCTTTGAAGCAAAACAGTGCACTTTGTGTGCAGATATGTGTCCTATTGCAAATCCGCTGAGTGCCATAGCTATGGTATCTGACAGCGGTGGCGGCAATAGACCTGAAATCTATGAAGGATGTATCGGCTGCGGTGTATGTCAGGAAGTTTGCCCAACAAACACCCCTTCTATCGTCGTAAAACCGAGAATGACCTATGAAACATATTATTCACAGATGTTACACACTCAAACGAACTCGTCCGTTTTAGTGGCAGGGACTAAAGTCCCTACAACCCCCTAAAGCTACGAAAAACATAGTTTTTCGAGAACTAAAAATGTGTAAAGCTAGTGATTCAAATAAAAAAGCAGGAGTTAGTTATGTTATTTCAAGGTTTCAGATTTAAAGATACTAGTTTGTTTTATGCTCTGAGTTTTTCATTTGTTTTGTTCATGAGCGGATGTACGGACAAAGCAGAAGAGAAAACTACAACAGCTCACATGAGCACAAACGCAGCGAAGATCGAAGTAGTAGCCAATGACAATGCCAGAGAGATAAAAGTAGAAGAAAAAGAGATTGATACAAATCAAAGTAAATCCTACTATTACGACTACAATACCCAAAGCAGCAACGATGCGGGGAACAAACAGAGAACTTCAATGGATGCAAATATGCATGTCAGATCTCCTTATGAGGATGTTCAAGTCTCTATGGTCGTAAATAAACTCAGCAAAGAGTTTATGCTTAAGTGCTCTGCCTGTCATAACGATTATGCAAACGGAGTTATAGGACCTTCTCTTTTGGGTAAAGATGCAGATTATATCTACAACAAAATAGCTGAATTTAAAAACGGCACAAAAACAAATATACTGATGCGTGATTTGATAAAGATGATGAGTGATGAAGAGATAAAAGTTCTCGCAGATGAGATCTACACTTTTAACAAAATGATTAAAGAGATGAGGAAATAAATATGAAAAATATTGTAGTAGGAATCGTAACACTTTTTGTAGTTGCTTTAATGGCGTGGGTAGCATCCAACGGGCATGCATACCAAGGCGGAGAACATAATAAAGTCATAGAAAACTTCAATGACAACACGCAGCAGCAAATTGCGGCACCGACGCAAACATCACTGCCTACAGAAAAAGATGACAGAGAAAAAGAAAATGAAGAGCTTGATGCGCTCAGAGATAAAGCAGGAAACGCAGGTGCGTTTAAGGTCTCTCAAGAGTATAAAAGTAAGTGTTCTTCATGCCACGGTGTAAACGGTTCAGGCTTCCAAAACGGCAAACCGATGGTAGGACCTAAACTTTTTGGACAAAGTGCAGAAAAAATCTATAAAGATTTGGTTGACTTCAAATCCGGCAGAAAAGAGAACATGATTATGAAAGGATTGTTGATTCACCTTGAAGATGCGGACTTGAAAATGTTTGCCGATGAAATAGGAGAGTTTCCAAAACGCGCGCAAGAGATGAACAACGAACAATAATTGTAAAAGTATGGAGTTCCAATGGATAAGTATAACAATAGAGAAACGATAAAAAACACAACTTTTTGG
>JAQTWZ010000034.1 GCA_028689055.1 Sulfurimonas sp. | reverse complement strand
AAATGTCTCAAAACCTCGAAGAGATCATCCGTGATATCTCTGAAATAGAGGCGCTCTCTACTACAAATGGGACAAGTGTACAAAGTATAGAAACAGATTTAAAAAGACTTGTTCAAGTTGCCAAAGCACTCAAAATATCTATAGAAGAGTTTAAAAGTTAAAAGCTTTTAAACTCTTCTACCTCTGCCCTCTTCGTACATTTTTTCCTGTATAGTTTTTTCTAAAACAACTTTGGCAGATACTGTATTTTGAGTTCAGCGGCAATGGCGCTTCACACATACGGCATCTTTGTACGAAACGGCTCTGTTGCAGAGAGTTTTCGATAAACTTGTTGAGCGTATGTCTGGCTTTTTGTACCGTTGCAACCTCTAAAAAATACTCTTTAAATCTATAGCTCAGCCACAAATAAAGCGATATCTCTTTGACCATATCCTCAGCCCGCAAAAGCTCCTCAGAAGTCTGGGCATAACTGCCCACAAGTCCCGGAGGCGCGTAAGGCACAGGCATCTTGTTTTCCAAAAATGAGATATAACTCTCAAAAGTCGCGATGATATAAGGTGACTTTATCGTAAGCGGCGCGCAGGCAAGATGGTACTTCATAGCGATATCCAAGTCGTAGTTATCCACTATCTTCGCCGCTTCCACCATATCATCAAGGTTTGTCGCACGAAACGGTCCGTCAAACTCCATATTTTCTACAAAAAACTTAAGTATCTCTTCAAGTGATTTTTCTTCTAAGATAGTGCTTACGAGTTTGACATGTTCAAGATTTGCCATGACCTTAAAAGGCATCGTGATAAGTTTTGCTTCTTTGTGGAAATTCTTTTTGACTATCTTGAGAACATCCAATGAGAGCGCACCCACATACCCCGCTTCACTCAGACCATATCGCCCGGCGCGACCTGATATCTGATGCACTTCCGAGGGCTGAAGATCACGAATAGTCACCCCGTCAAACTTCTCTGCTTTTGAGAAAAGTATCGTATCTATCGGCAGGTTCATACCCATAGCGATAGCGTCCGTGGCGATCAGTATCTCCGTCTCTTTTTCTCTAAAACGCCGCGCTTCTTCGCGTCTGACTTCTGGAGAGAGATTGCCGTAGATGACGCTGATTGTGAAATATTTTGCAAAGTTTTGTTTGAGTTTGAGTACATCTTTGCGGCTAAAAGCGATGATAGCACTCCCGCTTTTGACATCTTCAGGTTCAGTCGGAGTTTCCAAAAGTGAGAGCGGTGTTTTTCTCTCAAAGTTGATGATCTCAAGCTCTTCTCCAAGATACGCAGCAAGCTCGATAATAGCTTCTTTGGCATTGATAGAACCCGTCATGATGATCTCTTTCGCAGGTGCGCCGATGATGGCGTTTGCCCACGCCCAACCACGGTCACGGTCATCTATCATCTGCACCTCATCGATGATACAGACATCCACATCCACCTCAAAGTTGAGCATCTCGATGGTGGAGCTGATATGTGTCGCATCTTCGTCAAGCAGCTGTTCTTCTCCCGTGATAAGTGAGGCGGCGATACCATTTTCACGCAGAGTTTCATAGCCTTCAAGTGCCAGTAAACGCAGCGGTGCTAGGTAGTAGCCCGTATCTGCGTTTTGGAGTTTTTGCATCGCTTGGTAGGTTTTGCCGCTGTTGGTCGGACCTATATGCAAGATGAGTTTACGACGCATAGAACGCGCCAAAGGAAAGAGGTTTTTGAAGTCACGAATAGTACGCGCCAGTAAGGCTTGGCGTTGTTTTTTGATAAGCGCATCGTGTACATCCGCCACAAAAGCGCGTAAAATCTTTCTGGATGTTTTCGCCGAAATAACCAAAGATTTTGGCAACAACTCTACCAAAAACTGATACACTTTTTTGTGCAACTCTTCCTCTGAGAAATGTAGTAGCGTCGCATACGAGCCGCACTCCTCTACTATCTCTTTAAGTGCTTCCAAAAAGTGTTGCTCATGTTCTTTTGAAGCCTCATGTACGATACGCTCAAAATCAAGCGGTTTTGCATTCCAGATACTCTCCAAAAGCGAATCAAGTTCGATATGCAAATCCAAATGGTAATGAAAATCGATAAGCGAATATGGCAGTCGCATGGTTGCGTTTATCTTTACCATAAGCTCCTGCTCATGTGAGACAAGTTCCAGCACATCAAGTTTTGTCTCGATAAGACTTTTGAGTATCGAAGCTTTTATATGGGGATATGTTGTGTTTGTTTTTGGCGGTGAAGCACGCAGGGAAGCGACTATCTCTTTTTCTGTGAGATACTCATGCGGTTTTTTGATAGCCGCCAAAAAGGCCTCTGTCTGTTTTTGCTTTTGTGCGACTATCGCCTCTTTATCATCTGCTATCTTTTCTACTATCTCCTCAAACGCTGCGTTTTGCAGGTACTCATATTCGTAGGGTTTGGTCGTGAGCGTGAGGATTTTATGAAAAGTCTCATCAAATATCTGGTAGCGGATAGATGCGTTGAACTCAAGTGCGTCATGGATATCAAAAACGCCATCGAGTGCTTTTTGGAGTTTCTCTTTTTTCATCTCATAGCGGATGTGTTTGAGTTTGGACTCCATCTTTTCTATCGTGATCTTTTTGCTTCGTACATCCATGAAGGCATCAAACAAAAACGCAGCCTCTTCGGCAGAAGCGTCAAGCTCATGAAGCAGAGCCTCTATCTTTTGACTTCTCTCAAGGATAGGTTCTTTTGCGGTTGTCGATTTATAAACCTTGCCCTCGTTGGCAAAAAAGCTCAGTATCTCTGCACGAAGATCCGCGTCTGCATCACTCCAAAGCCCCCGAATACTTTTAAGCAGTGCCGCTTTGCTATACTCCACATCATACATACCCAAAGTGTGCATCAGCTCACTGAGCGTTTCTGTAGAGACTCTCTCCACCCCGATATCAAAGGGCTCGTCGTCAAAATACTTTCTTATTTTTTGGTTGATTTTAATATTTTTTTTATTTTTCTTTGCCATGGTGTATTGTAGCAAAAGGAGGTGAAAAATGGATAACGCACAAAATATTACTTCAAGATTTATTAACCCCTTCACCCTTTAGTGTGATGTAAAGATTTTTTTATTTTCCTAAAATGAGAGAGTATAAAAACAAAAAATACTCCCCGCGAAAGGTGGGGATGCCTCAAAAAGGGGGGACAAGAATATGAAAACAAAATTGACATACTCTATTATAACCGCTCTCGTGCTCTCAGGAGCGGCGATGATAAATGGTTGTAGTTCGAGTGGTTCGAGTGACGCTGCAGAAGCAGTGACGCAGACAGGTACTTTCGTTGATTCAGCGGTTGAGGGACTCAGTTATAAAGGAGTTTTAAGCGGAACGACTGATGGAGATGGACACTATCTTTTTAAAGGAACGGATCAAGTTGAGTTCTTATTGGGAACTTTAAGCATGGGGAGTCTTACTCCTAAAACATCACCTGTTTCTGTATTGGACTTTTTTGGCTCAACTACTACCATAGATGATGAAAAAGTACAGAAACTTATCGTATTACTTCAATCTTTAGATGTGGATGGTGATGCTAGTAACGGGATCACCATTTCAGCTGCGACAATCACTGCCTTAGAAGAACAAATGGCATTGCTCCATCCTAATCAAACTTTAGATGATTTGACTCTAGCTGAAATGACTACTCTTGTCACTGCCGTCGTAACTGCGACTGCTCCTGTAGAAATCGTTGACCCTGAGACAAATACAACAACTACTGTAAATGATGAAGTTGTTACTCCTGAAGATGCAACAGACCACTTCACAGAGTCACTTTACGGCCCTCAGCCTCCGGTAGCAACACTTAGCGGTACAACTTTAGCTTGTGATAGTACGGCTGAGGCTAGCTACAACGTTGTAGATATAAGCGGTGTGGCTGATGCTGCAGCTGATTTTAATGCAAGCCAAACACTTAAACGCAATGTTTCAGCTACTTCAACAGAGGATGCGGCAAGACAGAATTCAAATTCTCATAACTCCATCTCTAGTTTGGAAAATCCTGTACTTGCAAGAAGTGCAAATGGAGAGCTTATAGACGGAATCACTAAAGCGCGCCCAATAGCTTTAAGTTACAATGAGCAAGTTGTCGGTGAATATGAAATGGGTGATGGAAGTGCGGACATTGGCGACCCAGATCAGCGTGACGCTGTTTTCTTCTCATTGTCGTTAGACGGTGGTTTAACATGGTCTAAAAAACAGATTTCAGCTTCTGAAGACAAAAGTTCCATTAAAGTTACATGGAACGGCACTGAAATTGATTACTATGGACATACACAAAAACCTAGTATGGCTATAGAAGGCAGATATATTTTACTTGCATGGAATGACAAATACTGCCCAAGTGGAAATCCATTGAAACTTGAACAGACTCTTGTTGATGGAAACATTACTTATCCTGCTGACGTTTTTGCAGTCAATGGAACACAGGGAGTTATTGATTATGAAGCTATCATCGCTCCTAATGGAAAAACAGTCTATGAAGTGCCCTTCTCATGTGTTTGGACTGCAAGAGGGATTATTGATGGAGAAGGAAATGTAACTTGGCATGCACCTATGCAACTCACAACTGGATCAAGAGACTCTAACCACATTTGGATAGAAGGTTCAGAAGCAGGTTTTGCAATGACTTGGCAAGAAGACACAACAGGTTTACGCTCAGGTAAAGGTGAAGGTCCGGGAGACGGCTGGAGTGGTGCGACTACAAACCACGGTTCAGACATCTGGTACACATCTATTAAATGGGATGATTTTGACGATGTAAACGGCACGGACGAAAACACGACAAAACCAAAATCAATGTTCAACTTTCACTATCCTGTACGTATAACAGACAACGAAAAATGTGCCGAAGGCGATACAAAACCGTACTGTCAACTTATGTGTGACACCTATGGAAGTGTCGATTTAAACACAAGCAACAATGCGGAAACCGCTATCACAAGATGTAAAACTTATGATGTGGATATGCTTACAAATACACAGGTTGTCTTGGACGGAGATACGGGTGCTTCTCGTTCAGCGCTTAAAATCTTAGAAACTGACCAACATGAATTTGTTGTAGTCTTTGGATATGAAGAGACAAAAGGACTCTCTGAGAGTACTCCGGGTGAGGGCGATCAAGATCAAGGTGATGCTGAGACTATCATAGCGCTTGAGGGGAAATCCGTTTACTTTGAAAGCTTTCCGTTTAACGCGATTGATGCCTTTGATGAGAACAACATCTCAACAATTTTAACAACACCGATGCCGATGGTAAGTGCAGGGAATATAATCAATGTACGATCACCTGACCAAAACACAAGTGAACTTATATATGAAAATGCCCGCCGTTTGGTTATAGGTGAGCAAATAGACTCATGTAATGCGGACAAATTTACTTTTGCCTTCATGTACAAACAGTCTTTTGAAACTCAGGGTTCTTCTTCGGATATGTTTGTTCGCGTCAACAACGGCTTTACGTATGATTCATTTATTGCTCTTGAGGATAGAAATGTGACAAACATCAGTGCGCAAGAACCGATTGTAGTTGATAACATTGTGGACTATAACGTAACTTGGACAAGTGCAAATCTTGATGATTACACTTACAACAACATGAATGACAATACATTTTCGCCTCGTATTTTCTTACGCGGAAACAACATCTTTACAGGGTTTGAATACACTCCAAATGATGTCAAAACGCAGCAAGAAAATATGCCGAGTAACTTCCATACGCATATTTACTTAGATGGAGTTACAAGTGCAACCGGCTCTGGTTGGCAAGGACCTGTCAATGTTACTCAGGTAACTAAAGGCGGTACAACCACTGTGGATGCGAGATTTGTTCCGACAGGTGAAGGCAACTATGTAGTAAGTGGATTAGACTCAGACAGAAGCAACCCGAATGTTCTTTTTGTAACATGGGGCGAAATTGACTGGATTGACAATATGGACCATAATTTAGGTAAAGCGGAAAGTAACCTTTACTACAAACGCGCTCTTTTTGATGCAATTACTTCTACTTGGAATTGGGATGCGAACACCTCTGTGTTAGCAAACAAAGAAGGTGCGGTCATTCAAGAAAAAGAAGTAGAAACCTTTGCTAGACCAGACGGTAAAGTACTCTTTAATGCTTGGTTGCAAGAAGAAGAAGAATACAATTCTAGCGACCCTGATTCAGGTCTTGATACTTGGTTTGGACGCGTGGATTACAATATCTCAAATATTGTTGTTCCCGACTAGTCTTTAAGACTACATTCACAACAAACCCAAAGCTCACATCTTCGGATGTGGGCTTTTTTTATTCCCTCTCAACTTTTTTTATTTTCTCACTCGGTTTTATTCATTTAAGTTATAATATTTGACAACGAACAATCAAAGGTTGCGCTCATGAAATATATCAAATTCTTTAACACACTTAGTATTTCAGATGTTCCTTCGGTCGGCGGCAAAAACGCTTCGCTGGGAGAAATGTACCAAAACCTCACATCCAAAGGTGTGCGTGTGCCAAACGGTTTTGCGACGACAAGCGAAGCCTATTGGCTTTTGCTCGAAGAGAATCATCTCAAAGAAAAAATAGCAACAATCCTCGCGACGCTTGATATCTCAAAGAGCGAAAATCTGCAAAAACGCGGCGCAGAAATCCGCTCCCTTCTCCTAAACGCAAGCCTCCCAAAAGTTCTTGAAGAAGAGTTGGCAGAGGCATATCAAACACTCGCAAAAGAGTATCAAAACGCAGCCGTAGATGTCGCGGTGCGCTCCTCTGCAACTGCAGAAGATTTGCCTGATGCCTCTTTTGCAGGACAGCAGGAGAGTTTTTTAAACGTAAGCGGCATGGATGAATTGCGCTCATGTGTCAAAAAATGTTTCGCTTCACTCTTCACCGACCGCGCTATCAGCTACCGTACATCTCGTGATTTTGACCATATGAAAGTCGCTCTCTCCATCGGCATACAAAAGATGGTGCGAAGCGACGGGGCCTCTAGCGGAGTGATGTTTAGCATCGACACCGAAAGCGGCTGTGAAAAGCTCATTCTCATCAACTCCATCTGGGGATTGGGTGAAAATATCGTCAGTGGTCATGTAAACGCAGATGAGTTTTTTGTCTTCAAACCCACACTCGAAAATGGCTTCAAAAGCATCCTCAAACACGCACTGGGGAGCAAAAAAGAGCGGATGATCTACAGCGAAGACGGGCATAGAACAAAAAATATACCAACCACAAAAGAGGAGCAAAACAGTTTTTCACTCAATGATGCAGAGATACTAGAACTCGCGCATCAAGCGCTCATGATAGAACAACACTACAACTGCCCGATGGATATCGAATGGGCAAAAGATGCCAAAGACGGCAAACTTTATATCGTTCAAGCAAGACCTGAAACGGTGCAAAGCCTGCGTTTAGGGGAAGCTAGTTTTACCAAATATACGCTTCATAAACCAAAAAACGCAACACTTCTCACCAGAGGACGCGCAGTCGGAGGCAAAATAGGAAGCGGCAAAGTAAGTATCATCCATGATAAAAGCGAATTTCACAACTTTAAAAAAGGAGATGTTCTTGTAGCCGATACCACCAATCCCGACTGGGAACCACTCATGAAGCAAGCTGCCGCGGTCGTGACAAACAGGGGAAGCCGAACCTGCCATGCGGCAATCGTAGCCCGTGAAATAGGTGTGCCTGCGGTCGTAGGATGTATAAACGCAACAGAAGTGCTGCATGAGGGACAAGAAGTGACGGTGAGCTGCGCAGAGGGCGATGAAGGTCATATCTATGAAGGCGTACTTGATTTTGAAAGTAAAACGCAAGATATGAGAGAACTCAAACCAACAAGAACAAAGCTTTTTATGAATATTGGCAACCCTGCCGAAGCCTTCAATCTCGCAAAAATACCAAATGACGGCGTGGGACTTGCCCGCATGGAGTTTATCATGAGCCACTCCATCAAAGCCCATCCTATGGCACTTGTAGATATGTACAAAGGCAAAGATGTAGAGAATGAAGCGGAGATAGCTGCGTTTTGTGTGGGATATAGTAATACAAAAGAGTTCTTTTTGCAAAAACTCAGCGAAGGTGTAGCCACTATCGCCGCTGCGTTTTATCCAAAACCCGTCATCATCCGCACAAGTGACTTCAAAAGCAACGAATATCGCAATATGCCCGGCGGCGCGATCTATGAAGCAGAAGAAGAGAACCCGATGATAGGTTTCAGGGGTGCAAGCCGTTACTACAACGACAACTATAAAGAGGCCTTTGAGTGGGAGTGTGAGGCACTTTTGCGTGTGCGTAATGCGATGGGATTTGACAACATAAAAATCATGCTCCCCTTTGTGCGTACGCCTGAGGAAGGCAAAAAAGTCATCGAAATCATGAACACGCAAGATCTTGTGCAAGGAGAAAACAGCTTAGAAATCTACGCCATGTGTGAGATACCCGCCAATGTCATTCTAGCCGATAAATTTTTGGAAGTGTTTGACGGCTACTCTATCGGCTCCAACGATCTGACGCAACTCACACTCGGGGTCGACAGAGAAAGTGCCCTCATCGCACATATATTTGATGAACGCAACGAAGCGGTCAAACGCATGCTTCGTATGGCGATAGAAGCGTGTAAAACAAAAGGAAAATACATCGGTATCTGCGGGCAAGCCCCCTCAGATTATCCAGAAATCACCGAGTTTTTGGTCAAAGAAGGGATAGACTCCATCTCACTCAATCCCGACTCTATCTTCAAGATGCATACACTTGTGAGTGAGCTAGAGAAAGAAGAAGAGAGACCCTGAATCAAGCTCAGCACTCCAAGCATTTCCTGCAGGGCAGATAAATCTCAAAGTCATTGATATCAAAATAGTTGAAGATGCTATTTAAATAGTATTATTTACAAACATACAAATTAATGTAAAGTTAAGATTTAATTGTATAAAAAATATACAATATACTGCAATTTTTCTAGCAAACAAAGCGATACAATTTTCTCAGTAAATACAACTTAATGAAAAACTAAGTTATAAAAGAAAAAAGATGGCAGGTTTTAAGGCTTTAAAGGGGCAAGAACATAGGTCTACGCTTCTCACCATCCCCATTCTTACAGGCGCACTTTTGCGTAACGTGCTTGGTTTTGCAGGGGCGGTTGTAATGGTAGCACTTATGGGTATCTCTTTGGTCAAAACAAGATGGAGAACGACATGGGGTGTACAAGCCGGCGGAAGAATATAAAATAAAGGAGAGAAGATGCAAACATATACTACTCTTGGACATGTGACACTTGTAGGCTGCGGGACAGGTGATGTGGAGCTTTTGACTCTCAAAGCTTATAAAACTATCCAAAACGCAGATGTGGTTTTTATCGACCATCTTATCAGCGATGCAATCATAGAAAGCATCCCAAAAGATACGATGAAGATATCTGTCGGCAAACAAAAAGGCGCACACAGCGTCAAACAAGAGCGAATCAATGAGATGCTCATAGAGTATGCAAGAAAAGGTTTGGAAGTAGCACGTCTCAAAGCGGGTGATCCGTATATTTTTGGTCGTGGTGCAGAAGAAGCGCAGGCGCTCATGGAAGCAGGTATCCGAGTGGATGTTATCCCCGGTATCTCTTCCGCCATTGCCGGACCTTTGAGTGCAGGTATCGCACCCACGGCGCGTGGATATGCGACAAATCTTTCTATCGTCTCCGCACACCTTGCGGGCAATAGTATCAATCTCCAGTGGATCGATCTGCTCAAGATGAAAAACCATACAACCATCGTACTGATGGGACTCTCACGCGCAGAGGAGATCGTAGCAGCGGCACTTGAAGCGGGAGTGGATGCAGATATGCCGACGGCTATCATCTCCAACGCATCAAGAGCGAACCAGACACGAATCATCACAACACTCAAAGATTTACCAAACGCAGCGAAAGATGCCCCAAGACCGGGGATTATTGTTTTTGGGGATGTTGTCAATTTGGCAAAAATACTTCCAAGTTATGAGATGAAAGAGGAGATGGCAGATGCAAAAATTGCATGAGGCTTATGCTGCGCATAGCAAAAAAGTGAACAAAATTGAGCAGATGAAAGAACTCAAAACTCCTTCTTTTGTTTATGCAAATCTCAAAAAAATTTGTGAAGAGGGATATGAAAATCTCAAAGATGAGGATAGTAAATATTTCTTAAAATGTTTCGGGCTTTTTGACAAAGGTGAGGGCGAGTTTATGATACGGGTGCGTGTTCCGGCA
This sequence comes from Sulfurimonas sp., assembly GCA_028689055.1. Classification (GTDB taxonomy): domain Bacteria; phylum Campylobacterota; class Campylobacteria; order Campylobacterales; family Sulfurimonadaceae; genus Sulfurimonas. Next base: position 14,348 of record JAQTWZ010000034.1, on the reverse strand, counting down.
GGGCAGCTAAGTGTAGAACAAGCACTGGCTGTTGGCACTATCTCACGAGAATACGGCAATGATTATATAGATATCACAACACGCCAACAGATAGAGCTGCGTTTTATCAAGTTTGAAAATCTTTATAAGGTGATTGTCGGTTTGGATGCTGTTGGTATTACGACATTTCAAACAGGGGTGGACAACTTTAGAAACATTGTCACCTCTTCGTACGATGGACTCAGCGAAGATAGTTTTATCACTTGTATGCCTATTATAGAGCAACTTCAAGGAATTTTTTTAAAAAAAGAGGAGTGGATCGGGGCTTTGCCTCGTAAGTTTAACGCAGCTATTTTGGGTACACAGACAAATGACTGCAATATTTTTGGACATGATTGTTGTTTCATTTTGGCAAAAAAAGGCGAAATACTAGGTTTTAATCTCTATCTTGGGGGAAGAGTCGGTATACAAGCCCAAAATAGCGGGATTTTTGTGGAGCAAGAAAATGTCAAAGAGGTGTTTTTATCTGTCATTTCTCTCTTTAAAGAGTTTGGTTTTCGTGATAATCGCAACAAAAACCGTCTGCATTTTCTTATTGAAGAGGTAGGAATGGACGCTTTTGCCAAAGCTATCATCCAGACAACAAAGGCGAAGCTACAAAGTTCGGGAGAACTTCTCCTTGCACATGAGCATCAAATTCCTCAAGATGGAGTGTTTCAACTTAGAGAAGAAAAAGTGGCACTTTTATGGAATATCCCTTCGGGAATTTTCAGCGGCAGCGATCTGCTTGAAGCGGCAAAAATCACTTTGGAGTGTCATGGACTCCTGCGTTTGTCTGTGGAGCAGAGTTTTTATATCGTCGCTCATGAGACACAAATAGCAACAATAAAAAAAAGTGCTATTTATCAAAAGTATGCCGTCTATCAAAACCCTTATTTTGTCCATCAGATAGCTTGTGCAGGGACTGCAACCTGTTCGTTTGGGGTGATACCGAACAAACCGGATGCTATTGAGATGGCGGAGTATCTGCACAAAGAAGTACCGCTAAAAGATGCAAAAGTGCGTATGTATTGGTCAGCCTGCCCAAAAGGCTGCGGTATCCATGGTATCGCAGATATCGGTTTTGAAGGCTGCAAAGCAAAAGATGCAAATGGAGAGACCTGCTTGGGTGTCCATATTCTTCTTGGCGGCAAGGCTTCCAAAGAAGCGCAGGAAGCTAGAATCATCTATAAAGCTCTGCCTCTGAGTGAAGCAAAATATACAGTCAAAAAGATTATGCTCATGTACAAACATGAGCGTGAAGCAGGGGAGAGTTTTGAGAGTTTTGAGACGCGTCTGCTTCATGAGCTGAGTAATGAAGCGCTTGTGCAAAAAATAGAGATGTATTGAAATTTGGCGTTGCCGTTTCAATGAAAGAGCTTCATCTGTGATACAATCTCAGGATGAAACTATCACACTTAAAACAGATAAACACCTACTTGCAGAAGTTCTCAAAAATTTCTGCAATCTTTAGAGTCTCTGACACTATTCTCAAAGTCGTTTTTGATAAAGACGATGCACTCTATTTTGATATGCAACGCTCCAATGCCAGTATCTTTAAAACGCAGAGTTACCCGCGTTCCAAAGTATATAATGCCCCTTTTGATGTTGTATTGGCAAAACGATTTAACCGCGCCAACATCCTTGAAGTGGGACTTTTAAATGATGATAAAGTGTTGCGTTTTAAGACCTCGGTAGCTTCTGCTTATAAAGAAGAGATGAGTTATTTGCAGATAGAAATGACGGGAAAATATACAAATATCATCATCCTTGATGAGCAAAATATCGTCCTAGAAGCTCTGCGCCATGTCGATCTTTTTTCTTCTTTTCGCGAGGTGCGGGTGGGGCAAAAACTGCTTGATATTCCTGTGGCTCCATTTGAGGCGAAAGAGTATCCGCTTGAAGATGTCGAAGCTTTTTTGTATGAACAACATGCACATGAGCAGCTGCAAAAACTAGCCTCCGCGAAAAAACAAAAAGTTGCATTTTTACAAAAAAAACTCAAAAAGCTCGAAAAACTTTTATCAGGACTTGATGATGAAGAAGCACTGCTAAGCGAGGCGGAAAATGCGCAACATCAAGGCAATCTCGTACTTGCAAATATGCACACAATCAAACCTTATACGCGTTTATTGAAACTTCAGGATTATGATGGAAGCGAGGTGGAGATAGAACTTGAAAAATCCTATCCGAGTGTGTCGCAAATCTCCAATGCACTTTTTACTAAAAGCAAAAAAGCAAAACAAAAAGCCCAGCATATGCATATAGAAAAAAGCTCTCTTGAAGCAAAAATAGAGCATTTACATCTCTTTATCCATATAGTCGAAGAGGCAAAAGATGTGGCAAAAATAGAGCTTCTATTTCCTAAAAAAATACAAAATAAAAAAGTAAAACAAAACGATTCGATTGAGAGTTTTTTGATAGAAGGCTACAAAGTCCAACTTGGCAAAAATGAAAACGGCAATATACAACTGCTGCAAAACGCAAAAGCCAAAGATGTTTGGTTGCATCTCAAAGAGCGACCATCAACGCATGTATTTATCACAACCGACAAACAAAATGTGCCCATGAGCGTCATTGAAGCCACCGCAAGACTCTGTGTAGAGTTTACGACAATTCAAAAAGACCGCTTTTTGGTCGATTATACTCCAAGACGCGAGGTAAATATCCAAAGCGGTGCAAATGTGCTCTACAACAAATACAAAACAATAGAGATAGATACGAGATAAAAAAGGAGCTTCAAATGGCTGTTGGTTCAATCGGAAATACAATATTTGTCAACCAGATGACCGCCAATGCTACAGCTTTGCAAAATGCTCACAATAATCGGGTGGATTTTCAAACTATGGTAGCGCAAGCTGCAGCAAATGAGAAAGATGAAAAAGTGATGGAAGTGCGTCCAGCAGAGGAAAATCAGGAGGTCGATCCTGATCGTGAACATCAAAAAGATGAAGCCGACGCAGAGAATAAAAGAAGTCCTAAAAAAGATGAAGAAAAAGACGAAGAAGAACCCACGATAACACATCATATATTAGATATTAAAGTATGATGCGATACAATCGTGTCTTTGAGAAATAAGGGGAGAGTTTTATGAGTATTTTTAATGATCATAGAGAGAGAATCATAACAGGATTAGCACTTTTGGCTATCGTATTGGTTGTGGGGCTTATTGATAATTTTTACTTGATGTGGCTTGTTTTTGGAGCTATTTATCTTATTGCGTTTAAAGAAGCTATGGCACTTTTTGATGTCAAAAATGACAGAGCATTTGTCTATGCCGTAGGTATATGGCTACTTGCAGGCATCTATCCTTATGGGGATGATCTTTTTGTTCTTGCAGGTATAGCCTACGCCAGTGCGATAGCGTACAACAAAGATTTGGAGTGGAAAAACTTCTTCCCTTTTATCTACCCTACGGCGGGAATGCTTTTTATGTTTACGATGTATCAGGAGTATCATATTCTCTCACTTCTATGGCTTCTTGTTATCGTCGCACTTACAGATATAGGAGCTTACGCAGTAGGTAAAACTATCGGTGCGACAATGTTCTCACAAACAAGCCCGAACAAAACAATGGAAGGAGTTGTCGGCGGTGTTATCGTTGCAACTCTAGGGGGAACACTGATTGGGCTTTACAGCTTTAGTTTTACCGCTGCGATTATTATCTCTTTTGTGGTCTCAGTGGCTTCTATATTTGGCGACCTGTTTGAGAGTTCACTCAAACGCAGCGCAAATGTAAAAGACAGCGGTGTTATTTTCCCCGGACATGGCGGTATGCTTGATAGGATTGACGGGTATCTTTTTGCCTCTATCGTGATGCTGGTGCTTCTAAGAGGACTCGTATAGTTTGATACTTCTTGGTTCTACAGGTTCTATAGGCGTAAACACCTTAGCTGTTGCCAAAAAATTTGGCATGAATGTCGAAGTACTTGTCTGTGGAAAAAATATAGAACTGCTCAATAAACAGATAGAAGAACACCATCCTAGCATCGTGATAGTATCCGATGAAGAGGATAGAGCAAAAGTAAATCATACCCGCGTTTACGCGGGTGAAGACGCAATCGTTGCGGTCATCAAAGACTCTTCAAGTGAGCTTGTCGTCAATGCGCTTGTCGGTTTTTTGGGTCTGCGCCCGACATTAGCAGCGCTAGAGAGCGGCAAAAGAGTCGCTCTTGCAAATAAAGAGTCTTTAGTCGCTTGCGGCGCTTTTATAGACACTGCAAAAATCCAGCCTATAGACAGCGAACATTTCGGGCTTTGGTATCTTCTCCAAGAGAGAGCTGTAAGCAAGATGATTATTACGGCAAGCGGCGGCGCTTTTCGTGATTGGGATATCAAAAAACTTCAAAACGCAAGTCTGGCAGACACGCAAAAACATCCAAACTGGTCGATGGGGCAAAAAATCACTATAGATTCGGCAACGATGGTCAATAAAATGTTTGAACTTCTTGAAGCCAGATGGCTCTTTGGCGAAGGCGAATACGACGCTATTATAGAAACAAAATCCCTCATCCACGCACTTATAGACTTCAAAGACGGCTCTACAACGGCACACTTTGCTCATGCAAGTATGCAGCTTCCCATCGCTTATGCCTTAAATAAAAAGATGGATGCAAATATCCTCGCTCATGTAGATCTGCTCAAAATCGGCTCTTTGGAGTTTCGCGAAATAACAACAGACAGGTATCCTGTGTGGCAAATAAAAAATGAACTTTTGAAAAATCCAGCACGCGGGGCAGTTATAAACGCAGCAAATGAAGCAGCAATAGAACTTTTTATAGAGAAAAAAATCGGTTTTATGGATATCAGTAAAAAAATCATCACAGCTTATAAGAAGTTTCAAATATCCCCAAATAGTGTTGCAGATGTTTTCGCAATAGATAAAGAAGTCCGTCGATTTGTCAAAAACTCATAAGGAATAAAAGATGAAAATACTTGCACTACTTTTACCATTTTCTCTACTTTTTGCAGGCTCTATAGATATAGAAAAAGCCTCTTTGCGAACAAGCTATGAAAACCTTTCGATATCTCCAGATGAAGATATGGGGCTTATGGGTCTTAATTACCTTTTAGAACCAAACGACTATTTTTATTATGGGATTGGCTTATATGGGGCTATGAGTGGAGATCGTGGTGGATTTTTTGTTGGTGGGTTTACTGCTGGAGCTAAATATCCTATAGTAGATAATCTCTATCTTGATGGCGGTGTTTATGTTGGTGGCGGAGGCGGTGCTTCTGCGGGTCAAGGTGGTGGGCTCATGCTCAAAACTTATGGAGGAGTTCTTTATAGATTTGATGCATATTCCGTAGGTATCAATTATTCAAAGATCAAGTTTCCAAATGGGGATATAGACTCAGATCAGATTGCACTAGTAGCTGATATGAGATTCGATACAATATTTGTAGATACACCATTAAGCGCAGAGACTCTGAAACAGTATCATTTTACGAGTAGTCAAGATTATATTGTGGCTACATATCAAGTCTATTTTCCAAAAAGCAGCACATTGACCAGAGATGGTGCAAAGCTCAACAAAAACATAAATCTCGCAGGTATAGAGTATGGGAAGAATATCTCAGAACATACCATTGCCTACATAGAAAGTGCTGGTGCTACAGGTGGAGCGACGGGCTACATGGAAGTACTTGGTGGTGTGGGATATAAGCAAAATATTATAGAGAGTACAAATCTTATAGCAAAACTCTCTCTTGGCGGAGCTGGCGGCGGAGAGGTTGATACAGGTGGCGGTACAGTCACAAAAGCTTCTTTAAATCTGAACTACTCCCCGACAAAAAAAATAACTACGGGAATTGGTGCAGGATATTATCATGCGTTTGATGGAAATTTTGATGTGGCATTTGCCAAAGTAAATCTAGGCATAAACGCAAACTTTTTATCTTTGGGTAGCGGAGGAAAGAGTGTTGATTGGAACGCTATAGAGAGTCAAAAAATACACATTCGACTTGTAAACCAAAGCTATCTTTATTCCGATACGCTCAGTACAAATCCAAACAATAAAGATGCGGTACAAAACCTCGGTATAAAACTCGACTGGTTTGCTACTGAGAACTTCTATATCTCAGGTCAAGCCTTGGGTGCTTATGAAGGCGGTGCAGGTGGCTATGCTGTAGGAATGTTTGGTCTTGGTTATATACAAGCACTCGCATATGACTTTTCACTTGTTGGCGAGCTTGGTATTGGTGCTGCAGGCGGTGGGAGTATCAACTCTGGTGATGGAAGCATAGTTCAGCCAATGGTAGGATTGATGTATGATATAAACGATAAAATCGCACTCGAAGCTATGTATGGGAGAGTGATTGCACTTGATGGAAAACTCGATACGGATGTCATAGACTTGAGTATCGTGTATAAATTTAATAAACTTGTTATGAAGTAGTAGAGAAGAATAATGATACTCAGCATAGAAAGCTCATGTGATGACAGTGCGATTGCGATAACGGAGATAGCGACAAAAAAACTTCTTTTTCATAAAAAGATATCACAGGAGTTGGAGCATAGCGTTTATGGCGGTGTTGTGCCTGAACTTGCGGCGAGACTCCATGCAGAAGCACTTCCCCGAATACTCGAAGAGTGTGAGCCGTACTTCAAAGATCTCAAAGCCGTTGCAGTAACTTCTTCTCCGGGACTTGCCGTGACGCTGATAGAGGGTGTGACTATGGCAAAAGCTATCGCTGTAGCGCTGGAAATACCACTTATTGGAGTGAACCATCTTATCGGACATATCTATTCGCTATTTATAGAAAAAGATGTTGCGTTTCCTCTCACGGTACTTTTGGTCTCAGGCGGACACACGCAGGTGATGGAAGTCAAAAGTCTGCATGAGATCAAAACAGTCGCAAAAAGTATGGATGACAGTTTTGGAGAGAGTTTTGATAAAGTAGCCAAAATGATGGATTTGGGATATCCGGGCGGACCATTGATACAAGAACTAGCAAAAGATGGTGACAGAAAAAGATACAACTTTACCATCCCGCTACTACATTCACCTAAACTTGCGTTTTCCTATTCTGGGCTCAAAAACGCAGTGAGATTGGCTGTTGAAGAGAGTGATGTAGAAGATTATAAAGATATTGCAGCTTCTTTTGAGCACATCGCAACTGCGCATCTCACGCAAAAACTCAAAAAGTATTTTAAAGAAGTTCCGCCTCAAGCTTTTGCTATAGTCGGTGGAGCAAGTGCAAACTTGTATCTACGAGGGCAAATAGAAGAACTCCTCAAACCCTATAAAGCTAAGCTGCTTTTGAGCGAACTTCAATACTGTTCCGACAATGCTGCGATGATAGGAAGAGTAGCTGTAGAGATGTATGAAAAGAGGATGTTTTCTTCTTTAGAGAGCTTGGAGATTACTCCAAAAAGTAACATATAAACTTAAGAATAGCTTTCATGACAACACTCTTTTTATAAATAAGACAAGAATTATCCGATTTCAAATATACTTCCGGCATAAATAAACAAATCAAAAACAAGGAGCCAAAATGGCAACTACAAAATTCAAAGGTACAGACGTAGAACTTTTAGGAAATGAAGTAAATGTTGGAGATAAAGCTCCAGAAGTTACAGTTGTAAACTCAGCTGGTTTAGGTGATGTAGTAGTTGGTGGAGCACAAGGTGTTAAACAACTTATTATCGTTGTTCCTTCTTTAGATACAGGTGTATGTGCTGCTGAAACTCGTAACTTCAATGCAAAAGCTGCTGCAATGAACGGTGTAAAACCAACTATCGTTTCTTTGGACTTACCATTTGCTGCTGGACGTTTCTGTCAAGCTGAAGGTATCGATAACTTAACTGTAACTTCTGATTTCAGAAACAAAGATTTTGCTAACGCTTATGGTGTATTGCTTGGTGGTTCTGTACTTGCTGGTGTAACTTGTAGAGCAATTTTCGCAGTAAATGAAGAAGGAATCGTAACTTACAAAGAAATCGTTCCTGAAATTACTGAAGAGCCAAACTACGATGCAGCTCTTGACGCTGTAAAATAATTTTTTAAAAAAGTTTCATATACTCAAGTGTTAACCCCTGAGCACTTGAGTTTTTCTAAGCTTATTTAGCTTATTCACTCTTTCCCTTTTTCCTTTCTTTAGGGCTTTTGCCCTAAATAATATCCATTTTTTATAACATTAAGCAACATGTAGATTTCTTTTGCTACAATCTAGCCAATTTATTTTTGGAGAAAATCATGAAAAAAATCATACTATCTTTTGTTTCTACGGCACTTGTTGCAACATTTGCAAATGCCGACATGAGCAGAGTAGAAATGGGTGCGGGTGTGTGGATGCAAACACCAAAAGGTGACATAACTTACAGCGACAACGGAGGCACCGGAAGTGACGTAGTCAATGAAAAAGAAGAGAACAGTAACTACGCATGGATGCTTATCAAACATCCGATACCTGTTTTGCCAAATATCAGACTTGAGTATGTAAGTCTTGAGAGCACGGGTCTTGCAAGCGGAAGTTTTGAAGATTTTACGGCAAGTAACAACCCAACTTCGTTGAAAATGAAACAGTTCGACATCATCCCTTACTACAATATTCTTGACAATACAGGATGGACGACGCTTGATATCGGACTTGATGCGAAAGTTGTAAGTTTGGATTATGCAGCACAAGGCGTTACTATTGGTACACTTGCAAGCCAAAACTACAGCGATTCTGTTACGATTGTTGTTCCTATGGCTTATCTACGCGCACGCGTAGAGATTCCTGCGACAAATATCGGTCTTGAAGCGGATGCAAAATATGTCACATATGATGGTTCGACGATATCGGATATGCGTGCAAAAGTTGATTATACTTTGGATTTTTTCCCTGTAGTGCAACCGGCACTTGAAATAGGATATAGAACACAAAAGATAGATATCGCAAGCTCTGATGTAAAATCTGTGATCAATATAGAATATTCAGGTCTCTATGCAGGTTTAATGCTGCGTTTTTAAACGATTTGCCTCAAGCAGAGGCGAATCACTCCCCATATATCTTCTATCAAGCACTGCAATCTCACAAACAAGCCAGATACCAAAAGTCTCAAAAACTCTTTTTTGTGCCTCTTGAATAAGGTAAATAGCATCTTCAAAAGTTCCATTATTATGGTTGACGAGGAAGTTGGCATGCTCTGAGCTAAATGCCATATCGCCGACTCGTAGCCCTTTGAGCCCTACAGCCTCGATAAGTCTTCCCGCATAATCTCCTTCAGGATTTTTAAAACAGCTTCCTGCACTTGGAGTTGATGGTTGATTTGAGCGCATTTTTTTGAACATTAGGACCTTTTCTTCATCAAATCCATACGACAAGACAAGCGTGACTTCAAGGATAGGCTCATCTATATTTGTGTATCTGTAGCCAAACTCTATTTCAGACCTGCGTTTTGTGCCTGAACAGGTTTGGATAGAGATGAGTTGATTAAATATTTCGTACTCTTTGAGCCCCGCATTCATATATATAAGTCCGCCCATTTTTCCGGGAAGATGCGAGAGAAATTCAAGATTTGCTATATTGTTTTTTTTGCAAAAAGAGGCGACTTTGCCCGAAGGAGTTGCTGCACCGATTATCAGAGTATCATTTTCTATTTTTATATATTCGTAACTTTTACCGAGTGTTGCAAGTTTTGGAGGCTGTGAGCCGATAAGGACATTATTGCATGAGCCGATAAGATAGTAGCGCTCATGTTCGCTTAAGCACGCATCAAGTACCACAACTTCCACTTTAGGACCAACCTTAATGGAAGAGTATTTTGAAAAATCTATCTCTTTTGTTTGCATTACTCTACAAATGTCGGGATTAGGTTAAATATGTTGAGAGAAAAGTCTATCATAGAGTTGAGCATCCATGGCATAGTAAGAACAATAACGATGATAACGCTGATTATTTTTGGGATAAAAGAAAGCGTCATCTCATTGATTTGTGTAGTTGCTTGAAAAATACTCACGGCCAAACCGATAAACATACCTGTCAAAAGTCCCGGAAGTGCAAGAAGAAGTGCAATTTTAAATGTTTCAACGCCAAGTGCTATAAGTTTTGCTTCCATTTATGAGTTCCTGAGTTCTTTATATTCTATAGGAATAAGATAATCCTCTATCATAGTCATAGTATCATAAAAGCCATGAGCATAGCCAATTTCAAAAAGTTTATTGATTGCTTTGTATTGGATAGGGCTTAAAGAGATGGAGTCGTCATTTGCATAGAGTTCGAGATATTTATCCAAAGTAGGCGCATCTATGCGGACAAGATTTCGCTCAAGAAGCATCTTTGAGAGACGTTCTTTATGTTCTCTTGCAACAGAGACGGCTTTGGTGAGTGTTGCTTCGTATTCTATAGCTTTGTTGAGCGCTAAAGAACGGCGGATAGCCATACCGCCAAGCGGAAGAGGCAGCTCATCTCCGGCAAGCTCTTGCCAAATATCCCACATTTCTCTCTCAACCTCTAGTGCATCTGCATACGTCAAAATACTCTCATGAATCAAAACTCCAGCGTCAACAATTCCATCAAGTACGGCTTGTTCTATCTCCAAAAAGTTCATATATGTGATACGCGCATCAGGATAGGCGATACGAAAAAGCATGGCGTTTGTAGTGTGTTTTCCGCTGAGTGCGACTTTGAAGTTGCGTTTGAGTTTTGTACCTTTTTTCTTAATGATTTTTGGTCCGTATCCTTCGCCAAAACTCACAGCGGTTCGTAGTGGAGCATACTCTTCTTTGATATGTGGATAGAGTGCAAAACTGATAGCAACGATATCATAAACGCCACTCAGCGCATCTTCATTGAGTGTTTGGATATCTTTTGCGATATTATCAAATTGCGTGTTTTTCATATTGACCCAGCCAAACTTAATCGCATAGTACATAAAGATATCGTCTGCATCCGGTGAGTGGGCAATAAGTGTTTTTTTCAAGTTTAATCCATTTCTATTTTAAGAGGTTTTCTAAAGTAGATTTTAACCAAATAAGGATAAAATTTCACTCAATTTACGCCGATAGTTTGGTGTAAAAAAGAAATAAATATGACAAATTGAAATATTTTTTTGAAACTATTTAAAATTGCCATACAATGAGTCTAAATTAAAACGAAGTGAGCTCAAAATGGATGCAAACAAACAAAAATCATTAGACTTAGCAATGAAACAAATCGATAAAGCGTTCGGTAAAGGCGCTTTAATGAGACTGGGTGATAAAGAATTTGAACCTATAAAAGCAATAAGTACAGGTTCTCTTGGACTTGACCTCGCCCTTGGTATAGGTGGCGTTCCTCAAGGCCGTGTTGTAGAGATTTATGGACCTGAGAGTTCAGGAAAAACGACTTTAGCGCTTCAAATCACAGCAGAATGCCAAAAAACAGGCGGTGTTTGTGCTTTTATCGACGCAGAACATGCTTTGGATGTTGTTTATGCGAAAAATTTGGGCGTAGATATCGATAATCTTTTAGTTTCTCAACCTGATTATGGTGAACAAGCTCTGGACATAGTTGAGACAATAGCAAGAAGTGGCGCGATAGACCTTATTGTCATAGACTCAGTTGCGGCACTTACGCCAAAATCTGAGATCGAAGGTGAGATGTCGGATCAAAATGTAGGTGTTCAAGCGCGCCTTATGTCTAAAGCACTCCGTAAACTTACGGGTGTTTTACATAAAATGAACTGTACAGTTATTTTTATCAACCAGATTCGTATGAAAATCGGTATGATGGGATATGGCTCACCAGAGACTACTACAGGCGGAAATGCACTCAAATTTTATGCTTCTGTACGTATAGATGTACGACGTATCGCTTCACTCAAACAGGGTGAAAGTCAGATAGGAAACCGTGTAAAAGCAAAAGTCATCAAAAATAAAGTCGCTCCTCCATTTCGTCAGGCTGAGTTTGATATAATGTTTGGAGAGGGCATCTCTAAAGAGGGTGAGCTTGTTGATTACGGTGTAAAACTAGATATCATTGACAAGAGTGGGGCATGGTTCTCTTATGGAGAAACAAAGCTCGGTCAAGGACGTGAAAACGTTAAAGCGAAGTTCAAAGAAGAACCTGAACTTGCACGTGAAATAGAAGAAAAAATAAAAGAAGCTATGGGAATGAGTACGCTCATGACGATGGAAACTTCAGACATAGAAGAGTTCGACGAATAATTTAAAAAAGAGGTGAATATATGTTTATAGATAATGTGAGCGCGATAGAAGTAATGGATTCACGTGGAAATCCAACAGTAAAAGCAACAGTGGTACTCAGTGATGGAACAGTGGCAAGTGCAATCGTTCCTTCAGGTGCAAGTACGGGTAAGCGCGAAGCGCTAGAGCTACGTGATGGCGGAAGCCGTTATATGGGCAAGGGTGTGTTGCAAGCAGTTGAAAATGTAAATTCTCAAATATCTGATACGCTTATCGGTTTGTCTCCTTTTAATCAGGCAGTCATAGACGCTACAATGAAAGAGCTTGATGGAACTGAAAACTACGGAAACCTTGGTGCAAACGCAGTTCTTGGTGTTTCTATGGCAGTTGCTCGTGCTGCAGCACAAAGTCTTGGTGTGCCGCTTTACCGTTACTTGGGTGGAGCAAACGCTATGGTTATGCCTACTCCTATGCTCAACATTATCAATGGTGGAAGCCATGCTGACAACTCTGTTGACTTTCAGGAATATATGATTATGCCTATTGGCTTTGAAGATTTTGCTACATCACTTCAAGCTTCTGCTGAAGTGTATCACAACCTCAAAGCGATTTTAAAAGCAAAAAAACACAATACGGCACTTGGTGATGAGGGTGGTTTTGCACCGGATCTTAGTTCCAATGAAGAACCGATCCAAATCATCATGGAAGCTATAGAAAAAGCTGGCTATAAGCCAGGAGAGCAAATGGCAATCGCACTTGATGTTGCTGCTTCAGAGCTTGTATGTGAAGGCGGATATAAGCTGGATTCTGAAAATAGAACTGTAAGTTCTGCTGAACTTGTTGATTATTATGTTGATCTTTGTTCAAAATACCCTATCGTATCTATCGAAGATGGTTTGAGTGAAGATGACTGGGCCGGCTGGAAAATCCTTACTGAAAAACTAGGAAACAAAGTACAACTCGTAGGAGATGATTTGTTTGTTACAAACGCAAGTATCTTAAGCGAAGGTATCCAAAAAGGTATCGCGAACTCTATTCTCATCAAACCAAATCAAATTGGTTCAGTTTCTGAGACAATGCTTACAGTACGTTTAGCGCAAAGAAATGGATACAAATGTGTCATGAGCCACCGTTCAGGTGAAAGTGAAGATGCCTTTATCGCTGATTTTGCAGTTGCACTAAACTGCGGTGAGATCAAAACGGGTTCAACGGCACGTGGTGAGAGAACTGCTAAATACAACCGTCTTTTAGAGATCGAGAATGAAGTTGTGTATAGCGAATATTTAGGTTCTACACTTTTTAAACGTTAAGTACAATTTTATGGAGAATGAAGAGCTTTATGACACTATAGACAACTCGCAAAGTCTAACGCAACGATACCTTGGGGTGCCGATTGCGAAGTTTTTGCTTATGTTTTTTATGGTCATTGGCTTTGGTGTTTATCTGGGGATGCTTCTTTATGGAACTAACTCACTTGAAGTTCTTTTTGGGCTTCAAGATTATGAAACCTATCTTCAAGGTGAAGTTGACAGACTCAAAAATGAAAACGCAGAGTTGCAACGGGAGTATTTTGAGCTTAAAGAGATTTCTGCTCAATAACTCGCTATAATATACACCGACTAAAATGCCCAAGGAGCGCAAAGATGAGAGTTTTGATAGCAATATTTTTACTTTTATCTGCCCTTGTTGCAAGAGAAAACCCTTTTTTTCCATCTGATGGAGAAAAAGAACTCCCTTTTACATCCAATGATGTAAAAAATCTTCCCCCCCTACAGCGTGCTAGTATTACTCTTCCATCAAAAGCAAGAGTTCTTGAGAGTGTTAGCGTAAAATATAAAAATCTTGATGGCTCAACTGAGAGTAAAACTATCGAAGTTGAAAATACTATTGACTGGCATTTACCAATCTTTGTCACACAAAGCTATTCATCTTCAAATACTCAAGAGACGAAAAGTGAAAAGAAAGAAGAAAAAAAGTCATCTAAAGAGATAAGAAAAACACAAGACCTTGAAAAAATTGCTTCTATAGAATATGCAGACTTTTATGCATCAGGGAAAACTCTTCAAATAAATACGAAAGACGAGCTCATAAGAAACTTCTTGCTCTCGCATCCGCACAGAATAGTCTTAGATTTTAAAAGAGATGCAAATATCAAAGCCTATACAAAAGAAGTTTCACAAAATATTTTTTCAAAAATTAGAGTAGGAAATCACTCCG
>JAQTWZ010000033.1 GCA_028689055.1 Sulfurimonas sp. | reverse complement strand
TCGGAATCTATCTCTGCGTTTATGAGATTTGCAGCGGTTATGGCTGTATTCTCTGCTACTGTTTGTGTGTTAAGAATTACGGTTATTATGTTTTCTTGACTTGTTGTTGCGGCAAGGAGCGTTGGACCTACATTTTCACCTGCTACAGCAGCTGCAGTACGGAGTGCTTCTGTAGCTACCGCAAGTGCTTGAGCTGCTTCTTTGGCAATGACTGCAGCATCTACCGTATTACTTGCTGCTTGGGCTGCATTTGCTATATTTGCATCCGTTGGATTATCGAGAGCTATTTGTGCAGCATATATAGCCGCTGTAGCCACTTCCTGCGTACTCTGTGCCGTATCGTTTGCTACTAAGATAAGATTATTCACAACTACAGTCAATCGTGCTACTGTAGCATCAGGTTCTACCGCAAAACGCAGTTCATCCTCAGCAACGACACTTTCAATAGTACCTATAGCATCGAGTTCTTTGAGTTCTGCATTGATTGCAACAACCTCATCTTCTATTTGCGCAAAATTTGCTCGCACATATTCCGTAGATACAACTTTTGTTGTTTCATCTCCAGCTGAAGTATTTATTTCATCAAAATGTTGCATTTCATCTTTAGTTACAAAGAGCGTTCCTTGATTGATAAGCGTCTGAATAGACTCATCTGTTGTAACTGTCTCTTCTTTTGAAAATGCTTCATTCGAAAGTGAAGTATCAAAAAGTTGCGTTTCAGCACCCAGCAGAACAACATCTTCTCCGTTTAACATAGCAATGATAATACTATTAATAGCTCCATTGTTTTTATCACCAATAACAATCTCACCCTCATACACCTCATCTCCACGTACAAGCTGACGCAATGACCCGTCGACCATTTTTGCGTAAAACGTACCGTCGTTACTAGCTATTTTTCCAATTACCGCTGCCATGATAAACTCCTAAAAGACTTTTAATTATCTGTATGATAGAAAAAAATGCTTCAAGATTCTATTGGACTGGAGTACAGTAAGGATAGATATTTAGAGTATGGAAAAATGGCACATAGACAAATGAAAGTATCCAATGCTATTTTACTTTCTTATTTTCCTATTTTATAATAATAAAACTCTCCGGTCTTTGTGAGCGATATTTTGGCATACTTTGCCCTACGCTTGCGTTTATGTAGGTTGGATCTGCTATGACGAACTTTTTGCCCGCTACATTTATACTTTCGCCTTGCAGAGGGATATGAAGTGCTGTTGCCATGTGATTTTTGTATTTGACACCGATGACTCCTACGCCAAAAAGTTCTTTGACTAAAATAGCGAACAAAACAGATCTATCTTCACAATCGGATTTGTCATAAAAAAGTGTCTCTTGGGCAAACATCACTTTTTCTCTGCCAAATTGTTCCAAATCCACCTCATAGATAAAAGCATTTTGCACAAATCCCAAAACAAAATTGAGCGCTACAGAAGCGTTTTTGCCATCAATCTCTTTTTTGAGTCCCTGCGCTAAGGAAGCGTAACTTTTGGCATCAAGCGGCGCGTTGAAATAGGTCTCATAATCCGCCTGAGGATAAGTCGCCATAAAATCGAGCATATTTTGGTTATACACATACCCAAACTCAAAGAGTTTACCCTCTTGCGTGAAACGCAGTGTTTTACTCATTTGTTTTTCTTTGAGATTTGGAAGTTTTTTCAGAGAAAGATCAAGCGCTTTTGTTGCGTTTGGATAGCTTTTTTCATAGGTATAAACAGAGTTTATATTGGCCTTTGCATATTGTGAAATAACATAAAACTTTTTATCTCCAAACCTAAAGTTTGGCGTATCGTAAATCTCTTTTTGCGAGTGTAACATCAAAACTATATGTTTATTTGCAAGCCCCACTTTGGCATTGTAGCCCAGCTTGTTGAAGATAAACCACGCAAAAAGATTTGCCGCATCTTCTTTTTCATAAGCTTTTTGACTGAGCTTTGTGACCAAAAGATAAACGCCCCAGTCACTCAGTCCCAGCTCCTCTTTTGCTGCGTTTATATCCATGAGCAGACTTTTATATTCGCTTGCCGCTAGGCAAGCAAAAAACGCAGCAATACCTTCTTGTGTCTGAGGGGAAAAATTGGCTTTTTTGAGTTTGTCGTTGATATGAAACGCAAGTGTTGTCCCATAAAAATCCAAAACACTCTCTTGTTTTTCTTCGCTTATAAGAGGTTTTTTCTCTTGAACAACTTCTTGTGATGATGGAAGTGTTATAAAAACTTTTGGTCCGAGTGCAGCGACTGGCTCATATTTTGTCGCTTCGATATTTTTTGGTTTTGGTTCTTCATAAAGAGCTGTACCGCCATAAGCTTTATACTCTTTAAACTGCTCTTTGAGATAAGCGTCAAAGCCGTTATCACGGGGATCAGCGTACTTTGCAAAAGATTTCGCCTGAGCAGTTTTGAAATCAGCAAAACTCTCCGCCCCAAGTGACGCAGCACACAAAAGAAGAAAAAAGGTGTTCCTAGAACGGCCAGATAGCTTGAACAGTTTTTGTGCCCCACCCTTGTTCTGTTGTACGATCTACATCTCCTTGCGTTTTATAAAGTATCTTCGCATCACTCATTTTTGCCGAACTGATACTGTTGTACTGGTCGATGTCATAAGGACGGATAACGCCGCTTATCTGTATAACCTGCTTTTGTTCATCTATAAGTATCTCGCGTTTTCCAGAGACAAAATAGTTCCCGTTTTGTAAAACTTTTACGATTCTAGCTGAGACGGTCGTAGTAAACGCAGCGTCTTTTGTATCACTACCTGTGCCCTTAAATGAGCTTGTCGAACCTGCCGCAAAACTGACATTGCTGAGTCCGTTGAGATGTCCTGCAGCTGCACTTACAGCCGCATTCCCTCCAGCTGCACCAAACACTCCGCCGCCTAGCGCACTACTATCCGCTTCACTGAGCTGTTTTGCCGCAGAGCTTGAACTTGTCGCCGTCTCAGAGATGACAACTGTTACGATATCATTGACATGCATCGCCTTATGATCAGAAAAAAGAGGAGAGTCGCCCTGACCAAAGATACTTCCGGTAGAGACAAAATCCTGCTCATTTTCTCGTGCAGGCATCTGCTCCACATATACAGGCGGCTCAAAATCTATCTCAGGATCCATAAGATGCGACGTGCAGCCACTAAAAAGCAACAGTGTAGAAAACGCAGTAAGTGTAGTAAAAAAGGTTTTTAGCATCATATCTCTTTGAAAATAGCTTATTTTGCTATAATGATAGCAAAAAGAGTTCCAAGGAGATAGTTTGAGTTTACGAGAAACAATTAACGATGATTTGAAAAATGCTATGAAAGCCAAAGAGACAAAAAAACGCGATGCACTCCGCCTTTTGAGTAGTGCTTTTAAGCAGATAGAAGTAGATGAGCGCAAAGAACTTACAGATGAAGATGTGATAAAAATCATCCAAAAACAGGTAAAAAGCAGAAACGACTCCGCTACGCAGTACAAGGAAGCAGGACGAGATGATTTGCTTCAAATAGAGCTTGATGAGATAGCACTATTTGAAGTTTATCTTCCAAAACAGCTTAGTGATGAAGAGCTCACCGCAGCACTCGCTACCATCATCACCTCCGTAGGGGCAAAAGATGCCAAAGATATGGGCAAAGTAATGGGCGCGGCATCCAAAGAACTCGCAGGTCTTGCCGATGGCAGACGCATCAACGAGTGTGTGAAAAAACTTCTCGCCTAGTGCTTGAGCTCAGATGTTGTAATGACCTGACAAAATCCTCCCGTTGCAGTGAAGAAAACCTCAAAATTTTCTACACTCATCGGTCTTGAACAGTAATATCCCTGCATATAATCACAAAGTCGCTCATGTAAAAAACTATACTGTTCATAACTCTCAACACCCTCTGCGACAACTTCGAGATTGAAGTTTTTGGCTATGGTGAGGATAGTGCTAATGAGTTCTTTGTCATCCACATCATCTTGTATATCCTGCACAAAACTTTTGTCTATTTTGAGTGTGGTGAAGGGAAGTCTTTTGAGATAAGCAAGAGAAGAGTAACCTGTACCAAAATCATCTATAGAGAGTCGCACTCCAAGTTTTCTCAGTTTATCCATCTTTTGACGCGCACTGTTGATATCTTTGACGATAATCGACTCTACAAGTTCTAGCTCCAAACTTTGCGGAGCTATACCGCTTGAGTAAAGGATATCTTCGACCTGTTTTACGAAATGAGGGTCGTTAAACTGTCGCACACTCACATTTACGGCTATACGAACAAAAGAGCTGATATGACCATACGCTTGTTTCCAAGCCACAAACTGCTGCACACTTCTCTCAAGAACCCACGCACCAATATGAATAATCAGTCCGCTCTCTTCGGCTATAGGAATAAACTCATCAGGTCCAACAGAGCCAAACTCTTTGGAGTTCCAGCGTAAAAGTGCTTCTGCGCCCATGAGTTTACCGCTAGAAAACTCTATAATCGGCTGATAATGTATCTCCAACTCTTTGTTTTCTATCGCATCTCTGAGTCCATTTTCTAACCCAAGTCGTCGTTTGACCCACTCATCCATTTTATGCTGATAAAATGTACTCATGTTTTTACCGGCTTTTTTTGATTGATACATCGCGATATCTGCATGTTTGAGAAGATCATGTTCATTTTCTTCTTTATTATCCACAAGAGCTATACCGATACTTGAAGATATATTGAGTTTGTACCCCTCAATCTCAAATGGTTTTCGCAAAGCGATATGTACTTTTTGGGCGATATATTCGGCATTGGTTGCAGATTTATTTTCCTCACTACCCAAATCAGGTAAAAGTATGACAAATTCATCCCCACCTATTCTTGCAACCGTATCTTCAATCCTGATAATATTTTTGAGTCTCATGGCTGTTTCTTTGAGAAGTTTATCTCCTATGGCATGACCGAGAGAATCGTTAATATTTTTAAAATTGTCCAAATCAAGAAAAAGAAGTCCAAAGCGGACTTCATGCCTTTGATAACGGATAATTTCATATTTGATGCGTTCAAGCAGCGCTGCACGGTTTGGAATATTTGTCAATTGGTCATGGCTTGCTTGATACTCATATTTGAGCTGCGTGAGCATTCTTTGTGTAATATCTGAGATGATACCGATACCACCGATAATGTTATGGTTTGCATCCTTGAGCGCAGAAGTGCTCATAGAGATCCAAAGATCTTTTTGCTTGTATTTTGTCCTATACTCTCCCTCATAAAAACCCTCAATATCATTTAAAGGACTCTCAAGCGAAGGCAAAAGACTATTATCAGGAAGCGTATGCAAATCCAAACCTATCAAAAAGTCGTGTGGTGCTTCCAAAAAATCTACAAGTTCCTGATTTGCTTCACGAATAATCAAATCATTGTCATAAATAACGATACCCAAAGGAGCTTGTTTAAACATCTTTCCAAAACGCTCTTCTGAACGCGAAAGTTTTTCTCTCTCCTCTTCATACATCTCTCTGGAATTGATAATATCAAAGTAGTGCTCATGAATCTGCCCGGCAATTTTGTAGATTAAAAGTAAATAAAGTGTGACAAGTGCCGTAATGATATTGTATTCAAAGCCTCCTTGCATCGAAAGCTTGATAATGAGGGGAATAATTAGCAAAGAGAGAAAAATATTTATAGCTCTACTTAATGATGAGAGACTGCTAATACCGCCGGCACTCAGCCCTGCGACGATAATTATAAGCACAGCCTGATACAAAACATTTCCCTCTAAAAAAAAGAAAAACGAGGCATACCCCCACAAAACTGACGAGATTATAAGCGGAAAATAAAAGATATATCCCCACTCTTCAAGGGAAAAATTTTCTTGATGATTTTTATAATACCATGAAGATAAAAAGCGAAAAATAGAAATAACAAGCAGAAGAAAAAGCCAGGTAAAAAGTTCTGTATCTTCTATCTTTCCGTATATTACAGCACTCAAACCGAGTGCATTGACGACGATGGCTATGGATGAGAGTCGTAAATGTCCTATCGCTCTTTTGAGTAACTCTTCATAATTGGATGGTTTTGATTTCAAGATCTCTGCCTATCCAAATTTGAGTTTTCTAAGCGCATCTTCTTCGTTAGCCTGACGCATCAATGATTCACCTACCAAAAAAGCATCCACACCGGCTTTACTCAAATCTTCGAGTTGTCCATGTTCATAAATTCCACTCTCTGCGACAATAATTTTGCCGTTTGGAATAAGCGGAATCAGCTCATAAGAGAGATTCATATTCATCTCAAAAGTTTGTAGATTTCTATGGTTGATACCGATGATATCACTGCCTGCATAAATAGCCTTTACTAAGTCTGTTTTATCATGCACTTCGACCAAAGCTTCCATCCCTAGGTGTCTTGTATATGCTAGGAGATCTTTGAGTTCTCCCTTACTGAGAGCCGCTGCGATAAGAAGGATAAAATCCGCGCCGTGTACTACGGCTTCAAGAATCTGATATTTTGAGACGATAAAGTCTTTGCGTAAAAGCGGAATACTCACATAACGGCGAATACCGCCAAGATAATCAAGTGAACCCTGAAAAAAGTGAGGTTCAGTCAAAATAGAGATAGCACTAGCTCCTCCACGCTCATAACTTTGCGCGATGGCAAGCGGATCAAAATCTTCACGGATAACACCTTTGGAAGGAGAAGCTTTTTTCACCTCAGCGATGATTCTATAAGGATCTTGTTCCGTGGCTTTAAGATAAGGGATAACATCCCTCGGTGCTCTTGCATTAAACGCAAGAGAACGACCAAGCCAATCAAGTGAGAACTCTTTTTCGCGTTTTACCAGATCTTCTTTGGTCTTTTTGATTATCTCGTCTAAAATCATTTATTTACTACCTTTTTAATTTTTAAACATTTTTCTATAGCATGGATATGCTCAAGCACTTCGGGATTGTCCCCGCCTTCGAGATTTGTCACTCGTTTCATGATTGTATCTGCCTCTTGGCACTCCCCTAGTTTATAATGCCCCCATGCGAGAGAATCAAGAAAATAAGAAGAGTTTGGCTCATGAACAAGCGCTTGTTTGATATATTGCATCCCTGCTTTTATATCTATATCGTGATCTATAAGAATATACCCCAGATAGTTCAGATATGTCGCGTCACTTTTTTGTTCAAGGACACTTTTGAGATTTTCTATAACCTCTTTGAGCATCACTGTATCATTTTTGTTTTCGCTGCTCTCGTATTTATAGATAGCACTTCTGCCAAGATAACTTGCTTCTCCGGTTTGTTTGTATAACTTACCTGCTACATGAGCAGCTTTTTCATACTTTTTCATATTTGCATAGAGTTGCAGAAGTGTATCATCATCACTTTGAGAACTCTCTAAAAATGCGATAAGTTGTACAGGCTCTTTTTTGTAAAGATAGATTTGAACAATTTTTTTGGCAAGTTCTGTATCTTTATTGATTTCATAAAGTCTGAGATATACAGATAAAAGCCCATCGATATTGTTATTATTGCTATAAAATCCTGCAAGTCTCAAACAAATAAGCTCTGAGCATCCATGCATATGACTATGTATTTCAAGACGCGAAATCGCATCTTCTTTTTTTTGGAGATTGACATAAAGGATAAGAGAGATTCTATCAAGTATCTTCTCATCATAATTTTTAAGATAAACACTCTCAAGAACCTCTACGGCAGAGAGATACTCTTGCAATTGCACATATACGTCACTGAGTAAAAGTGCATCATTTGCATCTTGTGTTTTTGTAAAAAGTTCCAAAGCCAAAGGTTTTGCTTCAAAAAAGCGTCTTACGCCTAAAAGTCCGACAATCTTCATGCGGCTAAGCACATCATCATACACGCCGCCCTGTGCAAGCTCATTGACTCTTTTGATGACTTTTTCAAACGCAGGTATCGTCAAATCATTTTGTAAAGAACGGTAGAGATACTCTTTTTTGGCTGTGTTGTCATAAAGTAAACCAAAGATATCCGAAGCCGACTGAAAATCTCGCAACTGCTCTGCACGTAGTGCAAAAAGTATATAAGAGTCTTCATATTCATACACTTTTTGATTTGATTTGAGAACTTGTTCTTTTGCTTGGATTTGCGGTGTTTTATAAACACAGGCGCTCATGACAAAAAGTAAAAATATCGGAGCAAAAAACTTATACATCGACTATCCCCGGACATTCAAGTTTAAGCTCATCCACGCGTGTTTTAAAATAGTCCCAAAAAGGAAAAGTTCTACACTGCAACGGTCTTGCCTCATAGATTTTGCATCCATTTGTGACTCTGTCGTAAAAGATACACTCATGTGAATCATTGTAAACTTGCTCTTTTATAGAATATTTGTATCCTTTTTTGAAAAGATACTCATCCGCAAAACTTCGCACATCCCTCTGCATGAGCGCAGCAATCTTTTCTATCTCAGCCATCGTCACATAAATATAACCACTCTCACCGGTGCAACATTTGCCTTGGCAGGTTTCACAAGCAGATGGCTGAAAATGGTACGGATAACCTTCTTGGCTCATTAAATCTGACATTTTATACTCTGTGTGGAAGCTTTTTTATAGATTTCTTGAGCCTTGTCTGAAAACTCATCGCCATCAAAACTGATAAATGGTTCCCAAATCTTCATCAAAGATTTGGAGCCGTTTCTTGCGTGTATCATCACTAACGAAGCTCCTCTATCTATTTTTGGGTGCACAAACTGCACATCTACTGCTTTGAGTTTTACTTTTTCCAGTTCTGCACATATCACTCCAAACTGCGAAGCGTCATAACAAAATATGAAGTGAGACTGGGGCTTCAAAACTCTTGAAACCTTCTTAAAAAAATCACGAAGCGGTAAGTTAACATTATACCTCGCATAAAACAACATTGCATCTTCACTTTTCGTGACTCCATCATGATAAAAAGGCGGGTTGGAGATGATATAGTCGTATTTCACATTTTCATCAAGTTCCAAGAAATCTTGCTCATGAAGTCTATAAGCTATTTTATTGACTCTTGCGTTTGTTGTCGCATAATGTGCAAACGCAGCCTGTTTTTCAACCGCTTCAAGTTCTACTTTTGGATTGTCTCTTGCCACTAAAAGACCGACAATACCACATCCTGCACCCACATCAAGTACCTTGCCTTTTGGCTCAAAAGAGTTGATAAAGTTGTATAAAAAAAGAGAGTCACTGTTGTAACAGTAGCCACTTTGGGGCTGATAAAGTAGCATGAAGCGTGAGACCTTTGAAATCATTTTAGATATAATTTCGTAATTATATCTCAAAGGCATTAAATGATTATTATCCCAGCCAGACTTGCATCTACAAGATTTCCACAAAAAGTTTTAGCAGACATCGGTGGTCTGCCTATGGTAGTACGAACTGCCAAAAGAGTCGCTCATGTAGATAGAGTCGTTGTAGCGGCAGATGATGAGCAAATCATCAAGATCTGCAAAGAGCACGGTATCGAAGCGATGCTCACTTCTACTACACATAAAAGCGGTACAGACAGAATCCACGAATGCGCAACTCTTCTCAACCTTGATGACAACGAAATCATCATAAATGTCCAAGCCGATGAGCCTTTTATCGAACCTGAAGTCGTCGAGGTGCTCATGTACAAACTCAAAGAACTCCAAGCCAAAGAAGAGCCGTTTATCATGGGAAGCTGTTATAACGCTATAAACGCAGACTCCGCCGAAGATCCAAATTTGGTCAAAGTTGTACTTGACAATGAAAATAATGCTATCTATTTTTCACGCGCCAAAATCCCTTATAACCGTAGCGGAAGAGCAAATTATTTCGGACATATCGGTATCTACGGCTTTAGTAAAAAAAGTTTAAAAGAGTTTTGCAATCTCAGTGATGCGCCTATAGAAGACATCGAAGGACTTGAACAACTCCGTGCCGTGTACCATCAAAAGAAGATAACGATGATTAAAGTTGCCAGCACCGGTTTTGGGATA
Source organism: Sulfurimonas sp. (assembly GCA_028689055.1). Taxonomy (GTDB): domain Bacteria; phylum Campylobacterota; class Campylobacteria; order Campylobacterales; family Sulfurimonadaceae; genus Sulfurimonas. The sequence goes on along the minus strand of JAQTWZ010000033.1, from coordinate 14,860 downwards.
GATACGCCTGAGGATCTTAAACGAGCCATAGAGATTTTTCTCTAACTATTCTTCAAGTCTATGTTTCAAATTTTCTATACTATAATCGTGACATTGGACTAGTTTATGCTTTGCATCAACGAACCTTGCGTTTTAATATCGATATTAGGAGGATGGATTATGGAAAGTTATAGAGATATTTATATCAAACTTGAAATCTTTTTCTTCAAATGGAAAAAGAGCAGACTAAAAGTCTGAGAGCTAAAGAGCTTGTATGCTCTTGGCTTCATCTCTTTGCTTATATTTCTTTCATTTTTACTTCTGCTTTGTGTATCATTTTCCCAAAAATAAAATTTCGTGAACAAATGTCATTTGAATTGTTTAACAGCAAACGCAAGAAAAATAAAAAAATTTATGAGAAGATTTAAAGAAGAGAAAAAAGCCCCAAAAAGGGACTTTAAAGAAGAAATGTAAAAATTAGATGTTGTCGCGGATACCTAAATCAGCTACTAATTTCATGTAAGCATCTTTGTTCGTTCTTTTGAAGTATTTCATAAGACGACGACGTTGACCTACAAGTTTAAGTAGTCCTAATCTTGATGCATGGTCTTTTTTGAAGATTTTAAGGTGTTCAGTTAATTCTGCAATTCTTGTTGTTAAAAGTGCGATTTGTACTTCACTTGAACCTGTATCGTTTTCTTTACGACCGTATTTTGCAACTATTTCTTGTTTTTTAGCCTGATCTAAAGCCATAATAGCCTCCTGATGGGTATAATAATCTAACATTTACATAAATACATATATAAAGTTGAAGCGGAATTATATACGAACAATCCTTTATTTTTATTTATTTATACCTAAAAGCCTCTTATAAATCTCCAACCCCATCAACTTAATAGGATATCAGGGGCAACTAGATACTCTATCTTTCTAAAAAACTTGCCCTATACATAATGACTACAACTTTTATCCAATCGACTACTATGTTCATAATCTTATCACTGGACTTTCATATAAAATAGTATCAAATACAATTTTTAAACACCGCTTACGACCCTGTTTCTACCACTTTGTTTCGCTTTATAGAGAAGTGCATCTGCTTTGCTGTAAAGCTCTTCATGCATATCAATACTTTCACCTTTTTGCACCACCAAACCCATAGAAACAGTAACATAAGGGCTCGCACTATTTGCTTGATGTGTTATGTGTAAATCTTCTATGTTTTGCAGTAACTCCTGTACATACTTGAGTGATTTTGCTTCATCGAGTCCCGAAAATAAAATAGCAAACTCTTCACCGCCGAGTCTAAAGACAAAATCACTTGTTCGTTTTGAATAGCTGACGAGAACTTCTGCAGTTTTTTTGAGTACCATATCACCTGATTGATGCCCATATGTGTCATTGTATTGTTTGAAATGGTCTATATCTATCATCAAAAAGCTAAAATGTTTATCATCGCGTTTAGCCCGCATGATTTCTTCTTCGATAACTTCGTTGAAGTATCTGCGGTTATAAAGCTCTGTGAGCGCATCTGTGATAGAAAGTTTCTCAAGGCATTTTTTATCTGTAATATCCTGCCGTACGGACGCATAACCAAAAACATTTCCTATTTCATCAAATAAAGGAGTGATAGTAGTTTTCACCCAATAAACACTTCCGTCTTTTTTTCTATTTTTGATCTCTCCAGTCCATGACTTGGCACTTTTGAGTCTTTTCCATATCTGGGCATAAAATTCACTTGGCATATCAGGATCTCTAACAATATTATGAGCTTGTCCGATAAGTTCTTCTTTGGTATATCCGCTTATCTCACAAAAAGCCTTACTCACCTGTGTAATAATACCGCGAAGGTCTGTCGTAGAGGTGATAACATGTTCATCGACTATATCAAGATATTTGCCTATAGTTTTGTTAGTCACTGCTAATTTTTCATTTGTATCTTCTATCTGAAATATCTCTTTTCTATACTGTGCATATAGAAAATATAAGGCGATGATATACGCACTCAAACGCAAAATATGCCACAACCACCACTCCAGATTCCACAAATCAGAGAAGACAAAAAGCAGCGCTGCCGTTGCGCAAAGCATCGTAAAACCGACAAACACAAGTTCTTGTAACTCCTGCGTTTTGAGATACTCTTTTGCAAATATAAATGATGCTGTTAAAAACCCCACTCCTCCGATGATATTGAGTAGATCCGCGTTGATACTAAAGCTATTGTCTGTATCAAATATTCTAGGCACATAATCACTAAACGCAATAAAAAACAGCGCAAATCCAAAAGAGAAAACAAGAACACTTAGCGGTATATAACGGTAATTCTCTCTTGAAATTTGAAACTCTTTTACCCATACAGCACCCAAAAACAAACCTCCAAAAAATACCGCACTTGAGTGTAAAAATACAAAAAGTTCACTCGGCATTACAACAGCATGAAACATATCAATAATACCCATACTCAGTAGCCCAAACGCAGCGATATTAAAACGGTTGATATGACCATATCTGGCATATTTTATATAAAAAACTATACTGATGATAAAAGCAATAGTAGCACCGACACTCTCTAAAACAGCATGTAGAGGGATATTGATATAGATTGTAGGAAATACAAAACGCAGCAACAAACCAACAATAAGAGGAACAATAATCGCATAAAACGCCATTTTTATAAGTTTGCGTTTTGATCTTTCTATCTGCATCTCACCACTCTCCGTAAAAGTATTGGGATCGAATATGTTGATTTAAAGAAATACTATATTCCTTTTTTTCTATTGTTTTCTTAAACCAAGTAGAAAGAGGATTTCTTTACGGGTTGCGTTTAAGATTTTTTGGATGTTTATGTCATCACTTGAAGTTTTTTCTATTATCTCCAGAGCTTCTGCAAGCCTGCTCTGTGAGGTCAGAAGATCTGCAAGATTATTGCTAGCAAGAGGATTTTTTGCATCCAAAGCTAAAATGAGACGATAGGTTTTCTCCGCCTCATCCAATCGCTGCGTTTTGTAGTAAGCATTTGCAAGAGCAAAGAGGATATTTGTATCATACGGCCAGCGTAAATGCGCTGTTTTGTAAGATACTATCGCCTCTTCTCTTTTGCCTGTACTTTCAAAATCATAGATACTGCGCAACACCTGCTCTTTCGCAAGAGACACAGGCAACTCATAAGGAGGCAAAAGTATCACGCCCCATCTATCAGCTCTCTCCCACATACTCAAAAAGGTATGAAGTGAAAGCATCTCATCGGGCGTATCTGCATAATGCGTCATAATTTGCTGCGTTTGTGTTTCATATCCGACTATAGGCGCATAGTGCCAAAGCGGATACCACGAAAAACCTCTGTTGAGCAAAACAACCACGGGATGATCTGCTGAGAGTTCTGCTATAAGTGCTTCAAATCCACCTTGCAAAGGATAAACGACAAGACCGTCTGCGCGCGCAGCAGCGGAGAGTTCTATCTGCAATGTCCCGCCTTTTGCCGGAATAAGTGTTCGCGCATCTAGCTCATGTAGGTCGAGTGCAGGAGTAAAAGAGTTCTTGGATTGCCAATATAACGCAAGCATCTCTATAGAAGAGGACGCGCAAAGCTCTGAACGCGGGGCAACAAAAGGGACAAAAAGTTTGGAAGAAGCTGAGCTAGAAACCTCAGGAAAAGGATTTTTGGGCGCACAGGCACTTATAAAGAACAAAGTACCCAGTGCAAGAAGATAGACAAAAAAAGTACGCGTCAAAGCCACTTATTTATTGACTATAGGTTTTGTAAAGTTGAACACTTTTGTAAGACCCAAAAGATCAGTCACAAGTAATACGATAAAAACAAACACCACCGCTCCAAGCAAAGACATCCCTGCATCCGCTCCTGCTGGAAGTGTCTCTATATCATATGCCACTTGTGCAGCTTCTACATCTGTCATCGAAGCGATTCTTTCTTGGATTATTTGCGGGTCAACACCCATCTCTACAAACTTAGCCGCCACATCTTCACGAGAAGTCATCTCAAAGAGCTTTTCTTTTGCCGAGACCATCGATGAAGGACTCAAAACAGCTTCCGTAGAAGCCATCTGCGCCCAGGAAACCTGAGCGAACAAAGTAATACTTACGAAAAACGAAACCAACAATCTTGAAAAATTCATCTTAACCACCTTTATTTAATATACCTCTTGCATAAGCTAGATTCCGTGTCAAGCACAAAATGACAGAGCGTATTGAGTTTCGTCACCCTGAACTTGATTCCGTGTCAAGCACAAAATGACAGAGCGTATTGAGTTTCGTCACCCTGAACTTGATTCAGGGTCTAGGTTATGCACGGAGTCTTACATATCTCATTCTATTCCTAGATATATAAAAAAGAACTTATTACTCTTTACTTATAAATGCCCTTGAATAAAGATTTGAAGATATAAAACAGATAAATAGTAATGGGGTTGAGTTTTGGTATGCAAGAGCACTTGCAAAGGTGCTTGAATACAGCGATTTTAGAAATTTTATAAAGGTAATCGACAAAGCAAAAGTAGCATGTGTCAATAGCGGTTTTGAAATAGCAGACCACCTCGTTGAAGTCACCGAGGTGATTCAAGGCGGGGAAATGCCAGAAAACTTGCCAAGGCCGAAAAAAAGTGTCAAAAGTATAGAAAAAGAGCAAGAAAAACTGGACAAGTAGCTGAGAAAAAAACTTGATTTTCTCTACACTACAGCTTTTTATCCATCTTGCGTTTGAGATATAAAACACCCAGTGGCGGCAGCGTCAATGTAAGCGAATAGTCTCGTCCGTGCATAGGTTCTTTTTTTGCTTCTATAGCGCCTGTATTGCCGATATTCCACCCCTCATAATAGCTTGATTGGGAGTTAAATATCTCTTCGTATTCACCCGCGTACGGGACACCTATCTTATAGTTCTCTCGCGTTTGATCTGCAAGATTACATAAGACATAGACATTTTCATCTTTGTCATCGCATTTACGTATAAAACTGATGCAGTTGTGCTGATAATCCCCATCATCTATCCACTCAAAACCAATCTTTTTTTCATCGTATTTGTAAAGCGCTTTTTCTTTTCTATAGATGAGGTTGAGATCAGCGACCATCTTTTGTAGTTTTGCGTGCAGAGGATACTCAAGCAGATGCCAATCCAAACTTCCTTCAAATTTCCATTCGGCAAATTGTGCGATATCTCCACCCATAAAAAGGAGTTTTTTGCCTGGATGCGCCATCATATAGGCATACATCGCACGAAGATTTGCAAACTTTTGATTGACATCTCCAGGCATTTTGTTGATGAGTGAACCTTTCATATGCACCACTTCATCATGACTCAAAGGAAGCATAAAGTGCTCATCAAAAGCGTACCAGAGACTAAAAGTGAGCTGATGGTGATGATGCTGACGGTGGATAGGATCGTAGCTCATGTACTTGAGCGTATCGTGCATCCAACCCATATTCCATTTGAAGCCAAAACCCAAACCGCCTATACTTGTCGGGCGTGTCACCATCGGCCATGCCGTGGACTCTTCGGCTATCATCATAGTATCAGGAAACGCAGCATAGACACTTTCATTGAGTTTGCGCAAAAACGCAACGGCTTCAAGGTTTTCGTTACCGCCGTGTTCGTTTGGTATCCATTCACCCTCTTCTCTTGCGTAGTTGAGATAGAGCATAGAAGCCACAGCATCCACACGGATACCGTCTATATGGTATTTATCCAACCAAAACATCGCCGAAGATATCAAAAAAGATTTGACTTCATTGCGACCGTAGTTGAAGATGATACTGCCCCACTCAGGATGGTATCCCTGTCTTGGGTCTTCATGTTCGTACAGAGCCGTGCCATCGAAGTTGATAAGCCCGTGCATATCCACCGCAAAATGCGAAGGTACCCAGTCCATGATAACACCGATACCGTTTTGGTGGAGCACATCGATAAGATACATCAGATCCTCAGGCTCTCCAAAACGCGCCGTCGCAGAAAAATAACCCACGACCTGATAGCCCCATGAGCCAAAGAATGGGTACTCCGTGAGTGGCATAAACTCCACATGCGTATAGTGCATCTCTTTGAGATAAGCTAAAAGTTCGACGGCAAGTTCTCTATAAGAGAGATAACGGTTCTCTTCTTCTGGCTTGCGTTTCCATGAGCCTAGATGCATCTCATAAACACTTACGGGTGCATCATGAGCATTGCGTTTTGCGCGCTCTTGCATCCATGAAGCATCTTCCCATCTATAACCATCTATCTCCCAAACACGCGATGCGGATTTGGAAGGAAGTTCACTATAAAACGCAAAAGGGTCACTTTTTTCATGGACGATGTTATGAAATTTTGAGACGATATGGTACTTATAGGTCAAACCCTCTTCTATATTTTCGATAAACCCTTCCCAAAGACCTGAGTCATCTTCTCTGAGTTTGAGCGGATGAGCAGAGAGTTCATAATCGTTAAAATCCCCTCGAACAGCCACACTCAAAGCATTGGGTGCCCACACGCAAAAATGCACCCCTTTTTTCTTTTTGTGTACCATTGTATGCGCACCGAATTTTTCATACAGTCTCGTATGACTTCCCTGCTTAAAAAGATAGATATCGAGTTCACTCAGCGTTGAGAGATCGTAATGTATTGCGTGTTTCATATCCATTCCTATGTATCGCTTCGACCGGCGATTATCTGCTCGTATATGGCTTCGTAGCCTTTTGCCGCCTCACTCCAGTCAAAACGTTTTTGCATTGCGTTTTTCTGAAGCGCTCCAAAGCCCTCTTTGTCATGATTATAGACATCTACCGCCCATTTCACCGTACCGATAAGTGCCTCAGGTGTGGCATCATAAAACTTAAATCCCGTACCGCTTTTATGAGCGGCATCATAATTTTCTATCGTGTCGTCCAATCCGCCCGTAGCACGGACGATAGGGATAGTCCCATAACGCAAACTATAAATCTGATTGAGTCCACAAGGCTCAAAAAGTGATGGCATCAAAAACATATCGCTTGCAGCTTCTATCTCATGAGCGACATCATTTTGATAGCCGATATAACAGGCAAACTTCTCAGGATAATGTACGGCAACATTGCTAAAAAAACGCTCCGCCCACTTCTCTCCTGCTCCCAAAAGCACTATCTGGATATCAAGCTCCATAAGTCGCCATATCGCCGCAGCCAAAAGTCCTATCCCTTTTTGCTCAGCAAGTCTGCCGACTAAACCTATAAGCGGTACATTTTTACGAAGTGGCAGGTTGAAGCGGCGCTGTAATGCTTCTTTGCAGGCAAGTTTGCCTCCCATCGCATCTATATCGAAGTTTTGCGTTATGAGTTTATCCACAGCAGGCGACCACTCATCATAATCCACACCGTTTAAAACGCCGTGAAGTTTGTAAGCTTTTTCGTTGATAAGAGACTCAAGTCCCCAGCCAAATTCACTCGTTCTTATCTCCTGCGCATACTTCTTGCTCACTGCGTTTATAGCATCGGCATGCACGATACCGCCTTTGAGAAGGTTGATACCGTCATACTCTTCAAGTTCACCAGCGTTGAAATGCCCCCAGCCAACGCCCAAAATATCCATAGCTCCTTTATAAAACTTCCCTTGATGCTCAAGGTTGTGTATGGTTAAAAGCGTGCCGGTATTTTTAAAGTTTTCATCATACGCATAGGTAGTGTTGAGTAAAACAGGGATAGCTGCCGTATGCCAGTCGTTTGTGTGAATGATATCGGGATGCAAGTGCAGTTTTTTTGCCAGTTGCATCACGGCTTTGGAGAAGAAGATAAAACGGTTGTCATTGTCACTGAAACCTTTACCTTCCTCATCATAAAGACCCTTTCTCCCAAAAAACGCATCGTACTCTATAAAATAAACAGGTACATCGCTTGAGGGAAGCACGCCTTCATAGACGGCTGCCCAAAGTTCACCCAAAGGACCCATCGGCACGCCGAGTGAACCTTCCATGAGCTTCAGTCCATATTTTTCTTTGTCCACGATATAGTAACGCGGCATCACCACGCGTACATCATGTCCCAAAGCACGCAAAGATTTTGGAAGTGCTCCCGCGACATCGGCAAGCCCTCCGCTTTTTGCAAAAGGGACGACCTCTGAGGCTGCGAGTAAAATAGTGAGTTTTTTCATAACTTTTCTCCCTGAGTGATTATTTTATAGAGTTTGCTATAGACCTTTGCGCTTTTATCCCATGAAAAATCGCAAAGCATATTGTGTTTGAGTATCTTGTTGTACTCTCTCTTATTTGCAAAAAGCTCCAAAGCCTCTTCAAAAGCTCCCAAAAACGCAGTGAGGTTTGGACTCTTAAAGGCGATACCGTAAGCTTTTGTTTTTGTATCGTCAAAATCTTTATAACTTTGGACTGTATCTTTGAGCCCGCCGACATGATGCACAAGCGGCAAAGCGCCATAATGCATCGCTATCATTTGGTTCAATCCACACGGTTCAAAAAGTGAGGGCATCAACAAAAAATCCGCCGCCCCATACATCTCAAGAGAGAGTGACTCATCATACGTACATGAGAGATGGATGTTTTTATGGACATGAGCAAGCTCTTGGAGTTTTGTTGTATAAACCGATTCACCTTGACCCAAAATAGCGATATTGCACTCGTAAGCAGCCATACTCTCAAGTGCTTCAAGAAACAAATCCATCCCTTTTTGCCAAGTGAAACGCCCGATAAAAACAAAAAGAGGTTTTTTGACGCCACGCAAAGAGACCTCTTTGAGATACTCTTTTTTCTTTTGGGCTTTGCCTTTGAGGTCACTAAACGCAGGGGCAAAATGTTCCGTGTCAATACCGTTGATGATCCCGCTGAGTTTGTTTTTGTGATGCTTCAAAAAGCCCTCCAAACCGCAACCAAACTCTGGTGTAAGGATCTCCTGCGCATAGCGTTTGCTCACCGTCGTCACAGCATCTGCATAAGCGATACCTGCTTTGATAAAACTTATCTGATGATAAAACTCTATAGCATCCATAGCAAAATGTTTGGTATCCAAATCAAGCGCATGGAGATAAGAATGCGCAAAGATTCCTTGATATGCAAGGTTGTGGATAGTAAAAAGGCTCTTTGTTTTGATACTTGTATCTTCTTTGATAAGCAGTGCTACAAGCGCGCTTTGCCAATCATTGAGATGGACGATGTCTTGTTTTTCTTCTTTGAGCAAAGCCACAACGGCATAAGCAAAAAGCCCAAAACGCAGTGCATTGTCCGCATAACCCTCTTCAGGCGTGCCGTACATATACTCTCTCTCACATAGTAAAGCGGAGTCGATAAAACGGTACTCTATCCCTTCATAGTTGCAGCCATAAATCTCTACGGGATAATGTACGCCGCCCATAGAGATATCGAAATGCTCCATACGTTTTTGTATGGCGTATTTTTCTCTCTCTACAAAACTATACAGAGGCATACAAACCTCTAGTGTATATTCTGCGTTTAGCGCACGCGGTAGTGCGTGGGCGACATCGGCAAGACCTCCGCTTTTGGCGAAAGGATAGACCTCACTTGAGACAAAAAGTAAAGATGGTTTAGACATGATTGCTCTCCCTTAGTAATTTAGCTGCCTGCTCCGGAGCGACTGGATTGATGATGATGCCCGTGCTCCCCTCAAAGCCGCCAAACTTGTAAATACGCGGCATAATCCGAATAGAAAATCTATATACCTCATCTACTGAGGCAAAAAGTTCACTCTCAAATCCGCTCTCTTGAAGCGGCGGAGTGAAAAGTGCTAAGTTAAAATCAAGACAAGAGAGTTGTACTTTGAGTTTTTTCAATACACGAAGAAGCAGTGGTGCGAGTTCTTTTATACTTGCATCACTCAGTCTATCTATCTGTCCCAAAGCCTTTTTGGAACTAAGTACCACTTCAAATGGATAGGCACTTGCATAAGGGCAATAGGCACTAAAATCGCCTTCACTATCCACCATACGAATCGCCTCTTTTTCTTCATGAGCTAAAAGCTCTTCAAAGAGTGAGCGTTTGTGATGTTTATAGTGTATATACGCGTTTTTGTACTCTTCTTTTTGAGCCTTTGGGATAAGTGGCAAACCGATTAGTTGTGTGTGCGAGTGTTCCTGCGTTGAACCTGCTGCTTCTCCCTGATTTTTGAAAAGTGAAATATAAGAGATACGGTGATCGCGTCTGAGATCCGCAACACGAGAACGCAGCGTTTGTAGCCAAGCAATGACATTTGCTTCGCTCCACTGAGTCATAGAAGTGTGATGCTGCGGCGTATCGATAATAACCTCATGAGCACCGAAACCTTCCCAATGTTCAAAGTGACCAAAATGGTGCTCATGTGGCGTCTCTATCTGTAGCGCTTTGTAAAGATTTGGCACGACGCGTGTCTGCCACCCTTTTTCATTTGCAAAACTCTCAAAGCTGCGTTTTGCAAAGATTTCAGGTGGTGTCATCGCCTCATTTCCTTCACAAAAAGGACATACTTTTTTTTCTCTGCGTCGCTCTTTTATTTGGATATCACAATCAGGTCTATGCAGACGCTCCGGTGCGATGATGACATGAGCATCACGGAGTCGGTCATATCTGATTTGGGACATCAAGCACCTCCAAAGAACCTTTGAGAGTAAGATTTCCCTCAAATGCAACTCTCATAGCAAAACTCACACCCTGCACACTAAGATCAAATCCCTCTTCACTTTGGGAGAGTGTTTTGAGTTGAAAATAGTAGATATCACAAACAGAGTCCAATGTTATAACTATCTTTTGCCCTAAAAACACATCCGTAATCTCAAGAGTTTTGACACCGCTGAGTGTGCCGTTTTCTTCCAATGCAGCACCGTTTATCAGAACATTTTCATATTCAGCGAAGTGAAAATTGTGCTCCATCACATAGTTAAAACTTCCTTTTGCCTCGGTAGAGAGTCCTATCTCAAAGTCAAAACCCTCTGCCTTTGGCGTATAAGTTTTGGACAAAGCAGTATCATATTTTTCTCCAAGATAGAGTCCGCCTTGACGTGTAAATGTCACGCTCTGTTTTTCTTGAGAACATTCAAAAGGCTGATTTGCAAAGTCTCCGAACTCACGAAAATTACAATGAGTGAAATTAGCAACACAAAAATTCGTATCACTGATATGGTCTATAAACGAATTTTTGAGATACCAGTCGTAGATGAGTGCATCTTTGAGTGTCGCATCGATTTTCGCATCGGCATGGTGAATCGTATCTATGCCATCGACTACAACATCAGATTTTGGTCTCTCTTTTGGCTCTTCAAGCAGACGCTGATGGTAGGCTTCTTTGCGGCGGGTGAGTGTATTTTGCCAGTTAAAACGCTCTTTACGGTTATCAAACTCGACCATTTGACCTCCATGAGCCGCGTCAAAACGGAAGATATATTTCGGTGTTACAGCCTTGATTTTGCTATAGCCGTCAAGTTCGTTTGTATCAGACTCAAGAGAGTTTTTTTTGCCATAACGGATATCTTCCGCTTCGATGATATAGCGATAGGCATTATCACGCAGATTTGGCAGATAAAGACCGCCAAAAACGCCGTGCCAAAGCGCATCATTTGTCTGTGCTTTATAGAGTGCTTTATCAAAACTCGACTTTTTGACACTTTCTCTTGCTTTTGAGAGTTCAAGGCTGCGTTTATGGATACGGTTGCTCTCTTCGTATTTGACGAGGAAGTTTTTCCAGATACCGCCTTTGAGAAACTTCACACCCTCTTTTTCATAGCGATCAAATCCCATCTCATCTTTGAGTGCTTCAAGCTTGAGTGTATCTTCGGCTCTGAGACTCCACTCTCCCATCTCATAATAAGAAACATTTGGCAAGTAAGCTATACCGCGTGTACGCTCTTTTGCAAAGTATTCGCCGTAGTGCATAGTCTCTATAGTCTCATCTGCCAAAACTGCCTGCACAAATCGCTCCAGCCACCCTTTTTCATAGACCCACTCATGTGTTCCCGGCCACATACCAAACTTCTCGGCATCATCAAAGATGATAGCTGCGGAGTTCTCTTCTCTTGTGTAGGATTTGATAGCATCAATCGCACTCTGTACATTGAGAAAAGGAAGCGCATAACGGAGTTTTTTACTGATAGGAAAAAGCCCTATCTCTTCACCGCCCTCTTCACTCATGTAGTAGCCATCAAGTATCTCTTCATCAAAACCCGCACACTGAAAATGATAATCATCCATCACCGTGTATTTGATACCCGCTTTTTTCAAATCAGGTATCAAAGAAGATTCCCAGACTCTCTCCGTGAGCCAAAGCCCTTTTGGAGTCTGTTTGAACTGTTTTTGAAGAGAGTTACTCAGCAACTCTATCTGTGTTACTCTATCTTGTGAAGGTATCACGCTGAGTATCGGTTCATAATAACCCGCACCAAAAAACTCTATACTTCCTTTTTTTGCAAGTGTCGCTATCTGTTTGTAGAGTTTTGGATGTTTTGCCTGTATCTGCTCCATGAGCCAACCGCTACAGTGTACTGCAAAGCGAAAGTCAGGGTATCTGCTCATCACTTCAAAAAATGGACCGTAGCAAGTTGCCACACCTTTTTCTATCACCCAGTCGAAGTTATCGACAGGCTGATGCATATGAATCCCAAAAAGTAATTTTGTTGTATGTCTGCTCATGATATTTTTCCGTATTTCAATATTTTATTTTGTATGTTACACAAACCAGTTTGAAGCATAGTCCTCGTCCAAATCTACAAAAAGAGCACCATATCCAGGCATCGTCTGGATAATCTGCTCTCCTTTGACTATCTCAAAACGCAGGTGCACTTTGCCGTACTCTTTGAAGTGCCAGCGTGCTAGAGAGACCTCTACACGCTCATCCACGACAAGTTCCACGCCATTGTTGTTATAATCTTCATTCATCTTAAAATGCAACAGCTCACCCGTCTCTTCGGTGATAATCTGAATATGCAAATTTGACATAGCAAGCACTGGCATATCACCCTCAAACGCAAGGTATATGGCTTTGTCGTCGTGTCCATAATGAATCTTTTCTATAGGTCCGCGAACCTTGTCCATAGTTGAGAATATCTTACTCTCATCAATACTCCCACTTCCAAGCCACTCAAAAAAGGAGCTGTTTTTTCCATCAATAAGCGGAGAGATAGAGAGTTGCGGCTTGAGTAAAAAGGAGACCGTACTTTTATGCGCGATGATAGGCATATACAAATCAGCCGGAGCCTGCATCTCCATGAGCGTATATATCTTGATAAGATGCTCACGGAAAAGCGCGTCAAATTCCAGACCAAACTCCGTCACATGGTCATCTCCATACCACCAAAACCAGTCACTGCACTCTGACGCTAAAAAGTGAAATCGTATCTCTTTGGCAACTGCATCAGAGACGCGTTCAAGATGATGTTCTACATCGCGTTTTGTCTGATAGATAAGTTCCCAAGCGCGGTTTTTTTCACTGTGTCCCGACCACGTGTCAAAGTTTCCGTGTATCCAGCTTCCCGATGCAAGCTCATTTAAAACGGCTTTGTTTGGCAGTTTTGAGACTTCATCCATCGTCACCGTCTTACACCATGAGCTCTTTGAAAAACGCTCATAAAGCGCTGTAAAAAAGTCATAGGCATTGTTATGAAAAAACTCCCAAGCATTCTCTCCATCAAGGATGACAAATACTGTTGGCTCTTCTTCACTTTTGGCTATAGACTCCAAAGATGCCATAAAATGTGCACTCGCTTCTTCACCTGATTTGAACCTATATGTAAAACCGATAAGGTCACTCAAACCATGGTCACGAAAGCCCATCGTCATGCCCTTATAATCATACGCCTTATAAAGTTGTGAGCGTTTATCCTCTCCAAGTGAACGAAACAAAATTGCCTCATCCGTAGCGATCCACTTGAGTCCGTGTTCTTTATATATCTCCACACTTGCTCTATCTACAGCACCTTCTGCCGGCCAAAAACCTGTAGGTTTTTGCGAAAAAGTCTCTTCATAAAGATCAATAGCACGCGTAACCTGTTCTATCGCATCATCTCTAAGTGAGAGAGAATTTTCTACAATTGTCGTATGTTCATTGGCTTTTTTTGCGTTTTGCATATCCAAAAGCAGAGGCAGTATTGGATGGTTGTATGGAGTTGTAGAGAGTGAAATCACTCCCTCTTTTTGCAAACGCCCGTACAAAGGCAAAATAGTCTGCACAAACGCACTCAAAGATGCAAGTAAATCCGCCTTATCCATTTGTGTATAAGCCTTTTCTTTTATAAAAAGTTCTTTGACAAGTGCATTTTCTTGACGAAGATAATTGCCGCACCAAGCAAGCATAAACGCAACTTCAAAGTCGATAAGCTCATCATCGCTCAGCGTCTCTTTGTCATACAATATACGAAAAGTCTCTATGGGTTTGACCATCGTCTCGTATTGCGTTGATTTGCAAGTTTTGATAAGACGCTCTTTTTGTACTGCGTCAAGCGTTGCAGGATGTTTTGCCCAAAGAGATAAAAAATAGTCATTTTTGAGTGGATCTGCGTAGAGATTGAGTTGTTCTATAAGAGGAGAAGTGATGTTGAAAGTTGCTTTAAGTCCCTTGTATCGACTTAAAAGCCAAGGCATTTCATAGTAGTCTTTTATCGCATGCAAAAAAACCCATGGCATACTCATCACTCCATCACTTCCCCTGTAGTCCGGTTGGTGCATATGCCAAAAGAAACAGAGGTTCAGTGAAGTTTTCATATTTATGCCTTTGACCAAGCTTCGATCTTCGCGCTATAAGTCGCGAGTATCTCTTCGCCTTTTTCATCTGTCTGGGCTTGTATATAGAGATTTAAGGAGTCATCGTACTGATCGGGAATCATCAAAATCCAGTCGTTTGTATCAAGCCAGATTTTTACACCATCAAGGGTAGAAGCCTCTTTGCCTTTTGCATCTTCTAGGAACATACGCATCATTTTGCCTTTCATCGCCTG
>JAQTWZ010000032.1:19851-25704 GCA_028689055.1 Sulfurimonas sp. | reverse complement strand
TCAAAGCTCGTAGCCCCAAACTCTTGTTTATCAAAGAGTTCAAAACCAACCCCATTGTCTTTTGGTATTCCAAGGGAAGCAATCGCGATTCTTTGTTTATAAACAAACTCTTTTGGAACTTTTATAACATTGTTTGCCAGGAGTTCATAAGGGATAGTTTCTTTTTCAAGTTCCTCAATCACTTTTGCAGCATCTGAAGAACTGAGTGAATCAAAGAGTACTTCATACTTTTCATTTACACTCTGTTTTGCGCTATATACAACCATAAATATTATAAACGAAATTATCCCTACTATAGCTATTGCTATGATAATTTTTTGTTGTTTATTTAGTTTGTCGTATAAAACAACCAGCTGCGAAAATAGTACTTTAAAATCCATTAACTTCCCATTTTATTTATGATAACAACTCTGATGTTAGCTCAAAAAATCGAGTGTTCTGCTCCGGTGTTCCTATGGTTACACGAATAGCGTTGAGACCATAGCTGCTAAGATTTCTTACAATCATTCCCTTTTGCAAAAGGGCATTAGAAAGCGTTGTCGAATTTTGCGTTTCGTTCAAACACATTGTAACAAAATTTGTAAAGCTTTCAATTATATCTATTTTTTTCGCTATTGCAAACTCTTCGTAGCGTTTCATCTCTTCAAAATTTGCAACGATACATTTATTTACAAATTCTTCGTCAGATAGTGCCACACTTGCTGCTTCAAGAGAGAGCGTTGTGATATTAAAAGGTGGTCGTAATTTATAAAGTTCTTCAATAATTTTCGGATTTGCAAGTCCAAATCCTACACGCATACCGCCAAGTCCATAAGCTTTTGAAAAAGTTCCAAGATAAATGACATTTTCAAAACGCTCAGTAAGTTCTTTGGCATCTACTTTTTTATTTGCATCCTTAAATGCAGCATATTCCATATAAGCACAATCGACTACAACTAGAGTATCTTTGTCTATTTTACTCAAAAACGCATTGAGTTTCTCTGTATCTATCGCATCACCCGTCGGGTTATTCGGTGTACAGATAAAAATGATCTCTGGTTTTTGCTCTTGATAAATCGCATAAAACTCATCAAGGTCATGTTCTCGCGATGCAGTTCTCAAAACTTCTGCACCGACATGTTTTGCATAGATCTCGTACATCGCAAATGTAATGCTGTTCATAAGTATTTTTGTTCCCGCATGCGCTTTTGCATGGATAAGAAACTCAATCACCTGATCGCTTCCTGAACCGATAATAAGGTTTGCTACGCCAAGATTAAAACGCGCTGCTAGAGCGTTTTTGAGTTTTGTCATTGAATCATCCGGATAAAGCGCCATCTTTGAAACAATCGCACTCACTGCGTTTTGTACTTCCATCGAACAGCCATAAGGATTTTCATTACTTGCAAGCTTAATAATGTTTTTTGGGTCTATCCCAAATTCACGGACGACAAGTTCTATCGGCTTTCCAGCCTCATACGTTTTTATATCTTCTAATGTTTTATTAAATTTCAACTTTCACCCTTTACGTAACTTCCAAGCCATGTCACTTCACCTTTGTGCTTTGAGAGTACTCGTTGCACAGCCTCATTGTCTATATGTCCATAAAAATCTATATAAAACCAGTACCCAAACCCACCTTTATCTCTGGAAGGACGCGACTCGATTTTAGATAAATTTATATTTTCTTCATCAAAATCTTGTAAAAAGTGCACCAAAGAACCGGCTTTAACGGCATCGTTTAAACGCACCAATATGGATGTTTTATCATCTTCGCTTGCACCATTTTTAAAATCACTTAAGATGACGAAACGGGTAGCATTATCATGCTGGTCTTCTATATTTTCAAAAAGAGTAGGTATTCCATAAAGTTTTGCAGCTATATGAGAACATATCGCAGCCGAAGAGGGATCATTTGCCGCAAGTATTGCCGCTTTAGCAGTGGACTCCACAGGAATCAGCTCTACATTTACAAGCGAATGTTCTTGTAAAAACTCTCTGCACTGCCCAAAACCTTTATCTTTTGAGTAAATTTTTTTGATATCTTCAAGTTTTCGCGCTTTCGTAACAAAAGCCATGTGAATAGGCATATATAGTTCTGCTACGATTTTAACACTGCTTTTTGAAAGTAAATCAAGTGTTTCACCTACGATTCCATCTCTTGAATTTTCAATAGGAACAACCCCAAATTTCGCACGTTTTGCTTCAAGAGTTTTAAATACTGAGTGAATAGAGTTAAGTGGCATATAATCGCTCATGCCGCCAAAACGGCTCTCTGCAGCCTGATGCGTAAAACTCCCCTCAGGTCCAAGATATGCGATACGCTCTGGAAGTTCAAGATTTCTAGCAACCGCAAACACCTCAAGATAAATGGCCTCGATAGCGCCTTTGTTGAGTATGCCATTATTTTCTTCACTGCGTTTTGCAAGTCTCTCGATAATGGCTTTTTCTCTTTCCGGACGATACACGGCAGTACCGCTTTCATGTTTGATTTCACCGACTCTGTGAACGACTTTCATCCTCTGGTTAAGAATCTCCAGCATCGCATCATCAAGCTTATCTATCGCTTCTCTACACTCTTCCAAAGTATTCATATGGTCTCCAAAATCTCTTGCATATTTGCATACACTGCATCAGGTTTTAAAACATCAGGCAAAAACGGCACAATCTCTTGCGCACTTTTATATTTGCCGCTTGTGACAAAAACCGTCCTCATCCCAAGCTCTTTTGCACCGCCTAAGTCACCTTTGACATCATCACTTATGATAGTCACATCTTCAAACTTTGCGTCTGGCGCTTGTAATCTCAAACGCTCAAGAGACTCCTCATAAAACGCGATGCTCGGTTTACCGACGACTGTGTAAGAGCATGATGTCGCGAACTCCAAAAGTTTTAAAACTGCTCCGACACCCGGATAACGTCTGTTGTTTTTCGCATAGATGGAAGTCTCATGCATCCCAACCAAAGAAGCACCGGCAAGGACAAAATCAATCATCTGCGCATACTCATGCGAAGTAAAATCTTCTTTTATCGCAACTAGCACCGTCTTTGGTTGTTCATAGTCCAAAATATAACCCATATTTTGAAGTGTGAGCAAAAACTCATCTGCCCCATACGCAGCCACACCTTCTTTAGCTACATGTGCTTCAAGCAACATCAAAGGGTCAAGATATTTGTCAAAATCAAAATGAAAACCCAGCGACATCAAAAATGTATAAAAGTCTTTTGAAGCTTTTTTTGTACTGTTGGTGATAACCATATAAGGCGTTTTTGTCTCATTAAGCATCTCTATAAACTCTCTGCTCCCTGCTATAGGAGATTTGTCTGCATCACTTATCAATGTACCTTGAACATCTATGAAATACACGGTTCTACCTTTTTATTTTTCTAAAAACTCTGATTCTAAAGCTATCAGGTCTTCAAAAGTTTCGCGTTTGCGTATCACTCTGTCTATACCAGACTCAACTGCTATCTCCGCACTTCTTCCGCGTGTGTTATAGTTGCTTCCCATTCCAAAACCATATGCACCCGCACTATGAACAACAAGTAAGTCATTGTGCTCAAGCTCAGGCAGTTCATAATTTTTTGCCAAAAAATCTCCGCTTTCACACACAGGGCCTACGATATCTACTTTTCTAGACTCTTTCGTACTCTGCGTAATTGCTTCTATTTTGTGGTACGCATTATAAAGACTTGGACGGATCAGGTCGTTCATAGCGCCATCAACTACAACGAACTTTTTATGTCCGTTTTGTTTTTCGTATAAAACTTTTGTCAAAAAATACCCTGCGTTTGCAGTCAAAAATCTTCCCGGTTCACATATAACAGTCAGATCAAGACCCTTGAGTGTTCCTAAAATTGCTTGTGCATAATCATACGGTTTTATCGTTGTTTCGTCTTTGTAAACAACACCCAGTCCACCGCCGATATCAAAAAACTTGAGCTCTATTTTGATATTTGCAAGTGAACGCACGAGATCGGCTACGATTTCTGCAGATTCATAAATCGGCTGCAGTTCTGTGAGTTGCGAACCAATGTGAAAATGGATGCCGACCGGATCCAAAAATTCAGAATTATTCGCTTTAATATACATGCGTTTTGCACTCTCCAAATCCACTCCAAACTTATTGTCATGAAGTCCTGTAGAGATGTAGGGGTGCGTTTTTGGATCTATGTTTGGATTGACGCGGATGCTGATACGTGCTACTGCGCTAAGCTCTTTGGCTATAAGTTCTACCCGACCAAGCTCTGCTTCACTTTCAACATTGATGTAAAGAATCTCTTTTTCTATCGCTTCACGGATCTCATCATCATTTTTGCCGACACCTGAGAAGATAATCTTATACGCAGGAATACCTGCTAAAAATGCCCGTCTTACTTCACCGATAGAAACGCAGTCCGCACCTGCTCCAAGTTTCGCAAAATGTCTTACAACACTTAGGTTGGAGTTTGCTTTTACTGCGTAAGCGAGTATCGATTTTCTTGCTCTAAAAGCATCTTTAAGCTCGCTGTACTGAGCGCTCATGTAGTCAAAGTCATATACATACAAGGGTGTCTTATACTTTGTGGCCAATTCTTTAAATTGTATCATTAAAATTTCCAAATATTTTTGGACGATTCTATCCAAATAGTGCTTATACAGCTTTTAAAGAAGGAGAACTGTAGCGATGTATTTGTTTAAGGGCAAGGAGGAAGAGAATGACAACAGGGGCAAGGATTCCAACTTCTCCTGAAATAGTCTTATTATTAGCAAGTTCTATAAGCGTATATAATATTCCCCAAACGAGAAGTGTTGCTAAAATAGCAGAAAAACTAAAAAGTGAGACATTTAAAAATCGCACACTTATAGGGACAAAAAAGAAGATAATCACAACAAGACACGGTACAAAAAATGGATATACAAATATCTTATACAAAGCCCCTTTTATCCCGCGCGTATCTATATTTTGACTTTCAAGCAGTTTGATTGCTACAAAAGCATCTTGAATAGTAAAATTCATTTTCCCTTCATATACCCGATCAAGTATCTTTGGGCGAAAACCCTGAAGCATTTTAAGGTCGTTATTTTCACTTACTTGTATGCCCGATGATTCAAAATCCATCGTATCGGGTTTTGTGATAATATCCGCCTCTTTGATAATCCAAAAATCATCTTTGTATAAAGCTGAAGAAGCGACCACAACCTCTTTTAACGAATTGTTTTCAAGACTAAAAACACGGATATCTTCGGCTCTTTCTTGCAAAGGAAGTAGCTTAGAAAAATAGACATATTTGTCTTTATAAGTAAAAAAAAGATCCCGAGTCGGACTCAAATACTGAGCATTTTTACGTATGTTTCTAGAAAACTCATCTGCTCTGGAAAAGTTTGAGAGTGCATGAAAGGAGACGAAAAGTATTGTCACGCCCAAAGAGACAAACAAAAAAGGGCGCAGAACATCTATTCTGGAGTAACCAAGAGAGAAAAAGGAGACAAGAGCATTGGACCTAATGAGATGTATTTTCGTCGTTATCATGGCAAATAAAAGCGACAATGGCAGAAGTAAATCTATGGCATAAAATGATTTATACACTAGATAAATAAGTGTAAGATTTGCGGATTTTGAGAGTTGCTCGGCATTTTCCATATAATCAAAACCGACTAAAAAAAGTACAAGCGCTATGAGAATAATAAAAAAATATTTGAGATAATGAAACGCAATGTATCGAAAAGCTAACATGGCGCTATTGTATCTGAAAATTTTTAATAGAGTATTTTGAACTCGTATCTTCCATAGAGTGTTGCAATAAAAATTCTACTGCTTCACAAGTATGTCGTATCCACACTTCTAAATGTTTCGCTTCACTCTCATTAAAGTCGCTCAGAACATAAGACGC
>JAQTWZ010000032.1:0-19751 GCA_028689055.1 Sulfurimonas sp. | reverse complement strand
TTTTTAAGACCAAACGCACTTCCTTGTGGTACAACCGGAACATGATAATGAGTAAGAACGCCTGCTTGCGCAACCATCAAATCAACATGTAAAAGTGTTCCTGTAACTGGCTGAGACTCATAAGACTGAGCTACAACTTTCATAACTTTACCAGCTACGCTGATATCAAATGCCAAAGTCTCTTTATTGCGAACTGTACGGATATATTCGTTTTGTTTAAACGCAGCGTGAACATTTTCAAGCCCTTTTCCGTATATGTTTGCAATTAGATAACCATCACGGCGAAGCGCTTTTGTTGCTTTTTTGCCAGTACTCTCTCTAACTATACCTTCTAACATTTTGAATCCTTAATTTAAAAAATAGGCGCAATTGTATCTAAATAATCTTTAATATTTGTTAAGCAGATCAAATGGGAATCCGATATCCAAAATTTAAATCTAAAGTGCAATTTTTGAGAATTAAAAAATAAAAGTTGTAATTTTAGATTTTAAATTCTAACTACAAAACAGGAGGAAGTGTCAAGCGCACAAGACTAATATCACTGTTTTCATTGACTCTAAACTCACTTTTTAGTAGAGCACTATTTTTGACCGACATATTCACCATCTGTATATATATGACCAACTTTATATTTGTATCTCATCATTTCAGGAACTACCAGTTGAGCATGATAAGAGTTTCGTTTGATATTTCGAAAGATAGCTTTGTGGTAGTTGGGGTGTTCTCTGAGGTTGATATCTGTAACTGTTACAAATTCAAATGGTTCGTTTGGATATTTGGTAAAGAATTCGAGGATTTTTGAATTGCTTTCTAACAAATCTCAATCCTCCCGTAACATTTATTGTTGTTGAATAACTTTTGTTCTTGTAAATGACAATTATGTTCTATAGTCTGCGTTTACCTTGACATATTCATATCCGAGGTCGCAGCCATAGGCTTCAAAAACACCCTCGGCGATACCCAAATCACATGAAATAGTAAATCGCGGAAGTTTCATAACAGCTGCCGCTTTGTCTTCCATCGCTGCATTAAAAAGCAGATTGCCTCTCTCATAAACACAGAGATCATTAAAATAAATACTTAATGTCTCTTCGTAGGCTTCTACTCCGCTAGCACCGACAGTCGAAGCGATACGACCCCAGTTTGGATCTTCACCGAAAAGTGCCGTTTTGACAAGAAGTGAATTTGAGAGTGCTTTTGCGACTATTTCTGCTTCTTTGTTATCTTTGGCTCCACTTACTTTATATGTCACCAATTTTGTCGCGCCCTCACCGTCTCTCACCATCTCTAGTGCCAAAAAGTGCATGATTTTGTGAAGTGCCTCTCTAAACGCAGCCTTATCAAACGCAGCGCTTTTTTTATTGCTCAAAAGTAAAACAGTATCGTTAGTCGAAGTGTCGCCGTCCACGCTTGCTGCGTTAAAAGTTGTCACAGTAACTGCATCAAGTATCTCTTGCATCTCATGAGCACTTGCGTTTGCATCTGTCGTGATAAAACAAAGCATCGTAGCCATGGCAGGATTTATCATCCCAGCACCTTTTGCCATCGCTCCGATATGAAACGCAGAACCATCTTCAAGCTCCACGCGAAACGCCATCTGTTTTGAAAATGTATCTGTTGTCATGATGGCTTTTGCTGCGTTTTGTGGCTCTTTTTTTGTAAAATCAAAAAGCTTAGCACCCGCGATAATCTTCTCTTTTGGAAGACGCACACCGATAACACCGGTAGAGCTCATGAGAGGATTTGTCACATTTGGTATTGTTGCAAGGACTTCATCAATATCAACTACACCTGCTGCACCCGTCATCGCGTTCGCATTTTTAGAGTTTATGAGGATGAAGTTTGTCTCAAAGAGACCTTTTGCTCGAAAATGTTTTATCGGTGCTGCAAACATCTTATTTGTGGTAAAAACTGAAGCAACCTCGCACAAAGACTCACTATAGATAAACGCCATATCAAGCGCTGCGTTTGCTTTTAACCCCGCACTTATACCATCTGCGTAAAAACCGCTACTCGCACATACGCCACCCTCAATCTGAACTAACTTATACAAATCTAAGCTCCTTAGGTTTTTCTCTTTTATGCATCAACTCTTTTGTCATAGCCATACCCGTTTGAGTACCGATAACAAGAAGTTTGCACTCGCTGGTGATAAGAACATCACCCTTTGGCATAGTCATAAATTTGCCATCTTTTTTTGTAATACCAATAACTGAACAGTTTGTGATCTCACGAATATGTGTCTCTTTGAGTTTTTTCAAAACTGCCCAACTGTATTTTGGAACATCAATCTCTTGCATATTTAAGGGATTATCACTTTTATATAAAAACTCTTCAAGCAGATTTTCCATATCCGGACGTGCCGCCATAGCGCTTACTCTTTGTGCTGTGAGTTTTGTAGGTGACACAACTGTGTCAGAACCCAATTTTTTGAGCTTTTCAACATCACTCAGATTTGCTGCTGCGGATATGATGTAATAAGGTCTTGGAAGGAAGTGCTCTTTTTCAAAAAGTCTCACAGAAGCTATCAGCGCGATATTGTCAGCGATAGAATCTGAGAGTGTTATCAACCCTTTTGCAGAAGCAAGATGGGCTTTAAGCATAGTCATCTCCGCATATGGTTCTGCCTGAAGATAGGTAGAGTACTTATATTCTACCGCCCACTCATGAATCTCTTTTCTTGGATCGATCACAACAAAAGGAATGTGATTTTTTCTTAACTGCTTTGTCACTTCAATCGTATAATTATTATGATAACAAACAACAAAGTGCTTTTTTAATCGCACAATTTTATACAACATTCTTCGCTCCTTGAGTATTTTCGAAAATCTGCCCTTATTAACAACATCTACAATAATACCGATAGCAATTGTAAAAATTGTAAAGCCTAAAATGATAAGCGTAATGGTAAATATCTGCCCAGCTGCGGAAAATTCACCCTCTTTTAAAGAACCAAATCCTACTGTAGTAAAGGTATATCCAGTCTGAAAAATCGCATTCATAATGGTATAGTCTTCTATGTAGATATATCCTAACGTTCCAATAATCATACATATTTGGATAAGGATTAACGGTGTTCTAAAAGGGAGTAGCTGAGTATAAAGCTCATCATTGAGCGTAATTGCAGGTTTGGGAGTGGTCTCCCAGTGTAGAAATTTGCGAATCTTGGTTAAAAGATTCATTTGCATTTCTTACGACGCTTAAGAATTTTTCTTAAGTGTACGTAATTCTCTCGCAGAGATTTTGATTTTTTGAGTTGTACCATCTTCTAAAGTGATACGAACTGTTCTTAAGTTTAATAAAAAACGACGCTTCGTTCTGTTTTTCGCGTGAGAAACGTTATTCCCACTCATAGGGCCTTTGCCGCTAATAGCACATTTTCTTGCCATTTTAGGTTCCTTATTTAGGTTTTAAAGTTGCGAATTGTACCAAATCAAATCAAAACTGCAACTTAAGCCAAGAGAAAATATCGAAGTAATTTGAAATTTATATTGCTCTTAACAATATAGGGATAAAATATACAAAATTCAATCGTATAAGTGCACCAAAGTGATAACAACTGAAAAACTCAATTCGTACATAACAAAAATTCCTCCTGCACCGCAAGCACTGCGAGATACTTTGCATCTACTCAACTTAGGTGATCTCACAAAAGCAGCGAAAATTGCAAGTGATGATTTGGCTTTGAACAGCTACTTAAAAAATTTGATGCACAAATCCATCTATGGCTTTAGAAATGAGGTAAGTGATATCTCACAAATATTTGGTATCCTTGGTGTCGCTGGTTCACAGCAAGCTGTTTACAACTATATGATTTCCCTTTTATCTCCTTCAAAATGGGTGCTTTTCAAACTAAACGCAACTGCGTTTCAAAATCTTCAAGCAGAACTTTCAGTCAATTGGAAGAAAATACTTGCACATTTGAATATCAATGACAAAGATATTCAAAGTGCTATCACACTTCTTCCGGCTAGTATCATCATATCCGAAGCACTTTTTAGTGAAAAAATAGAAAATGTCAAACTATTACGCTCCGCAAGTGCTATTGATCTCAATACTATACTCAAAAGATTGTGCGGGATGGATCTCTTTGATATATGCGAAAAAATATCGCAAAAATGGGAAATGCAAGGAAATATCGCCAAAATTGTGCAGGCAGCATCAGGGATCAAACCTCAAGATGACAAAAATATTGATATGCTAGGTAAATGGATGCACCTTCTTTTGTTTTATACACTCAGCAAACCAAGTTTAGTCGAAGCAGGTCTAAACGATTTTATAGATTTTCAGGTGGAATATGTCATGGATATTTATGATGATTTTAGTAGTGTGATCGGAGTCTCATGAGAGCAATGGTAAAAGACGGTATAGCTATTTTTGCACCGCAAGGGTTTTTAGATGGTAATAACGGAAACTTTTTTTTAAGTATTGAAGATATAGAAGCTACCACAAAACTCAAAGTTGACATGGTACTCGTCTCTCTTAAAAAAGTTGTATTTTTCAATAGAAATGGACTAGAGACCTTTGTAAAAATGCTTCTAAAAGTCAGAGCAGCCAACCATGCAACTGTTGGCTTTTGCGACATTGATCACAAAAAGTTTGAAGCTATATCGAGATTTTATGAAAATGATTTAAATTTCTCTCTTTTCAAAACGCAAGAGATTGCTTCACTCTTTGCCGCAAGCTTCAAAAACCAGAGTAAAAACGTACTTGTATATAGTGAAGACAAATCCCAACGCGCAGCAATGGCGATAGAACTTCATGATAATGGGCATAACCCTATAGTTGCCCAAAGTGAAGCAGAGTACCATGAAAAAGCAAAAGCCCAAAACGCTTATGATATCATCATAGACAACACCTATCTCGGTGTAATGGGACAAAAAGTCGCAACTAGAGTCACCGGCAACGCCATCATTTACACTGTTTCTTCTTTCTTGGATGCGGAGATAGGCAACACATTTAATATCGCATACCACAATAACTCTCTCAATGTAGGTTTTAGACTTTTTATCTTTGATGCCTATAAAGTCGTCTCCATGAATGTTCACGCTCTGAACTTTTTCTCCAAGCTAGCAAGTTCCGGTGCTGAATATAATGCCGCTATCTGCTTTGTAGGACTCACTTTTGAAAAGACACCCATTGCGTTTAAAGAAACACTAGAAGATGCAGGAATGCTATTTTTTGATCATATGGATGACATCCTGCAAAATAAAGAACTTCTTCATGAGCTAGGTGCTAGCAGTGCTGCGGCTGTGAAAAATAAAAGAGCACTCAACAAAGCCATAGTCACTGAGCTTCCAAATTTTATCGATGCGACAGTTGCGACTATCGAGATGATGACAAACGCAACTGCAAACAAAGAAACAGCGAAAGTGTGCACTATTGAGATAATAGATAAAGAAGATAAAATTGCGAGTTCAATAGGATTTTATGGAGACATTGACGGCATGGTCGTGCTTGTTTTTCCTCTTTCTATAGCCAAAAAAGCGTGTGCACTGCTTATAGGGGAAAATACAGATGATAAAGAACAAGTTCTTGACACGCTAGCAGAACTTGTCAACATAGTTGGCGGAAAGATAAAAACACTCCTAGCTGATGAAAAAATCTCAGTAAATATCACACTGCCGAGAACCTACACGGATGTAGATGGTCTTCTTGAAGTGGTTCATGATAAAAAAGGTGTGCAATTGGATTTGAAATTTGATGATGATAAATTTTTATTTTTTCTCACAAGATAAAAAAATAAGTAAGAGACCCTAAATAACCTCATAGCTAACAACATTTAAAAGGTTTAGATTCAAGGCGAACTTTACTTGGCGATACGAGTATCGTTAAGTAAAGTGCAACGCAGAAGATGAATCTTTTAAATGTTGCCCTTTGGGTGAAAAGAGAAGCTACAATCTACTGCGTTAAAAACCCTTGAAGCTACTCGTAGCTCCTGCGGATTTTCGCCTTGTATTTTATAGCTTCTCTTTTCATTAGCTGTGAGATTATTTAGGGTCTCTTACTTAAAGCCTACTCTAACTACTTGGTCAGTATAATTTCAAAAATATTACTGCTCCATAAAAAAGGGAAACTATGAAAGTTGCTCCAAGTGTTTTATCTGCCGACTTTGGAAATCTCCAAAGAGATATAGAAGAGATCTGTTCTGCCGGCTGCGATCTTGTTCATGTAGATGTGATGGATGGACATTTTGTGCCAAACCTCACTATCGGACCGGTTGTTGTCTCTGCCATTGCAAAAGCAGCTACAAAACCTCTTGATATCCATCTTATGGTGCAAAACAACACTTTTTTTGTCGAACTTTTTGCACCGCTCAAACCTGAATATATCTCTTTTCATATTGAAGAAGAGAAACATCCACATAGACTTATACAAAAAATCCGCTCTCTGGGGATCAAACCTGCTATAGTCTTAAATCCACATACTCCACCTGAAAGTATAGAGTTTTTACTTGCTGACTTGGATATGGTTTTACTCATGAGTGTTAATCCCGGTTTTGGTGGACAAAGTTTTATAGATTCTGTCATCCCAAAAGCAAAAAGATTGAGTGCCATGCGAGATACAATCAATCCAAACTGCTTGATTGAAGTTGATGGCGGTGTAAGCGATAAAAACATTCAAGCCCTAAAAGATGTAGGTGTAGATATCGTTGTTGCCGGAAGTTATGTGTTTAATCACACAGACAAAAAACAAGCAATACAAAGCCTACAGATATAATGACGGAGCTTATGTGTGATGCGTTGTAAGATTTGTGGGATAACTTCCTTTCATGATGCTATGATGGCAATAGATGCAGGTGCTGATGCACTCGGATTTGTATTTTATGAAAAATCTCCTCGATATATCACTCCAAGTGAAGCAAAAAAAATCATCCAAAAACTTCCTCCTTTTGTAGAAAAAGTCGCTCTTTTTGTCAATCAAGATGCAGCGTCTATAAACGCAATATGCCGAGAAAGCGGTGCTACTTTAGCACAAATACATTTCGATGCAGAACCTGCAGTCTATGATGCACTCACCATCCCACACATAAAAGTTATTCGCGCACAAAGTAAAGAAGATATAACAAAATATGCAGATAGCTATAGACTCGTAGATGCTTACTGCGAAACTTACGGTGGAGCTGGTAAAAGAATCAATATTGAGTGGTTTGAGGGGCTTGACTGCTCCAAAATCATCTTAGCAGGTGGCCTCACACCGGAAAATGTAAGTACCCTCAAAAAATACCGCTTTTATGGAGTTGATGTAAGTAGTGGCGTAGAGAAAGAACACGGCATCAAAGAAGAGTCTAAAGTAAAGGCTTTTATAACAAATGCTAAGCAATAACTTTATTCTTGATGCCAAAAGTATTTCTAGACTCTCTACGAGAGGTCTCTGTTTTGAATCCATCAAAAAACAAGTGGACGAAAATGTCGATTTTTCTTTGGAACTCTGGAGAGCACAAGGGCTAAATATTGTCAAACATAAAGGTTATTTTTATTTTGACACGAAATTTATTCCCGTAGAAGAAGCGGAGTTTTGTATTGTCGATATAGAGACAAATGGTTCAAAACTTGACAAACATCAAATCATAGAGATAGCAGCCCTTAAAGTCAAGAATGGGAAAATAATAGACAGATTTGAATCCCTCGTGCAATGTGACAGAATAAATGATCATATCAGCAATATAACAGGCATAACAGTCAAAGACACAATAGATGCACCGCCGCTCAAAGATGTACTCTACAGCTTCAAAAACTTTTTAGGCAATACTATTTTTGTAGCTCATGATGTGAAATTTGACTATATGTTTATATCCGGTTCACTCAGTAAAATAGGCTTAGAACCTCTGCTAAACAGAAGTTTATGTTCACTTGCTCTTGCCGAGAGAACAATAATATCTTACAGATATGCCCTCTCTTATCTCAATGAATCTTTGGATCTGCATGGTGATGCGACACATCACAGGGCTATGAGCGACGTCATTACAACCTATGAGCTTTTTAAGGTATCACTCGAAAAATGTAAGGAAGAAGTCAATAATGTAGAAGATTTGATTCGGTTTTCAAAAGAGGCACCGAGACTTAAAAGACCGAAATTTGATCCTCTTCTTCCGAGTGAAGAAGAGAAGAGAGAAAAAATTTCCGAGTAAGGATTATTCGGAAAACGCACCTGGTTTTATCAATTTAGCATATCTTTTTTCCATTCTTTCTTCTGAAGACATTGCACGAAGTTTTGTAAGTTCGGCTAAAAAATAATCCGCCACAACCGTAGCTGCACCTTCTTTATTTCTGTGTGCACCTATCAACGGCTCATCAAGTACATCATCAATCAAATCTAACTCTTTGAGATCTGAACTTGTTATTTTCATTGCGTTCGTAGCTGCTTCAACTTTAGAAGGATCATTCCATAAAATCGCTGAACATCCCTCTGGAGAAATAACACTAAAAACTGAGTAGCGCATCATTGCAAACTTGTCTGCAACACCAATAGCTAAAGCACCGCCACTTCCGCCTTCTCCAATAACGATAGAGATTGTAGGCGTATTGAGTTCTGCTAGCTCCAGAAGATTTCGCGCAATCGCTTCACTCTGATTTCTCTCTTCAGCGCCTAAACCTGGGTATGCACCCGGAGTGTCCACAAGCATTAAAACAGGAATATTAAATTTCTCAGCAAGTTTTGCAGCACGGAGTGCTTTTCTGTAACCCTCAGGATGAGGCATTCCAAAGTTGCGTTTGAGTTTATTTTTAGTCCCACGCCCCTTTTGTTCACCGATTACAACTACTTTTTCATCACCGATGTAGCCTAGATAACAAACTATCGCTGCATCATCTCGGAAGTGTCTATCTCCGTGAATTTCATAGTGGTCATGCATAATAAGATTGATATAATCAAGTGCATACGGTCTATCTATATGACGAGCAAGCTGAAGTTTTTGAAAATCAGAGAGATTTTTATATATTTTTGAAACTTCTTTATCAAGTGTTTTATTGAGAGTCTCTACTGCACCAAGGTCATGACGTACCTGAGCAGAGATAAGATCTTCTTGGATAATTTTTATTTTTTGTTCAAAATCTAAATATGTAGCCACATGGAGTCCTTAAATAGTTAGATTTTTTTGAAAATTAAAACACCGTTTGTACCGCCAAAACCAAACGAGTTACTCATAACTACATTTAGCTCTGCTTTGCGTGCTTTATTTGGAACAATATCCAAATCGCAGTTTTCATCTGGAGTGATATGATTGATTGTTGGAGGGATGATACCATCTCTCATCGCCATCAGACATACAACTGCTTCGATACCGCCAGCAGCACCGAGACAGTGACCAATCTGACCTTTGATAGAACTCATCGGAGGACAATTTTCTTTTCCGCCTAAAAGATCTTTAACAGCTGCCGTTTCATTTTTATCATTGATTGGCGTACTTGTTCCATGTGCATTCACATAGTCAAGTTTCGGTTCTCCTGCCATTTTGTAGGCAGCTTTCATCGCGCGTGCCGGACCATCAAGACTTGGAGTCGTAATATGACTTGCATCACCGCTTTCTCCAAAACCTATAATTTCACCATAGATATGTGCGCCGCGAGCTATTGCATCTTCATATATTTCAAGTACAAGTGCTGCAGCACCCTCACCCATAACAAAACCATCACGATCCGTATCAAATGGACGAGAAGCTGTTTTTGGATCTTCGTTTCTTGTTGAGAGTGCTTTCATCGCAGCAAAACCACCGACACCAGCCCCTGTTACTGCTGATTCTGCAGAAACTACGAGCATTTTATCTGCACCGCCACACATGATTGTTTTTACAGCTTCACTGATAGAGTGTGTACCTGCTGCACATGCCGTAACACTTGAAAGGTTTGGACCTTTTGTTCCATGTTCAATAGAGACAAATCCACCAAGCATGTTTACAAGTGCCGATGGGATAAAAAATGGAGAAATTCTACGAGGACCTTTTGTCTCGATGATAATAGAACTCTTCTCAATCGCAGGTAATCCGCCGATACCCGAACCAGAACTGATACCAAATCTTTCCATATCCGTACCTGCTGGGATTTTTGCATCCGCCATAGCTTCTTGTGCCGCTTTGAGTCCAAGATGGATAAATCTATCTGCTTTTTTCACTTCTTTTGCATCCATTACAGTTACTGGATCAAAATCTTTTACTTCACCTGCGATTCTTACCGCATATTCAGTAGGGTCAAAAAGAGTAATAGTATCGATACCGCATACACCATCGCATATAGCTTTAAAAGAACTCTCTTTATCATTGCCAACTGAGTTGATCATACCTATACCAGTTACTACTACTCTTCTCATATAAAACTCCAAAAATATAAAATACTTTTAATAACTAATAAAAATTAGCTAGTAAAAATATTTTACTTCAAACCTAAGCTTGAAGTAAAAACACAGTTGCGTTTAAAGACTATTTGCTTTCTATGTAAGCTACCACGTCAGCAACAGTTTGGATTTTCTCTGCTTCATCATCAGGGATTTCAATATCAAATTTCTCTTCAAGAGCCATAACAAGTTCAACAACATCAAGACTGTCAGCGCCTAAATCTTCAACGAATTTTGAATCCTCTTTAACCTCGTCAGCGCTTACGCTTAACTGCTCAACTACTACTTCTTTAATATCATCTATAAGTGCCATTATAGCTCCTGTTTTTTTAATTTAATCGGGAAATTATAACAAAATTAGCTTAATTAAGCCATATTCATCCCGCCATTTACCTTGAGAGTTTCTCCGGTAATATAGCTTGCATGGTCAGAAAGCAAGAACGCTGTAGCCTCTGCAACTTCACGCGGATCTCCAAAACGTGCCATTGGAATCTTGGAAGTAAAACTTCCTTTTACCTCATCACTAAGAACATCCGTCATCTCTGTAGCGATAAAACCCGGAGTGACCGTATTGTAGCGGATACCGCTTGTCGCTGCTTCTATAGCAAAGCTTTTCGTCATAGCGATAACGCCGCCTTTACTTGCGGCATAGTTTGTTTGACCTGCGTTTCCTGTCTCACCTACGATAGATGCGATATTGACAACTGCACCGAATTTTTTCTTACGCATCGCTTTCATTGACTCACGACATCCTATGAAACATGAAGTAAGGTTTGCATTTATCACCGACATAAAATCTTCTGTTTTCATACGAAGAGCAAGTTTATCATTTGTGATACCTGCGTTGTTTACAAGGTAAGAAAACTCACCGTCACAATCTACGATAGTTTTGATGGCATCCATAAAGGCCTCTTCATCACTCACATCAAAGCCGATAACAGCTGCACTCCCGCCTGCTGCTTCTATCGCTTCTTTCACTGCATCCGCTTCTGCTGCACCGCTTCTGTAGTTGATCCAAACTTTTAAACCAAAGCCCGCCAGTGTTTTCGCTATCTCTGCGCCTATTCCACGACTCGAACCTGTTACCAAAACATTTTTTCCGCTAAATTTCATATTTTTCCCTCTTTCAAATAGACTAAAATTTCAATCAAGAACAATAGCAAATTCTTTCTTTATTTACACTCTCTTTGCATCCGCCTTTGTTGAGTCTGAGCGTTTTTTGCATTTATCCAAAATACTTTCAATCATATTTGTAAAAACAAGATAATGCAAGGGAATAAGAGCATACCAATAAATTCTTCCTAAGAGACCTTTAGGGAAAAAATAGGCTGATTGGATCAATCTATTCTCTTCTATTTTAAACTCCAGCCAGCCATCGCCGGGGAGTTTCATTTGCGCATACAAAAGTAAACGTTCATCTTCCACAACATCCGCCACACGCCAAAAATCAAGTGATTCCCCTACTCGAAGAGCTCTTTCATCTCGTCTTCCTCTATTGATACCTGCACCTCCAATAGCTTTGTCAAATCTACCTCGAATTTCCCAAAGAAAATCATAAGCAAACCAACCATTCGCACCACCAATAGCACACACTACTTCAAAGAGCTCATGCTTATCATAGTCGGAAATATCACGCTCTTTTCTATCAACAAAAATTGCATCGCTTATTTCATTGAGATGCCGCTTATCCCAACTTTGTCCATCTGCATCACTCCAACGGCTGATAACTTGTTTTTTTTCTATCTCCAAAATTGCTTGTTGCACGGCACTAATATAATCCATGGGTGTGATGTGCGGAAAATAAATTGCAGCATTCTCGTTTTGTATAACTACTTCACTTTTGAGTCCTTCGACTAAGACCCTAGCTATTTGAAAAGGAACAGGAGTAAAAAGGTTGAGCCAATGAGATGAGAGAGTGATACTTAAAAGAGGAATAGGAATCAGATAGCGTTTGAGGCCAAGAGCCTCGGCTGTTTGCATCATCATCTCTTTGTAAGGCATCTTTTTGCTACCAATATCAACAATAAGATTTTTATCATACTCCAGCGTCAATGCACCTAAAAGATAGTGCAACACATCTGCAACAGCTATAGGCTGTGCATAGGTATTCACCCATTTTGGTGTGAGCATAAGAGGAAGCTTTTCAACTAAGTTACGAATAATCTCAAAACTCGCACTTCCTGAGCCTATAATAACACCTGCCCGAATACAAATTGTCTGTACACTCGCTGAGCTACTAAGCACTTCGCCTGTCTCTATACGGCTTAAAAGATGTTCACTCGTTTGGCTATTTTTAACACCTAAACCACCTAAGTAGATAACTCTTTTTACACCACATTCCGTAGCTATTTGGATAAAGTTTTGTGCTGAGAGCTTATCGAGTTCTTTATAATTTGCATTCTGTAAAGAGTGAATCAAATAATAGGCCACATCAACACTCTTTAGTGCAGCTCTTAGGGACTCTTTATTCAAAGTGTCTCCTTCTATAACCTCACAAGAGTCTAGAACCTCTTGTGTTAAACTTTTTTTATTGCGTACAAATATTTTAAGTTCAATAGAAGCATCTTGAAGAAGTTTTTTCTTTAGTCGCCTACCGATATAGCCATTGGCACCTGTCAATAAAACTTTCATATAAGCTCCTTAAAATTAAATACTACATTAAAGGGTGATCCATCTCAGCAGGAATCTCTATATCCATCAGTTTTAAAACTGTCGGTGCGATGTTATTGAGCCCGCCAGATTCTACTTTACTCACACCCTCAGCCATGACAAAACACCAGACTTTTCCGACTGTATGGTTTGTGAGGATATTATCTTGATCATCACGCATCTCTTCACAATTTCCATGATCAGAAGTGATAACAACTGCGTAGCCTTTTTCTTTAGCTTTTTTGATGATAAGTCCAAGCTCATGATCGACTGCGTTTACGGCTATTTTTGCCGCTTCAAAATTTCCTGTATGTCCCACCATATCGCCATTTGCAAAGTTTACAACTACAAAGTCATAGTCATCTTCCATTGCGTTTAACACAGCTTGACCGACTTCATGAGCGCTCATTTGAGGTTTCTCGTCGTATGTTTTTACATTGGGTGAGGGGATCAGTACGCGCGTTTCATTTGCATAAGGCTCATCGATACCACCGTTGAGGAAGAAGGTAACATGAGCATATTTCTCCGTCTCGGCTGTATGCAACTGACGCAGACCTTTATTGGAAATCACCTCAGCCAAAGTATTTTTAGGGGAATCTTTTCTAAATAGCACAGGATACGAAAAACTTTTATCATATTCAGTAATCGTAGCAAGATAGAGCTCAAGCTGCGTTTGTTCAAAGCCGCTAAAATTTTTATCCGCAAGTGCTGTTACAAGTTCGCGCATCCTGTCGCTTCTATAGTTTATACTCAAAACGCTGTCCCCGTTTTGCATCCCTTCATACCCCTCAAACGCAGTCGGCTCTACAAACTCATCCGTCTCTCCAAGCGCATAAGAGTTGCCAATGTAGCCATCCGGAGAAAAATCTGTCTTTGGCTCTGCGTTTACGATAGCATCATAACCGCGTTTGACTCGCTCCCAACGGTTATCTCTATCCATAGAATAAAAACGTCCCGAAATGGTCGCTATTTTTATTTGCTCACTCAAGTGCGCTTCGACTTGTTTGAGATATTTTTGTGCCGAAGTCGGAGAAACATCTCTTCCGTCCGTAATAAGATGCAAATAGACCTCTTTGCCCGCTTTGGCGGCGATATCTGCTATGCCCATAAAATGATCTATATGTGAGTGCACACCACCATCGCTCATGAGACCGATGAGATGTAGTCTTTGAGACGCTGCAAAAAGTTTTTGCAGTTCAGGATTGGACTCTAAAGTATGCTCAGACAACGCCAGTGAAATCTTCACCAAATCCTGATACAAAACCCTTCCGCTCCCTATGCTCATGTGACCTACTTCAGAGTTTCCCATCTGCCCCTCAGGCAGACCCACACTCAGACCGAATGTATCTATTAGAGAATGTGGAACTTCTTGAAAAAGTTTATCATACGTCGGTTTTTCGGCATTATAAAACGCATTGTATTGCGTTTTAGCGCTATAGCCTATTCCATCAGTAATTATTAAAACAGCTTTTTTGCTCATTTTATTCCTTTAGTCCAAATATTTATGTGATTATACTATAATGCCACTTTTATTTTAAACATATGGATATACTTTGCTTTACTGGCTACATGAAACATTACAAATAAATCTACTCGGTTATATCACCATTAGAGCTGGAGTTGCGTTTTTTTTAGCACTTCTTTTTACTCTTTTTCTTATGCCTGTTTTTATCCGCTGGGCACAAAGAACCTCTTCACACCAACCGATAAATAACTGGGCACCGGACAGACATCAAAGCAAAGCAAAAACACCCACTATGGGTGGCATCGTTTTTATCGGTGCAACTATTATCGCTTCGCTTCTCACTATCAAATTTTCAAACTTTTTCGCGCTTGGAGCCATAGGAACACTTGTTCTTTTCGCACTTATAGGTTTTCAAGACGACTATGCAAAAATACGCAAAAATGAAAATCTTGCAGGACTTAAAGCACGCACAAAACTTGCCCTGCAAGTAGGTTCTGCACTTCTTGTCGCTGCGTTTTTATATGCTTTTGTAGATTTTAATACCGACCTTTATCTCCCTTTTGTCAAAACAGCCGTAGTTGACATGGGCATCTTTGCTTTGGTTTTATGGGTTTTGGTCATTGTCTCTACCTCAAACGCAGTAAACCTCACAGACGGTCTTGATGGTCTAGCAACCGTTCCATCTATCGCCGCACTGACATCTTTTAGTATTATCATCTATATCACAGGAAATGCAAAACTCAGCGCTTATCTACTCATGCCAAATTTTGACATCGGTGAAGTTGTCATTGTCTCCGCGGCTCTTATCGGTGCACTAAGTGGATTTCTTTGGTACAACTGCCATCCTGCAGAGGTTTTTATGGGAGACAGTGGATCTCTGACTATCGGTGCATTTTTAGGCTATCTTGCCATCATCTCAAAAAGTGAGATTTTACTGATTCTCATCGGCTCTATTTTTGTTATCGAAACACTTTCGGTTATCTTACAAGTGGGCAGTTTCAAACTACGCAAAAAAAGAGTTTTTCTTATGGCACCCATCCACCATCATTTTGAGATGAAAAACTGGGCAGAAAATAAAATCATCGTGCGTTTTTGGATCATCGCTATTCTTTCCAATCTCATGGCACTTATCACGCTTAAGATACGCTGATGCAACGCGTCTCTTTTTTTGGTCACGGCGGTACGACAAAAGCACTTGCCAAACATGTAACAAATGCAATATTTTATGATGATAAATGCCTCAAACCTTTTCATGATGAAGAGGGATATCTAGTGAAACCGGCGAGTGACTTTAACCCTGACTACTCAGACCTTGAAATACCTTCACCCGGTATTGCGCCATCAAACGCACTCATCAAACAAGCGAAAAATCTCATCAGCGAATATGATTTTTTTGCGAACGCGAAACCATTATGTGTTTGGATAAGCGGTACAAACGGTAAAACAACAACAACGCAGATGATGCAACATCTTCTCAAAGATAAAGGCGCTCAAGAAGGCGGCAATATCGGCACACCCCTAGGAAAACTCGATGCAGATGCAAGTATCTGGATACTCGAAACAAGTTCGTTTACCATGCACTACACCAACAAAGCCAGACCAAATATCTATGTTTTGCTTCCGTTAAGCCCCGATCATCTCAGCTGGCATGGAAATATGCAAGAGTATGTTAACGCCAAACTCAAACCTTTAAGTATGATGCAAGAAGGTGAAATTGCCATCATTCCTCACGCTTACAAAGATACACTTACAAACGCCCATCTCATCACCTATAAAGATGAAGAGG
Source organism: Sulfurimonas sp. (assembly GCA_028689055.1). GTDB lineage: Bacteria > Campylobacterota > Campylobacteria > Campylobacterales > Sulfurimonadaceae > Sulfurimonas. The sequence continues at coordinate 3,522 of JAQTWZ010000032.1, read as the reverse complement.
AACTTGCCGCGCATTTTGGTATAAAAAAAGAAAAGATAAAATTTAAAGGTGCGTTTTTGGCTGACGCACTTTTAGCCATGTCTGTGGACAAAATCCTTTTTGATCGTATAGATTATGAAAAAATAAATGCTTTTGTTATCGACCCGCATCGTCAAGAAGAGCTACATGATACGCAGGGCAGACTCTGGGTCAACGACACCAAAGCTACAAATCTTGACGCAACTATTGCTGCACTCAAACGCTATAAAGATACACATATTCATCTTATATTAGGAGGGGATGATAAAGGTGTCGATTTGTCCGAACTTTTTGAATTTCTCAAAGATATGGATTTACAGATTTATACAATCGGCTCCAATAAAGAAAAACTCTGCGCACTTGCTCAAGGCTATGGCGTTGCGTTTACCCTTTGCAAAAACCTTGCAAACGCAGTCCAAGAGATAGATAAGAACCTCCTAAAAGAGCAAGTCGCACTACTCTCTCCTGCTGCTGCTAGTCTTGATGAATTTACCTCTTATGCACAAAGAGGTGATCAGTTCAAAGAGGCTGTCAAAGCACTTTGATGAGAAATGTAGCTATCCTTGCTTCACACAACGGAAGTGGTTTCAACGCACTTTATGAGGCGCAACACAAGGGCATTTTGGATATAAATATCAATCTTATCATCTCTAACAATACAAACGCAGCAGTTTTACAAAACGCAGCCAAACGTAATATAGATAATTTTCTCATAAATACTAAAACGCAAACAAATCCCGATGAAGCCATTTATGATTTACTCAAGAAATATACGTGTGAATTTATTTTTCTCTCCGGCTATATGAAAAAACTTCCTGCAAAAATCACACAAGAGTTTAAAGTTCTCAATTCACATCCCGCTCTGCTTCCCAACTATGGCGGGGCAGGAATGTACGGCAGATATGTGCATGAAGCCGTGATCCAAAATAAAGAGCAAAAAAGCGGTGTGACATTTCACGCAGTCAATGAAATGTATGATGATGGAGAGATAATCTTACAAAAAGAGCTTGTTCTTGTAGAAAATGAGACTGTTGATACACTCGAAGAGAAGATAAAAGCACTCGAAGCTATAGCTATCATCGAAGGTTTTGCCCTATGTTTGAAATAGCAGAGTATATAGGTATCATCGCCTTTGCCATGAGCGGTTTTTTCGTAGCTACGAAAAACCATCTTGACTTGCTTGGTATCCTTATCTCTACTTTTCTCACAGCACTTGGCGGAGGAATCTTGCGAGATATCGCCGTGGACAAAGTTCCTTTTACCTTTTCTCATGACTATCCGGCCATCATCGTCACAAGTGTTTTGGCACTTCTTATTGTTTTTAAATTTCATAAAAAAAATTCGATTGAAAACAAACCGCTTTTTATCCTCAGCGACTCCATCGGTCTTATCTCTTTTAGTATCTCCGGCGCGCTGATTGGTATAGAACACGGATTTAACCTAACCGGTGTCATAACCATGGCTTTCATCACAGCAGTTGGAGGCGGTATCGCACGTGATGTCATCATCAACGAAGTACCTTTTGTCTTCAAAACAGGATTTTATGGAACTATCTCACTTATCATCGGTTGCGTTTTGTACTTTTTAAATCAAGAGAATCTCATCTCACTTTTGAGTATCACCATTCTCTTTTTTGCGGGATTAAGCCTTCGTATCCTTGCCTATTATAAAAAGTGGTCTATTCCTCTGCGATAATATAACCTCACGTAAGCTTACTTTCAGTCCTTCAAAGATATAATTTCGCTCTTAAAAGATGGCCAATTAGCTCAGTCGGTAGAGCAGTAGACTGAAAATCTGCGTGTCCTTGGTTCGATTCCGAGATTGGCCACCACCTTTTTAAGAAACTTTTTATTATGGCCAATTAGCTCAGTCGGTAGAGCAGTAGACTGAAAATCTGCGTGTCCTTGGTTCGATTCCGAGATTGGCCACCACCTCAATTTATATCAAAATCAACTTTTATCATTTACCATTATAAATACAAGCTTTGATATAATTTTAAACCCTAAATGGGGACGACATGGCTTCGACTGGAGCTACTCGCCTGTAATTGCATGTCGGACTGAGCACCTCCGTTATACGGCTCACCTTGCTTAAATGCAAACAATACAAATTACCGCCCAGCTTACGCAGTAGCATAAGTTTTACCCCCTCGCAAGAGGACGGGCTGCTTCACCTATGGACTCTAGATAAGTAGGATTCGAAGTATAACCCCCTATGTAGATATATTTCACGTTTGTCTCGAACGCGAAACGAATCCCAGAGGCTCGTCTTGTGTAACTTTGCAAGTTGCGTGAAGCAAGACAAAACTTTAGCAACTTTTCTAAACATGTAGACGTTGCAGGTAGCTAGCTTTAGGACTCCGGTTCAATCCCGGACGTCTCCACCAATCAATGCTTCCAAACACATCCAAATATATCCGACAAATTCCTTAAAATAGGAATTTTAAAACATTCTTATTCTTTTAAAATTTCATATAAATCCAATTGAACACACATAAATCTAATTATTTTAGGGGTCTTTTATAGTATACTTTCTTTTAAAGAAAAAATACCCCTAAAATTTCAAAGTATCAATGGCAAAATCTGCAACCCCGTTAACTATGATGAAACTTCAAAACGCTAAACTGAAAGATATAGAATTTTTAGAAAGTTAACTCAACTTTCGCACATACAACCGAGTTGTTCTCGTCTGTAAAGGCTTATGATAGCGACGATTTGATGTAATTCCTTTGAAGTCTTAAGGTTTTAATGGATAGTTGCTATGTTTGTAAGGATTTGCAAAAAGAGCTGCATCGAGATGGCGAGCGCTTCAAGTTTGCATTCAAGATTACGGAAGTGAAACAATATTCACCCCGCTGATACAGTGGTGCTCTTTATTGCTATAAATGCTTCTACAGCTCCCTTTAATCTGTTTTCCACGCTTTGCTTCTACGGTGTCATCAATAATGAGTACTCTGTAATGGTCTGACTTTTTGTATCAGTGCCGCCGCACTCAGTCCCCAATAGCTTTCGCCAGTTACCTGTACAAACCCGTAATAAGTGTCTTTTCTGTACGCATTACCACTATGTCTAATAAACGCCGATTGGCGCTTGTTCATCACCAGCATGTAAACGAAATGAAGGAGTATCTGAAATAGTGCGTATCCAATATCACGCTTGATAAAATTGCTTTGGATGAGAATTTTTGAGATATTAATCTCTCGAAGTACTTGTAAAACAGGATTCTTTAATAGACTACTTATCGCAGATTCGATAAAATTGTCAATACTCATAAAAAAGCACCTTGCATTAGTCTGTTGTGGTAAACAAATTATACTTAATAGTGCCTATTTATGGGCTTTCGCAGATGGATTTTAGTGATTATTTTTTACTATAATCTATGTGCGAAAGTTGAGAAGTTTAACTATAATTGCGGAATTATTATTACAAGGATTTTTAATGTTCGGAAGAAAAGAACTAAAAGTATATGATTTAAGCGCTGATGCATTAGCAAAACTTCAATATG
>JAQTWZ010000070.1 GCA_028689055.1 Sulfurimonas sp. | reverse complement strand
ACAAAAATGGTGGGCATTACAAGACTCGAACTTGTGACATCTACCTTGTAAGGGTAGCGCTCTACCAACTGAGCTAAACGCCCATTTTTAAAATGTATCACACCAAAATAATGGCGACCCCTAAAGGATTTGAACCTCTGTTCCTACCATGAAGTGATAGTGTCCTTGGCCACTAGACGAAAGGGTCACTTTCATTCACAAACGAAAGGTTTGTCAAAGTTGTCAATAAATTTTTGATTTTAGATGTGCTAAGGTTTTGGCGAAGTGTACTAAAAGTACATGAGCTAAAAGCTTTGTGCATGTAAAACAAAAATGGTGGGCATTACAAGACTCGAACTTGTGACATCTACCTTGTAAGGGTAGCGCTCTACCAACTGAGCTAAACGCCCAAAAATAAATCTAAAAAACAGTGGCGCGGTGGACCGGGCTCGAACCGGCGACCCCCTGCGTGACAGGCAAGTATTCTAACCAACTGAACTACCACCGCATATAGTGTTTTTTAGTTTTAAAAATGGTGTCCTGTGATGGATTCGAACCATCGGCCACATCATTAAAAGTGACGTGCTCTACCAGCTGAGCTAACAAGACATTTCCTCTTATCTTTAAGAGGTCGAAATTATAGGCAAATAGATTTTAAATGTCAAGAAAATTGGGAACAAATTTAGAAAAAGATTTCTCTATCAACTTGTAGCAACATTTTTACAGCATAAAGTACACTTTGGTATTGCACATAATTTCTATCTCCACTGAGTTGGAGGTGGACTTCTGAGTGCTCATTTGCACTTCTCGCACCGATAAACACCGTCCCGACAGGTTTGAGTTCAGTTCCCCCCGTATCGCCTGCTATGCCGCTGATAGATATTGCATAATCCGCATGACTGACATTGAGTGCACCTTCACTCATCTCTTGGACGACTTCAAAACTCACAGCACCATTTGCATTTATTATCTCTTCATCGATACCAAGCCAGTTTTCTTTGAGTTCATTGGAGTATGTTATCAAAGAGCCATCGAGTATTTTTGAAGCTCCGTTTTGTGAAGTAAAATAGTAACTCAAAAGACCGCCGGTACAACTCTCCGCAAAGGTGACTTTTTTCTGATGTCTAAAAAGTGCGTCAATTATATATAAAACTATATTCGACGCTGCGATAAGTTTGTGCGGCAAGAGCTGTTTAGCTGAATGGATAAATTGGGAGATATTGCCGTATTTTTTACTAGAAACATCTATAAGAAGCCAACCGTCAATCAAAGTAACGATATCCAAACGAACATCATACATCTGCGCCAAAGGGTTGAGCATCGCCAAAGCACTTTCTCTATCTTCATCAAAAAGATGGATGACTGCGTTTGACTCATCGCTTTGAAAAAGTATCTCAGGCATCTTTTGCATCTCATCTATATGAAGCACATTTACAAAAGACTCTTTATGTTGCAAAAGATAACTTCCATCTTCATATACAGTTGCGTTTGAAGGGATAAGCATATTATCTTTGAGTATTTGATTGTCACTTGTGACGGTGGAGATAAGTTTTCCTATAGTAGAGAAATTTTGTTTTGTACTTACTATAAGGATTTTAGATTTTGTATTGAGTTCTTGTTCGAGATACAAAAAAATCGAGTTATCGCCGTCTTTGAAGTATGTCACAGAATCGATAAAACCTATTTTTTTTTCTATTTGTCTCGTTACATATTCTTTAAGCGGTATGTTTGCGATAAATTTGTTACCGATAAATAAAAGATGATGTTTCATGCCTTATAAGCCCTTTGTTGTGCAATTCAATTCGGGCTTATTATAGCACCTTTCTAAGGATTTAAAGAAGCTTTTAAACACTTAAAAGGTACAATGCAAAACTTTTTATACAATTTTCGAGGTACTTATGGACTACAAAGAGACGCTACTTTTACCGACTACTGATTTTGCGATGCGAGGCAATCTGGTACAAAACGAACCAAAACGTTACGCTGCATGGGATACAAAAAAAATCTACCAAAAAATGAAAACAAAACGCAAAGATGCACCAAGCTTTACGCTTCATGACGGCCCTCCGTATGCAAACGGCAACATTCATATCGGTCATGCTCTCAACAAAGTTCTTAAAGATATCATCATCAAACACAACTATTTCAATGGTAAATCTGTGCGTTTTACTCCGGGTTGGGATTGTCACGGTCTTCCGATTGAGCAACAAGTCGAGAAAAAACTCGGCGGTAAACAAAAAAAAGAGCTTCTTGAGACTTCAGAAGTCAGAAAACTTTGCCGTGAACACGCTGCAAAATTTGTAGATATCCAAAAAGAAGAGTTCAAACAACTCGGTGTCATCGCCGACTGGGAAAACCCTTATGTCACAATGGACTTCAAGTTTGAAGCAAATATTTACCGCACTTTGTGTTCGGTCGCCAAAAAAGGTCTCCTCATCGAAAGAAGCAAACCTGTTTTCTGGTCATGGGCTGAGAGAACGGCACTGGCTGAAGCAGAGGTCGAGTACGAAGACAAAGAGTCTCACTCTATCTTCATCGCGTTTGAACTCAGTGACGAAGCAAAAGCAAAACTTGGTATCAACGGCAAAGCTGCTCCAGTTATCTGGACGACGACACCTTGGACTATCCCTGCAAACACGGGTATCTCACTCAACCCTCATGAGCAGTATGTTTTGACTACGACGGGTTATATCGTTGCCAAAGAGCTTCTGAACTCTCTCAAAGAACAAGGTGTCTTGGATGGTGAAGTCACACAAACTTTCCCGGCTACTGCGTTTGAGAACTTACTTGCTATCAACCCTCTCAATGGCAGAACTTCACGCATCGTCCTCGGTGAACATGTTCTTATAGACAACGGAACAGGCTGTGTTCATACGGCTCCGGGACACGGTGAGGATGACTACCGCGTCGGTCTTGTTTATGATCTTGAAGTCGTGATGCCTGTTGATGAGACAGGATGTTTTGATGAGACTGTTGTCGGACTTGGTCTGATTCCTGACGCAGAGAACTTTGTAGGCAAACATATCTTCAAGTCAAACGATGAAATCATCGAGCTCATGGGTGCAAATGTCCTTAAAGTATCTAAGTTCACACACTCGTATCCACACTGCTGGAGAAGCCACACGCCTCTTATCTTCCGTGCGACAAAACAGTGGTTTATCTCTGTAGATGAAAAACCTGAGGGCGAAGAGAAAACACTTAGAAATATCGCTCTTGATGAAGTGGAAAAAACTCTTTTCGTGCCTGCAAGCGGCAAAAAAAGACTCAACTCTATGGTCGCAAACAGACCCGACTGGTGTATCTCCCGCCAGCGTGACTGGGGTGTTCCTATCGCGTTTTTCAGAGTAAAAGCCACGGGCGAAGTGCTTTTGGAAGAAAAAGTCCTCAACTTTGTCGCGATGATCTTTGAGATGAGAGGAAGTGACGCTTGGTACTCTATGCCTATCGAAGAGCTACTCTATCCGGGTGCAGGTTATAGTGCCGATGAACTTGAAAAAGTGACGGATATTTTGGATGTTTGGTTTGACAGCGGTTCGACTTGGAACTCTGTGCTCAAATCACGCAACTACGATGCAGGCGAATATCAAGCAGATCTCTATGTGGAAGGAAGCGATCAACACCGCGGATGGTTCCAGTCATCTCTTTTCTTATCTGCAGCAGTCGAGCACAAAGCACCTTACAAAGGTGTACTTACACATGGTTTCACCGTAGATGAAAAAGGCGAAAAGATGTCCAAGTCTAAGGGCAATGTCGTCGCACCTGAGCAGGTCATCAAAGAGTACGGAAGCGAGATACTGCGTTTGTGGGTTGCATCAAGCGACTATCAGGGCGATTTGAAAATCTCTCAAAACATCTTGAAACAGAGTGCAGAAAACTACCGTAAACTCAGAAATACATTCAGATTTTTGATGGCAAATATCAACGATCTTGAAGCACTTGTACCCGTAAAAGAGATGAGTGAGCTTGATCAGTGGATACTCAGCGTCGCTCATGAGGTTTTTGCCGAAATACACAAATCTTTCAGTGCGTACAACTTCGTACACGGCATGAGCTTACTCAACAACTTTATCGTCAACGAGCTCAGCGGTATCTACCTTGACATCACAAAAGACAGACTTTACTGTGACGGAGCACAAGAGCTTCACCGTGCTGCAAGTCAAAGTGCGATGGCGATGATCACAAAATCAATGCTGCTTTTGATAGCACCGATTCTTACTTATACGGCAGACGAAATCGTAGAAAATCTGCCAAAAATTATCAAAGGCGATGCGCAAGATATCTTCGACCTTACATTTGAAAATATAGAGGCGATAGAGTCAAGCTTCAACGCAGTCTATATGAGCGAAGCAAGAGAAGGCTTCTATGAAATCGTTGACAAACTCAAAAAAGAGAAACTTATCAAAAGTACCCTTGAGCTTGTCATCTCTACAAAATCCGCTACGACTTTAGCTATAAACGCAACGGAAGCAGAAGACTGGTTTGTAGTCTCAGAAGTCTCAAACAAAGAACTCAGTGAGGTTCTTGGCACATTCAAAGTGGGCGAAGATACATTTACTATCGCAAAAGCAACTATGGCAAAATGCCCACGCTGCTGGAAATTCCAATCAGTGAGCGAAGATTGTACCTGCGAGAGATGTGCGAAGGTAGTAAATGCCTGATTTCACCCAAGCGGTGACACCTGCGTTTATCGCGGTGAGTATCACTGCGATATTTGTAGGCATCGGGATAGGCATCGCGTTTGTAAAACTAGGCAAAAAATCTAGAAATCCAAAGGGCTTATAAGTTTAGCTTTATTCATCTCTGAAACTACATGCGTATAAATCATCGTAGTCTCCACAGATTTGTGACCTAATAGCTCTTGGATACTTCTTAGATCTATCCCTGCTTGAAGTAGATGAGTAGCATAAGAGTGTCTGAAAATATGTGAAGTTACTCTTTTATCAATATTTGATTTTGTCACCGCTTGTTTAATATTTCTACTCAAAGTAGCATCTAAAATATGATGCCGTCTTTGTTCACCGCTTCTAGGGTCTGTTGCGATAGTATTCATAGGAAAAACATACTGCCATGTGGTTTCAAACTTGGCTTTTGGAAACTTTCGCTCAAACGCATACGGAATATAAACACTGCCGTAGCCATCTTTTAAATCTTTTTGATGCAACTCTTTGACTTTTTAATTTGCACTTTTAGTTCATCTTTGATTTTTAACGGAAGTGGCAAAGTTCTGTCCTTGAGAGATTTACTATCCCAGATGTAAATCTTATCGAAACCGAAATCTATATCTTTTATACGGATGTTTTGTGCCTCGCTCATTCTGAGTCCACACCCATACATTAGCTTGACCATGAGTTGATAAATGCCATTCATATTCAAGATGATACTTTGCACTTCCTCTTTTGTCAGAACTACGGGAATATGCTTTCTCTGCTGTGCTCGGAGTGCTTGCACATTCCATGTGCTGATATCAACACCTAAAACTTCTCTGTATAAAAAAAGTAAAGCACTGAAAGCTTGATTCTGTGTAGTTGGTGAAACTTTTTTAGTCACTGCGAGAAAAGTTAAAAAATCTTCTATCTCATTTTTTCCTAATTCTATCGGATGGCGCTTTTGATGAAAAAAGATATAGTGTTTGATCCAAAAAACATAAGTTTTTTCAGTAGAAATACTGTAATGCTTAAATCTAATCTTGTCACGGACAATATCAAGTAGTTTTTTCTTCATCATAAGCTCCTAATAATTAAACGACACAATGTACATTTAACACTTTTTTCTTCCAATTAAAC
>JAQTWZ010000031.1 GCA_028689055.1 Sulfurimonas sp. | reverse complement strand
TTTTCCCTCATAGAACTGCTCATCGTTGTGATGATTATGGGGGTGGTTTATTCGCTTTCTATACAGGGTTTACAAAAGGTTGAAAAAGGGACGGCAGGGGTGAGTCTCGCAAATCTTAAAGAGTATATGCTTTCACTTGAGTACAAAAAAAGTGTCAAACTTTTGTGTTTGGATGATTGTCAGAGTTGTGACATTTTTGTCGATGGGGTCAAAACGCAGACGCTTGAGAATTTTTTGGATAAGAGTGTCAAAGTATATAGATACGAATTTTTGCAGGGTGTGCATGAAGTGAGTCATGAGCTCTATTTTAATGCAGAAGATGTCGAAGAAAATGTCTGTTTTTCTTACGGCATCGACAAACAAGGGATAGGTGAACAGGTGTTGGTAGAGTACAAAAACGCAGTGTATGACTTCACCCCTTACTTCACATCTACCGGCAAATATAGCTCCATAGCTCATGTGATAGAAGAAAAAGAAAAACGCATCCAAGAGGTACAGAGATGATTTTTAAGTACAAGGGTGTCAATGAAGCGGGCGAAAAGGTCAGTGACAAAGTAGAGGCCAGCTCTCTTACCGAAGCCAAGAACAAACTCAAAGCAAGCAAAATCATCTATCAAAATATCCAAGAGGAGAGCGGCTCTTTTTTTGAGAGTTTCAACCTCAATATGCGCTACAAGATCAAACCAAAAGATCTCTCTTCACTCTCTCGCGAACTTTCCATGTATATCCGCTCAGGTATCACCATCGTCTCAGCTTTGAAAATCGTACAGACGCATTATGAAAAAAACAAAAAGATGAAGCTTTTTCTCACCACGGTCAGTACGCATCTTGATGAGGGAAAAAACTTTTATACGGCGCTTGAGGCACAAACAGTTGTCGCATTGCCGGAGTTTTACAAACACTCTATCAAAGTCAGTGAGAGCGGCGGGATACTCGATGAGGTACTTCTCGAACTTTCGCGTTTTCTCAAAGAACAGGACAAAATAGCCAAAGAGATCAAAAGCGCCTTTGCCTATCCTTCTTTTATGATACTTATCTCTTTGGTGATGATTGCGTTTATGCTTGCCTTTGTCGTGCCGCAAATCACGGGTATATTTGAGAGTATGCATCAAGAACTCCCGACCCCGACAAAAGTCGTCATCGCGATGGGGGATTTTTTCAGAGACAATATCAAATTGATTCTTTCACTTATAGCCGTTTTTGTCATTGCGTTTATGGTGCTCATGAAGAAAAGTTACGCTTTTGCTTATGGGGTACATAAGTTGATTTTGGCGCTTCCGCTCTTTGGAGAGATAGCACAAAAAAGCGAACTCGCGCGTTTTGCTTATATGGCTTCTTTGCTGACGCGTTCGGGTGTGCCTTTTGTGCAGACTATCAATCTAAGCGCAAATATTCTCAATAACCTTGTTCTTAAAGAGCTTTTTGTCAATGCTTCTTCAAAAGTTGTCGAAGGAAAACTTCTCTCAAACGCCATCAACAGCTCACAAACTAAAATAGACAACGCTTTTGTGCAGGCGGTAGCTTTGGGCGAAGAGACTTCGCAAGTGCAGAGTGTTTTGACAAATATCTCAGAGCTATATTTTGAAGAGAACCGCGAAAAGATATCACTCCTTTTGACTTTGTTAGAACCCGCACTGATGCTTTTTGTGGGCGGCAGTATAGGTTTTATCGTCGCTGCTATGTTACTTCCTATCTTCTCCATGAGCATCCAATAATATGTCCAAACGCAAGATATCCAAACGCAGTGCGATAGCTCTTCTCATCACGGTTTTTTTTATCATAGCTATTACCGTCTCGCTGGGTATCGCACTCAAACAAGTCAAAGATGCCTCTTTTGAAGTTGAGCGTGAGCATTTTATGCTTCAAAGTGCACAGATATTGGATGATGTCAGCACTATTCTCAAAAGCTCGCCGATGCTTGATCAAGTGAACTCTCCTGAGAGTTTTTTTCTTTTTCTCTCGGAGGTCTCTTTTATCCCTTTTCAAAGTAGCGGGCTTAAGGTAGGCATAGAGATAACAAGTGCGCGCTCAAAGGTAAACATCAATACGCTGCGTGATGCAAATGTTTCAAATCCGCAAAAAACGCAGGCGCTTGAGACATATCTGAGTTTTTATGGGATATCGAATGTTTATGTGGATATTTTACTTGATGGCATGAGCGGAATTAAAGAAGATAATTCTTATAATAGCGCACTCTTTAACGAGAACCCTTATCTTTTTCGGGAGTATATAAGTTCGCAAACGCAGCTTGAAGAGCTCAATAAATTTTATGTGCAAAATACGCATGAAAACGCCATTACAAAAGTGGATTTTCAAAATACTTTTGCTTTTTCAAAGCCCCAAGCCTATAAGATAGACTTGAACTACGCAACAAAAGAGAGTTGGAGACTGATGCTCGGATGTGATGAACTTCGTGCTGAGGAGCTGGCTTTGGGCGGAGGCACTTATCTCAAGTCTGAAGATGTGACTGCGCTTTTGAGTAGCGATGAGCTTGTTGCTTTGGAGCGTTTTGAGACCAGTGTTTTTGAGCCTTATTTGGATGTCAAAGTCGAGATAAGCCAAAACGATCAGAGTGCGTTTATACGCTTTGAGTACGATATAAAAACAAAAAAAGGGACAAATTTTGTTTACGAAATTTAACACAAAATATAAAACGGTTTTTATAGACCCAAAATCGCCGCATTATGAAGTGGATGACAAAGTCGATGTTATCCTCTCTCCTGCACTTTACTGGGTGAAAAAACTCACACTTCCTATGAAATATGTCAGAGATGTCAAAAAGCTTTTGCCTTCTATCTTTGAGGACGTGCTTCCTGCGGGACACTACAGCTACAGCGCCTATAAAAGCGGTGAGGATTTTTTTGTTTTTGCCTATGAAGACAAATATATCCTTGATACTTTGACGCAAAAAGGCATCATACCATCCAATATCGCCAATGTTTATTTCGCACAAAGTGAGTTTGAGCACGCAGACGAAGCGATAAAAATCAACGATGAAGAGAGTATGTACTTCAAAGATGAGATACTTATTCTTGTGCCAAGTGCGTTTGTTACGCCTAGCAAAACGCTTGATTTGGAGACTTTGATACACTCACAACACACGATAGCCCTCGCACAGTTTGGGCATATCGTCGATAACAAAAGCCTCACAAAAATCGCGGCTGTTTTTGTTGCACTGCTATTGATTTTGCTTACTGAATGGTTTGTAACTGCGCAAAAAGTAGCTGAAGTCGAAGGACTCAAAGAGGCACTTTTTGCTCAAGAAGGTGCAAAATCAACGATGTTTGAGAACAATGCAATCCTCAAAAAACAAAAAGAGATCTATGAAAAACAGACAAAATTGCGTGAGAGTATCTCTGTGATGCTTGCATCAAAACTTGCAAAAGGTGAGACGCTCAAAGAGGTGAATTTCAAAAATAAAACTTTTGTGGCGGAGTTCTCATCCCTCTCAGCCGCAACAATAAACGCAATAGAAAAAGAGCTCAAAACTGCTAATCTTGGCTTCAAATCCTCAAAACAGAGTGAGAGCTGGCGCGTGGAGGTGGCACTATGAATCGTCTCAATCCTTTGTATGTCGCCGCAGGTTTGGTAGTGCTTGCCTTGCTATTGGTTTTAAAACTCAGCAGTGCCAAAGAAGAACTGTTGCTTGCAAAAGCAGAGTATAAAGAGACTTCTTTGATACTGAGTGAGCTTAGTTCTCTCAGCAGTGCCTACATGAGCAGGGACGAGGTCAAAAAATCTTTGCAAAGAATCCTCTCACAGCCTTCACTCAAAAGTGCAAATATCGAACAAAGTATCAAAAGTAATTCGCTTCTTTTGCGTTCTTCAAGTATGGACAAAGAGGCGCTCGGTTCACTTATGGGCAAACTTCTCAATGGTGCGTATGATATCGGTGCTTTTGAGATCAAAAAGCTTAGTGAGAACAAAGCAAGCTTGGAAGTGGAGATAAAATGGTAAAGAAATTACTAAGATTTTTTGCATATTTTGCGTTTTTTATTTTGGCACTTATCTATTTTGCGCCAAAAGAGAGTATTTATTATCTTTTGGAACATGAGCTAAAAACTTACTCCGTTGTCATCTCAGATGAAACGCTGCAGGACAAAGGCTTGACGCTTTCTATCCAAAACGCAGCTCTTTATGTAAAATCTATCGAAAGTGCGAAAATAAAAAACTGCGATGTGACACTTTTGCTCCTCTACAACTCCCTAAACGCAAGCGATATAACGCTCTCAGAGAGTCTGAAATCTTTTGTGCCTCTGAAGATAGAAAGTCTTGCGTTTACGCAGAGTATTTTTGATCCGCTGCATCTTCATATCCACGCATTGGGTGCGTTTGGTGAGGCAAAAGGAAGTGTCAATCTGCTTGAGAGAACTATCCATATAGACTTTACAGCTTCCGAATTGATGCAAAAAGAGTACAAAAACGCACTCAGAGAGTTTACAAAATCTCAAGAGGGAGGATTGGTTTATGATAAAGCTTTCTAACTCTTCTTTTTTGCCAATATTTGCAAAAATACTGATACTTTTGCTTATCGCAAAAACGCTCTCACTTGGACTTTTATGGTTTTTACCGAGTGATGGTGTGGAGCTGGTACAAAAAAGCAGCTACAAACCAAAGTACCAAAGAGTGGATTTTGAAAATATGATCCAATCACCTGCGGGAAGTAAAAGCGGCGGTGCAAAAGATGCTGCCTCAAACGCAGTAGGTATCACAAGTATGGTGCTCAAAGGTCTCTATGGCACAAAATCGATGGGCTATGTTATCGTCGCCCTCAAAGCCTCTTCTAGCAAAACATCTATCGTCTCCGTAGGCGAAGAGTTTGAAGGTTTTAGACTCAGCTCTATCGCACAATCAAGTGCTACCTTCACAAAAGCAGGCAAAGAATATACGCTGGAGCTGGAAAAAGTAAGTGCAGCAGGGCGTGTGAGCGCATTTACACCAACGCAAGAAGTGGATGATACTTTGCCAAAAAGTGTCAGCAAAGAGGATATCGCCCTGTATGCCAAAAGTCCGCAAGAAATCTGGAAAGAGATCTCTATCGTGGAAGTAAAAAACGGCGAAGCGATAGAAGGTTTTAAAGTGACGAAAATAACCAAAGGCTCAAAAATGGCGACTTTGGGACTTAGAGAAGGTGATGTCATCATCAAAGCGAACAATATCGAACTCACATCCTACAAGGACGCGATAGAGATTTATAACGGCATAGACAAACTAGACGCGATACAAATCGTAGTCATGAGAGAAAATCAAGAAGTGGAGATAGTATATGAGATTCATTAAGGCAATATTTTTAACAGCAGTGTTGGTGCTGAGTTTATCGGCACGGGAACAGGTCAATGTCAACTTTGCAAACCTTGAGATAGATGATTTTATCAAACTTGTCTCAAAGATAACCAACAAAAATATCCTCATAAACCATAAAGTCAATGGCACGGTGGATTTTGTAAGTACTGCACCTATTTATGATGACGAACTTATGGGGATTTTGATCTCTGTTCTTGAGTCCAAAGGTTTTACGCTTATCGAAGACGGCTCTTTGTATGAGATAGTGCGCTCCACAGATGCCGCGCAGAGCAATGCAAAAGTGGTCAGCCCTGAGAGTAGCACAAGCGGCAATCTTATGGTGACACAAGCGATCGTCGTCAAGGGTGAAAATGTCGATATCGTAGCGGCAAAAATCCGTTATCTCATCTCTAAAACTGCCAAGCTCATGACGATGAAAGAGAGCAATACGATGCTCATCACCGACTATCCAAAAAATATAGAAACGGTCAAACAAGTTATCAATGACATCGACACAAACAACGCTATGATAGTCAAAATCATCCCTGTCAAAAATACAGAAGGCAAAAAACTCCAAGCCAAACTTGCAGATATCGCCAAATCAATATTTAATGAAAAAGTGGATGCAGAAATCGTCAAAATCATCCATGATGAAAACGCAAATACTATCATCGTCGTAGGAAATGCAAAAAATGTCAAAAAAGTAGAAGCTCTTGTCGCCAAACTCGATGTGGAGTCCAATATTGCAAGCACTTTACAAATATTTACTCTCAAAAACTCTGACGCAAAAGCCGTTGTCGCGACTATCAACGAGATAGTATCAAAACAGACCTACGCAGACCCCGCGATGAAGCCAAACATCTCTGCAAGTGAAGAGATAAACGCAGTCATAGTCGTAGGCGATCCGCAAGTCATCAAAGGTATCAAAGTGATGTTAGATGAGCTTGATAAAGAGAAATATCAGGTGTATGTGCAGGCTAGGATTATCAATATTTATAAAAAAGATGCAGTTGACTTGGGTGTAAAGTATGGATTTGACGGGGCGGCTGTATCCTCAAACGGAGGTCTTTATTCTCTTGCGGCAAACTTTGGAGGTACTTCGATTACTCCTGCTGCAGCAACCTTAATTAACATTCCAGATAACTTAACGCATGGTTTTGCTTTGGGTGCGACGATAGACTTTTTGGAAAAAAATGATGCTTCCAAATCAATTTCCAATCCATCAATTTTATGTGTAAACAATAAAGAGTCTTCAATCTATGTGGGGCAGACTATTTCGATAGCTACGGGAAGTGTTACCTCCGCAGCAACAATTTCACCGGGGCTTACAAGCAGCTATAAACGCGAAGATGTGGGTTTGACACTCAAAATTAAACCAAGAGTTTCATCTTCAGATAAAGTGACGCTGGAAGTGGAAGCTATTTTGGAGAGTCTTGATAGCAAAGGAAATACGGTAACAGGTGAACAACCGATAACTTCAAAACAAGAGGTCAAAACGCAGGCTATTTTACGCCATGGTGAAAATATTATTATCGGTGGTCTTGTGAAAAATACAGACATCAATAATGTAAGTAAAGTACCACTTTTAGGAGATATCCCTGTTATAGGCGAATACCTTTTCTCTTCAACAGCAAAAACCGAAGAAGAGACAAATTTGGTGGTTGTGCTCACTCCTTATATCGTAGATAACAGTGAAGCACTTTCAAAACTTCAAGAAACGTTGGGTGTCGTTGCTACTTTACAGCAAAAATATAACGTTGAAGTTTTTGCAAATCTGGAAAAAAGAAAAGAAGAAAAAGAAAACGCAGACCAAAGTAAAGTAAACCCATTTGGAGCGGTAGAGTAATGCTCAATCTCGAACCCCTGCACAATCTTAAACTCGAAGTTAGTGAGGTCGAAGGTCTCAGCAGCGAACTTTGCCTCAAAAACTATCTGCTTTTTTCAGAGCTTGATGGTGAGGTTTGTGCGTTTATGTGTGAACGCTATCTCGTAGAAGCGAGTAACTACTACACAAAACTGCCGCAAAAATATCCTTTGCATATCCTTGATGAAGACTCTTATGACAGACTCTACAACCGCTTTTTGGAGCTTCGTACCGATAGAACGATGGAGAGTATGCAAGAAGAGAGCGAGAACAAAAGCGATGATGAAGAGCTTTCACTTACCGACTTTTTGCGTACAAGCAGTGATATTCTTACAAGCGAAGAGTCCGCGCCCATCATCAAGTTTGTCAACGCACTTTTTTATCAAGCTATCAAAAAACGCGCTTCGGATATCCATATAGAAGTACAAGAAAAACGCGGTGAAGTCCGTTTTCGTATAGACGGGATGCTTATCAAAAACGCAGACCTTGACAAAAAAGTAGTCAATCTCATCGTCAGCCGTATCAAAGTCATATCCAACCTCGACATCTCCGAAAAACGTATCCCTCAAGACGGTCGTACGCAGATAAAAATTGCGGGTGAGACGCTGGATGTGCGTGTCTCGATATTGCCTACTTTTTACGGTGAACGCGTTGTCATGAGGCTTTTGATGCAAAGCTCTCAGATACCGCATATCAACGAGCTTGGATTCAATAATTCGCTTATCGGTGATGTCAAAAAACTACTGCGTTCTTCTCACGGTATCATTTTGGTGACAGGCCCTACGGGAAGCGGTAAAACGACTTCACTACACTCTTTTTTGCGTGAAGTAGAAGCACCTGAACTTAATCTCATCACCGTTGAAGACCCTGTGGAGTATAAATCAGACAATATTTCTCAGATACAAGTCAACGAAAAAGTCGGGCTCACCTTTGCCGCAGCACTTCGTTCGATCTTGCGTCAAGACCCTGATGTTATCATGATAGGGGAGATTCGTGATGAAGAGACCGCAAGTATCGCGGTGCGTGCCGCACTTACGGGTCACCTTGTTTTCTCTACCCTACACACCAACTCAGCGGCGGCAACCATCTCAAGACTTACAGATATGGGCGTAGAGCCTTTTCTTATCTCCTCATCACTTTTGGGCATCTTGGCACAAAGACTTGTCCGTGTTTTATGTGATGCATGTAAAGAAGAGGATATTTTGGCTGAAGAGTTTGCGGAGGATTATAAACTCCAAAAAGATGCCAAGATTTATAAAGCTTGCGGCTGCAAAGCTTGTAACTATAGCGGCTACGCAGGTCGCCGTTCTATCGGAGAGTTGCTTGTCATGAGCGACAAAGTCCGTGATCTTCTCAAGACAACAACGGATGAACACTCCATCAAAACAGCACTCGAAGCAGACGGACTCAAAACTATTGCCACCCAGCTTCATGCTATGCTTTTGGATGGAGAGACTTCACTTGACGAAGCGATACGCATCGGTTTAGGTCATGAGTAGGCACGCGTTTACCCTTATCGAAGTGATGGTCGCAGTGATGCTTGTCTCTGTGGTCATCATGGCACTTTTACAGCTTTTTTCCAACAATACGCATATCTTCTCTTCTTTGGAGAAAAAATCACAAACAAATCAGTATCTCTCTTTTTTGGTGACAAATCCACAATACGGTTTTGAAGATAAACGCGGTACGCTTTATGATGTAGTGAGTGATTTTGACTTGCAAGACGAACTGCGACATGAGCTAAAAAACATCAAAGCGGAGTTAGTTTATAAAGAACTTGAAGTGATAGATTTGAAAGAATTTGCAGCAGAAACAAATAGCTCACAAAACGAAGAGTTACAAGAGACAAACGCAGATATGATATTTGAGATAGGCAGTAGCGTCATAAAACTCGAAGAGAGTTCCGGTGCATTGCTGCGTTTGAGGCTTCAATGAGAAAGGCTTTTACACTTTTAGAGATGATGATTTCTATCACCATTCTTGCTATCATGATGTTATATCTTTATCATATTTACGCATCACTCAATATCTCCAATGATATATTTGCAAAAGCGACAAAAAAGATTAGCAAGAGCGAGCAGAAAAAGCAGGTGGTATTTTTAGACTTCTCTTTGGCACTCAAAGAAGCAAACGCAACGATAAACATACTCAATCAAGAGACAAAAGAAGATGTTCTTTTTATGCAGAGTGCACACTCTTTGCATAGAAATTTCAACCCTTACATCGGTTATATGGTGAAAAATAAAAAGCTCTACCGTATCGAATCACTCAAGCCATTAAGTGAATATCCACTGAGTGTCGATAGTGAGTTTGTAGTCGATGAGTTTGGTGAAGTGAATGGTTTTCGTGTTTACAAAAATGATAAGAAAAAGGATCAAAACGCAAGTGAAGCCTATCTTGTGCATATAGACTTCAAAGATGAAGATGATATTTTGCTCAAGATGAAGATGCTAAACGAGGATTAATTATTCTTAAACTTTTTTTGTATCTTCTCCATAAATAGCAAGCAAAACGAACTCATCCCTTACATTGTCGCAACTTTTGATAAAATACGGCATTTATGTTTCAGGGGATAGCTATTATGTTCAACGATGCACTGCATACCATGACTCTCAGCGAGGATGGTTCTTATACGGCCTATTCTAAAGAGTATGATGAGCATTATCACTCTACAAAAGATGGGGCGTTAAACGAGTCTTTGCTGAAACATGTTTGCCCTGCGTTTGCGCTCATGCAGGGCAAAGAGCCTATTTGTATCTTAGATATTTGTTATGGTCTGGGGTTCAATACTCTTGCAACACTCTATCACCACAGACAAAACGCGATGACAAACAAACTTTTTATTTATTCTCCAGAACTTGATGGTGCACTTGTGAAGTCACTTCAAAACTTCACGTATCCCAAAGAATTTGAGGCGTTTAGGGAGATTGTCATCCAACTCTCACAAGAGGGCGTTTATGAAGATGAATTTTTTTATATCGAGGTTTTTATAGGGGATGCGAGAGCGTATGTGCGAGGTTTTGAAGGTGTGTTTGATATCGTCTATCAGGACGCTTTTTCACCAAAAGCCAATCCTCTGCTTTGGACGCAGGAGTATTTTGCGGATATCCAAAAGGCTATGAAACCCCGCGGCATCTTGACCACATACTCCATTGCTTTGCCGACACGACTAGCCCTCTATGAAAACGGTTTTCACATCTATCTCAACAGCGGTGAGGGATATAGAAACGCAACGATAGCTTCACCTGCAAAGATAGAAGGTTTTGAGATTGTGGATATGGAGCATAAGATAGCCTGCAACCCTGATGCGAAATCTTTACGGGACTAGCTCTCCAAAACAGCTAAAAACGCAGCTCCGTATTGCTCATACTTTTTCTCTCCCACGCCGTTTACTTCGAGCATACTTGCTTTGTCATGCGGTTTGAGTGAGGCGATATGTTTGAGTGTTTTGTCGGAGAAGATGATATAGGGAGGTACGCCGAGCTCATGGGCGAGTTCTTTGCGTTTTTCTCTCAGACGTGCAAACAGCTCAGTATCAAAGTCAAAATCCTCTGCCAGTTTGACCCGTTTTTCTTTGCTATTTATTTCAAGTCGAGAGGATTTGATATCCACATTTTTTTGCCCTTTGAGTATCTCCACGGCACTTTGCGTGAGTTGCAGCGTGCTGAACTCTCCCACTGCTAAAGTTTTTAGCTCAAGCAGTCTCTCTAGGATAACAAACCACTCTTTTTTACTCACATGAGCACCGATGTTATAAACAGAGAGTTTGTCTGCGCCGTTGGTCAAAAGCTTCTGCTCTTTTGAGCCTCTGAGGATGTCGATGATATAGTTTTTGCCGAAGTTTTGCCCACTTTTATAGACGGCGCTGAGGAGCATTTGCGCCTCTTTGGAGATATCTTTGCGTGCATCATCACTATGCAGACAGTTTTCGCACTGCGTTTTGCACTCCTCCAATACATCATCAAAATAGTTCGCCAACTGCACATGAAAACAGAGCTCAGAAGTCGCAAACTTATAGATACCGTCTATCTTTTTGTCGAGATGTTCTTTGTACTCTGCGTTTTCGATGGCTTCAAGAAACATCTTTTGTTGGAGGATATCTGCGGAGTTAAAGAGTAGGAGTGTTTCACTCTCTTCCCCGTCACGCCCCGCGCGTCCTATCTCTTGATAGAAGTTTTCCAAAGATTTCGGCAGAGACATATGTGCCACAAAACGGATATCGCTTTTGTCTATGCCCATCCCAAACGCAATGGTTGCGACCATGATATTTACCTTGTCGTTGACAAATATTTTGAAGTTTTGTTCACGGATATGCTGCGGCAATCCTGCATGATAGACGAGTGAGCTGTAGCCGCTCATGTTGAGGTGCGCGCTGAGTTCTTCGGCTTTTTTGCGCGAGCTTACATAGATGATACCGCTTTCATCTTTGTGCCTTTGCAAAAAACTTTTGAGTTGGGCATAGCCGTTTGTGATGCGTCGCTGCACTGAAATAAAGATGTTTTTACGAAAGACTTTGCCTTTGAGAAGCAGAGGATTTTCAAGTCTGAGTTCTTTGAGGATATCTTCGGTGACCAGATTTGTAGAAGTGGCGGTAAAAGCACAGATACTGATATCAGGAAAATGGGCTTTTAAGTTGCCCAGAGAGCGATAATCATCCCGAAATTCATGCCCCCACGCAGAGATACAGTGCGCTTCGTCCACGACAAAAAAGTTGATGTTGAGACTCCGCAGCAGTTCAAGTGAACTCTGCGTATTGAGGCGTTCAGGTGAGAGATATAAAAATTTCAGTCTGCCGCTTTTAGCATTTTCTATGACTGCGTTTACCTCTTCCCCTGTTTGTGCACTTGAGAGCATGGCTGCGTTTATGTTTTGTGCCACGAGAGAGGCGACTTGGTCTTGCATGAGCGCGATTAGCGGAGAGATAACTACGCTGATACCATCTTGCATCAGTGTCGGGAGTTGATAAACAAGCGACTTTCCACCACCTGTTGGCAGTATCATGAGCAGGTCGCGTTTGGACAACACAGCGTCTATGCCTTCTTCTTGAAGGAGTCTAAAGCTGTTATGTCCGAAGATATCTTTGAGGACTTTATGTTTGATGTTTGTTATCTCTCTTTAAATTTTTTTTCATTTTTCAACAGCCAGACAAAAACTTCGACGACACTTTGATAGAGTTCTGAGGGTATCTGCGCGTCTATCTCAAGGTCGATAAGGGAGTTTACGAGGGCTTCATTGGCGAAGATGGGTACATCAAACTCCTCAGCTTTTTGGATGATGCGTTTTGCTAGTTCGCCTTTGCCGCTAGCGACGACTGTTGGTGCGCTGCCGCGTTCTTTGTCATATTTGAGTGCGGCGGCTTTGTCGCTCATGATTAGTATCTTGCACTTATAGAGTCGATTTCATCCCAGCTTATGGAAGGGCTTTTTTGGTATGCGATGATATGTGCCACATAACGGGCAAACATATCGGTCTCTATATTGACTTTTGAGCCTTTGCGATAGTTTTTAAAAAGCGTCTCCCTCATAGTGTGAGGAATGATAGTGAGCCTAAAAACAGTTGCGTTTACATCGTTGACCGTGAGACTCACACCGTCTATAGTGATAGAGCCTTTTGGCACGATAAAAGCGATATATTTGGGTGCGACTTCTATGAAAATATCATAGGAATTACCGTTGTTTTTTATCTCTTTGATAGTTCCTACCGTATCGATATGCCCTTGCACCACATGCCCTTCAAACCTATCTCCCATCATCATGGCAGGTTCGATATGGACTTCATTTTTGTAGTTCTCCATCGCAAGGAGTTTTTGACTCTCAGGGGAGAGTTCGACAGAAAAACCGTTAGGAAGCACTTTGACAACCGTCAAACACGCCCCGTTTATAGCGATAGAATCACCGAGTTTTGCTTTGTGTTTTGCGTTGATTGTAAGTGTACTACCTGAGAGGCTTTGCACTGTTGCGATTTCTCTTATAAGTCCTGTAAACAAATGTTCTCCCTTACGCACTTAATTTTAGTGTCTTATTTCTTTGTAATTCATCTAATTGTTCAAAAATTTTCTTTGCTAAATAATAGGCTAAATTTGGGGGAACAGCATTTCCAACCATTTTATAGCCAGCTGTTAAATTTGTATAATAAAATTTATGGCTATCAGGAAAAGTTTGTATTCTAGCACACTCTCTAATACTGAGTCTCCTATATAATTGCTCACTATGTGGAACAAATATTCTTTTATTCTGTTCTACAAATTGCATTTTTGGAGCTTGTGGATGCAATGGAGCATGTCTTCCTCCTGCTTGAATTGTAAATGATGGTTCATCCCAGCTTCTTACTCTATTTCTTGACATGAACATAGTTGAAAAACCGCCTGTCATATATTCATGATTGTCTATTTTACAATTGTTTCCGTTTGTGTAGTTTTTTTCTTTTGCTGGTAACACATTGTCTTTTAAGTCCTCAATTACATCTTTTAAAAATCTTTTTTTTGAAAACCCATTTGGAAATTCAAATGTAATATTTAAATCTTTTCTAAATCCAATAAAAAATATTCTTTTTCTATCTTGTGGCACTTTATAGTCATGAGCATTTAAAAGCTGAAATGATAAATTATATCCACTTTCAATAAAGTGATTTTTTATATTCTCTAATGCTTCTTCATGTCTTCCAGCTAGCATACCAGATACATTTTCAGCTAAAAAGAATAATGGTTTTTTATCTCTTAAAACTCGTATAAATTCAAAAAAAAGTTGTCCTCTATGATCTTCTATGCCTTTAAGTTTTCCTGCTTCGCTCCAACTTTGGCATGGAGGTCCACCAATAAGTCCAACTGCATTAGGAATTTCATTTGATGCAATAGTAGTTATACTTCTTCTATCAAGTTCAGTATTAGGAAAATTTTTTTCAAATGTTTCCCAAATTTCTTTGTCGTATTCATTTGCCCAAATAGTTTTAAAACCTGCCTTTTCAAAACCTAAATCTAAACCACCCGCACCTGAAAATAGAGATATAATATTCATAATATTAAACCTTGAAAATTAATAGTTTTGCATCTATTAATTGAACAGGATTATTTGGATTTTTGATTCTTACATCTTGAACTTCGACACTATCATTTTCTATATTTTCAATAGACTCTTTATCTTCACTTGGTAAAGAATCATATTTTTCTTTTTTCATTAGACAAATTAATTGAAAATCTCTTGTATCGTCATAAGTACAAACATAGTTAAAAGTTTTATTCGGATTATCAATGTGCCACATGCCTCTAATTCTTAAATCAGTAATGCCTAAAGGATCAACTTTTTTAATTTTAGCAAATTCATTTGTTGGTGTGAATTCTACAGTAGGTATTGTATTTATGCCACTTGAAATCGTATTTTTAATTCTTTCATAAATCTCTTTGTCTGCACAAAAACAATCACCATAAATTAACCATAATGATTTTAATTGCTCTGTATCTTTTGGAACATGTCCTATAGCATAAAGCATATCTTTTGTACTCCACTCCTCACAATCTCTACAAGCAGTTGTAATCATTGGACTATTTGCGTAAAGTTTTGCTTTCGGATAGGAACTATTTAGGGCAAGAGCACTGTTTTTCGATTCTAATTTCTTAATCTCAATTGCATCACTATTTCTTAATATTAAGTCAGGTGGGTTATTTTTATTACCTTGGTATGAATATATTCTTGATAATTCTTCTAATTTATTTTGTTCGGCAGCTTCATGCGTTGTATTAGCAAAAATATCTTTAATATAGGTTTCTAATCCCTCACCCATATTATTTGCTCTATTATTACCATTTTTTACATTAGCTATATTGGTTTGAGAACTATTCACTATGTTTATAAATGCTTTTAATATGTTAGACATCTATGTCTCCACTTCAATTTTAATATGATTTTATCAAAAAACTAAGATTTTTAATAAAATATTGCAATATGCCAAATTTTTTAGTTTAAAAAATTATCTTACCATCTTCTTGCAGACCTTTGATGATCTCTTTGGCTTTTGCATGGCCTTTGTAGGCGGCTTTGTCGCTCATGATTAGTATCTTGCACTTATAGAGTCGATTTCATCCCAGCTCATGGAAGGGCTTTTTTGGTGTGCGATGATATGTGCCACATAACGGGCAAACATATCGGTCTCTATATTGACTTTTGAGCCTTTGCGATAGTTTTTAAAAAGCGTCTCCCTCATAGTGTGAGGAATGATAGTGAGCCTAAAAACAGTTGCGTTTACATCGTTGACCGTGAGACTCACACCGTCTATAGTGATAGAGCCTTTTGGCACGATAAAAGCGATATATTTGGGTGCGACTTCTATGAAAATATCATAGGAATTACCGTTGTTTTTTATCTCTTTGATAGTTCCTACCGTGTCGATATGCCCTTGCACCACATGCCCTTCAAACCTATCTCCCATCATCATGGCAGGTTCGATATGGACTTCGTTTTTGTAGTTTTCCATAGCGAGAAGTTTTTGACTCTCAGGGGAGAGTTCGACACTAAAACCATCTCCTAGCACTTTGACAACCGTCAAACACGCCCCGTTTATAGCGATAGAATCACCGAGTTTTGCTTTGTGTTTGGCGTTGATTGTAAGTGTACTACCTGAGAGGCTTTGCACTGTTGCGATTTCTCTTATAAGTCCTGTAAACATTTTGTTATCTCTCTTCCCATTTTATGATATCAAGTAAAATTATCTCTTTTTTGTTTTCATCTATAACATAGGGAATACAGTATCCTTTAAAGATAAAATCTCTAATATTTTTTTGATTAAAATATATGGATTGTCTATATTTATAAGGCATGAAAGTCAAATCCTCCAGCTCTTTTTTGAGGGTGTTTTTAAAGTTATTCGCTCTGTTTTTTGCTATATATATAAGTATTTCCAACAAACTTTCTTTAAATGTATCACTTCTTCTTATTTTTTCAAGCATTCTTGATTACGCTGTCCATTTCATCCCAAAACTCATCATCTATGCCTTGAAGAGTCTGGTTGGACGCGTTAATATCTTTATAGATTTTTTGTAAAGAGTCTCTGTTTTTTAGAAAAGTTTCATCATCCTTGTAAGTGCTAATAGTCACTTCTTTTTTGAAATCATTTAAAAAATCTAAAATTTTGTTGGCGATTGAACTATCGTTTACATCTATAGCTATATGCATAAGTCCCCCATTTTTTTACAAAATTGTAACATAACTAAAAAACTATCTTACCATCTTCTTGCAGACCTTTGATGATCTCTTTGGCTTTTGCATGACCTTTGTAGGCGGCTTTACGGCAATATTCAAGTGCCGTATCGTTGTTCAGCTCACAGCCTATTCCCTGATCGTATAACAGTCCAAGATTGTAAAGACCTTCTGTCAGACCGCCCTCGGCCGCGCGTTTGAAGCAGATAAAACATCTGGCATCATCCTGAGGTACGCCGTGCCCGTCTTTGTATAAAACACCAAGATTGTTGAAGGCTTCAAGATGTCCGCGTTTCGCCGCTTCTTCGTACCAAAACGCAGCTTCGGAGTAGTTTTGCATACAGCCTAGACCACGCTCTAACATGAGCGCTACTTCATACATAGCAGGCGGGACTTCACGAGTCGCTGCTTCCATGTGCAGCTCATGTGCCTTGAACTGGTCATGAGCCACGCCGCCGATACCGTTTTCATAAAGTATCGCAAGATTAAAAAGTGCATAAGGCTGTTTCGCCTCTGCGGCTATTGTGTAGAGCTCTAGGGCTTTTGCTTCGTTTTTCTCACACCCTTGTGCATTTTGGTACATAAAGGCAAGAGAAGTTTGTGCATCAGCATTTCCCTCTTGGCTAAGTTCTGTATAGAGTGCAAACGCAGTGGTAAAATCTTTTGCGTTATAGGCTTGATGGGCTTCTTGTAGTTTCATTATTGTTCATTTTCCGTTCGTATATTTTGTCTAAAGGTTGTTTGATTCGATTTTCTGGCAGCTTTTGCAAGGCGTATTTTTTCTATAAGTGCCGCTTTTGTATTGAGGTGATTGTCGCGTATTTTGTACTCATCACTTCCGTCAATCTTTGGATCGTACTCCAATATTTCCGGCTGATACGCTTGAAAAAACTCTGCAGCAGGAATCTCTATGGTATGTTTTTCTAAGATTCTAGGCTCTGCGTTTTGTTTTTTTTGAGATAGTGTATTGCTTTTAGGCGGTTTTGCATCGACCATAGGATCATACTCGATTATCTCAGGCACATAATCTTCAAATAATTTTTTTGCGTCCATCTGCTTCTCTTTATTTATTTTTAGAATTAAGTTTATAGTATGCAAATAATACTCAAATAGGATAAAAAGCTATTTAAATCAAATGAAAATTCTAAAACAGCTTCCCTGCCCAAGCTTACTCTCAAGCGTGATTTCTCCTGCGTGGAGTTGTACTATCTTGTATGTGAGATAAAGTCCTAGGCCTGTGCCGTTTATTTTTGCCTGATATTCGTTTTGTACTTGCGTAAAAGGCTCAAAGAGTTTTGTTTGATTTTCCTCCGATATCCCTATACCGTTATCAGATATAGTGATGACAAAGCGCTCATGAAGCTTTTTTGCACTGATAGAAATCTCGCCATTTGGATGCGTAAATTTGACTGCGTTTGAGAGAATATTGAGAATAGCTTGATGCATGAGCTGTTTGTCCGCCATAAATAAACTCTCATCGAGATCGGATTTGAGCGTGATATTTTTCTCTTCTAGCTGCGTTTCGATGAGGATGAGGATTTCACTGATAAAGCTCTTCGCTTGAATCGCTTCTTTGTTGATTTGGATGTTTTCGGATTCGATTTTTGAGAAATTGAGAATGGTGTTTATAAGCCGTAGAAGCGTATTTCCAGAGAGATATATCTTATCTACAAAGACTTTTATCTTTGGCGGCACATCTTCTTGTTTTGAGAGAATCTGCGAAAATCCGATGATGGCATTGAGTGGCGTGCGTAGCTCATGTGACATACTTGAGAGAAAAGTATCTTTGGCTTTTTGTGCGATATGCGCTTCTTGGAGTGCTTGTTGCAGTTCAAGAGTGCGTTCTTTTACTTTTTGCTCAAGGGAAAGATTTGCGTTGTAGAGTTCAAGACTTTTGTCTTCAAGAAGTTTTTCCGCTTCTTTTTTAGCGGCTCTCTCTCGCTCAAATCTTTTTATCCATGGATTGTTTTTATCCATTGTTTTTGCGTACTTCTATCTCTATGGGTCTCTTGTCTGCATAAAGAGTGACGCTAATATCTTCCTTATAATATTCACCCGCACCTATCATAAGGCCTTTTGCAAGGTCCTGCAGACCTTTGTTGGAGATATATTGCAAAAGAATCCTCTCTGGAGTTTGCTCTTTGATAGTAAAGGAAGGCAAATCCGCATCAGGATAGAGTTTTTTGACTTCAGGGTGAATGATATTGTCCACATGAGCGATGATATCAAACGCAGAGCTAAACCTGTCCACATGCGGATAAATACTGATAAGCAGACCAAAAAGATGTTTGCCGTAGCTCTCAATAAGCTCAGAAACACCGACACCGCTCTCTTGCGACAAAGCCGTAACTAAAGCAACCATCTCTTCAAAAGGGTAATTCCCTGCCTGCGTATAAACGCCGCTAAGTCCCGAGTTTTCTATCATAACATCAACCGTATCAAATCCAAATTTTTTTTCGACAAACTCTATAAATTCTGTAAATACGACACCTTTCATGCTAATTCCTTTTGTATTGTTTTGATTGCGTTTTGCAATTTTTCTTTATCCATATCGTAGCTCACAAGAAGTTCTGTTGCCGTTTCGATACGATCAGGGGTAAAAATCCCTTGTGTATTTATTAGCAGAGAGAGGATATGAAGAATCTGTTGCTCTTTTGTCTGCGGTAGAGCTATGTTGGAGATGAGATCTACAAAATTTTCTTCAAATTCCCATTTTTCAAAGAGCTTACCTGCAAGTGTATAACTCTGTATTCCAAGCACTATTTTTTCAGCTTCTTCGGCAGATTTTTCATTTAACATATCTACAAACTTCTCTTTGAGATGGTTGCTCATGATAGCGTTTGCACTGATAATCTTCCCAGACTCCATCAAAAAAGCGGCGGAAGTGAGCGTAGGCATATCAATATTCATATTTTCATCCCTGAGCCATATATTTAAAAATTTGACACGTAAAGCACAAATGGTATCAAAAGTCTCTATTGTGATATTGTAAGGTGAGAGATCAAGCAAAAAGGATTTTTTGAGGATAGCCGCCATGACGATGCCGCGTATGATGGTACTGCCAAGCAGCATAACGGAGTGATGTATAGATACTACTTTGTTGCTGAGTCCATAATGAGGAGAATTTACAAGTTTGAGGATATTGGCATAAAGAAGAGGATCTTCTTCTAAAGATTTGACAAGAACGTGACTCTCTAGCGTATTGCTAGCAAACATCTGCTGCAGTTTTTGCATAGCTCGCGGCAGGTTTGGAAAAGATTCCGGTAAGAGAATATTATACATTTTCACTTCTGATGAGAGTATCGCAAATTGCCTCTGAATCTTTTTTATTGAAGATACCCACGATGTTTTTTGATTCGCCTATATGTTCGACCAGTTTGATATCGTCCTCCGCTGAGATGATATAAACAGGAGTTTTGAGTGCATTGGCATCCATAAAATAGATAAGCTCAGAACTGATACCATCGACAAGAAAGAAGTCGAGGATGATTTTGTCGTAGCTGTGGAGCATGAGCAACTCTTTGGCTTTGTTGATGGAATTTGTAGCGGTAATATTGAAATTTTGGTTGAGTTTGTTGATGAGAATATCTACATATTCTTGACTATCTTCTACAAGGAGCAGGTTTTTTGCACTCTCCAGAGCCGAAGGAAAAAGTTCGATTTTATTGAGTTCGTTGGAGACAGGAAGTGCCACAGAAAAACAGCTTCCTTCTCCCACTTTGCTTTGCACCCAAATCCTGCCTCCATGCAAATCCTCTACGATGCGTTTTGTGATGGTAAGACCGAGTCCTGTTCCTTTTGCGCTTGCGTGCAGCGGATTGTCTATCTGTGTAAAAGGTGTGAAAAGTTTGAAAATATCCTCTTGTGCTATCCCTACACCGGTATCACATACTGAGATGACAAACTCATTGTCCTTTTGTTCAAAGCGTATGGAGAGTACGATTTTTCCGTTTGGAGGAGTAAATTTGACTGCGTTTGAGAGGAGGTTGATAAGAACCTGTTTGATAAGCTGCGGATCTACAAACAGAGCCAAAGAGAGGTCTCCGGGAAGTTCGAGACTGATGTTTTTTGCCTGAGTGAGTGATGTCATCACCATAGAGACTTCATTTGTGATTTCAGATAAAAGGGTCATCTTTGGATGGTAGGATATTTTGCCCGCTTCTATTTTTGCAAAATCAAGGATAGTATTGACAAGGTTTAGGAGATTGTTTCCTGAAATCGCTATTTTTTCGATGTAAGGGCGCAGATTTTCGGGTATCTCTTGTCGTGTTTTGAGGATTTGTGAGAAACCGATGATAGCATTGAGCGGTGTTCGGAGCTCATGGCTCATGTTGGCCAAAAACATATCTTTTGCACGGTTGGCAGTCTCTGCTTTGTCCGCAAGCGCCATAAAAGAGTACTCTTTTTCTCTGTTGATAACAGTTGCTTTTAGAACTTCCAAAAAGACTTTGAGAACATCTATGATAAAGGACTTGTATGGGACATCTTTGATACTGAGACAAATATTGAGCGTCATATTGGAGAGGATAATTGTCTCACATACTTCTCCAAATGCAACGCACTTTTCATTTGCGACTTTGATGTCGAAGATCGCCCACGCTAAAGAGCTTTTGATGGCATCTTCAATCATGTTTTGCATAAAACTTACCATGTTTTTTGGATTGTTAAAGGGAAGAAATTTTGTTTCATTAATAGTGGCATTGTACTTTTGCATAAAACGTATGCCAGAATTGATAGATAAAAAAGTCAAAGATGAAGTGTGTTCAAAAGGTTTTGTGATACGCTCAAACAAGCTGTCGGATATCTTTTGTATCTTTTGTATCTGTTGCGTTTGGATATCCATAGAGGCGTTGTTTTGCGCAAAATCGTAGAGCTCTTTGACTGCATCGTGGTAATCATGATGGGATTTTGATATAGAGTCTATATCTATATTGAGATCATGAATATGCTTGAAATCTTCTTTGACTTTGAGCAGCATCATGCTAAATGGGCATAAATTGGCATCACTCTGAGGTAAAACTCCTCCATAAGGCGGACGCAGTTCACCAATTTCCCAGAGTTGCAGAAGATAGGTGTTTTTGTTTTTATGGATAGTGAGCATCTCAAAGAGCGTCTCAAACATGACGATAAGACCCGTTTTTGTTTCACTCATATCGCTAAGTGTATTTTTTGCATAATCGTCTTGTACGACAAACTCAGCAATATGTAAAAATTTGAGGATAACTTTAAGGTCTCTTTTGAGAAGTTCATTGACAGAAGAAATATCCAAAATGCTGTCTTTTAAAATCTCAAACGCAGAGGCAATGATATAGGGATTTATCCGCATAGAAGTATCAAGATGTGCGCGTGCGATTTTATTCAAAAGTGTATCATCAAACTCATCTGTAAACAAAGAGACCAAAGATTCTATTCTTAAGCGTTTGAGTCTTGGTAAATCAACTTTGTTGAGAGCTTTTTCAAAATCAGGACTAGAGAGCAGATAGTCATAAAAACGCTCCACAATCAAAGAAGAAAAAGACTCAATATAAAGGGCTATATTTTTTCGCTCTTCAAGTACCTGTTTTGAAATATGAAAACTTTTGAAAATAGCGTCCAATCTTTGACTCATTTTTTAATCCTTTGTTTTGGGGAGATATATGTTGAAACAGCTGCCAGAGTCGATAGCACTCTCTACGACTATTTTACCTTGATGCAGTTCTATTATTTTGTTTGATATGGCCAGTCCGAGTCCCGTGCCTTTTATCGCTTCGTTTTGGTGTTCTTGTATCTGCGCAAAAGCTTGAAATATCGTTTTGATTTGCTCACCGGAGAGTCCCACTCCTTCATCACAGATAGTGATGATTTGGTACTGTTCTTCTTCTTTATAGCTTATGGCTATTTTTTTATTTTGAGATGTAAATTTGATGGCATTTGAGACAATATTTAAAAGTACCTGCTTTAAAAGCTGTTTATCCGCAAAGATGTCAATCATGCCGAAGTTTTCTTTTTCGATGGCGATTTTTTTTATATTTGCATCAGTCTCTACGAGAAGTAAAGTTTCATTGATAAGAGCTTCAAGAGCAATACGTTCTTTATGTATATGCAATTTTTGTGACTCTATTTTTGAGAAATCCAAAATATTATTAACGATATTTAGCAGATGTTTTCCTGAAAGATTGATTTTATGGATATAGTTTGCCATAGTTTCCCCAGGAAAGTCAGTTTTGGAAAGAAGAATCTGCGAAAAACCTATAACCGCGTTGAGCGGAGTGCGGAGCTCATGGCTCATGGTAGCGAGAAAAGCACTTTTTGCTTTTTCCGCACTGAGTGCATCTTCTTTTGCTTTGATAAGTTCCGTAACATCATGGCGAACGGCAAAATATTCGACAATCTCTGCGTTTGTATCCAAAATAGGAATTATCGTTGAATCCACATAATAAAAATCACCGTTTTTCTTTTTGTTTTTGATGATGGCATGAAAGATTTCTTTCTTTTTGATAGTTTCCCAAAGTTCTTTGAAAACTTTTTTTGGAACATCTTCATGGCGGATGATATTATGGGGTTTACCGATAAGTTCGGCGCTTGAGTACCCGCTGACATTACAGAAATTTTCGTTGACATAGGTGATGACACCATGCAGGTCTGTTTTGGAGACGATAGAACTCTCATCGAGGGCTTTTTTGTGTTCATGGAGCAGTTGCAAATGCTCTAAAAGCTGACGATTTTTTTGTTCATTCTCTTCTTGAAGCTGTAGAATTTTATTATTGTCATGCAATGTTTTGAAAAATACAATTAAAAATCCAAGAAGCATAAAAAAAGAAAAAATAGCTATAAGCATGTTCATGAGCTGATAGAATAGATAGTACCCTTCTCGTTGAATCTCATTATTTATTTGTTGCTGGACTAAACTGTTTTGTGTGTGTGAAGTATTAATAATTTGATTAAAGTTTAAAATATTTTGTTTTGTCTGGGCACTCTCATAGAAATTGATCAAAGAGCTCAGTAAAAGACCCACAAGCAAGAGTAAGAGAACGACAATTTTTGTTCTTTCTGACATAAAGTCACTACTCATGAGCTTAAATATTTTTTGAGGATGACCTCAAGCACACTCATGTCTATAGGCTTGGAAACATAGTCGTCAAAGCCTGCAAGCAAAAGTTTTTCTCTGTCTCCTTGTATCGCAAACGCAGTAATTGCTATAGTGGGCGTTGTCAGTTGGAGATCTTCTTTAATCTTTCGGACAAGACCGTAACCATCAAGCACAGGCATATTAACATCACTCAAAATGATGTCAAAACTCTCTTTTTGTAAAATATCATAGGCTATTTGCCCATTTACGGCAGTTACTATTTCTGCATCATTGTAAAATATTTTTACCATCTCTTCAAGAACGATCAGGTTAAAACTTTCATCTTCGACTAGTATGATTTTCATCTGTATTCCTCAAAAATATTTAAAATGTGGGGTGTCTCTTCGGTATCTGGAAATGCTTGTTGTATTTCTAAAAAAAGTGCAATGTTATTTATAAACAAGTCAAGTAAAACAGGATCAAAATGTGTTCCTTTGCCTTCTTGTAAGATTTGCAGAGTTTTTTCAAGAGGAAAGGCATCCTTATAAACACGTTTGGAAGAGAGCGCGTCAAAAACATCTGCGATAGCTACGATACGCGCGCTGATATCTATCTCTTCGCCTTGGAGTCTGTTTGGATAGCCGCTGCCATCATATTTTTCATGATGTTGTGCCGCTATAGTTTTGCCGGACTGTATGATAGGATATTTTTCACCCTCATCAAGCATCTGTGCGCCTATTGTTGTATGTTCCTGCATAAGTCTAAACTCATTGTTGTCGAGTTTACCGGGCTTGAGAAGGATGGCATCGGGAATACCTATCTTCCCTATATCATGGAGCGGAGATGAGTAAAGAAGCAGCTCTTCCTCTTCTTTATTCATCCCTGAAAGTTTGCCAAGAAGAGCAGAATAGCGACTCATTCTTTTGATATGCATACCCGTTTCAAGGTCCCTATATTCGCTTGCACGCCCTAAACGCAGTGAGATTTCGTATTCCGTATCTTTGGCATGAGCGAGGGCATTACGCAGCTCATGTGTTCTTTTTTCGACAAGGCTGTCAAGATTTTTATTGAGTTCTTTGAGTTCTTGTTGCGTTTTGTAGAGATTTGCTTGATTGAAGGTGCGAAGTTTTAGCTCTTCTACATCGACGGGTTTGCTCAAAAAATCATTTGCCCCCATTCGCAAAGCTTTATGCTTTTCTTCACTATTGGCAGTAACCATAATAACGGGTATATTGGCAAATCTTGGGTCGGATTTGATTTTTTCTAAGGTCTCAAGACCGTCCATAATAGGCATTCTGATATCAAGCAAAACTACTTCCGCATTCATAAGAGAAAGTTTGTCCAGAGCATCTTTGCCATTGACGGCTTGTGTAAGTTTTACAAATGGAGTATCTAAAAATGCAAGTTCAATCAAATCCAAATTAAACGGCTCATCATCCACAGCCAGTACATTAATAGTATTCATTGTGACCCCAAAAATATAAAGTGGAACCATTTTAATCAATATTAGATTAATCTTTTCTCAATTTAAAAGTATTTAAATAGATATACTTTGGCTAACTGCTATAATTGCAAAAATATATATTATGGAAATATTATGGAATTTGGTATGAATTATGATGTAATCGTTGTCGGTGGAGGTCATGCCGGTGTGGAAGCGGCACTTGCATCTGCACGTATGGGCAACAAAACTTTGATGGTCTCAATGCTTGCGGAAAATGTCGGGGCAACAAGCTGTAACCCGGCTGTAGGCGGTTTGGCAAAAGGACACTTAGTCCGTGAACTTGACGCACTTGGCGGAGAGATGGGACTTATCACGGATGAAGCCGGCATACAGTTTCGTATCCTCAACCAGACAAAAGGTCCTGCAGTGCGTGGAAGCCGTGCACAGATAGATATGGACAAATATCGCGTTATCGCCCGAAATGTCATCTTAAAAACGCCAAATCTTGACCTCGCTCAGGATATAGTAAGTGCACTTATCATAGAAAACAAAGAGGTAGCAGGCGTGAAAACGGATCTGCTCAACGAATACAGAGCCAAAAAAGTCATCATCACATCGGGAACTTTTCTCAACGGTATCATCCATGTCGGTGAAATACAGCAAGAAGGCGGGCGTTTTGGTGAGCAGAGAAGTGTTGGACTCAGTGCTTCACTCAAAAATGACTGCGGACTAGAAATGGGCAGACTCAAAACGGGAACTTGCGCGCGTGTCGATAGCTCTACGATAGACTTTTCCGTGATGGAAGAGCAAGGCGGCGACGAGCTTCCGAGTCCTTTTAGCTTTAGAACAGACAGAGAAGTGTTCCGTGCCACGAAAAAACAGCTCCCTTGTTATATCGCCTATACAAATGAGAAAACTCATGAGATCATCTCTTCAAATTTCTACAGAGCACCTCTTTTTACAGGACAAATAGCTGGAAAATCACCGCGTTATTGTCCCTCTATCGAAGACAAAGTAAGTAAATTTGCTGAAAAAGATAGACATCACCTTTTTATCGAACCACAGACTATGGACAATACGGAGTGTTATATCAATGGTCTCTCCACATCTTTGCCGCCTGATGTACAGCGTGCGATGGTGCAGTCTGTAGAAGGGATGCAAAACGCAAAAATCGTGCGTTATGGCTATGCGATAGAGTACGATTTTGTCGATCCTCGTGAACTCAAACACTCCCTAGAGACAAAAAAAATAAAAGGGCTCTACTGTGCCGGTCAGATAAACGGCACGACAGGTTATGAAGAAGCAGCAGCGCAAGGTATCATGGCTGGGATAAACGCAGCTCTCTCACTCCAAGGCAAAGAGCCTTTGGTGCTCAGACGCGATGAGGCGTATATCGGTGTTTTGATAGATGATTTGGTGACAAAAGGGACAAATGAGCCTTATAGAATGTTCACATCCCGTGCAGAGTATAGACTTCTTTTGCGTGAAGAGTCCGCAGATACGAGACTTGGTCGCTATGGTCATGCACTGGGTCTTATCTCTGATGCTGAGTATGAAAGAGTAAAACGCAAAGATGAGCAGATTCGTTATGGTGCAGCACTTCTGGAAGAGACGAAGTTCACTCCCAACAAAGAGTTCAACGCTATACTCGAAGCGATGGATGAACAACCGCTCAAAGATGTCTCAACAGCGCAGCAGCTTGTAGCGAGAAAAAGTTTTGATGTAGAAAAGATGCTCAAAATCGTCCCTGAATTGGCACAATTTGATGATTATATCCAAGAAGAGATTTTGGTTGAGGGAAAATATGCCCGTTATATCGACAAACAAAGCGAAGAGATAGAACGCATGAAAAAGTATCTCAAGATAGCTATTCCTGAGGGCTTTGACTTCACTATAGTAAGCGGACTCTCCAAAGAGGTTCAAGAAAAACTAGCTGCGTTTGCACCGCCAACGCTTCAAGCCGCCATGAACATCAGCGGTATCACACCCGCAGCGATAGAGATACTCCATATCTATATAAAAATCGCTGCGAGAGATAAATAGATGAAAACATTTTATTATGTACACACAGGACACCGCATAGGGCTTGACAGATTTCGCAGAGCGGCGACGATTATTCGTGCTTTGGGCGATGTAGATATCACACTGCTTTGTTCTGATT
>JAQTWZ010000069.1 GCA_028689055.1 Sulfurimonas sp. | reverse complement strand
TCTGCAAAAGGCTTAAGCGCTTCAATAGCATCAGCGAAATAGCTTGCGAACTCTCTATTAAAAAGCTTCTCAAATCTTCTGATATCGAGCTTGAAGTTACTCATAAGCTCCATGATGACATATTGACGAATCTGATCATCTTCACTCAATACTACGCCGCGTTCAAAAGGAAGTTTCCCTGCGTCAATCGCTGCTTCATAGGCATCCATCTCTTTGAAATTTTGGTTATAACTATCAACGCCCTCGCCTATGGAAGTAAGCCCGACTCCGATGAGATCTGCTCCGCCTTTTGTCGTGTAACCTTGGAAGTTTCTATGCAACTCACCTTTTTCTATGGCTTTAAAAAGTTCGTCTTCAGGTTTTGCAAAGTGATCCATACCTATCATTTTGTAGCCGTGAGAGGTCAAAAAATCTATCGTATATTGCATAATCTGAAGTTTTTCATCCGGAAGAGGCAGTGTTGTTTCATCTATCTTACGCATTGTTTTTTTCAGCCAAGGCACATGAGCATAGTTAAATACTGCAAATCTATCAGGATTAAGCGTAAGTGCGAGAGCAAGTGTCTCTTTGAAAGTCTCGAGCGTTTGGTAAGGCAATCCGTAAATAAGGTCAACGTTCACCGAAACCATCTTGTATTTTCTAGCCAAATCCATCGCAGCTTTTGTCATCTCATAAGGCTGAACACGGTGTACGGCTATCTGCACTTTTTCATTAAAATCCTGAATACCAAAACTCACACGGTTAAAGCCCGCTTCGCTCATGACCTTCATCTGATCTTCATTGATATGACGCGGATCTATCTCACAGCTCACCTCAGCATCTTTGACAAAATTTGGGAAGTACGATTTGATCTCTTGAATTATTTCTTTCAGTTGGGGTGCGGTAAAAAATGTCGGTGTTCCCCCGCCAAAATGCATCTGTATCACTTCGCGTTTGCAGTTTAGATGCTTGGATAATATCTCAAGTTCGCGTTTGAGATACTCCATATATCGAAGCATCTTATCCTCTTTGGAAGTAAAAACAACATTACAACCACAAAAATAACAAGCGTTACGACAAAAAGGAAGATGAAAATAGAGACTTAAAGGACGCGCTGCATCCTGGTTTTGAAGTTTGTTGATATAAACATCATACGCATACGAGTCACTAAACTCTAAAGCAGTAGGATAACTGGTATAACGCGGTCCCGGTTTGGAATACTTTGTAAATTTTGCAAAATCTAACACTTTAATCCTTCTTTGAGGCAAAAATTTTTATATATGTGGTGCGATTATCACCAAAAAAGACTAACAAAGCCATTAAGTTGCTAGCCTAGCTATTTTTCAAATGTTCCGGCTAATCTCTGATAGACCTCTGAACTCTCTAAGAGTTCTTCATGCGTACCCTGAGCCACTATCGTTCCTTTTTGCAATACCAAAATCTTATCTGCATGTTCAATAGTGCTGAGTCTGTGAGCTATAGTGATGGTTATTTTATCTTTCGCATAACTTTGCAGTGCTGTCTGGATACGTTTTTCACTCTCATTATCAAGTGCCGATGTCGCCTCATCAAACAGCAAAAGTGAAGAGTGTTTGTATATGGCTCTAGCGATTGCCAAACGCTGTCTTTGTCCGCCTGAGAGGTTGGAGCCAAACTCTTGAAGCTGTGTATAAATGCCTTCACTCAAAGAAGCGACGAATTCACTTGCATCTGCGAGTCTAAGCGCTTCATGAACG
The DNA here is from genome assembly GCA_028689055.1 of Sulfurimonas sp. GTDB lineage: Bacteria > Campylobacterota > Campylobacteria > Campylobacterales > Sulfurimonadaceae > Sulfurimonas. Next base: position 4,376 of record JAQTWZ010000069.1, on the reverse strand, counting down.
CGCTCTTCATCGATACGCCCCGTGCCATATGCGACATTGGCCGCAAGGGTATCTTGAAAAATATAGATACGCTGTGAAACCAAAGAGATATGATGTTTGTAAGAGATATTTTCAAACTCTTTTATATTCACGCCATTGACAAAAACAGCGCCTTCATCCGGGTCATAAAAACGCAGCAACATATTGATAAAGGTCGATTTTCCGCCACCGCTATCGCCTACTAGCGCTATGTTTTGACCGCTTTTTATTTTGAGTGAAACACCATCAAGAAGATTATAATCGTTATATTTTAAGATAACATCTTTGTACTCTATCTCATGGATATCTTCTGTGAGTTTTTTCTCTCCATCGACTATTTTATTGGCTGTATCTAAAATTTCAAAAACTCTTTCACTGGCAGCAACTGCATCTTGAACTTTTGAATAGATAGACCCGATGCGGCGAATAGGTTGAAAAACTTGTCCGACCGCTGTTAGAAAAGCGATAAATTCACCCGGTGTCATGTTGCCGTTATACGCTTCTCTCCCGCCTAGAAAAATCACCGCAGCCAGTCCTGTTGCACCGATAATCTCCATAAAAGGAGAAACACTCTCTCCGACATATACGGACTTCATGTTTATCTTAAAATATTGCCAGTTTTGAAGACTAAAACGCTTCATCTCATACTTTTCAGTTGCGTTTGCTTTTATGATTTCTGAGTTGTTGAAGACCTCAGTCAATCTTGTGAGGACATCTGCATTTTTTGCCTGAGAGCGATGAGAATATTTTTTGAGTTTTCTCGCTATAAGTATCAAAGGATAAATAATCAAAGGGATGCCAACCAAAGCAGAAAACGCAAGAGTCGGATTGAGATAGATGATATACCCTACAAGTCCGATGACCGTGAGCGTTTCGCGAAAGAGTTCAGGAAGCATATTGGATACAAAATACTGGATTCTGCTTATATCATTTGTCACACGAGAGATCAATTCTCCACTGCGGTTGAGATAGAGGTATTCCATATCAAAGTGGATAATCTTCTCCAAAAGAATTTCACGAAATCGTGTAACAATATGCTGCCCTATATAAGTCATAAATACGGACTGTATATAACGGCCTATAGACTTGAGAAAATAGATGCCGATAATAGCAAGCGGGATCAAAACAAGCATATCTTCTTTTTTTTCGATAAGCATTTCATCCATCACATATTTCATGATTTCAGCTGTAGCAACAGTAGCTCCCACCGTCAAAACAATCCCAAAGAGCACCAAAATATACTGAAGTTTGTACTCTTTTATGTAGGGCCAAAACCGTTTTAAAACTATTTTCAAATATTTTCCTGTTTTTTTACTTATGTGATTGTATCAAGAATTCTGTAACCGCCAAAGAAGCTTTGTAATACTCTTCACATTTTTTCTCGCTTGCGCTGCTTGCTTTGCCTTTTTCAAATCCCCCATCAGCGCTCATGATGACACCTGCGTCATTAAATCCACAGTGCAAGACGCTTTCATCCAAAAGATTTGTGCCTATTACCGTGTAATTTGCATCACTCAAAGTAAGGTTGTAGAGTGTCGGGAAAATATCTTTGTGCGATGCAGGCACGAGCGTATCGATAGCCTTTTTGGGCTTGAGATACTCGGGGAGATAGAGATAAAAAGGGATGCGTTTTGTTTGCGTATAGTGGTTTTCATAACGCATATTTCCCTCTATAGTGTTGTTGTCCGCAGTAAACGCAACTACAGTATTTTGCGCAAGCGATGAGCTTTTTATCTTGTCCAAAAACGCGCCCGCCATATCCACGGCATAAGCATAATCCTTGAAACGCTGCTGCATGAGCGCGATATCCCCTGTAATATGTTCTTTTAAATCATCTGCTATTTCAAGTCTATTGGAGGTGTAATCCTGCGGAATTTTATAGGGAGGATGGTTGTTTGTAGTGAGCACAAAGATAAACTGCGGCTTCGTTGCGTTTTGAAGTTTTTGCTCTATATACTGATACAAATATTCATCAAAAACGCCCCAGTCATGAGAGATAGACTCCATATTTTTGCCCAAAGCGTCCGCTATAACTGCTTTGCCAGAAGCGCTATCAAAGCCCTGTTTGAGCACAAATCTTCCTATATTTCTCCATGAGAGATCACCTCCATAGACAAAACTCGTCTCATAACCCGCATCTTTATACACTCTGGCACTTGCTTGTTTGAACTCTGTGCTCATGTACTCACTCTGTGCAAAAGAGGTCGAGCCGGGGCGTGCCGCGATATTGAGAAGTGTCGGCTCAAGTGAGACGATAGTGCCGTTGGATGAGGAGATAAAACGGGTAAAAAGTGTATCCTCTTCAAAATGCTTCTTAAGTTTACCCATGATGTTGAAACTCTCACTTTGATAATCAAGCAGAGGCATCCCAAAACTCTCTACCATCACAACAACCACATGAGCGGGTTTTTCTTTGAGAAGTTCGTTTGAGGGCGTTTTGTAGTGGATATTACTCAGCAAGTCTGTTTTGTCTATTTGCTGCGTTTGCTTGTGAATCTCAAAAGCCTTCTCTATATTTTTGCTAAAGCCTACTGTTTTTATCAGATCATAGTTGCCTGATTTGCTTTTTTCATACTGCTCATAGGAGTTGATGAGTGCGTATGTAGAAGTTTGCGGGAGACGGTTGAGAAAGGGATCGGCGCTCACATCCTGCGTGTTGTACGCAAGCGGAAAAAGCCCCAGAGAACCGCGTCCAAGTAATGCGATAGAAAGAATAAGAAAGAGAAAAAAGAAGCTCTGCTGCCAGAGAGACCAAGTCAGAGAAGATACCTCTTTTTGTCTGACAATCTTGAAAACCAAAAAATAAAGCAGAGAAAAATAGAGTAAAAATCCAAACACGAACAGAGGTATATTGTAGTTGGCAAACGCAGTGCGTAAAAGCGCCTCGGTGTCATCATCAAAGACACCAAATATCATCAGTGTAGCGTGCTCTCCGAAGTAAGAAAGATAGGCTAAATCCGTAAAAGTCAGCAGAGATAAAAGCGTCAAAAACAGCACAAAATAAAGCCTAAAGAAGTTATATAAATATTTCTGTAAAAATTTTAAATGCAGAATCCAGATGAAAAAAACCAATACAACTGCCAAAGAGTTTATATAAGCTATGATACTGATATCAAGCCGCACACCTAGCCAAAACGCAGCCATAGTCTCCATAATGTCATACGAAAAGGCATTGCTATATGCGATAAAGATGTAAAAACGTACCAACGACATAAGTACCAAAACAACGAGAGATAGCTTCAAAAAGGTAGAAAGAAGCGTGATGAGAAATGAGAAATGTGTATTTTTTTGCATGCGGAATTATACAATTTTTAATGATATATTAAGTAGAATAACAAACTTTTTTAAGAAGGCATAGCATGAAAAAACGAATTTTAGTCACCGGTGGAGCAGGTTTTGTAGGCTCTCATCTGTGTGAAAAACTGGCGCAAAATCCCAATAATGATGTTTATTCGTTAGACAATTATTTCACCGGGAGCAAAGCCAATCATGTGCCAAATGTCACTTACATAGAAGGGATGACCTCGGAGATAGCACAACTCGTGACATTTATGCCCGACATGGTCTATCACCTCGGCGAATATTCAAGAGTCGAGCAGAGTTTCGATGATATAGAAAAAGTGTGGAAATTCAACAAAGACGGTATCTTCGCCGTACTAGAATTTGTACGAAAAGCAGGCTGCAAAATACTCTACGCGGGAAGCAGCACCAAGTTTGGCGATGGCGGACTCGGACGCAGTGCAAGTCCATACGCATGGACAAAAGCTACCAATACAGAGCTAGTCATGAACTACGGAGCATGGTTCAATGTCCCGTACGCGATCACTTACTTTTATAATGTTTACGGACCAAGAGAGATCCAAACAGGGAAATATGCAACCCTTATCGCCCTTTTCAAAGAAAAGATGAAGAAAGGCGAAACACTCACTATAGTAAGCCCTGGAACACAAAAAAGAAACTTCACACACATAGACGACATCATCAGCGGTCTCGTCCTCGTAGGCGAAAACGGCTACGGCGACGAGTTCGGTATCGGAAGCCCGGAAGCCTACTCCATCAAAGAAATCGCCGAAATGTTCGGCGGCAAGATAGAGATGCTCCCAGAACGCAAAGGAAACCGCATGACCGCAGATGTCGTGACATCAAAAACCGAAGCGCTGGGATGGAAACCGACGAAGGGCATTGGAAAGTATATTGACGAGATGAGAGCGAATATGTGGAGGTAACAAGAAAATGAAAGGCATAATCCTAGCAGGCGGAAGCGGTACGCGCCTCTACCCAATCACAAAAGGTGTATCCAAACAACTTGTGCCTATCTATGACAAGCCGATGATTTACTATCCGCTTTCGGTGCTTAT
>JAQTWZ010000068.1 GCA_028689055.1 Sulfurimonas sp. | reverse complement strand
CGCAGAGATAATTTATCTAAAACGCCATCAAGCGATTCTACCATCTCTTTGACACTTTTTTTGTCCAGAGCTATACGCAACGAAATAGCAGAACGCACCTCATTTTCTATACTGGCACTCTCTAAGAGATTTGGATTTTTGCGTATCTTGTCACTTAGCGTTGCTATCTCATCATTGACACTTGAGGCGATAGATGGCACAAAAGAAGAGATCAAAAGAGTAGAAATTTTCGTAAGATCAGAGACTCCTTCCCCACTTCCCAAAAGAAGCGATTGCTTGTTGATATTTGAAATAGTTTTTACCAAGTCTGTTGTATCAAGATCTGTAAGTTGTTTGAGTTTCTGCAAAAAAGAGTCGTCATACGTTGTGATAAAATTGACCCAAAGTTGTCTGTACTGGTCTATCTGAGCCGCTGAGGGGACAGAAGCCAACATATCGATACTTTTTCGCGCCAGTTCTGAAGCCTCTCTGTTGTGAAGCACTGCAACAACTTGCAAAACTCTTTTAAGCAAATTATTGTTTGATTCGAGAAGTTCTGAGCAGGTTGTCGTATTTGTTCGATTGAGTTTGGAGATAAGAAAACGCGCCAATTCGGACATCGTTTTTATTCTGTATTGCGTCAGGTCTTTTTGCAGTTCTTTATTGAGTAGTTGTGAAAGTTTGGCAACTTGGTTACAGTCCTCTACCATCATACCGGCTTTGCTAGCTTCTATACAAAAAGCTTCCGCATAAAAATCAGGAGTGAGAAGTTTGCCCTCTAACTCAACGCGTCGCAATGATTTGTTTATGATTGTTTGGATTGTCATCTCTCTTCCTTATTTTTTGGCTCGCGTACCCTCAGCCGATATTTGTGCTACAAATGATTTGAGTGCTTTTTGCGCGCTATATTTGATGGCATCAAATCTCTGCTGATCTGTTAAAACTGCATTCGCAGCTACGGTAAAATCATAGTGGCCTGTTGCCGTATATTTCTTACTGACCCCTTCATGGTACCTATTGATTTTTAGAAGTGTCGTAGCTCTGTAACCGACGATAAAACCATTGCTATCATATTGTAAAGGTGCGTAAGTCGGTTCATTGATACTGATTTCAAGATGCGTTTTTGAAAGATTTCTGCTTGTGAGAGAAGCATGAAACACCTGAATGACTGCACTGTCCACAGCATCTTTTATCACTACGGTATTTTCAGGGTCTTGTGAAGAGATGATAATATTTGTGCTGATACTCTCACCCACAACTTCACGAGAATATTTTGCACTCGGCTTATAAGCGCAAGAAGAAAATGTCACAAGCAAAGCAAAAAGAAGCAGACTCCTTAAAACATTTTCACCTCTACGCATAGTTAGCCTTTTATAACGATATTGACAAGTTTTTTCGGAACAACAATTTCTTTGACGATAACCGCGTCTTCAAGCCATTTTGCTGCTGCATCTTTGGCTATTTGAATGATATTTGCTTCACTCTCATCAGCTGCGACTTCTATCTCTGCTCTGCGTTTTCCGTTTATGGAAACACCAAGCATGATACTCTCTTCTACAAAAACTTCCTCAAGCACTTTTTGCACACTCAAGTTGTTGCAAGAAAAATATTTCTCACTTATCTCCCAAGCAACATGAGGAATAACAGGCTCCATTATGGAAGTGAGTATCCAATACCCTTCACTCCAAACATCGCTATTGTTTTGCGTATTGAGTGCATTCATAGCCTCCATCACGCCTGCTATCATCGTGTTAAAAGTATATCGCTCTGCAAAAACATCGTTGGCGCGTGTCAGTGCTTCATAGACTTTTTTGCGTGCAAATTTCTCTTCTTTATTCAGTGTTGCATGAGCGATAAGAGGGATAGTTTGTGTTGCTACGATATTGGAGCTTCTATCATAAAATCTTTTGATAAATTTGTGCGCGCCTTCAACACCGCTATCATTCCACTCAAGTTCTTGTGTCGGCGGTGCTGCGAAAAGGATAAAAAGTCTTGCCGTATCTGCGCCATATTTCTCGATAATAGCATCGGGATCGACTGTATTGCCTTTGGATTTGGACATCTTAGAACCATCTTTGAGCACCATCCCTTGTGTGAGAAGCTTGTCAAAAGGCTCATCAAAATTGATATAGCCCAAATCTCTAAAGACTTTAGTAAAAAATCTTGCATATAAAAGATGCAATATCGCGTGTTCTATCCCGCCGATATAATGATCCACGCCCATCCAATAGGCTATCTGTTCTTTGGAAAAAGCTTCGCTCTCCCAGTTGCTTGCATCTGCACAAAAACGCAAGAAATACCATGAAGACTCGACAAAAGTATCCATAGTATCTGTCTCACGTGTCGCATCGGCTCCACATTTTGGACATTTACAGTGTTTAAAAGTCGGGTGTTTATCCAGAGGATTTCCCTCTCCCGTAATCTCGATATCCTCAGGAAGTGCTATAGGAAGATTTTCTTTTTTCTCCATCACCAAACCACAGCTATCACAGTGGATAAAAGGGATCGGCGCACCCCAATAGCGCTGGCGCGAAACACCCCAGTCTTTGAGTTTATAGTTCGTCGTTCTTTTGCCTATTTTGTTTGCTTCAAAATAATCTATGACATGAGATTGGGACTCTTTGGAGTTCATCCCATCAAACGCAGCAGAGTTAAATAAAATACCCACTTCGGTAAACGCAGCGTTTATATCCAATTCACCTTCAAGTGGCTTAATCACTGCGTTTATAGGTAAATCATATTTTTTAGCAAAATCAAAATCTCTCTCATCATGAGCGGGAACAGCCATAACAGCGCCGCTTCCATAATCCATAAGTACGAAATTTGCAATCCACACGGGTATCTTTGCGCCTGTTAATGGATGGATGACATCCAAACCAAGCGAGAGACCTTTTTTCTCTTTTTGTCTATCAATAGATGAAGTGTTTTTCATTGCAGTGATTTCAGCGATACTCTCTTGTGAAAGTAACTTATTCTCACACATATACGTGACGATATCATGCTCAGGTGCGAGTGCTGTATAGCTCACGCCGTAGATAGTATCAGGACGCGTTGTAAAGACATCAAAACGCTCAAACGCAGCCGATAATTTTGCTTTACTTGCCTCATCAAAATGAAGATCAAACTCCAAACCATTTGATTTCCCTATCCAGTTCTCCTGCATAGTAAGGACTTGTTTTGGCCAGCCGGCTTCAAGTTTTGAGAGGTCACCCAGAAGCTCATCACTATATTGTGTAATCTTGAAGTAATACTGGTTCATATCTTTTTTGACTATAGGCGTATCACATCTCCAGCAACAGCCATCGACAACCTGCTCATTTGCAAGGACTGTCTGATCATGTGGACACCAGTTGAGCATCCCTTTTTTACGATACAGCAGACCTTTTTCATACATATCGATGATAAAGGATTGCTCAAATTTTGTATAAAGCTCATCACTTGTAGCCATTTCACGCTCACGAGAAAATGAAAAACCGAGTGCATAAAACTCATTTTTCATATAATCGATATTGTCATAAGTCCAGCCCTTAGGATGCGAGCCGTTTTTGATCGCTGCGTTTTCAGCAGGCATCCCAAAACTGTCAAAGCCGATTGGGTGCAAAACATTGAGTCCCTGCTGGCGATAATGGCGTGCAAAAGCATCACTGATAGAGTAGTTTCGTACATGCCCCATATGGAGTCTTCCGCTTGGGAAAGGGAACATACTGAGGATATATTTTTTTTCTTTGCTAAAATCTGTACTTGGTTCAAAACTTCTGTTTTGTTTCCAATATTCTTGCCATTTTTTTTCTATTGAACGTGAACTATACTCCAAAAAAATCTCCTAATATTCGTCGTGTGTTTTTGAACTTTCTATATATACAAGTCCCATCGAAAAGACATTTGCTATAAGAGCCCCTATAGTAAGAGCTATAGCCCACTCTAAATTTCCTACGACAACAAGATAGATAAACGCAGGAATCAAATGCAGGTCCGCAACCAAAGATGAGGCCAAAAGTTCGGCTGAGAGAAGGTTTCTTACACCTATTTTCAAAAATGTAGAGATAAGATTTAAACTAGCTGCAACAAAAAGCGCCACTGCACTATGTTCATACATAAAACCCGCTATCGATGTTAAACTCATAAGAGAGAAAAACACATATATTACTTTGCCCCAATCCATACTTTCATTCCTTTATAGTCCGCCAAAAAAGTGGCAAAAAAGCCAGATTTTTAACACATTTACATAAATTTAATTTTGGTGATTATACTCAAAGATTCTTAAGTGGCGACTGAAAAACAATTCTTACGAAGAGTTGAAACTTAGGGTAAATCTTATAGAAACTCTATACGATTTTTCCCTTTCATTCTTGCCTTACTAAGAGCCATATCTGCCCTTTTAATGATAGCATCAGGGTCATCATGTTCTCTATAAGAAGTCAATCCAGCACTGATTGTTTTTTGACCTACATTTTTAAAAGTATACTCTTCAATAGAGTGACAAAGTTTTTCTGCAAGAGTTTTGAGCACCTCTTCATCTGTCTCTTGATAAATAATAACAAACTCTTCTGCTTCCCATTTTACAACTATATCAGTTAAGCGTATATGTTCTTTGATGAGTTGTGCAAGTTCTATCAAAACAAGATCACTTATTTGATGTCCATAAATCGCTTTGAGCTCTTTGAAACTATCAATACTCATTAAAACTATTGAAAATGGATGACCATAACGTTTGAATCTACTCACTTCTATTCTTATTAGGTCTGCAAGATTATTTTTATTTTGAAAACCACTTAAACTGTCTGTCGATGTCATTACAATCAATGCCTCATAAGCTAAAAATGTATTTTTCTTTGATTGTTCTAACATATATCCAGTATAAAAACCTAAACTAAAAGATACAAAGATCCAAAAAAAATGTAAAAAATATAGCTCTTTTGAAGAAGGGAAAAAAAAGTAAATTCCCATAAACGAGACAATTATGATTCCAATTGCACTTAATGTTGCATGCAAAAATCTCAATCCAGATACTGCAAAAATCCAAAATATTATAAGATATATTTCAGTGAAATAAGCTTGAGGCATTTGCATTTGACTTGTTATGATTATATTTCCTGCAGTTGCAATTATAGGCGCAAGCATAAAAAGAAAAATCATCAAATTGTAATTTATTTGTTTTACAGAGAGGTAGCTAATACTCAATAAAATTAAAGGCATAACACAAAATTCAACTATCTTCATTGAACCTATAAGCTCAGGTGGTGATATTAAGCTATTGACCTGATAGTATAAGATATATAGTATAGCCATCAAAGCACTGACTACAGTAATTTGCTCTCGGCTCGTGTGCTTAGACCAATTAGCATATTTTTTTGAAATTTCCTGATCTTTAAAATTAAAAAAATCACTATTTCTAAAAAATAAATTTTCTACATTAAACATATTTTATTCGCCTCTGAGTTAAATTACCAAAAAATATTCTTTTTACTCAGGAGTTACATTACCCCTGATTCGTATTGTTCACGCATTCGTTTTTTCTCAGCTTCGCGTTTTGCTTTTTCTGCAAGTTTGACATGATACTGTTTCACGTCAAATCCAAACCAGAGTAAAATCGGAGAAGCTACAAAAATGGATGAATATGTTCCAACCACTATACCAACAAGCAGTGTAAATGCGAATGCATGGATAATTTCACCGCCATATACAAAGAGCGTGAAAATAACAAACAATGTCGTAAGTGATGTCAAAGTTGTTCGAGAGAGTGTTTTTGTCACTGATTCATTGATACTTTCGCCAAGTTCAGTCCCTCTGTTTTCGATGACACCCTCGCGGATACGGTCAAATACGATAATTGTATCGTTGAGTGAGTAGCCTAAAAGTGTAAGAAGTGCTGCTAAAACATCGAGGTTGACATCAATACTAAAAAGTGCAAGCGCTCCCAACGCAATAGAAACGTCATGAACAAGCGCTACGACAGAAGCCACGGCAAAACGCCATTCAAAACGAAACGCAACATAGATGAGAATACCTAAAGTTGCCAAGATCAGAGACATTATCCCTTTTTCTTTGAGCTCTTTACCAACCGTAGGACCTACGATATCCACACGGCGGATTTCATACTCACCCGTACCCTTAAGTGCTTCTCGTGTTACGTCACCGATATCCACAG
>JAQTWZ010000067.1 GCA_028689055.1 Sulfurimonas sp. | reverse complement strand
AAAGCACACGGCGGCTCTGTAAAACTCCTCAAAGGCAAGAAAAAAGGTTTTGAGATAGTGCTGCAAAAGTAAACCGTGCCTCTTTGGCTTTTTGGTTTGACTAGATATTAGGGAAAAGAGGAGTTTTAAGAAAATGTACCATCTTTTATATATTGCGTTTGTAACACTGTTTTTTTCGGCGTGTTCTGTTGCACCTTTGCAGCCTGTAGCGGTAGAGACGGTATCTCGGTCGGTGAACTATACAAAAGAGGTACAACCTATTTTAGAAAAACGCTGTGTTGTTTGCCATTCGTGCTACAACGCTCCGTGTCAGCTGAAGCTGGACGCTTTTGAAGGTCTCGATAGAGGTACCAGTAAAGCCAAAATCTATGTCGGTGAGCGTCTTGGAATACAAGAACCATCAAGACTTCTTATCGATGCGCAGACAACGAAGGAGTGGAGAACAAGGGGTTTTAGCTCTGTTACCGACTCAAACGCAACGGCAGGAACAAATGACTCCATCATGCTGCAACTTTTGCATCACAAGATGCTACATCCAAAAAGTATAGGGGATTATTATAGTGAGAGTGATGATCTCAGTTGCGCAAAAGATACCAAAGAACTCGCTGCGTTTTTGGATAAAAACCCTACACAAGGGATGCCTTTTGGGTTTCCCGCACTTACAAAAAATGAGTATGATATCCTCGCACAGTGGCTAGCTCAAGGTGCGCCTCTGCCAAACGCAGAGGAAGAGAAAAAACTCAAAGAACCATCGCCAAACGCGACCAAAGAGATAGCGAAATTTGAGGCATTTTTCAATCATCAAGAAGCAAAACACATCATGAGCGCAAGATATATTTATGAACATCTTTTTTTGGCACATCTCTCTTTTAAAAGCGCACCTCAGGAGTTTTATGAACTCGTACGTTCCAAAACCCCAGCGCCGCAACCTATAGAGATTATCGCTTCTATCCGTCCTTATGATGACCCGATGGTTGAAAAGTTTTATTACCGTTTTAGAAAGGTTCATGCAACTATCGTACACAAAACACATATGGTTTATGATCTTGATGACGCAAAACTCAAAAGATATCAGGAGCTTTTTATCGCTCCAAAATGGGAAACGCAGCCTTTTGTAGTGGGCTATAAAACGGCTTATAATGCTGAACCTTTTAGAGTGTTTGAGCAGATTCCTGCGAGTTCACGGTATGCATTTTTACTTGATAACTCAGAGTATGTCATTCGTACATTTATTCGCGGACCTGTCTGCAAAGGGCAAATCGCGCTGAATGTTATCAATGACCATTTTTGGGTTGCGTTTATGGATCCAAAATATGACCTCTCACTCTCAAACCCTGCGTTTTTGAAGTCGCAATATGAAAATCTCAAGATGCCTATAGAAGTCGGAAGTGATATGAAACTTATCCATACTTTTAGCGATAGTTACAATGAAAAAGCGATAGCTTTTAGCGAAGCAAGACGAGAAACTTATGACACGGCGTATAAAAATGGCTTAGGCATAGATGCGATTTGGAAGGGCAAAGATGCTTCTAGTGCTCCGCTTTTGAGTGTTTATAGACATTTTGACAGTGCTTCTTTGCATAAAGGCGCTTTGGGAAATCTGCCAAAAACTGCATGGGTGATAGATTATCCGCTTTTAGAGAGAATCTACTATTCGCTTGTCGCAGGTTTTGATATCTATGGAAATGTAGGGCATCAAGTATCTATCCGCCGCTACATGAGCAGACTAAGAGTAGAAGGTGAAACGCAGTTTTTGAACTTTTTGCCACAAGAAGATAGAGAAGGACTTTTTTCTTCTTGGTACATAGGCGCAGAAGATAAAATAGAACACGCACTCTCACAAAATGAGACAGCGATAGAATACAAACATACTAATTCTAAAAGAGAATTTATCGAAAAACTTGTAAACACGCACTTTCTCAAAGAGATATCTATCGCCTTTGATAAGTACAATTACCTCAAAGAAAATGAAAGAGCGCCTTCACTTCCAAAAGAGTATAAATCCAGAAACGACTACGGTCTAGGCTTCAAATCACTCATCAAAGAAGGCACGCCTTTTATCAAACTCGTAAACGGCAACAATTCAAATTTAGCTTACATCAGGATAAAAGTGCCAAACGCAGAGGATGTTGTGATATCTGTTATCATGAACAGATGGCATGATAATGTCTCTTTTATGTTCAACGAATCCGCAAGACTTGACCCCTCCAAAGATGATCTTGACTTTATCGAGGGTTTTGTGGGTTCTTATCCAAACTTCTTTTTAGTCGTAGCACTTGAAGATCTTCCGGATTTTTTTGACATGATGCAACATTATGACGGCAGTGATAGCTACCGTGAAAAGTTCCTCAAATACGGTATAAGTCGCGGGGATGCTGATTTTTGGGAACATTACGACTGGTTTCAAAAACGTTTTCTTGAAGAGAATCCTCATGAGGGTGGTTTGTTTGATTTGAACCGTTATTACTACAAAGTGCTTCGATAAAAATTTAATATAAGCTTAACTTTGTATTAGTTTATTTTGATTAGAATATCTTTTTTTAATAAAGGAATTTTACGAATGAAGCAACTTTTATCCCTCTTCAGCTCCATGAAAACTACCGCGCTCATGCTGCTTATCTTTGCGTTTGCCATAGGCTACGCGACATTTATCGAAAATGATTATGGCACGATGAGTGCAAAAGCGGATGTTTATAACGCCAAATGGTTTGAAGCACTCCTCGGACTGCTTGCCATAAACCTCATGATAAATATGTATAGATACAAAATGTACACGCTCAAAAAAGCCCCTTTATTTATCTTCCACCTTGCGTTTATTGTTATTCTTATAGGTGCTGCGATTACCCGTTTTGTGGGTTTTGAAGGTTCGATGCATATTCGTGAGGGCGAAAACGCTAGCACGATGACAAGTAGAGAGAGTTATCTTGCTATCGAAGCAAGCAGTGCAGAGAAAAAAGTATCTTCTTCAGAGATCATATACCTCTCAAAACGCAGCTCAAATACGCTCAACTCTTCATTTGAAGTCGATGGTAAAAAAGTGGATGTTTCTTTGCTTGAGTATATTCCGGATGCGATAGAAAGTATCGTCGAAGACAAAATAAACGGTAAACCGGCACTCAGCATGATGATTACTTCAGGAAGTGCGGGTGAGCCTGTTATCCTCAAAGAGGGTGAGTTTTATGACAATGGCAGTTTTGTTTTGGATTTTAACTCCAAAGAGAGTTTTACAAAACCTAGTATCTCTTTGTTTGTGTCAAACGGCGAAATCTTTATGAAACATGATGAGACACTCAAATATTTGAAGATGGATGACAAATCTACGGGAGAACTTGTAGCAAATGCGCAAGAACCGTTTGCCACACGAACACTTTTTACTTATGGAAATACGAGTTTTGTCCTCAAAGAGTTTTTTCCTTACGCGCAAACACGCATCATCTCAAATCCAAAAGCATCAGCACAACAACCGGGTTATGATGGTTTGCTCTTTAACGTAAGCGTGGAGGGTGTCTCCAAAGAAGTGATGATTTATGGAAAAGGCGGCGTTTTGGGAGAAGAGTCGCATGATGTGATAAACGGTGTAGATATACATCTCTCTTATGGTGCGAAAATGCTCAATCTGCCTTTTGCTATCAAACTTCTAGACTTTCAGCTTGATCGTTATCCGGGTTCTATGAGTCCTGCTTCGTATGCGAGTGAAGTTATCCTTCTCGATCAAGAGCAAAATATTCAGATGCCTTATAGGATTTTTATGAACAATATTTTAGAACACCGTGGGTATAGATTTTTCCAAGCTTCGTATGATCAAGATGAAAAAGGAACAGTTCTGTCCGTAAACAACGATCCCGGCACACTTCCTTCCTATATAGGTTATTTTTTGCTTGCTTTAGGGATGTTTTGGTCACTTTTTTCTAAACAAAACAGATTTTCCAAACTTGCGCAAAAAGCCAAAGATGCAAGTAAAACGCAAGCCGCATCACTCATCGCAGTCGTCGCACTTCTTGTGAGTTTCACTCCCTCATACGCGGCAGAATTAGATCCGGCACTCAAGACGATTCTCTCTTTTGATAAGGCTCATGCAGACAAATTCGGTCAGCTTATTATTCAAGACAGCGGCGGAAGGATGAAACCTCTCAATACGCTTGCAACAGAGATTTTGGCAAAAGTGCATAGAAATGCTTTTTTGGATGTAGGCAATAACAAACTAGGCGCAGATCAGGTTATCCTTGGGATGATGATTCGACCTGATTTGTACCGTGATATCAAAATCATCCGTACAAAAGATGAAGCTATCAACAAACTTATCGGTGCAAAAGCAGATGCCGTTTATGCTTCTTTTTCGCAGTTTTTTGAAGACCCTGAAAATATGCGAGGTTACAAACTTGCAGCAGCGGCAGAAGAGGCAGCGCGAAAAGAACCAAAACATAGAGACAAGTTTGACAAAGAAGTGCTCAAAGTCGATGAACGCGTCAATATCTCTTTTATGGTTTATACGGGTGAACTTCTCAAGATATGGCCAAAACAAAACGATGCCGCAAATAAATGGTTTGCGACTATCGAAGCCTTACAAACTTTTGATCCTGTAGATGGTGAAGCACTCAGAAATATCGCTGTGAACTATTTTACGGCTATAGATGAGGGCATCTTAAGCGGAAATTGGAGTAAAGCGGATGAGGCACTTCAAAAAATTGAACAGTATCAAAAGTTCTATGGTTCGGAAGTGTATCCAAGCGAAAATAGAATTTTGGCAGAGGTTTTTTACAACAAAGCGCAGATATTTGAGCGACTCTATCCGCTGTATCTGATACTAGGTTTTACGCTTTTGATACTCAGTTTTACAAAAATCCTCAAACCGGGATTTAAGATAGAAGCTTACACAAAAGCGACACTTTGGCTTTTGGTACTTTTCTTTGCAACACACACTCTAGGACTTGCAAACAGATGGTATATCTCAGGGCACGCTCCGTGGTCGGACGGTTATGAGTCTATGATTTATATCGGCTGGGCAACGGTTTTGGCAGGATTTATCTTCTCAAAACGCTCTCCTATGACGATGGCTTCTACAGGTATCCTTGCAGGTCTTATCTTGTTTGTAGCGCATCTCAACTGGATGGATCCGCAGGTGACGAACCTCGTTCCCGTACTCAACTCCTACTGGCTCAGTATCCATGTCTCTATGATTACGGCGAGTTACGGTTTCCTAGGACTTGGTGCGCTTCTTGGTTTTATCGTGCTGATACTTTTTATCCTCAAAAATGAGAAAAACGCAGCGGGTATTTCTGCTGCTATCAAAGAACTCAACTCTATCAACGAAATGAGTTTGATGGTGGGACTTGTACTTTTGACAGTAGGAAATTTCCTCGGCGGTGTTTGGGCAAATGAGTCCTGGGGACGCTACTGGGGTTGGGATCCAAAAGAGACTTGGGCACTTGTAACTATCCTTGTCTATGCCGTTGTACTTCACTTGCGTTTTATCAAACAGGTCTATAACGACTTTAGTTTTAGCGTCATCTCACTCCTTGCGTTTACTTCGGTGCTCATGACCTATTTCGGGGTAAATTATTACCTTGCGGGACTTCACTCTTACGCAAAAGGTGATCCTGTGCCTATTCCTGATTTTGTGCCAATCACCTTCACTATCGTCTTTTTGATGATAGCTTTGGCGTATAGAAACAGAAAGTTGCTATAAATTATTTTTTATATCTTCTTTGGATATAATCGTTTTATTTAGAAAATAGGGCTATGCATTGATAAATTTAGAGAGTCAAGATATAAATAATCGCAAAATTGAAGAGTTAGAAAAAGTAGAAGAACTTAAAAATATTTTTCCTGAAATTTTTGAGGATGGAAGGCTTAATATTGAAAAGTTTAAAAATATACTTTTTGATATAAAAGATGAAAAAACAGAGCATTATAGTTTTAACTGGAGCGGTAAAAAAGATTGCTATACAATTATCAAAGAAAAATCAAATGCTACTCTAAAACTTGACACTGATAAAGATATAGTTGATGGAGATAATGTCTTTATCGAGGGCGATAATCTTGAAGTATTAAAACTTCTTCAAAACTCCTACCACAAAAAAATCAAGATGATTTACATCGATCCGCCATACAACAAAGACAAAGATTTTGT
>JAQTWZ010000030.1 GCA_028689055.1 Sulfurimonas sp. | reverse complement strand
TCCCGATAATACTCTAACATCATCAAAAGCTGTGTCGCTACTGATAAACTGTTTGGTTTGCCCCCACGACTCTTTTTCTCTCTATGGTGCGCCTCGCACACTTTTAGCATCTCTAAAAATGTCTCATATTTTTCCATACCTCTCTAAAGCAACTTTTGAACCGCTTTGGAGGTTATGTAAGAAGTCTATTACATCAAATCATCGCTATCATAGGCCTTTACACACGAAAACAACTCGGTTTTATGTGCAAAAGTTGAGTTAAATATTAAAATCAGAATGTGTAAGAATATTTTCTACAATGTCTTGATAATATTTTTTTTGCTCAGCACTTCCTAAAGAAACAGGTGGTTCGCCTTTGTCTGAACCTTCACGGATTTGCATATCCAGAGGAATCGCTCCAAGGAACGGAATCTGATACTTAGCAGCGATTTTTTCTCCACCGCCTGTACCAAAGATGTCATAACGTGTGCCAGTATCCGGCGCGATAAAGAAACTCATATTTTCCACGATTCCCGCCATCTTCACACCGATATCTTTAAACATCATCACAGCACGACTGACATCATCTGTTGCAACCAATTGTGGTGTTGTGACCAAAACAGCCGCTGCAATAGGGAGTTCTTGCGCTATGGTTAGCTGGACATCACCCGTGCCCGGAGGCATATCGATAACCATAAAATCAAGCTCACCCCAAGCAACATCTTCTAAGAATTGGATAAGTGCATTAACGGCAACGGAACTTCTCCAGACAAGGGGCGTGTCTTGCGTCGGAGTCGTGAGCGCAACACTCATGATCTTGATGCCATAGTTCTCAGCCGGTATGATTTTATCATCATCATTCCATTGGATTCGCTCTACATCGGTGTTTGTCAAACGCGGGATATTGGGGCCGTAAACATCTGCATCCAAAATGCCTACTTTGTAGCCTTTTTGCGCGAGAGCTATAGCGATGTTTACACTTACCGTACTTTTCCCGACACCACCTTTACCGCTTGTAACAGCTATGATGTTTTTTGCATAAGGAGCACGGTTGTTCGGTGCTGCGGAGTTCCCGTAATTCATATCTTTTTTGGCAAGATTTTTCTTTGTGATGTTGAGACGCTCATATTTGTTTGCAAAGTTCTCTTCTATGAGTTTTTTGACATTAAGATAGGATTCGTCACTGATAGTAAGAAGCTCGATATTTGCTACATGAGCGACGACTTTTATCTCACCTAAAAGTTTGAGTTCGCCTATAGTGCGTTCTATGCCTGGGTATTTGAGGGCACTCAGTGCTTCTTTGAGATCCTTGCTATTCATAGGGATTTCCTTTTACTTCTTTTGCAAGTAGTGATGCTGTTGCGTTTGCTTTTTGTGCAAGTGCTGCAAGTGTGGAAGCAGCACCCGGATAATCTTTGCTTAGCGCATGATAGGTCGCGACTCTTTCTTGGATGAGAGTACTTAAGAGTTGTGTAGTCTGCTGCAGTGTTGCGTTTGCATCGCTTTTGTTTAAAAGCTCTTTGATAAGAAGTTCCCTAGAGTTCATGCTCATAGGGATACCAACTTTTTTACCGATGTTTATAAACTCTTTTGCACTGATGTAGATACCTGAAAAAAATGTATTTAAAAACTGATTTTCAAGTGCAGTAAATCTGCTTTTTATGCTTGCATGTCTATTTTTCATGCTTGTCTCTCTAGGTTGGCGCGTGCTGCCATCGCCACGTTTTCATCTTTATCTTCAAGAAGTTCTTTTAATACTTCTGGAGTAGCGTTTGTGTTTTCAGCAAGTCGCATACGAACCATTTTGTCAGCATCGTTTGCCAATATCTTTAAGATTTTGACAGGCGTACTTGGATTGCCGGAAAGTCCATCTCTGACAATCTTTTCATCACTGAAAAATTTCTCTAAAACAGAAGGAGAAGTTTTTGGATTTGTTGCCACCAGTGCGCGGACTAGGTTTACTTCATCTTTGGCAAGGAGAGAGAGCACATCTGTAGGCGTATGAGGATTTTTGGCAACCGCCCATCTAGCACCCATATCTGCTTCATTTGTCGCCAAATCACGTAAAAGTTCTACTATAGTCTCGCTATATTCAAGCTCTCTATCATATACGGAAGTTCTCAGACTTAAGTTCATAGCAACTTGTCCGACGATCTCTTTGTGGGTTTTAAATGCAAAATATATCTCTTTTACCATTTCAATATTGAGGCTTTTATCTTCTAGTAGATCGATAATCTTCGCTTCGTCTTTGTTTTTTATACTGTTTTGTAAATCTATTTCAGACACGGTTTCCTACTTGTAATGTGATTAATTTGTGAGAATATAGCGAACTCTAGCTTTTTGTACTCTAAAGTGTAATGTTAATTGAGATATTTAAGTAAGAGACCCTAAATAATCTCGTAGCTAACAACATTTAAAAGGTTTAGATTCAAGGCGAACTTTACTTGGCGATACGAGTATCGTTAAGTAAAGTGCAACGCAGAAGATGAATCTTTTAAATGTTGCCCTTTGGGTGAAAAGAGAAGCTACAATCTACTGCGTTAAAAACCCTTGAAGCTATTCATAGCTCCTGCGGATTTTCGCCTTGTATCTTATAGCTTCTCTTTTCATTAGCTGTGAGATTATTTAGGGTCTCTTACTTAAGTTCAAACCATAAGTAATATTTAAAATAAAATATAAATAAAAATTATATTTTCGATTATAAAAGTGTATGTGTTTCATTTAGTAATATAAATTATGTGATATCTTTTTGATTTAATTATTTCATAAGAGTCATAGCCCTATAATGTGACGTTATTCCGTTGAAAGGTATTTCAAGCTTTTGGCGTAGTTGGCTTAAAAAGCTGATTGAAATATACAAAAATTTTTAGAAGGAGCACGGATGAATAAAATGTTAAAAACATTAGTTTTTGCAGCAACATTAACACTTACCCCGCTTATGGCATCTGATGGCTATGTAAATAAGGATATTCTTATTTCTGCTGAAGAGGCAATAAAGCTAATAGGTAAAAAAGATGTAGTGTTTGTTTCAGGCGATAGTGATGATGTATATAAATTGGGGCACATTAAAGGTTCAGTAGAGATGTACGCACACCACCTACATCATTCTGATATAACTGGAGATATGCATTGTGCACCACTTTACCGTTGTATAGATGATGCTGAGGCTTATATAGGATCAAAAGGAATTGATAATAATACTTTGGTTATTGCTTATGACGATTTTAAAGGACCAAACGCAACGGGTGTTTACTCTTTTTTCACAAGTTATGGACATAAAAATGTAAAAGTGCTCAATGGCGGTCGTTCTGCAATGATGGCTATCGATCCTGCGCAAATCAAATATGATGGACTCAAAGATAAAATCAAAGAGATTAAAGATGCTACTAAAACAGCAAAAAATAAACTCAAAGATGCCAAAAAAGGCACAATTACTTTAAGTGATACGGAAAAAGCAGAGTTTGAAGCTGTAATGAAAAAAGCAAGTGATGATGAGAAAAACATTAAAGCTGAGATGGATCTTATTGAAAAAGAGCTTCTTGTAGTCAAAGGTGATGAGACGACTGAACCTAAAACATTCAAAATCGATAAAGATAAAATCGATCTTTCAATGATAGCAGGCAAAGAAGAACTAAAACATGCAATGGAAGATATCCTTAAAAGTGGAAAAAATTCTAAGTATGTGATTATTGACTCTCGCGGTATGGCTGAGATAGTTGGTGAGAGAAAAATGGATAATGTTGCGCGTGGCGGGCATATTCCAGGTTCTACATTTATGGAATGGAATAAAATTTCTGACCTTGAAAATAGAAAATCTTTCAAATCAGCAAAAGAGCTAGAAGAAGTGTATGCAAAATATGGCATCACAAAAGATAAAACTATCTATGCATACTGCATGGTTGGTGCGGGTCGTGGTTCTGAGCACATAACAGCGCTTCAGCTTCTTGGTTACAAAAACATTAAAGTGTTTACAGGTAGTTGGGATGTTTGGGGTAATGATATGAATTTACCGCTAAAAAGATAAGGGAGAGGTTTAAAATATGACAAAAGTTATGAACAATAAGCGTAGAAACTTCCTTAAAGTTTCTGGTATGACTGCAGCACTTGTTGCTTCGCAGGGGAGTCTTTTCGCAAAAACAACTGCATTAAGCGTTGAAAACGGAAAAAATGACTATCCAAATACAAACTATACGGAAAATATGTATAGAAATGAATTCTCTTTTACTTATGGTAAAAAAGAAGAGCACGGTTTTGCATACCACTGTGTAAACTGTCAAGGTAACTGTGCTTGGGAAGTTTGGTCTCACAACGGTGTTATCACTCGTGAAAACCAATCGGCTCGTTATCCGGTAATCAATGCTAAAATCCCTGACTTCAATCCACGTGGTTGTAATAAAGGTGTGCAGCATTCACAAGTAATGTACCAAAAAGATAGAATCCTTTATCCAATGATCCGTACAGGTGAACGTGGTGAAGGTAAATGGAAACGCGCTAGCTGGGATGAAGCTGCTGAGAAAATCTGCCAAAATATTTTTGACACCTTAACAGATCCAAAACGCGGTCCAGACAAACTTATGGTGCATGCGGGTACAGGTCTTTTAACTGAAGGTCGTCGTGGTTCGGTACTGCGTTTCTCTACTCAGTTAGGTGCAAACCGTATTTATCCGTCTTCATACCTAGGAGATATGTTCTCTGGTGCTGCTATCGCATACGGTGAAGGTAACTTAGGATGTACTTGGGACTTTATGTACACGGTTGATACTGCTGTTATGTGGGGTGGAAATCCATCTGTTTCTCGTATTCCTGATGCGCACTTCGTATGGGAAGGCAAATACAATGGTGCAAAAATCATCGTAATTACTCCAGAGTTTAATGCTACTGCAAAATCAGCTGACTTATGGATTCCTATCAAAGCCGGTTCAGACAATATTTTAGCAATGAGTGTTATCAATGTAATCCTTAACGAAAAAATGTACAAACCTGAATTTGCAAAACTTTATACAGATTTACCGTTCCTAGTAGATGTAAAAACGCAAAAAATGATTCGCCGCAATGACTTAGAGCATACAGAAGATAAAGAACTTCACCATAAATGGGATGAGCAATTTTACTGTATGAATGAAAGTGATGGTAAACCATATTTGATGCCGGGTACTGAAGGCCATGATGAGCGTACATTACGTTTACCTAAAGAGGTTAAGCCTACGCTTGAAGGTTCTTGGACTATTACAGATATTCATGGTCATAAACGCGAAGTGACAACTGTATTTGAGATGCTCAAAAAATCTGCTGCAAAATTTGCTCCAGAAGCAACAAAAGATATCACAGGTGTACACCCTGATACAGTAAAACAATTAGCAAAAGATATAGCACTTCCAAAAGTTGTTGAGATTACTACAGGTTTCTCACTCAACAAATATTTCAACGGAATGATGACTATTTGGAATGTAGCTTCTATTTGTGGTCTTACAGGTAGAATGGGGCCTTATGGCGGACTCAATACTGAAAATGAGTTCCAACTCTCAGGTCTAGGTGCTCTTTCTGGATTCTCAGGAAAATATGCTCCTCGTTTTGGTTCAGGATTCGTTGGTGAGTTTATGAACGGAAACGGCATGAAAACATTTAATGAGTACTTTAATGATGAAGATGTAAAACGTGCACAAAACGGCATGAGCAAAAAAGAGTACATGGCTGTACTTAAAGAGATGCTTGATGCAGGTAAAAATGGCGGAGACAATCTTACAAGTAAGACAGGAAATGTTGTTAAACCTTGGTGGTTACCGACAACAGCACTGATCGTTGCCGACTCTACTTTCAGAAGAAACAAAGGAAATGAGTACCGTAAAGCGTTCTTAGGCAGAATGGATTTCTTTGCATATGTAGATTATAGAATGAGTGAAGCGGCTCAATATGCAGATGTACTCCTTCCGGCAAAATCTCACTATGAGGTTTACGATTTACGTACATCTCCGGGTTATCACCGTTTTACAAACTTGGCACAGCCAGTTGCAAACATCAAAAATGTTGGTGAGGCAATGGATGAATGGAGTATGTTTACACTTTTAGCAAAAAAACTAGAAGAGATAGCAAACCGTCCAAAAAATGTTGCAAAAGCGAAGGTAAAAGATGATGTTCGTTATGCAAGACCAGGTTTCCATGACCTTACTATCTTCCACAAAGAGTTTACAAACACAGATGAAGAGTCTGAAGGCGAAGGCGAAGTCTATTTAGGAACTGACAAAATGGCTGTTCAGGCTGCACTTGAAAAATGTGATCAGTACCAGCCATGGACGATGGAGAAAATGTATAAAGTGGGCGGATTCTTGATGATCAATGAAAAAGCAGCACAAACATCTCCATTGTATTCTGATAAACCGTATAACTCGAACGAAGATCACCTTTATAAGTTTAAACCACTGCATACAATGTCTGGTCGTCAAACATTCTATGTTGACCATGAAATGTATATCAGAATGGGTGCGGCAACAAATACAGGTATGGAAGGAATCCGTCCACAACGTAAAGAGTATCCATATGTACTTATGACGCCACACGCTAGATGGTCAATTCACTCGAACTACAAAACATCTCGTACTTTATTGCGTTTACAGCGTGGTGTTCCTGCAATGCAACTTAATCGTGTTGTAGCTGCTGCTAAAGGTATTAAAGATGGAGATACAATTCGTATCTTTAACAACCTTGGAGAATTCTTTGCAATGGCAAAACTAAGTTCTTCTGCGCCGGCTGATGGTCTTGTAATGGAACATGGATGGGAACCATACATGTATAAATTCAACAAAGGTCATAATGAAGTTGTACCTACTTCTCTTAACTTATTAGAGATGGCAGATGGTTGGGGTCACCTGAAATTCGGTGGACTATGGGATGGTAATCAGTACGCATACGACGGCGCTGTTAACTACGAAAAGGCGAAAGTTTAATTCGATATTTGAGCAAAGCTCAAATATCTTCGCTAGCCGCTGAGGCACTAAAGCTATATCGAAAAATCGATAAGAGATTAAAGTAAGGAGATTGAATGTCTAAAAGACAATTAGCAATGGTTATGGACCTGAACAAATGTATCGGGTGCCAAACATGTACAGTTGCATGTAAAACTCAGTGGACCAACAGAAATGGTCGTGAGTATATGTACTGGAATAACGTTGAGACGTATCCAGGTACTGGTTATCCAAAAAATTGGATGGAGTTAGGCGGTGGTTTTGATGCTGCTGGCGACTTACAACCGGGTGTTATTCCAAACCTTGAAGCAGACTACGGTGTGCCTTGGGATTATAACTATGATGCACTACAAGGTGGAGCATCTTTTGAGCCAAATGTAGAGCCTACATGGGGACCAAACTGGGATGAAGATGAGGGTGCGGGTGTTTTCCCACAAGATAACTACTTCTTCTATTTACCGCGTATTTGTAATCACTGTACAAATCCGGGTTGTTTGAGTGCATGTCCTCGTGATGCAATTTTCAAACGTGAACAAGATGGTGTTGTTTTGGTTGACTTAGACAGATGTCAGGGTTACCGCTATTGTATAGCAGGATGTCCATACAAAAAAATCTATTTCAATCCAAAAATCTCAAAATCAGAGAAATGTATTTTATGTTTCCCACGTATTGAGCAGGGCTTGCCACCAGCGTGTGCACAACAGTGTGTTGGACGTATCCGTTTTGTTGGATTTTTAGATGATGAAGAAGGTCAAGTACACAAACTAGTAAACAAATATAAAGTTGCTATCGGTCTTAGAACGGATTACGGCACACAACCAAATGTTTATTATGTACCACCGACCGAGTCCCCGGCAAAATTTGATGCTAATGGCAAGATTATAGAAGGTTCAACACGTCTTCCGATCGAAGAGTTAGAAAAACTATTTGGACCAGAAGTGCATGGCGCTATTGCTACACTTAAAGCTGAGATGAAAAAACGTAAAGAGACTGGTGAGAGTGAATTAATGGATATACTAATCGCATACCAACACTCAGATATGTTCCGTCTTGACAACAACTATTACCAACAAGTGGCAAAAGAGAGTGGACAACATCTTTTAGCTCCTGTAGATAATCGTTACGTAGCCGGTAAACACACTAAAGCTGGACATGCAATGAAATTTTTTCATGGCGGAGATGTTAAAGCGGGAGGACACCATTAATGAAAAAATTAACTAGTACATTAGTAGCGCTAGCTACTCTTGCTACAGCAGTAGCAGCTGATTCAGCAATCGATGCTCGTAAGGTTACGGCTAGTTTGGATAAAGTGAGTAATACGTCGTCAGTTTGGAATGGTGCCAAGTTTTCAACTGTTACGCTTTATCCACAGACAACAATTGAGTTCAATGATAAAAAAGCAAATGCGCTAAACGCAGAGAACAAGGCTGTTAAAGCACAAGTGACTGCTGTATATAATGGTTCTAAAATTGCATTTTTGATTAAATGGCCTGATGGAACTAAAAATGTGCAACAAGGCAACAAAACAGATTCTTATGCAGATGGTTTTGCGGTTCAATTTGCGAGTAATTATGCAAATCCTGCAGAGTTACCATACATAGGAATGGGTTCTGAGGGTCGTCAAGCTCTGATTCACCTACAAAAACAAGTAGTGAAATTTTATGAGCCAAATGGAAATGGTGATGTGGCAACACAAGTAAATCCAAACCAAACTGAACTTTTTGGAAAAGATTTAAAAGCATTTAATGCAAAAGTTGATACTTTAGCAAGTTTGGATTATGAGAAAAGTTATGTGGGTGAAGGTTTCCGTTCTATGACTGAAATCAAAGATGGAAGCAGCAACTCACAGAGTACTATGACGTACGGCAAAAATGCTTGGGCCGGAACACTTTCTCGCTCATTAAAAGATACATATGTAGATTTAAACGCAGCTGCTATTCCTGTTGCGTTTGCAGTATGGGATGGCGAAAAAATGGGGCGTAACGGCCTTAAATATCTTACTGCTTGGACAGCTGTTGTATTTCAAAAAGGTGATAATGCTTTAGTAAGCGCTCTTCATGGTAAAATTGAAGGTGATGCTACTAAAGGTAAAGAGAGTGCAATCGCTAACGGTTGTACTGGTTGTCACCAAATGGAAAAAACAGATGCTGCAAGTTTAATGGGACCGTCTTTGACGAACATTGGTGGCTACGCAACTGTTGATTATTTACGTGAATCTCTAGTGAAGCCTTCAGCTGTTGTTGTCCCTGGCTACAATAGAAATGCTCATAGCAACTATGCTTGGTATAATATTGAAAATGGGAAAAGAGTATCAACGATGCCAGACCATAGTTGGATGGAAAAAGCTGATATTGACAATATAGTAGCATATTTAAAAACTTTAAAAGCGGAGGTTAAATAATGAAAAAGATTACTTTAATCCCTTCATTGGTAATAGGTGCGCTTCTCTCAGTAAGTGCATTTGCTGCTGATCTAGTTCCTATGGAAAAAGAAGGTTTCCTCACAACGAGCGGCTGTGCTGCAGCTGGTGCGTTTACGGATTGTTACCTTGAAAATTATGTGTGCGGGAGTAACGGTTGTTTTGAGACAACTGAAGCGGGTGTTACTACTAAAGTAGAAGTTGTAATATATTCACATAATGAAGGTCATACATACAATGTGGATTTGACTGGCGTAAGTATGGCAAGCGTTGATAGCAGTATCAACCGTAATGAAGTAACTGTTGTAGGTAACTATGATGAAGCTACAAATACGATTATTGCTACAGAAGTAAAAGCTCCACCACCACCGAAGAAATCATTCTTTAAGGGTTGTCTATAATCTTAAAGCCTTTTGGCTTTAAGAGACAACACCAAGTGTTTTTCTTATAACTTCTTTTTATTCCCTACCGAAGCGCTAACTTTTTCTAAGTGTCTGCGTATAAGCGAAATTATGATAAAAACTCTTACTACAATCTTTTAAAATCAGGAAATTATGAATGAACAAAGAATATAGACTCTATATATATGCATTTCTCTCAAGAACTATGGCAAGCACTGTTGATAAAAGATTTATCAAGGATTTAAGAGAAAACAAGGATTTGCTAGAAATTTTAGGTGATGAGAGTGTGCAATTTTTTGCTCAAAACAGCGATGAGTCTATCATGGATGCGCTGAATGAAGACTTCTCTTCAATGTTTGTAATAAACACACAGGCAGTTGAGTCTTTTGTTTTGGATGCAAAAAATGAAACACTTGTAGGTCTTCAAAATCCTGTAATGAATTTTTACTATTCACACGGCTTTGAACTCAATATGGATCAAACAGAGCTCATGGCGCCTGATCACCTGTCAATAGAACTTGCTTTTATGCAGACATTAGTTTTTAGAGATGAAAAAAAACCACAATTTGACTTTCTACATGAGCACTTGATGAAATGGGCAGTTCCTTATATGATTGGGATGAAGAGTATGGCACTAACACCTTTTTACAAGGACCTTTGTGATTTTATGGTTGAATTTTTAGTCGCAGATTATGAATACTGTGCCGCCGCAATGGAGAGTAGTTTTGAGTAATTTAAACTTTATACAAAAAACAGAATTATTTACATATAGCGGAACAAACTGTATAAGAAATGACTACTATCATAATGATTGCCAGCTTTGCGTAGAGATATGTCCTGAAAATGCCTTTCATATCGTACGCAATAAATTGACGCTCTATTCAAACGAATGTATAGGTTGCGCGGCGTGTATGGGAAGTTGCCCAACAGAAGCACTCAGTCTTGTAAGTTTTGATGCAAACGCGTATGTCGCAAGTTTCAAAGAGAATGAAGAGAAGTTGCTTTCTTGTAAAAAAAGTACGACATGTCTAGGCACATTTGATGCACATCATTATATAGCTA
This sequence comes from Sulfurimonas sp., assembly GCA_028689055.1. Lineage (GTDB taxonomy): Bacteria > Campylobacterota > Campylobacteria > Campylobacterales > Sulfurimonadaceae > Sulfurimonas. The sequence continues at coordinate 16,935 of JAQTWZ010000030.1, read as the reverse complement.
TGGCACTCATGAGCGAAGAAGCACCTTTGTGTGATCTTGCACATTGTGCTGATTGTGCGCTCAATAAAGATAAAAAAGTAGAAACTTTTATCCGCTTGGAGATAGACAAAGCAAATAAATTTTTAGAGGCCTGCAAAGCGAAAAATCTCCTTGAAATACGTGAAGAAAAACCGGAAGAAAATGCAAAACGTATGTTATTTAAAACGGCATTTGCAAAAGTAAAAAACGCAGCGAGCGAGAGTGAAGTTAAAACTATTGCAATGACGCAAGCGTATCAAAAAAATAATCATGGTGCTGTTCCTCTTAAATTTTTAGCGTTCAAAAACGCGATACGAGAAAATATTCAAAAGCTTGAGAAAACATCGCATGAGAGCGGTTTTGGACTTTTTACAAAAAAAGAGATATCGTTTAAAGATTGTACAAACTGTGGTGATTGCACACAGTTTTGCCCTACTGAGGCACTTATAAGCACCAAAAATAAACAGGGTATAAATTTTAATATAGGAAACTGTATATCATGTGGCATATGCAATGATATTTGTAAAACAAACGCAATCATAGATATAGACACAATTGATTTGGTTGATTTTGCTTATGATAGAGGGGTTGAGCTTGTTTATTATGAGATGGTGATGTGTCATGAGTGTAGATGCCCTTATCCTTATCGTGGAGGTGATCCGATTTGTGACAGGTGTGCAGACTTCAAAGAAGATTTTAGCCATGTTTTTACAATGGCTAAAGACCTCTAACTATTTTTCTTTTTTCTCCATAGCATCTTTTGCTGACTTAATAGCGCTGTGTAGCGCTGTTTTAGCGACACCTAGCGCTTGAACACCCATTCGTTTAGCCTCTTGCGCTTTTTGTGATTTTAGGGCTGAATCAGCATGTTTTACAGCTTTTTTCGCAAAACTTGCAAATTTATCTTTCATAACATCTGCCGTCTCTTTTGATAGATGGACAAGTTCGTCCAAATCAAAACGCATATTTTTATTTGTATCTAAAAGAATAACTCTACTATTTTGGGAAAATTGAGATGCCTGTGTCAAAATTACTTGTGAAAACAGTGTGTCCGTTTGATTGAGGTCTTCTATGATGGTGTCATAATCTTCGATGAGAATATGTTTTGCCTCAACCGGCATATAAGCAAGTCTCTTTTTAAATCTGTCTATAGCTTTAAAGAGACCACTTCTCATACCTTTGAGTGTTGAAGGAAGAATTTCATCGGCTCTGTTTGGAGTTGCTTCGGCTACTTCTATAGCAGATTGCAAAATAGTAGAAAGAATTTTTCTGATACGAATCGTATTGAGAGATCCTTCTTTTATAGCTTCAAATGTTATATCTTTGATAACTTCTTGGGTTGTTTCTTTGATATCACCATCTGTATCTTTTTCAAGCGCAGTGATGATAGCAGACTCGACAAGTTCGCTTAAAAAGTCAAAAAGATCAATGGATTGGAGTTTGATCTGGTGGAGTTTTGAGAGTGCTTTCTCTTGGCTCATGAGTTGCGTTTCTATCGCATCAAATACCCTATATTTTGCTTCTTGGAGGGCTTCAGATTGCTTCTCTATTTTTCTCTCAAGTTGTTCTTTTTGCGCCAAAAGTACTTCAAGTTCATCGTGGAGTGTTTTAGTTTCGATTTCTACAAGTGTTGTTGCAAGGGTTTTAATAGTTTCAATGTCAAGGCTATCAAATTCTGCCCCAGTAGCATCAGCACTTATTTTCAGAGCGTCAGCAACTTTCTCATCAAGGGACTTTGTATTTGCCGAGTTTGCGTTTGTGATATCTAGCTGCAGTTTTATTAAATCCATCGTAAATCCTTTTATAGCACCATTTTTATATTTTGATGCGCTTTGAGTGCTTCATAAATAAAGTTTCTCTCATCTTCGTTACTAATCACTAAATCAAGGTTCATACTCACATATTTACCGCCTTTACTTGCGTTTGAATGTGTTAGTGAATGCTCCCGTTCTAAAATAACTTCATGAATGGCTTTTTGTATCGCTTCTTTTTCATAGCCGATAAGTTTATAACTCCAAGCACATGGATATGTAAGCTCCAGTTTTTCTCTACTATCGTTTATAATCTCCACTTTTGCCTCCTGTTTTTTCTTCGAGTTGTACATTTCTGATAATCATGCCTTTATCAATGGCTTTGACCATGTCATAAATAGTTAAAAGACCTATGCTCGTGCCTGTGAGTGCTTCCATCTCTACTCCGGTTTGTCCAGTGAGTTTTGCCGTTACACTGAGTTTAAAGCCAGGAAGTTCCGGTAGCTCTTCTACATCACAGTTGATACCACTTAAGTTTAGCGGATGGCACATAGGGATAAGATCACTTGTTTTTTTTGTCCCCATGATAGCTGCAATGACTGCTGTTTGTAATACAGGTCCTTTTTTCGTTTTCTCACTGACTATGGCATCATAAGCATCACGACTCATCTCTATTATCCCGCTTGCAACTGCTACACGAGTCGTTTGAGATTTGTCTGAAACATCAACCATTTTTGGTCTTTGATTTTCATCTAGGTGTGTTAAATTCATTAAATTCTCTTTGTGTTTTTGTCATTATAACAGATGGGTGTTAAATAAGTGTCAGGGCTTCTTGATATTCATGTGGATGGTTCAGGTTCATAAAGGGTTTGGCATCATCAAATTTGACAAAATTTGTTTTGGATGTTTTGAGTAAATAACCAAGCTTATGGTTATCTTGCTTGAACATAGTATCAAACGCAGCTTCAAGGGAGCGGTGATAAATTCCGCACATAGGTTCCATGCCGTGCTCTGAGAGAGCGATAGTAGCATCGTATTCTCCAAGCGCAGCATCCTTTTGCACAAGAGTTTTGATAATATCTTCATGGACAAAAGGGGCATCAACGCTGAGTGCAAAAAATGCATCTTCTTGTAAGGCTTTGAAAACAGCAACGAATCCTGCAGTTGGTGCAAAAACATCTGAGTTTTGTATATCTTCTATAAAAGAAGCATCAAAATCAAATTTATTTTTATCTTTACAGGAGATATATACGGTTTTGAAAATCTTAGATAAACGGGCATATTGGAATTCTGTGAGAGTTTTGTAGGAAGAGAACGGGAGAAGAGATTTATCTTCTCCCATTCGAGAACTTTTGCCACCTGCAAAGATGACGCAAGGAATATTTAGCATGGATTATTTAGATAATACAGCTTCGATACGTCTATTCTCTGCACGACCTTCTGCTTTCATATTGTCTGCAACCGGCTGAGATTCACCCATACCTGTAGTTTTAACTCTATCAGCAGCAACACCTTTTGCTACGAGTGAAGTTTTAACCGCGTTTGCTCTGTTTTGAGAAAGTTTCATGTTTGCAGCTTCTTTACCAACACTGTCAGTGTGACCGATTATCTCAGCTTTGTAAGATTTTGCAGCTTTCATGAAATCAGCAAATTTTTGAACATTTTTATCTGATGCTTTGTCAATTTTGTATGAGTTGTTCTCAAAGTTGATGTGAAGGTTTGCAACGATTGTACAACCATCTTTGTCAACTTGAACACCCGCTGGAGTGTTTGGACATTTGTCCATTGAATCTTTTACACCGTCTTTGTCTGCATCGCCGTCAACTTTTACAGGAGCCGGAACAACTACCGGTTTTGGAGCTGGAGCTGGAACAACTACTGGAGCTGCAACTGGAGCCGCTTTTACTTCTGGAGCACCAAATGCAAAGTTGATACCAAAAAGAGCAGCTACATTGTTATCCCATCTGTTAGCATTTTCTTTGAGCATGTAAACAGCTTCAAGTTTTAATGCAACTTGATCCATAACTGGGAACTTCGCACCAACACCGGCATCTAAGAAAAGAGAGTCAACATTACCTTGTTTGTTGTTGTCCATTTTTTCCATACCAAGACCTGCTTTTGCAAATGGTTGGAAGAAACTGTCGTTTTTGTATGTATAAACACCATTAAATGCCATACGTAAAACATCTGTCATTCTATCAGCAGGAAGTTCGTACTCACCATTGTGCGTGTTTGAATCAGTATAAAGCACTGAAAGCTCAGGAGAGATCATCCAATCAGGATTGTTGTATTGAAGCTCAGCACCATATACTAAGTAACCATTGTCTTTGAAACCCAAGTTACCTTCAGCAAAGTTGTAACCAACAACAGGAGTAATCTCATAGTTGTATGGAGTAGCAAGCGCTAATGATCCAGCAAGTAATGCAGGAATAAGAAGAATTTTTTTCATTTAAAGTCCTTGTGTTTTGTAAATTTGTGTTTATTGAGATACTTTTAGCATCAAATAATTCACATTATTTCGGAATTTTATCAGAAAATAATGTGAGAATAGTGTTAAAGGTTTTCTCTAGGATCAGATATATATCCTGTAATCGCGGAAATTGCGGCTACAGCAGAGTTCGCAAGATAGACTTTAGAGCTACGGCTTCCCATACGACCGACAAAGTTGCGATTTGTAGTGGAGATGGCAACTTCATTGTCTCCTAAAATACCCATATAACCCCCAAGACAAGCACCGCAAGTAGGATTGCTCACAACTCCCCCGGCATCTACGATGATATCAATATAGCCGAGTTTATTTGCTTCTCTGAGTATCATTTGTGTTCCCGGTGTTACGATGAGACGCACATCGGGGTGTACTTTATGCCCTTTTAGAATCTCAGCCGCAACCTTTAAGTCCGCTAAGCGCCCGTTTGTACAACTTCCTATAAATGCTTGATCTACTTTGATTTTGTCTGCTACAGCCTGTGTGATGCTGTGACCGTTTGATGGCAAAAATGGATAGGCTATCACGGGCTCAAGTGCTGCAACATCTATTTCTAAGATTTGTGCATAGGAAGCATCTTCATCAGAGTAGTGGATACGAGGTTCTCTGGCAAGTGGTTTATCAGCCAAAAACGCAGCAGTTACTGCATCATACGCAACGATACCGCTTTTCGCACCGGCTTCTATAGCCATATTACACATAGAAAATCTATCATCAATAGTAAGATGTTCGATTGTGCTTCCCGTAAATTCGAGCGTTTTATAAAGAGCGCCGTCCACACCGATCATACGGATGATTTCGAGGATAATGTCTTTACCTGTAGTGTAGAGTCCCGGTTTTCCGCTAAGAACTACTTTGATAGACTCAGGAACTTTAAACCAGTTGCCTCCTGTTATCATCGCAAAAGCCAAATCCGTCGAACCCATACCTGTTGAAAATGCGCCTAAAGCACCGTGTGTACAAGTGTGAGAGTCTGCACCGATGATAACATCCCCGGGAACTACAAGCCCTTTTTCCGGTAGAAGTGCATGTTCGATACCCATATCTTTCTCATCAAAAAAGTTTTTGAGATTGTGTTTTTTTGCGAAGTCACGAGAGATACGTGCCTGATTCGCTGATTCTATATCTTTTGCTGGGATAAAGTGGTCAAGAACAATGGAAAAACCGTCTGGATTTGCAAGTTTTGTTGCACCGCTGAGGTTAAAAGCGCTGATAGAGATAGGTGTAGTGATATCGTTTCCGATAACCATATCTATGTTAGATCGGATGATTTCACCTGCGTAAACTTTGTGACCGACATGTTCTGAGAATATTTTTTCAGTTATAGTTTGAGCCATTATTTGCTTCCTTCGTTAGTATATATGGGTCCAAAAAGAAATCTTTCTTTTTGCATAGAGTCTGGCATACTCTAAAATTTTCGCAATTATAGCATTCCAGATTTAAATTTATAAATTTATAGCGGGCTTAGTTTCCAAATACTTGTTTTAAAAGTGAACTTGTCTGTGCAACAGGATCTTTTCTGATTTGCGCTTCTTTGGTAGCAATCATTTTAAATAAGCCATCGATTGCTTGTTGGGTTACATAATCATCCAGATTTTCTTCCGAGGTGCTTGGAAGATATTCATCTGCTCCAAAGCCTTTTGCCATCTCCATAATAGAGTGGTCTTCTACAAGGTCTTTGGCGTGAGAAGTGTAAAATCCGTTAAAAGTTTCATAATATTTTGCTACATTGTTCTCTTTCATGCTTTCTTGAATGATAGGTTTTATCATCTTCTGTAAAGAGCTTGTTGTGTTTTTTTGAAAATACTCTGTTGCTGCGTTTTCTTTGCCGTTTAAAATTCTTTTGGCATCTTCAACACTCATTGCATCAACGGCATCTGTAAAGATTTTAGCCGTTTTTGGCGCTGCTTTTGTCGCGGCGTTGTTCATGGAAAGTATCAAATCATCAGCTATTTTATCCCCGCCGAGAGTTCTTGCTAGGCTTTCTGCTTTTGCAAGATTTTCCGGAAGAGGAATCTTTACATTGCTGTTGTTGAGGTAGCCGCCTTTTTTGCTAAGTTCGGTGACACCATAATCTACTCCACTCTTAAGTGCTTCTTTGAGTCCTTTTGTGATGGTGTCTGCACTAAGATTTGTAGTGCTTTTTGCAGTTGTAGTTGGGGCTACTTTTGTCGCAGAAGTATTCGTCTTTACCGCATCACCAATCTGTTGCTGCAGTGCACCGCCTAAATCAAATCCAAACGCCAAGGAAGAGCCTAAAAATAAGAGCGTGAATAGTGGTGTATGTTTCATTTTTTATCCTTTAAATTTCAAATTTTAAAGCTTTTTTACTAAACTCAGCTGAACAAAAGAACATGCTTACAAAGATTGGGTTTATTTTAACATATTCTACGTCGCTGTTTTCAAAAACTTTAAAGTTAAAACCGCCGCCGTCTGCTTCATTTTTTGGAGTCACTACAAACTCTAGCGGAGCAAGTGTCTTTACCATATTGAGAATATTTTTCTTTTTTTTATTATTATCATTTTCAAGAATGTTAAAGTCTGGATTTTGAGAACTTTTATGGGAAAGTATGATCTCATTTAAAAGATCAAATTTATCTTTAAAGATGATTTTATTCCATTCTATCGTTGCGTTTGGAGATTCTATTTTGCATCCTTTATAAGTAAGCGGATGTGGTTTGTGCGCACGCATAGCTTCGATAAGGGCGAGTAAAAAGTTTGCTCCGCCGATACTCTCTGCCGCTTTTGTCATAAATAGATGGATGAGTGCCTTGTTGTCTTCGCTTTGTTTGTTAAAATTACACATAATAATTCTCCTCTTTGGACGAAATTTTATCCAAATAAGGATTAAACGCAACTCTAAAAAGTTACACTAACTGAAAAAACTATTAACCAAAAACTTAAAACAGTTTTACTTAAGCAGTTCGTAATCACAAAGCTATTATGATACCAAAAGTAAAAGAAGACAATTTTTGTCTGATTTAGATTGAGAGCTTTTTTTGACTCTAAAAACAAATACAATAAAGGTGAAAAATGCAAGTTTATTTAGACAATAACGCTACGACCATGGTAGATCCAAAAGTTGTAGAAGCAATGCTTCCATATTTTAGTGAAATCTATGGTAATCCAAACTCTCTTCATAAGTTTGGTACAGCGTCACATCCTGCACTTCGCAATGCTATAAATAAAGTATATACCGCGATAGGTGCAAACGATGAAGATGATATCGTGTTTACATCATGTGCGACGGAGTCAAACAACTGGGTTTTACAATCTGTTTGGATAGACCATATCGTAAATGGAGATAAAAATCATATCGTTACAACTGAAGTAGAGCATCCTTCGGTTTTATCTACATGTAAGTTTCTTGAAGAGCAGGGCGTAAAAGTGACCTATCTTCCGGTTAACAGCGAAGGTATCGTTGAAGCACATACAGTCAAAAGCTTTATAACGGAAAAAACGGCGCTTGTCTCTGTTATGTGGGCTTCAAATGAGACGGGGATGATTTTTCCTATCAAAGAGATCGGTGCTATCTGTAAAGAAAAAGGTGTTTTATTTCACACAGACGGTGTTCAAGCTGTGGGCAAAATCCCTGTAAATCTGAGTGAAGTGCATGTTGACTTTATGTCCATGAGCGCACATAAATTTCATGGGCCAAAAGGTATCGGGGCACTTTATATCAGAAATTCGCAGTCACTTTCACCGCTTTTGCATGGTGGAGCGCATATGGGCGGACGCCGTTCGGGCACGCTTAATGTTCCTTATATCGTAGGTATGGGCAAAGCGATAGAACTAGCAACAATGAATATGCCGGAAACTATGGCAAAGATACGTACAAAACGCGACCGTCTTGAAGATGCACTTTTAGAGCTTAGTGATACTTTTGTAGTTGGAAATCGTGAAAACCGTACTCCAAATACTATCCTTATCTCTATTAGAGGTGTTGAGGGTGAAGGTATGCTTTGGGACTTAAATAACGGTCAAATCGGTGCATCAACAGGTTCGGCTTGTGCTTCAGAAGATCTTGAAGCAAATACCGTTATGCTTGCGATAGGTGCTGATAATGAGCTTGCGCATACGGGTATAAGACTGAGTTTATCACGTTTTACGACCGATGCTGAGGTTGATTATACGATTAGCCACTTTAAAAACGCAGTGGCAAGACTTAGAAATATTTCAAGTTCTTTTGCGATTCAAAAACCAACAAAAGGCGGCGAAGTTTTAGAATGTGAGTTGCATCACCACTAATCGCTAAGGTACTAAAGCTTGACTCTTAAAAGAGTCAGAAGATAAACTTGAAAATTGAATATGAAAAACGCACAAGTGCGTTGGGCTCTCTGCCGAAGAGAACTCAGCGTTAGCGTAGATGACGGAATTACTTCCGGCAACGTGATAAATAAATTAAAGGAAAATATTATGGCAAAAGCAGATATGTTAGGCGCGTCTCTATGGGATGCGTATTCAAATAAAGTAACAACTCTTATGAACAATCCACAGCATCAAGGTGAGATTTTTGAGGCAGATGCAGAGTCTCGTGGACACAAACTTATCGTTGCGGATTTCGGGGCAGAATCTTGTGGAGATGCAGTGCGTCTTTATTGGGAGATTGATCCAAGTAATGACACTATTATCAACTCAAAGTTTAAGAGTTTTGGTTGCGGTACGGCTATCGCATCCTCAGATGTTATGACGGAACTTTGTATCGGGAAAACAGTACAAGAAGCGGTAAAGATTACAAATATCGATGTTGAAATGGCACTTCGTGATACTCCTGATGTTCCTGCTGTGCCACCGCAAAAAATGCACTGTTCTGTTATGGCTTATGATGTTATCAAAAAAGCAGCCGGTCTTTATATGGGTGTTGATGCTGCAAGTTTTGAGACAGAGATCATCGTGTGCGAATGTGCGCGTGTAAGTCTTGGGACACTTCGAGAAGTTATCAAACTCAACGACCTTAAAACTGTTGAACAGATCACAGACTATACAAAAGCAGGTGGTTTTTGTAAATCTTGTATCAAGCCGGGCGGTCATGAGGCGCGTGAATGGTATTTGGTAGATATCCTTGCAGACACTCGCAAAGAGATGGATGAAGAGAAGATGAAACTTGCGGCGGATGCTGGAGCAAACGGTAAATTTGAAGAGATGACACTTGTACAGCAAATCAAAGCGGTAGATGCTATCGTGGATGAAAATGTACGTCAGTTCCTTATTATGGATGGCGGCGATATGGAAGTTATCGACATCAAAAAAGGTGATGATTATATTGATATCTATATCCGTTATCTTGGTGCGTGTAACGGCTGTTCTTCTTCTTCAACAGGAACACTCTACGCCATCGAAGCAACACTCAAAGAGAAACTCTCTTCAAAAATCAGAGTATTGCCTATTTAATACAAACGCAAGAGGAAGTAAATTCCTCTTGGCTGCAAATAGATAGAACTTAGCTACAATTTTGCATTTCAACAAGGCAAAAGCATGAGCGAAATACTTTATTCCAAGATAACCGATGCTCTTGTGAGCGATGGTTACATCATCATCCCAAACGCAATAGGTTCGGATCTTTCTCAAAATCTTTGTACGCTTGCAAAAAATCTTCAAAACTTCAAACGCGCAGGTATCTCTCTTCACAAAACAATCAACGCAAACGCAAGACGCGACAAGATACTTTGGCTTAATCACGACAATGCAGCGCAAAGTGACTTTTTAAACTTTACAGAGGGACTCAAAGAGTTTTTGAATAGGGAGCTTTTTATAGGACTCTCCTATTTTGAGAGCCATTTTGCCATTTACGGGGCGGGTGATTTTTATGAGAAACATTATGATGCGTTTGCAAGTTCTAAAAACAGAGTTGTGACGGTTGTGTATTATCTCAATGAAAATTGGGTATCAGAGCGTGACGGAGGTGAGCTTGTCATTTATGATGCAAACGATGCCGTAATAGACAAAGTCCTGCCTGCGTCGGATACGCTTGTGGTCTTCATGAGCGAGAAGTTTCCACATGAAGTTTTGGAAGCCAAAAGAGAGAGATATTCTATCGCCGGCTGGTTTCGTGTGGATGTCAAAGAGGTATAGCTATTTTTTTGGAAGGTATAAAAACCTTGCGATGCAGCTCCACTCTCTTGAGTCGCTTTTTTCGCAAAGACATCCTACATCCATATCTTTGACATCGTATTTGGCTTTTGCCTCTTTTTTTGCCTTATCGCAGGAGTCGTTTTTTTCAAGCGCAAATGCTCTCTCTATCCCTTCTTGTAAAGGTTCTTGAGCAAATAAAAATGTTGTTATTGTAAGTAAAAATAGTGTTTTCATGCGGGCATTTTACAAGAAGCTTGCTATACTCTTGCTTATGAAAAAGATGGACTATACAGAGCTTGGTGCGACTTTATTTGTACCTTTTACGCACAAAGATAGAGAAGCGATCGCTCATGGTGAGAAATATCCGCAGCTAGGGAGTGTGGTGATAGACACAGAGGACGGAGTAAACGCAGCTGCGTTTAGTGAGGCCGCGCAGAGCTTACAAGCTTTTTTGCAAAATATAAAAACCCCAAAACCTTACCTTTTTATCCGTCCGAGAAATGCTGCGTTTTTGGAAGAGCTTCTTGGTTTTGAAGGGATCGAAAAAGTAGATGGTTTTATCCTTCCAAAGTTTTCTTTGACAAACGCAGCGGAGTATTTGGATCTTTTACACGCTAAAGATTTTCTATTTATGCCCAGCATTGAGGGCGGCGAACTCTTCTCACAAACGCAACTCCTGACACTAAGAGCCTTGTTGCTTCCTTATAAAGAACAGATTCCGCTTGTGCGTTTTGGACTAGAAGATATGTTGCGCCAGCTTGGTATGAGACGCGAGTGTAAAGAGAGTGTTTTTGACATGAGCGCACCTGCGTTTGCTCTTGGCGGCTTTATCGCTGCATTTAAGAGTGTTGGCTTTGCGATAAGCGGCGGTGTTTATCCTTGTTTTTCTGATAGGGATGGGTTTGAGCGCGATGTCAAGCGCGACCTCAAAGAGGGACTATTTTCCAAAACAATCATCCACCCTTCGCAGATAGAAGTTCTAAGCAAACTCTACAGAGTTGATGCAGCTGCGTTTGATGAAGCCCTGCAAATCTACATGAGCGACGAAGCTGCCTTTGCTCAAAACGCAAAGATGGCAGAGAAAAGCACGATGACACCTCATGCCATAGAGATCATCAAACGTGCGCAAGTTTATGGTTTATCGCTCCCAGAGCAGAGCAAAATCTACTAAGTCGATATCACTTCTAGCAGGGCGAATTTCTACGCTTTGCAAAGGATAGTTTTTTGTACTAAACTCCTCGTCTAAAGCTTGGATATCTTCTTCCAAAGCACTTTTGAGTTCCTGCATATCTTCTTGGATATCTTCGATGAGTTGCTCGGCATTTGCCACATCAGCGCGCTCTTTTATGACTGCTTTGCCTTTGGAGAGAGAACTTGCACCTTTTGAAATAGTCGAAGCACTCAGAGCTTTTTTGCCAAAAAACGCACTCACGACCGTCAGCCCGACAGAGATGATGGTATCGGTCATTTTTGAAGCGACTTCGGACTCCTCTTTTGAGAGTTTTATCTCAAGTGTTTTGAGTTTGTCTTGAAGTTTATCATATTGGTTTTGGAACTTGATTTGCAGTTTTTCTATCCCCGCATCACGCAGCTCTTTGAGTACATCTTCGACTTCTATGAGAAAATCTCTTCTGTTTTGTCCGACTTTTGATTCGAGTTTGAGTCCCTCGCAGCCAAGAAGTTCGAGTTTTTTTGTGTCATAAACAAAATCTGCCAAAGTTTTTTCAAAACTCTTGAGAGAGTTTTCATTTGAGATGAGTTTAGGCAGCTCTGCATAGGCTGCGTTTTGCGGCGCTTGCAGAGATTTTTGTCGTATCTGCTCCTCACGGGCATTTTGCCACTCAATTGTAAAGGTATTGGCATCAAGCGGAAGTTTGAGAAAGAGTGTCTCTTGCTGATCGATGCCTTTTTTTTGGTTGTAAAAACGCAGCTTCACTTCTCCATAAAGAGAGGGATACAATATCGCATCAGGATTTGTATCTAGGAAATACTCTTTGATGTTTTTGTTGAGCAGTGCTTTTGTGCTCTCTCCCTGCATGAGCACTTTGTGCTCATGTGAAGGCTCGGGTGTTTTTTTGCCTTGCATGAGCATTTTGATATCATCTTTTGTCATCGGTCCTTTGAGATAGGAGAGTACCCAGCGTGTCCCAAACTCCTGCGTTTGTGTCTCATGAACATTTTTCAAAAAGAAGTGACGACCCTTGAGCGCACTTATACGCTGCGTTAATTCTTCTTTGTCCAGTCCCGAGTTTGCGGCGAGTGCGTCGATGACTTTTGCGATATCTTGTTTGGTTTGGAGTTTGCCTATGAACCAAGTGCCGATGTTGGAGAGTCCTTTGTAGTCGATATCGACAGGGTTTTGGGTTGAGAGGATGATGCCGCATCCAAAAGCTCTTGCCTGTTTGAGAAGTAAAAGCATAGGCTCTTTGGAAGGGGGATTTTTAGAAGGCGGAAAAAAGCCGAAAATCTCATCCATATAAAGAATGGATTTGAGCGTAGAACTGCCTCTTTGAGCGCGCATCCAGCTGAGATAAGCACCCAAAAGAAGGCTCACAAAAAACATTCTTTCTGCGTCACTGAGATGTGCGATAGAGAAGATGGCGATTTTGGCTTTACCGTTTTCATCGTAGAGCATATTTTGGATATCGAGCGCTTCACCCTGCATCCATGCGCTAAAAGTGACGGAGGAGATGACACTGTTGAATCGGGTAGCGAGTTTCATTCTCTCATTTTGCGGATAAAAATCATCAAGCGCAAGCATACCGATTGTAAGAAATGGAGGCGTGATGATGTTGGTGATCAGTGTCGGCATACTCAGCGATAGCCCTTGCGTATAGTAGTGACTAAAGATAGTTGAGAGTAAAAGATGCTCTTTAGAACCCAGAGAATCACTCTCTATGGAGACAAGCGAGAGCAAAGAAGCCGCACTTGTGTTGATGAGAGAAGCTAGGGTGTCCGCATCTTCAAGGATACTTTGCGGCGGTGCTTCAAAACTGCCTAAGATATTGACACTCACACCTGCGGAGCTTCCCGGCGTATAGATAGTTTTTGGCACATCGGCAAATCTTTTGACTCGTTCCAAATCCTGCCCAAAACTCTCTATGCCGGCTTTGTTCGCCGCGGCGATATCTGTAGCCATCTGCTCTATACTTTTGCCTTTGGCACTTGCTTCACTTGCATCTATCCACGGCAGATAATCCTCTGCGTGCATATCTCCAAACGCAAGACAAAGGTTGCTCATGTCACCTTTGGGGTCGATGATGATAGCAGGGATATTGTCCAGTGCCGCTTCTTCGATGAGAGAGATACCCAGCCCTGTTTTACCCGAGCCCGTCATGCCGATGATAGCGGCGTGCGTCGTGAGATCTTTAGATTTGTAGAGGTTTAGTGCGTTATCGTTTGCATTTTTCCCAAGATAAAAAAGTGCTAGCTTTTCATATATTTCTTTCATTGTACCGCCTTTGGTATAATTTTAGCAAAATATGAGGATTTTGTATGAAATGGGAAGATTTACGCAGAAGCAGCAATGTAGAAGATTTTAGAGCCAAAGGCGGGCGTAATATCCTTCCAATCGTACAGTTTTTGCTTGGCTCCAAAATAGGGCGTATTGTTTTACTTGTCGGTGTTGTGGCATACTTTTTGGGGTATAACCCACTTGCTCTTTTGGATACGCAGCCAGAGCCGCAAACGCAGACACTCTCCAAAACGCAGAACAACTCTGCGGAGTTTGTTTCTGTGGTATTGGGACAGACGGAGGATGTGTGGCACAAACTTTTTGCGGCAGAGGGGCTGCGTTATGAAGAGCCGAAACTTCTCCTTTTTCGTGGTAGTGTGAAGAGCGGATGCGGTTATGCGAGTAGTCAGACGGGTCCTTTTTATTGTCCAACGGATAAAAAAATCTATCTTGACATGAGCTTCTTTGATGAGCTAAAACGCAGACACAATGCTCCGGGTGATTTTGCGCAGGCCTATGTCATCGCACATGAAGTCGGACACCATGTACAAAATCTTTTAGGAACACTGGACAAATCTCACGCCGCAAAGGCTGCAAGTTCTCAAAAAGAAGCAAACGCAGTGCAGGTAAAAGTCGAACTTCAAGCGGATTGTTATGCCGGAGTTTGGGCGCACTACTTAAAGGCAGTGCTTGAGGAGGGTGATATTGAAGAAGCACTAAACGCAGCGAGTGCCATCGGAGATGACACCTTGCAAAAACAGGCGCAAGGTTATGTCGTGCCCGATGCCTTCACGCACGGAAGCTCACATGAGCGGATGCGCTGGTTCTCTCTAGGATACAAAGGCGCAAATCTGCGCTCATGTCAGACGGGTATCTAAGCCTTTGCGTTTAGCATATCGGAGATAACTCCTTTTTCCCCGTGGTTTTCTGCGATGGTGAGACCTGCGATATGTAGCACAACAAAAACGAGGATGATGTTAAACGCACTCTCATGCAACTCTTTGAGTGTATGTGCGAACTCTTTGCTCAGGGAAAGAGCCTCATAAAAATAGATAACTAAACCGCTGATAGACATAAAAAAGAGTGTCGCATACAGCAGATAATAGAGCAGTTGTACCGCTTTTTTATGTGCAGACAAAGTAGAAAATTTCTCTTTTTTGACTGCTCCGCCAAAATATAAAACTATACGCCAAAGCATCAAAAACGCAAGAGCGTACCCTAAAAAAATATGCCAATCCCACATCGGCGCGCGGATGGCTTTTGCCAAAACTTTGGCTTGTTCGATGGTGATGACAATGTCAATCTCTGAGAGTTTTTGCATCAGTATCTCTGCGTTTGCTTTGTAGCTGAGAAAAGTTTTGCGTAAAAAAACGGTTCCTAAAAGCCCTAAAACAACGAGGGCATTGAGCCAATGCCAGAGCTTGAAACTTGCGGTATATTTCATTGTCTATTTCCTTATAAAAAGAGAATTATGTTATTATAACTCAACAATATTCAATTTTTGTTTCTAGTTAACTCCTTTTATTTATAGGTGCAAGTATGCAGCATATGACTCTAAAAACAATATTATCCGATGCAACTATCACGCTTCACCCCCAGCAGAGTGTGGCGCAGGCACTAGATGTTATGGCGACACATCAAATCAGTTCGATTGTAGTTGTTGATGCCCACAAACATCCCATAGGAATCTTCACAGAATACGATGCACTTCGTATCGTCACAGAGATGATAGACAAACAAACTCCCATCAATGATGTGATGACACCGGAGCCATTTTGTATAAAAGAGTCTATCCCGTTTCATGATGCTTATATCATTATGGAAAACAAAGGCTATAGACATCTTATCGTGACAGATGAGTTAGGGAGATTTGTCGGGATTGCAACTGAGGGAGATTTCCTGCGTTATATCGGTTTTGATGAGATAAGCCAGATAAAAACAGTACAAGAGGCTATGAGTGAGTCACCGCTTGTGATTGCTTTGGATATGCCTTTGATGGAAGCTGCAAACCTGATGAAAGAGCGTAAATGTGAATATGCAATCATACTGGATGGAATACATCCGGTTGGGCTTATAACCGAGCGTGATGTACTCAACTATTGCGCAAATGCAAACCACATGGACGAGATGAAAGCCTCCAATATTTCACAAAATAATTTCAAAGTAGTCCAAAAAAACATTCCCCTGCAGGAAGCTTCTGCGTTTATGAAAGAACATGGAGTCCATCAGCTTGTGGTTGTGGATGAGGATGGCGATTTACTTGGACTTTTGGGTCGTCATGATATTTTGCGTGTTGTCCATGGGAGCTATTTTGAGTTTTTAGTTCAGCTTATCAACCAAAAAAATGAAACAATCGACACCTTAGAAGCACGAAAAAAAGAGCTTCGAGACGAAAAAACTAAAGCGCAAGAACATGTACTCAAATATAAAAAACTCTTCGAGGCTATCCCTGATGGAACGGTACTTATTGATGGCAAAACGCTCAACGCAATAGAGTTTAACCGTGCAGCTCATGAGAATCTTGGATATACTGCAGAGGAGTTTAGAAAACTTAAAATCTCAGACTATGAGGTCTTGTAGTCCACAGAAGAGACACGCCGTCGCATAGAGACTATCAAGCGTGATGGATTTGACAATTTTGTGACGCTACACCGCACAAAAGCGGGAAAACTTATCGATATATGGGTGAGCGCCGTTGCTGTAGAAATAGGAGGATATCCTTATATTATCGCAGTCTATAGAGATATAAGCAAGCAGAAAAATGTCGAGTTGAATCTGCGCCAGAAGAGCTCTTTTATACAAGCATTACTCAAAAATATCCCCGATTTGGTTTGGCTCAAAGATACGGAAGGACTTTATATGGCGTGTAATGAGCAGTTCGAGCGTTTCTTTAATGCCAATGAGTCTGAGATACTCGGCAGAAGTGATTTTGAATTTGTCTCTCATGAGCTAGCAACTTTCTTTCAAGCACATGACAAAGCAGCGATAGCCGCAGGCGGCTCTCGGATAAATGAAGAGTTCTTGAAGTTTGCCGATGGAAGTTATGAAGGTTATTTTGAAACCGTAAAAACACCGATGAAAGATACAGAGGGTAATATAATCGGGGTTCTAGGTATCGCCCGTGATATCAGTGAGCGAAAAGCGCAAGAGGCGGA
>JAQTWZ010000029.1 GCA_028689055.1 Sulfurimonas sp. | reverse complement strand
CTCTACTTCATTTAAAATACGAACTATTTGACTCTCTGTGAATCTACTCTTCTTCATTCTAACTCCTGCAATTATTTTAGCAGAAATTATCAACTTATTTTTGGTCTAGTTTTTGGGGAGGGTTACATATTCTTCACTATAATACACCTAAAAAAAGGTGTGATAAATGAAAAAACTTGAAATGAACCTAGTTTATGAGTTATACAAAAAGTTATTTTTTCGTTTGAAAACACATATACCCAGAAAGTATCGCAGGACTAAATCCACCTGCTATGACAAATTGCCCAACAAAATAGAGATTGTCTATCTTATCTGATTTGATTTTTGGTACTCTAAAAAACTGTTTTGGTGTAGGTTTGTATCCATAAGCGGTACCATTTGGCGTTTTGGTGTATCTCACCATAGTTTTTGGGGTGGCGACTTCTGTAAATTCAATAATCTCTTTGATATTTGGATAATAAACTTCAAGCGTATCCAAACAATTTTTTAAAAGTTCTTCTTTTTGTTTTTTATACTCTTCACCACTTAAACTTTCCCAATTTTTAAGCTCATCAGAGATACAAATTTCACCAAAAGATTTAGTGTTTTCTACAAGTCCAGAATCAATTTGTGAATAATCCACAAATACAAAAGTCTTATTTTCCTCTACTATAAAATTTGAGTAAGCACCTTTTCCATAAACACTTTTAAGATTTTTTACAAATCCTATGTAGATTGTTGAGATAGACTCTGCTATTTGCTTTTCTTCTTTGTAAGCAATATCAAAAAGTTTGTAAGTATCAGCTGGAGAGATATTTGAGATGACACTATCAGCTTTAAGTATGATATTGTTATTGTGATAGCTATAAGTCACTTCGTTTTTTGAAGCTTTTATCACGGTTGCTTTTGTGATTACTTCCCCACTATTTTGCTTTATTACATTCGCTAAATACTCGCTTAGCTTATAACTTCCACCTTTTATAAAATAACCTCCATCCCTATAATAAGAGCTTTGAGCAACTGCATGGAGTAAAATACTTAAAGTATTAGGTGAGTCGTTGTAATACTGAATATTGGCATTTAAAATAAGTTTTAGCTCCTCATTTTGCGTCAAATCATCAAGCACTTCTGTAACACTTTTATTTTTGTATTTTAAAAGTTTGTAAAAGAAAAATGGAAAAAGAGGATAATGATACCATTGTAAGTGTGAAAGTTTTTCAAGAGAGTTTGCTAGAGAAAAAATGATTTCAAAATAGTTGTCTATCGCTTGTGTTTCATTTTGGAACTTTTCTTTTAGAGCATTTTTTGCATTTTCTACACCATCTGGCATAATAAATTCGCCAAATTCTGAATGGACTTTAAAAAACTCTTTTGGTTTTACAAACTCAATATTTTTATAAACTTCAAGCTTGTCAAATATTTTCTTGATAGCTGGACTATAAACCCCATCCATCTCATGAAGTCCCACTTCACAAGTAAAGCCACCTTGTCTTTTAAAAGTTGTGGCACAACCACCCACGATTTTGTGTTGTTCAAGAAGAGTTACTTTGTATCCATCTTTGGCTAATAATGCACCAGCAGTTAAACCACCAAGCCCACCACCTATAATAACAACTTTTTTCATGACTTACCCCTTTTATTTTGCAAATCTTACAAAAGTAAAAAAGTTTTGTCATTCACATAGATTAATTTTATTATTTCAAAAAAACTAATTCTTGATAATCTTTCAAAAGTTCTGGATTTTCAATTGAACCATGATGGTGTATTTGTTTATAAATCCCATTTTCTAATGTATAAATTCTACTTGTTCTGATAGCCAAATCAAGCTTTTTACCTTTGAATTCAACAACTCCTCTTTCTCTCCCAATCACACAAAAACCATTTTCAAATAATTGAATCGTATAGTCATAAAACTCTACATAAACTTTTACTTGACCAAAAAATATTTTTTTATATACATCTTCTATAGAATTCCAGCCTCTTTTTATCCCACCGAGAGGATTGCTCATTGCAATATTTTCTGAATTTAACCAATTTTTTTGCATAAGACTTAAATCTTTATTGTTAAATGCTTTGTAAAAATTATGCAATGCCATTAAAATACTTTTATTAAGTATCTCTTTATTTTCATAATTTTCACCATCTCCACTGATTGGTTGTTGTATAGGTAACATTTTTCATCCTTTAAATAATTTGACTAAATAGTCAAGAGTTGGTATAATAACAGACTAAAAGAGGTATATAAAATGAAAAAAAACACAAGAGATTTAATTTTAGATTCGGCTTTAGAAGTTATCTATAAATATGGTTTTCAAGGTTCTAATATTGATTTGATTTTGGAAAAAGCTAAAATCAAAAAAGGGTCAATGTACCATTTCTTTAAATCAAAAAAAGAGTTGGGGTTGGCAGTTATTAATGAAAAAATACGACAAAATTTACAGGTAAAATATACTACTATTTTGGATAGTCAAACACCTTTTGATGATTTATTTTTTGTACTATTCAATGCACCCTCTACGTTGGAATATGGTTGTCCTTTGAATAAAATAAGTCAAGAAATGATATATATTGATACAGAATTCAATAAAATACTTTCTGATGTTTATCAAGATTTTGAATCTTTAATTCAAAAAATTCTTATAAAATCAATTAATGCAGGTCAAATATCAGCATGTGAAAGTGACAAAAATGCAAAACTTATCATTGCAACTTATGAAGGAGGATTAATGATTTATCATCTAAACAAAAACCAAAAAAGCTATGAGGATATCATCATGAGTTTAAAAAATAGTTTTTAATTATTCAAGCACAATTTTTAGATTATTGTTATTATTAAGCTCAAATTTTGCATTTTCAAAACTAGGTTTTTCAAAGACTTTTGGATTGTTTGAAAACCTAAGCTACTTTTGGGATACCCATAAAGTATCTACAAAGTTTTCTATTTTGATTTTCATCGCACTCCATTATAAGAAAACTACTTTTTGAATTATTAAGTCCTATTTTTAGGATTTTGCACTCTATTTGAATATCCTCTACCTCAGTAAGAATATCTCCACAAAACAAAAAAACTACTCAAATTGATAAATATCAATGACTTTTATTTATGATTTCTTCTATTTATTATAACTTTAGCTGATGTATTAATTCATTACAATAATAAATATCAATATTAAAAAGAACTATAATAGCGAACTTTAATACAAGGATTTACTATGAAAAAAGTACTAGCAGGATTTTATATCATGAGCGCGCTTGTATCAGCGCAAACGGTTCATTATGACAAAGCGGATGAAAAAAAAGAGATTGTCAGTTACGGCAAAAGTGAAGCAAATGAGAAAAATATCTCAAAGCCTAACCACCCTAACAATACACTTTATGAACAAAAAGTCCAGAAAGTGCGTCAAAGCACTCACTAAGCCTCAAACCATTGTAGCTGCTCTCTGAGGGCTACAACCTGACCTACGACGATAAGTGCCGGAGTCGGTACATCCACCGCTTTTGCGACGATGTCTGCTAATGTTCCCACGACAACTATCTGATCTTTTGTTGTCCCTTTTGCGATAACGGCACAGGGACAATCACTCGGCTTACCGATTTCTATAAGTTTTTTAGAGATTTTAGCAAGGTTGTGCAGCCCCATCAAAAAGACTATCGTATCATCCGTTTTATAGTTTTCCCAAGGGATTTGCGACTCTTTTTTATTGGGTGACTCATGAGCGGTCACGACACGAAAAGAGACCGCAACACCACGATGTGTCACGGGGATACCCGCATACGCGGGGACACTTATCGCAGAGGTGATACCGGGGATGATTTCATATTTGATACCTCTCTCTTGAAGATACGCTGCTTCTTCACCGCCTCTTCCAAAAACAAAAGGGTCTCCGCCTTTGAGGCGTACAACTGTCTCATGTTTGAGTGCACTCTGATAGATAGTTTCATTGATATCATCCTGAGGCATGATGTGACGACCATCCTCTTTTCCTACATAAACAAATTCGCAGCCGCTTTTTGCTTTTTCTAGGATATCTGGATTTGCAAGGCGGTCGTAGATGATAACATCCGCTTCTTCTATAACACGCAAGGCTTTTACGGTCAACAACTCCATGTCACCGGGACCCGCACCCGTCAAATATACTTTTGCCATTATTTCATTCCTTCATAGATAAAGATACCTGAGGGTTTTTGCACCTGAAATATCTCTTTGCTTACATACCACTCTTTTGTGTCGATAACGGCGATTTTATTTGTATCATTGACGGATACATAGAGTTTTGATTTTTCGTTGGACCATCTGACATGGAGCACTTTGCCGTCAAACTCAAATCTTTTGATAATTTCAAGCGTTTTTGTATCGATAATCTCAATCACAGGAAATTTTGCGCCGCTAAAAGTGACCGCCATATATTTTTCATCAGGAGAAAGGGAGGTAAAAACAGGCAGACCTTCCGTCTCAATATTTTTGACAAATTTGAAATCAGGTGTATAAACCAAAACTTTGTTATCCCCTACAGCAGGGATAAATACATGAGCGCCGCCGATACTCCAAAACCCAAAATGCGGCACTTTGAGCACAGGCTGTCTATCGCCGAGCATGATTTGTATTTTGGAATATTTCATAGTATCGAGATCTAGTACCCCGAAATGCTCACTTTTGAAAAATCCGGTGATAAAGTTATTGTCTTTTATCATCGCATCAAAAGGCATCACACCCACATCTTCAAACTCTTTGTATATCTCAAAATCAGGTACTTTTTTACCTTCATTTTTATCACGTAATACCGTTATCTTGTCGTTATCCATTTGAGAAAAAACAAGGTAGTTTTTGTAGATTTTGATCCCTACATTTTTTGAACCCGTTACGATGGATTTGATAGGACGCAGATCTCTATCAAGGATATCAACGCTTTTGTTATCATAGTTTGCAACAGCTACATAGTGTTCATTGATGACAAAACCTATAGCACTTTTGCTTGTTTTGTACTCATTGAGAATCTTTTCATTTTCTGGATCAAACTTCACTACATAACCGTCTCTGCTGATGGCATAGCCGTCTTTTTCGTAAAACTTGACAACTCCATGGTTCATATCACGCATATTTTCGATGTGAGAACGGGGCAAATCATTTTCTATGACAGCCAAAGAGCTGCTCTCTCGCTCTACTACAAATATCTTCTCAACTGCGTTTGCGTTTGTATATAAAAAAAGTGCCAGTGTTGCACTCAATAAAAGTTTATTTTTCATCATTAATCTCTCCTTCTCTCTTCCCCAGTTAAATAACATGAGGGGTCTTCACTCCACAAATCACCTGTGATAGCGTATGCACGTGCGCGCGAACCACCGTTACAGATATCTATTTGCTCACACTCGGCACATATACCGCTTATCTGTTTTCGCGGATGAAGTCGCAACTCATCCAAAAGTTCTCCCCTTTGCCAGATATCACCAAAATCCTGTTTGATAATATTGCCAACTGTAAGAGGAAAAAACGGATCAGGTCGCACATCACCTTCGCTATTTATGTTGAGCAGTTTTTTCCCCGCAGAGTTTCCGCCCCATGCTACGAGACGCTCTCGCATCTTCTCTTTGAGTGCAGGATACTCTTGGGCAAATCTTTTGAAAAACATAACAGCGTCTTGCTCCATATTGCCCGTAACTATCTCGATATTTCTTCCGGTTTTGTAGTACTCAAAAGCTTTGTTCAAGATAAACGCAACGGCTTCTCTTCTTTGTTCTTTGCTCAAATCCATCTTGAGATTTTCCAAACCCCTACCCGAATAGACAAGATGAGAAATATATATTTTGGGGATATCTTCCTCTTCGACAAGGTTAAAAATATACTCTAAAGAGTTGATTGTCTCTTTTGTGAGGGTAAATCTTATGCCGACTTTTGCCCCTGTTGCGTTTGCAAGTTTGACCGCCTTGAGTGTCTCTCTAAACGCGCCTTTGAGCCCGCGAAAATGGTCATGTGTGGGTTCATCCCCATCTATACTTATCCCAATATAGTTAAAAGTATCAACGATACGCTGGACATTTCCTTTGGTAAAGTAGAGTCCGTTGCTTGAGAGATAAGTGATAATCCCGTTCTCTTTACAAAAATCAGCAATCTCAAAAAGATCTTTTCGCGTCAAAGGTTCTCCGCCTGAAAAGATAATAAACTTTATCCCGTTGGCCTTCATCTGTAAAATCGTTTTTTTAATCTGTTCGGTGGTGAGTGTATCGACCTCATCTAAGGTCGATTTTGAGTAGCAGTGCAGACACGAGAGATTACATCTGTTGGTGAAGTTCCAGATAGCGATCGCGCCATCAAGTACGCGCGCGGGCTTATCGACAACAACTGAAGCGAGAAGATTTGATAACCTAAACATCATTTGCCCTTATAAGTGAGGATATAGTTTGCGATTGCGTTTAGCTCCGCATCACTGAGTTTGAGCTGGCTCATGACTGTTCGTTTGTATCCAAAAGCTTTATACATCGCTTGTGGCTCTAGGATATATGCCATGATCTCTTCTTTGGAGCGTTTGTTCGCTATTGTAGTAAACGCAGGACCGAATGCCTCCGCACTTTGGTGATGACAACCCCAACAATAGGTCTCAAAAACGCTTTTACCATCTGAAACTTGGGCTTGCACAAGTGAATAAAAAGCAAGTAGAAAGACAAAAGTTTTTTTCATAATTTTTCCTTACCTGTAGAAGCTGTAAAATAAAAAATGCATTCTCCCCCAAAGAGGAGAATAGCGATATTATGCACCCGGAATCGATTGTCTGTGTTCGATAGAGTAGGTAAATGTAGGTGTTGTCAAACCTTCGATATATTTAACAAATTCACCTGTTTTAGCTTCATAGATACCGATACGACCTGCGTTCCACTCAGAAACCATAGTCCAGTGACCGTGATTTGCCGGTTCAGCGTGTAAAACACGAGGGACTACCACATTGCCTTTATCATCTTTTACAGTTGGTACTTTCCATTTGAAAAGCGCTTTATGCGATACCGGATCTGTAATCGTTCCTTCACTTGTTCCCACAGTGAGGATTCTGTCAACTTCAAGAGTTTGTTTGTTTATCAAATGGATTTTATTCCAATTTGCCGGTCCGCCGAGTACATTGTCCGCCCATAAGAAAGGAGTATGCTCAGATGTTCCGATAAACAAACCACCGCCTGCTGTAGGGATTTGACGGATAACATCAAAGTTATCATCCCAAATAGTTACTTGTCCAAGGTTCATATTGACCGTAGCACCAAGTTGTTTACCCAAACCTTCGTTATACCAAGAAGAACCTTGACCGGGGTGTGGTTTGGCTGAAGGACCTGTATAGATTTTTGTTACTAAAGATTTAGTTTTAAAATCCACAACACCCATAACATCACTTCCTTGAGAAGCGATAAACAGGTATCTTCCGATCTCTTTGCCTTCGTTCAAGAAACCATCATGAAGAATTTTTCCGATGTTTGGGATATCTCCAACAATCGGGAAATCAGGCTTAGAATAATCCACGATATAAACATGTCCCGCATCTTTGAGTGCAAACGCAATATATGGACCGTACGGAGTATCAAAAATACCTGCTACACGAGATGAGTTGATATTTCCATCAGGATCAATAACACTTGAAGTCGGATAAACTTTAAGCGGCTCTAGCGTCATCGCGTCCATGAGCACAGCACCACCCGGGAGATAATTTCCAGCCATGAGGTATTTACCGTCCGGAGAAACAGCGAGACCGCGAGACTCTGAACCAACCTGACATTCAGCGATTTTTTGCTGACCCGGTGAGTTAAGGTCGAACATCGTTACTAAACCTGAACGTGAGATAGAGTAAGCATAACGCGGTTGGCGTTTGTTTGTCACGGTTACGTGAACAGCAAAGCCTGCCGGGTGTTTTGAGAGAACTTTACCGTTTGTTCCGTCAAGGAATACAACGCGCGCAGCATCTCTTTCTGTAACAAACACGATATCCGTATTTTTTGCAACATCTACAGGTGTTGCATATTTGGCTTCAAACTCTGCTCTGTTATTGAGAGTTTTCCAGCCTGCTTTTACCGCATCCATCGTCAACTGCTCAATTTTTTTGCCTTTAAAACTTTGGAGATAATCTACCATTTTATCCGCATCATCTTTTTTCATCTTATCTGCAAACCCAGGCATCGCAGTACCGGCACGACCGTTTAGGATAACTTCGGAGAGCATATAGGCATTTTTCTTTTCTATTTTACCGGGGCGAAGGTCTGAACCGACACCGCCTTCATGGTTTGGACCATGACAACCTTGACACTCTTTTTCAAACATTTTTTCCACATCCATATTGGATGTACCTGCAAACAAACCTGACGAAACTACCGCTAACGCAGCAACTGAAATAACTAATTTATTCAATCTCATTTTATTTCCTTTTTGTTTTCATTTATGTTACACACTCAAACGAACCCCTTCATTTGAGAGGTAAGGTCAATTATTATTTTTCACGCTCTAAACGCGCTTTTTCTTGTTTGTAAATCCAAAACATTGGAAGTACAATCACCGTGTGAAGAAAAATCGTCAGAGTCAATGGACCCTGATTTAGCCAACCAAAAAAACTTGGTACGACATCTACAAATGGCTCAAACATCTTCTACTCCTTATCTTTCGTGTACAGCACTTTTTCCAGTGCGTAATAAATCTGTTGCAAGTAAAACAAAACCTAAGAATGTAACAACACCCATAATAAGTCTCCAATCCATAGCCTGCACGAACCATAAACCGCTTTGACCGTCAAAATACGCTGCCCACGTTGCACCCATCTGAGCACGACTGACCAATACTTGTACATATCCTGCAATCGTCAATGCGACAGTCATACCTACAACCCCACCTGTAATCATAGAAGTAGCCCAGATAGAGAGTTTTGTATTTTTCATCACTTTGATACCGTTACTGCCTTGAACTCCAAGATAGAACATACCGATGAGGATAGTTGCATACGCACCAAAAAACGCAAGGTGACCGTGTGCCGATGTGAACTGTGTCCCGTGTGTATAAAGGTTTACCTGAGGCAATGTGTGGAAGAAGCCCCAGATACCTGCACCTAAAAAGTTACCAAACGCATTGAGAACAAACCATGTAAACGCAGGTTTATTGTTGATAACAGAAAGTTGTTCGCCTTTTGCATCTTGACTTCCTTGCGTTTTACCCCAGTCGTAAAGAACATGGATAAACATAGCTACAAGCGGTAAAGGTTCAAGTGCGCTAAAGAGTGCCCCGATTTCCCACCAGTATTCAGGTGTACCGATCCAAAAGTAGTGGTGACCAAGACCTAAGATACCTGAGCCAAAAAGCATTGATACTTCTATCCATAACCACATCTCAACCGTTTTACGGTGTGCACCAATCATAGTAATCAAACCATACGCGGCGATAGCTCCAACAAATACTTCCCATGTAGCTTCAACCCACAAGTGGATAACCCACCACCACCAGTACTGATCTACTGATATATTGTCGGTAAAAAACATACCCGCAAGATAAAGACCTGCAAAGGCAATCATATCCGCCATAAGTACCGTTACGATACCTGTTTGTTTGCCTTTCATGCCTGTTAAGAAAAGATTGCCGACAAATCCAAGTGCAACTACTACGATACCAAAGTCAGCCCAACGAGGTGCTTCGATATATTCGCGCCCTTCTGTGATAAACCAGATAGTTGTCTCATCTGCAGGTCCGACTTGAACAAGAAGATAGACTAAAACAACAACAACGATAGCCGCCGCAAATACCCAAAAAAGGAGTTTTCCGATTTTGATACCGACGGTCTCGATACCTGTTTCATCAGGTAAAAGCCAATATACTGAACCAAACATTGCAAAAACCATCCATACGACAAGCGCGTTGATGTGGATGATTCTAGCAATAGAAAAGTCAACTAATTCAAAAAGAAAAGCCGGCATTACATACTGAATCGCTGCAACGAGACCAAAAAGCAACTGTGCTCCAAAGATGATAGCGGCAAAAGTAAAGTACCAAGTCGCTAACTGTTTTGATTCTGATGTTAAATGATTATTTGCCATGAACAGCTCCTTGTATTTTTCCGAAGTTTCTTGGGAAACCATTTGTATCTATAGAAGACATATGTTTCAAGAAAGCTACTAAGCCTTTTGCTTCTGCTGCGGTAATTCCAAGGTTTGGCATCATACGCGCATGAGTAGGATACTGTGAAGGATGTTGCAAGAACTCAGCCATAGCCTCTTCTTTTGTATCTTTGCCTGTCATAGACTGCATAGAACCCTCAGGTCCCCAAGCTGGATCTAACCATGATTTTGTCAAGTCCGGAGCATAATATGCGCCATTTCCAAGAAGTGTATGGCAATCCATACAGTTTTTTGCTTGTGAACCTAGTTTCCCTAAGTGTAACAATGCGCCTGCTTCTTCTTCAGAATAATCATCTCTTCCAAAAAACTTCTCTTTTTCTCCGATTACCGGTACTTCATGTCCGCGTTTTGCATCCATTTCGTATGTAATCTTATAATTGATAACCGTAGGTCCTGGAACCCTTTTTGTTACACCGTTTTTCAAATCTGCATCATCACCCATAGAGATTTGTGCTGATGTATCAAATGTCAGCCAAATCAATAGTACCGATGCAAATCCCGTCACCCAAGTCGCTGAACGCTGCCAGAAACGATTATCGCTCCATACGGATTTATTAGCCACTATACCCTCCTAAATTTTTATAAAATTCACACATCACAATGTTCATTTTCTTCATGTACGCGATGCTGCATATAATAAACTGCGTGAGGAAGCATCAAATACCCCACCATCGCAACTACCAACGCTTTTGCCGTAAACGCATCTACATGCATCAAGCTCCCCATAATGTAAAGCATATAACAAGTCAATATCCAAAAAAAATAAGCGAAAACCATCATCCACTTTTTGAGCATATTAACTTTCACTGCCGTATATACACCGACATATAACGATCCAAATACTAAAACAAATGCTGAAGAAACAAAAATCGGTAAGAAGTCATCTAATGCTATTTCAGGTCGAATTATCGTCTCAATCATCTCAATTCTCCTCAATGATATTTTTAATCTTCAGATTGCTTGATTGAAGTTTAGTTGATTTCAAAAGTGCATAGCTTGACATATATCAATTCTTTTGAATTACTGTAATAATTTAAGATTTTTTTTTGTTTTCTTTGTAGAACTGTTACTGAAAGTGAAGAGTTTGCTTCAGAGCACTAGCGCGAAGCCGGCTCATGAAGGTCGTAGCTTTTTTTGATAGAGAGCATTTCATAGAGTGATATTTGCGGCATCGCTTTTTCTATCTGCATATCCACATCTTCGTAGTGACCTTTTATCTTGCTGATGTAGTCATACCCTTTGGGTGAAATTTCATTGATTGCAAAACCTATAGAAGCCGCCCACATGAGCACAATCATCACCCAGACGATATTTCTGGCTTTGGCATAGAGACCTACAAAATGAAAGATAATACTGAGTATTATCCCTGCTGCTAAAACTCCATAAAGATTCATAATATGACCCTCTCTCCCTTAGGTTTTATGGATATATCAGTCCCTTCAAACATCTTATCCCCGAAACTTTTGACAAGATAAGTGCCCACAAGCATCAATCCTATCACAAACGCAAGAATCAAAAAAGCAAGCGCGTAGCGTTTGAGTATCTCCATCATAGTGGCTCTCATTTTGGTGC
Organism: Sulfurimonas sp.; assembly: GCA_028689055.1. Taxonomy (GTDB): domain Bacteria; phylum Campylobacterota; class Campylobacteria; order Campylobacterales; family Sulfurimonadaceae; genus Sulfurimonas. The sequence goes on along the minus strand of JAQTWZ010000029.1, from coordinate 16,104 downwards.
TATGGGTCTGTAGTCAACACATCGGGAAGTATGAAAATCACGGGTATGATTATCAGACATCAGCAAGTCTCCCTCAAGTCGCCACTCCAACTCTTTTGAGATAAGAACCGATTTGGAGATAGTTTTGTGCATCTTGTTTTCGCAGATGATTATACCGCCTTCGTTGAAGATGGTTTTGACTCCGTCCATGCGTACTATCGTCGTATAGTAGTGTGCGGCGATCATGCCTGCAAAGATGCTAAAAACTCCAATCATCCCGTATTTAAAAGATTGTTTCGGCAGAGTTGAGCGTGTCGTTACGATGGCTGTGATGATGAGAAAAAATATGCCTATAACGATATAAGCACTCTCAAGTTCTAAAAAGAGATTCATGACACTTCCTTATTTTTATAGAGATTTTCCCACTGCTCAAACTCCGGAGCAAAATACTCAATCCTTACTTTTTTAAACTCACGCGAAGAGTACAAAGGCATATAAGCGTGGGCATCTATCTCATGAGCCATCTCTTCTATGATACTGTTTGTCTCCTGCGTCGTTTTTCCATGTACCATTGTAAATAGGTTATACGGCCAGTTTTCATATTTTGGTCGCAGATAGCAGTGGCTCACAGCACTAAAAGCCGCGGCTTTTTCGCCGATAGCTTCGCCTTTTGTCTCATCCACATCCCAAACAACCATTGCATTTGCGCTAAATCCGGCATTTCTATGGTTGAGTATCGCCGCAAAACGCCGCATAATACCTGCGTTTTGCAACTCCTCCAAAATAGCAAAAAAAGTCTCATAATCTATCTCTAAATCTTCGATAATTTTTTTGAAAGGTTCGCTAAGTATCTCAATATCATATTGCACAGCTCTGATGATAGCGTGGTGAAGTTCGGTGAGTTCTATCTCTTTATGGACGACTCTTTTGACCTTCTCTTTTTTTGCATCATTGCCGGTTGTGTCAAGTTTCACGGAGATTTTGAAAAGTTTGAGTGTCGGCAGTACGATATAACTTTGCGCCTTTGCCAAAGATGCCAAAACGGCGATACTTTTTTCTAGTCCCAAAAGAGAGTTCGGGGCAACAGCTATGGTAAACCAGATATTAAAGTCATGGTTGCGTTCATAATTATGAGATATTCCCGGATGTGAGTTGATGATGGCTACCGCTGCATCTATATCTGCATCCGCAATCCTAAACGCGACAAGAGAAGATATATATCCCAATCGTTTCGTGTCAAAAATAGCAGAAGTTTGACGAATGATTTTGTTCTGTTTTTCTTCTCGTACTATAGCGATAACATCCTCTTCGCTCATGTCCAACTCCCGCGCTAAAGCTGCAAAGGGTTTTGCTACAAGTGGAAATGATGTTTGAATCCTTGAAAGTATCTCTTGTTTCATTATAAGTACCCTCTTTTCTTTGATTTTGAAGTAATTGTAATCTCTTTTAAAAATTTATCTATTGATATGCGTCAAGTCAAAGATGCTGATATTTCTGCTATGCTACGAGGACAATTTATCCTCTCAAAGGTTTTTTTATGGCTTATTTTCCCGCTTTTATCAAACTAGACAATCAAAAAATCCTTATCGTCGGGGGCGGAAAAGTAGCGCATGAGAAGTTGGAACATCTTTTAGATTTCACACACGATATAGAGATTATCGCCCTCTCTTACTCTGCACTAATGTCCCAGACTATCGAAGAAAACAAGCTTTTACACCAAACACGCGCCTATCAAAAAGGCGATATTGCAGGTTTTGCTATAGTTATCGTAGCCGTGGATGATATCCCTTTGCAGGCAGAGATTTTTGCCGAGTCAAAGCACTACAACTGCCTTTGCAATGCTGTGGATTCGGTGGATTATTGCGATTTTATCTTTCCTGCGTATGTCAAAAAAGGTGAACTTACTCTAGCTATCTCCACGTCAGGCGCTTCTCCTGCTTTGGCAAAACACCTTAGAAACTACCTTAGAGAACTCATCCCTTCTGGCATCTCAGATTTTTTACACGAGATGAGGGAGTTGCGTTCGACACTGCCAAAAGGCAAAGAACGGATGCAAATGTTAGATAAAAAAGCGCAAGAGTATATTCAAACATGGAGAAAATCATGAGTAATATTAAAAAAGGTCTGTTTTTAGGTGTGTTGTTTGCGTTTTTGGTTATGGGTTTTGTTGCGATGCAACGCGCAACACCGCAAGCAAAAGAGGAGCGTATCTATAAACAACTCAAAGTTTATATGCCTTATACGCTCGAAAAAACGATAGGTGGATTTGCCATCATCGACAGCCGTGACGGACACAAAGAATCACCAAGCGCCGCGGAAGTGATGCTGCGTTTGGATGAACTCGAAAAAGCGTGGGGAAAAGAACATCTCAGACTCGGTGAGCAAGATGTCGAAGTTCTCAGCGATACCAACCAAAGCGTCGTAAAGATATCTATAGAAACTCAAAAAGAGCGTCTTTTTCTCAAACACTTTTTTGGTATCTAATACCAATATGGTAAAATACGCCACTTAAATTGAAGAGTGACTATGAAAAGAATTAACTGCAGAAGATGCCAACACTATTTTGTGACTTGGGAGCCTTCAAAACCTCATGGATGCAGAGCGTATGGATTTAAATCAGCCCAGATTCCTTCGCTTGTCGTATTTCAAAGCAGCGGGAGTGACTGTAATCTTTTTGTTATGAAGTCGCTTCCCAAATAATTTTTTTCCCAAAACCCAAAGTATTGTCCGTCATTTTAAAATGATTTACTTTTATCTGCCAAAGTTTGGGACTCAGAGCAAGTGCATAAGGGAATTTTTTGAAGTAGCAGTACTCAAGATCTCTATCCTCAAGCTCCATAAACACTCCGTTAAACTGCACACCTTGAACTTTTCCGACCATTTTTGTCTCAAGGTAGATATTTCCTGAAATATTATTGTTCTGCGCTATATGGCTCATGTGCGTCGTATCTTCGTTACTTGCGACGATAAAAGAGTTTACATCTCTGTTATAGGCATAAAACAAAGAACAGACACTCTGCGTTTTATAGTCGCTTGTCGCCAAACTCATCACATGATGTTTGTTGATAAAGGTGGATATTTTAAAGAGTTCTATATCCATCATTTGACTCTAAAAAGATAGTTTTCCATATCTTCCGCATCAGTGATATCGCGTTTTCCAAGCATCATCTGCCCCAGATCATCTGCTGCAAGAGAGTCATAAACATCATAAGGATTTGTCATATTATAAAAACTTTTCAAAAAATCCAAAAGTATCTCAAAATTATCTTCTTTATGACTATGGCGTTTATACTCTTTGTATTGTTCCCAGTTTATGCGTACCATTATTTGCTCCCAAATCTTCTCTCTAAGGCGTTTTGCAAAAGAGAGATAACTTCTAGCATTTTAGCATGTGAGAGTGCAAAGTTCAAGCGCATATATCCGCTTCCTTCTCTGCCAAAACTAAGACCGGGACTCAGACCCAACTTTGCTTCATTGATAAAAAACTCTTTGAGCTCTCTATCTCCAAGTTGCATCTCTCGACAATCCAGCCATGCAAGATAGGTCCCTTCTAATGATGTCAACTGGATGACATGAGCATATTTACGGCAAAGTCTCTCAAGCAAAGCGGCATTACATCTTAAATGCTCCATCAAATCTTCAAGCCAAATATTTCCCTCTTTGTACGCACTCTCAAACGCAACGTGAGAGAGGACGTTTCCCTGAGCAAAATGAATTTTGTCATATACTTTACGAAATTTTTCTTGCAAATTCTTGTTAGGTATCGCTACAGAACTCATCGCAAAACCCGCCATATTAAATGTTTTTCCTACTCCTATGGCTGTGAGTGAGATATCTCTCGCTCTTGCGTTTAGCGAAGCAAATGGAATATGTTTGTGTGGCGGATAAATCAAATCCGAATGTATCTCATCGGAAAAAACCACAATGTTGTGTTCATGACAAAGTTCTAGCAGTGCTTCAAGTTCTTCTCTCCTCCAAACACGACCGACGGGATTGTGTGGGGAGCATAAAAGCAACAGCTTTGTTGTTGTATCTATTTTGGAGCGTAAATCTTCCAAATCAAAAGTGTAACTTCCATCTTCAAGCCTTTTGAGGGGATTGAGGAGCAACTCTCTTTCATGTTCTTTGACGCTTTTAAAAAATGGAGGATAGACCGGCGTTTGTACGATAACTTTGTCGCCTTTGTTTGTAAAAGCTTCGATGGCGACATTCATACTCGCGACAACCGAATGTGAATGCAACATATCCTGCAACTCAAACGCAACACCATGCCTCTTTTGTAGCCATTTTATCTGCGCTTCAAACGCACTGGAGGGTACATCTTCATATCCTACGATAGGATGTTCTAGTCGTTTTTTGACGCTCTCCAGTACAAACGCAGGAGTATTGATGTCCATATCCGCAACCCATAAAGGCTCTACATCTTTCGTGCCAAAAAGCTTTTCTCTAAGAACATATTTCTCTGCGTTTGTCTCTTCTCTAGGTGCTGCCCTCTCAAAACTTGTACTCATTTTTTTTGCCAAACACTCACTTGCGAGATGGTATGCTGGTATTTTCTTGCACTCTCTTTGATGACAAAAGCAAGGTCTTGAAGATGCACAAGTTCAAACTTTGCACCCAAAACTTTTTGCAAGGTATCAATCGTTTTGACCTCATGACCCTGCGCATCTTTGTACCCGCCAAGCCAAAGCTCTTTTTTGGTCGAACTCTCCTGCCAAGTATAAGGAGAGGTGAGAATCAAAACGCCGTCTTTGTTGAGTCGCTCATATACACTTTCTAAAAAAAGCAGAGGCGCATAAAGTCTGTCTATGAGATTTGTCGCCAAAATAAGATCATAACCGCTAAATGTTGGCTTGAGATTACAAGCATCTCCCTGCCAAAACCACACCTTCTCACGAAGTAAATCGTATCCAAGTTCCTCAGATGTCACTTTTTTATAGCTAAGAAGTTCGCCCTCTTCTTTTGTGCTAAACGCAACATAACCCTCTTTTTTGAGTTTTGAGCCGACCTGTACAAAACGCACGGAAAAGTCTATGCCTTCGACTACATCAAAACTTTTGGCAAGCTCGAATGTCGCACGTCCTGTTGCACAACCAAGGTCAAGTGCTTTTGTATGATTGGATTTATATTTTGCAGCTATTTTTGCACACTCGATTGCAAAATTCTCCACACCAAAGTGCGTGTCGCCATACTGAAACTCACAATACTGAGACACGAGTTCGTCACTCTCATAAATATCTTTTGTCTGCGTTTGCGTCTCATCACAAAGAACATAACGAAACCCTGCGTTTTGATGGAAATGTTTTCTAAACGCATAACGAGAGTGTTTCATGAGCAGATTACCGCTACTAGCCCATGAAGAACCGGTGATGATGTTATGTTTGCCATCAAAAGTCGGGGTTGAAAAATCATCGTACGCAGGGTGTACGACAAAACCGTCAAAACCAAAAAAGGCTGTCCTACTCCATTGCCAAACATTACCGACGACATCGCCAATGCCCTCAAACAGGTGCTTATCTACAGGTGATGAACAGATGTTCATAAAGTTTTGATTTGCGTTTTTTGGATCCAAATCAAGTACTTCATCCAATCCAACTGCCTCATACAAGGCTCTGTATTGTGCTTCACTTGGAAGCTGGTAGTGCGTGTTTTCTTTTTGGCTTTTATATCTGCAAAACGCTTCTGCTTCAAGTGCATTGACATCTACCGGCCAGTTTTGCGGCATATCTATGAGTGAAGTGAGTGTTCTATATTTGAAAACGCCATCTTCAAGTACCCAAAATCTTGGATGTTTTGCACCTGTAATATGAAGAAAATTTTTCCCCTCTTCATCCCAAAACGCTGCGTTTTCATAACCGCCCTCTTGTACAAAAGACATATATTCTGCGTTGCTTACGAGATATTTTGCGACTTCAAAACTCTCTACTTTTTCTTCATAACTTCCATACTCATTGTCCCAGCCGTAAAGATTGTGTGACTTCTCTTTACCGAGTTTGATTTCACTTGCGTTTATACGCACGAGGCTATTTTGAGGGGCTGCTCCACTCTTTTGTTTACACGCAAGTTCAGGAACTTCTTTGACAAAAACAAGGGGCATCTCACGGTGAAGCACAAGAGAAGTTTCTATATGAATACGCTCATGTTCTATCCCCATCAGCACAATCCACATAGGGTCACTAGCACCTATGGGTAGGGTAAAATCCATCTGGGCGATCAGGCTATCTACACACTCTCGCACCTGATTTCTATATGCGCGTACTTCTGCAACACGAGGCCATTTATAACTATTATCGCGCATATCGTCCCAATCCATCTCATCGACACCGATAGCGAAAATCGATTCATATTGGGGATTGATACGCTTTTGCAGGATATTTGCCCCTATGAGTTTATTGATAAAAAATACAGCCGTATGCCCAAAATAAAATATCATGGGATGGCGCGATGGTTCAGATTTTTTATAAAAAACTGCATCCTCTTTTAATACTTCAAATATCTTCTCAAAAATGTTAAATGTGTTATGAAAATACTCTCGTATCTCTTTGCGTTTTTCTTCTACGCTTCTACCGTCAAGCGTCGGGGGATAGTTACTAAATCTATTCAAAAATCAAGCCTTTAAATTTGATATAATGATTATATGAAATTTTATCAAAGCAAATTATTAAACAATCACGCAGAGCTTTTGCACCTCTTTACCACTAAGCATAGTGGTGTGAGTATCGCTCCTTTTGAGAGTCTCAACCTCGCCTTTCATGTCGGAGACAATCCTCTAAGCGTGGAAAAAAACCACGAACTTCTTGCCAAAAAGCTTGGCTACAACAAAAGAACACTTGTTCACATGAAACAAATCCACTCAAATATTGTCAAAATAGTCGATGAGAACGACCATTTTTATGCCCCGCCTACCTGCGATGCACTTATCACAAACAAAAAAAATATACCGCTCATGGTGATGGTTGCAGACTGCTCGCCCATGCTTTTTTATGACCCGATACACAAAGTCATAGCCGTAGCTCATGCAGGACGCGCTGGTGCTTTTGCCAATATTACAAAAAATGTCATCAAAATGTTCAAAGAAAACTTCGCTTCAAATCCAAAAGATATTTGTGTAACTATCGGCGCGAATATCGGTAAATGCTGTTATGAAGTCGGGGATGAGATATTTGATGAAGCAAAACAGCTAGGCTTAGAATATGCTTTGGAAAAAAAAGGTACGAGATACTATCTCGATATCAATGCAATACTCAAAACGCAGCTGCGTTTTGAAGGCATCCCAGACGAACAGATCGACTTCTTGGGTGAATGCAGCTCATGTATGTGTGAAAAATACTTTTCCTACAGAGCTTCAGGCGTTACTGGACGATTTTGCGGTTTATTGATGTTGCGTTAGATATCTGGATTTTCATAAAAAGAGATGCTGTTTTTGCCTGCTTTTTTTGCATTGTACATCTCTTCATCTGCTTGAAGTAAAAGAGCATCTTTTGAGAGTTTTTCTCCCTTAAAAAGTGCGACACCTATACTTACACTACAGCTGTATTGTATTTTGACAAGCTCAGGTTCAGAACCGATACTAAGATGATAAACTTCTGCGATAGAAGAAGATATCTTTTGCGCCACTACTTTGGCACTATTTTTTGCACTTATTTTATCTTCTGCAACAGCGCTGATAAGTACGATAAATTCATCTCCGCCAAATCTTGCAACCGTATCTACCTCTCGTACACAGGCGCGAAGGCGTGAGACCACTTCTACAAGCAGTTGATCTCCGACTTCATGTCCATAGGTATCATTGAGCGGCTTAAAGTTATCCAAATCCAAAAACATCACACAACCATACACACCGTTGCGTTTTGTAGAGGAGAGCGCTTGCAAGAGTCTATCATCAAACAAACGGCGATTTGGCAAATCTGTCAAATGGTCATAAAAAGCCAAATGACGGTTTTTTTCCTCAATATCTATGCGCTCACTTATGTCAGTCGATATACCGCAAAGTCCGTAAATCGTTCCCTCTTCATTTCGTAGCGGGGTTTTGATAGAGAGATAGACTCTTTTGTTATCAAATGCATCCCTGCGACTCTCTTCTTCTTTGATAGTCAGACCGTCGCTCATGACACTTTCGTCATTTTCAAAAATCTGCTTAGCACTCAAAGCATCAATAAAAGCAGTGTCATCTTTGCCCATAATCTCATCATATTTTTTGGAAAAAAGAGTACAAACATGTTTATTGACATAGACATATTTGTGATTTAAATCTTTGATATAAATATACGCTTCAATAGTATTAAGGATGGTGTTGAGTTTCTCTTCATTTTCTTTGAGCGAAAGTGTTCGTTGTTTGATTTTTTCTTCTAATTCTTTATTATTTGCGTTGATAACTGCGAGTAACTTTTTAAATCTTTCAGAGAGTTCTACAATCTCTTTGCCGCCTGTAGTATTTATCTCTGCATTATAAGAGCCATGTTCAACACTAAGCATTTGGTTTTGAAGTTCTCTAAGTGGACGCAGGATTACTTTATTGTAGATACTATTGACAATCAAAAGAGAAAATGAAAACAAAAGAGTTAAAATCACAAACACGTTGCTATGGTTTATAAGCGTAAGCTCCTGCGGATCAATAATCGTTAAATTGTACCAGCCAAGCTCCTTGAGGTACGCCAGACCTACAAGTTTTTCTCCACTCTCAAACGAAACCCACAAAGTTTTGACCTGATTTTCTTGACCTGAACTTTTCAGCGTCTGCATCAGAGCTTTGATATTGTTGAGATCATCTTCTTCTTTGATAAGCAGCTCTAGTTCTTTGTGTTCTGTCTTGTTTTGTACAAGACTTGCGTGATCGATGAGATTACTGTCTCGCTCAAGCTGAATCGCCATATTCTGATTGATAAAAATATTGCGTATTCCCTCTTGTTCTATATCCACAGACTCTTTCAAAAAAGCACTCAAATCAAGCCCTGTTCCAAGAACAGCAACTGTTTTGCCATTATCTTTGAGCATATAATTGATCCAGACATTTGTTGTTCCAAGCAAAGTATCTTTGTTGACGTTTATTTGATACGTCTCATCAAGACCCAAAAGCGTAAAAAACCAAGCATCATCTTTATTTGTCTCGGAGAGTCTGTAGCGGAATTGTGCGTTTTTGTATCGATCATCGATATCGTTGAAGTAGTAGTTTTTGGATGCGACAAAAGCGATAAAATAACTTCCATCTTTAAACTTTAGACGGTTTTTTTCTAAAAATGCGATGCCTGCTTCTTTTTTGGTGCTATTTTGCTCATCCAAAGCCATCTCTTTGAGAGCGCTCTCATGAGCTAGTGTTTTGACAAGGGCGACTTCACGCATGATAGGTAAAAGTGTGCGATACTTATCAAAAAGCACCTGTTTTTTGATAAAACGCTCTGCCCACGCTTCATTGAGTTGCTTGTTGAGTATAGACGAGTAAATCCACGCAAAAAGGGAAAAAAAGAGAAATAAAAGCGTAAGTAATAAAAGAAGTTTTCTTTTTATACTTATTTTTGCATTTCCTTTCATTGTATGTTATTTATCTTTTGCGCTAGCTGTTTTGGTAAAAGTCCCAAAGACTCTTCGACCAATTTTGTATTTCCATGTGTGATAAAGCTGTCTTCATATTCAAAACTGCTCACGAGAATATCAGTGATTTTTTCCTGCGCTAAGAATTCTAAAAGTGCAGAACCGACTCCACCCATTTTGGCACTATCTGAAAAAACATACCATTTTTTATGTTTGCCTGCCAAACGCAGCAACATCTCTTCATCAAGCGGTTTTACAAAACGCAGGTCTAAGATACTCACCTCTTTTTCTAAAAGTTTTGCTGTCTGATATGCCCGTCCCACACCATTTCCATAGCCTATGAAGAGTGTATCGTCTTCACATGAGCGCAAAAGCTGAGACTTTGCAAAAGCAAAAGGCTGTGACTCAGGAAGTGTTGTCTCTATAAAAGAACCTCGCGGATAACGCAGTGCACATGGATGCTGATAGTGATGCGCAAACGCCATAGCCTGATGAAAAGATTTCTCATCTCTAGGGGCAAAAAGTGTCATATTTGGGATAGCTCTTAAAAAAGAGATATCAAAAACACCCTGATGCGTTTCACCGTCTTCTCCGACTATTCCCGCACGGTCAAGTGCAAAAACAACTGGCAAATCCATCAAACAAGTATCATGAATAACCTGATCATATCCGCGCTGTAAAAAAGTCGAATAAATCGTACAAAAAGGCTTAAACCCCTCTTTCGCTAGAGCAGACATGGAAGTAACCGCATGCTGCTCAGCAATAGCCACATCCCAAAATCTATCGGGAAAAGTTTCCATAAGCTCACTCAGACCGGTACCGCTTGGCATTGCCGCCGTTGCACCGACTACTTTTTCATCATTTTTTGCAAGGTGCATGAGCGCTTCGGTATATATCTGCGTCGTACTTTTTGTTACACTTTTTTTCGCTGCGTTTCCACTATCAAGATCAAAAGGACCGACTCCATGCCACTTCTCTTCATGCCCTTCTGCGATATCATAACCTTTGCCTTTGAGTGTCTGTGCATGAACTATCACCGGTTTGCCAAGTTTTTTTGCTTTTTGGAGTATGTCGATGAGTGACTTCAAATCATGTCCGTCAACAGGACCGATATAGTCTATCCCCATCTCTTCAAACATAATCCCCGGAGTGATTAGCTTGAGACTCTCTTCCATCTTTTTGGCGATATAGTGCGCGCCTTCTCCAAAGTTATCTACAAAATTTTCTGTATGTTTCTTAAACTTTTGATAAAAAGAACCTGCCATCGCAGAACTAAGCATACGACTGAGTGCTCCAATAGGTTTTGCGATACTCATCTCATTGTCGTTGAGGATGATAACCATCGGATATTTTCTATCGCCTAACTCATTGAGCGCCTCATAAACCATACCCGCAGTCATCGAACCATCACCTATCATGATAACGGGGATGCGCTCTTTTTGCTCTTTTTTGAGATATATCGCCTTTGCCGCGCCAACTCCTAAAGAGATAGAAGTAGAACTATGTCCCGCTACAAAATAGTCATGTTTGGATTCACTCGGTTTTGTATAACCGCACAGACCGTTAAACTCTCGTAAGGTATCAAAAGCTTCCCATCTTCCGGTTAAAAGTTTATGCGCATAGGCCTGATGAGAAACATCAAAGATAAAAGGGTCCTTGGAAGAGTCAAAGACTTTATGCATCGCAACAATAAGTTCCGTCGCACCCAAAGTTGAGCTTAAATGTCCGCCGTTTTTACTGACTACGCGTAAAATCTCTTTGCGTATCTCTTTACATACTTCTTCAAGTTCTTGTATATTTTTTTCTTTTATATTCATATATCTTTTACTCACTTAGTGCCGCTTTCTTTAGTCTTTCAAATCTTTTAGATATCTGCGCATCGATATTTCCCGCATCACTCATAGCGATAACACCGCCTATACTTACCGCACTGTCTGAGAGAACACTAATGTGCTCTAACGAACCTACCTTTTCAGAAAGAGCTCCATGATCTTTAGGGTTTACACGGAGCGTTATCTTCGATGCACTTTGAAGCTCCTTGATAAGTTCTTCGGATAATTTTTTTGCAATATCACTTGAATTTGTACCAACTTCTACATGAATAACTTCTTTAGCAATATCCAACGCTGCTGTTATAAGCTCACTTTTAATTCCTTCTAAAGCATTTTGAAAATCTTTTGCGGCTTTGTCCAATTTTGTAACCGAAGCTGCAAAAAGTTCCTGCGCATTTGAAGTGTTTTGGTTTGTATCTTTTTTGGCCTGCTCCAACCCTGCTTCGACTCCATGAGCAAAAGCTTCTTCTTTTGCTTTTTGCAAGTGCGCTTGAAACTCTTCTTCTTTGGCTTCAAGTTTCATTTGTAGTTTGATAAAGTTTGAAGACATCTCATCAGTTTTTTTGAGCAACGACTCGATAAGCGAATCTTTAGAACCTTGGCTCATGGCACTCGCGTCAACATCACTCTCTCTTTGTTTAGGGTGATTCTCTTTGGTGTATTGCGTTTGCGCATCTGCTTCTAAAGCACTTTCTCCCTTTTCAGCACCCAAAGCCAAAACTTTGAAATTGTATTTATTTACATTGTGCCCTTCAATAGAATTGCCTGAGATTACTGTTGCCATTTTAGCTTATCATCTCTTCATTTGAGCCAAGCTGGATTGTACCTGACTCAGCAAGTCCATTGACAATCTCAACTATTCTTCTTTGCGCATTTTCGACATCTTTCATCTTCACAGCACCAAGGAACTGCATCTCTTCTTCAAAGGCATCTCTCGCACGCTCACTCATAGCAGAGAAAAACTTCTCTTTAAGCTCTTCTGGAGAAGATTTAAGTGCTAACATCAAGTCAGCCTTATCGACTGCTTTAAGCGTTTCGGTTATCGCGCCTTTATCAAGAGAGACTATATCTTCAAAAGTAAACATCATCTCTTTAATGAGATTGGCAAGTTCTCCATCCACCTGTTCTATTGTTGCAAGCGTTGATTTAGCAGACTTCGCACCCAAACGGTTAAAAACATCTGCCACGGCCCTAGGTCCACCTACTTCAACTTTGTATGATGCAAGAGATTCAAGCTTAGACTCTAAAATTGCAGAAACTCTTTTGATAACAGAAGGCGAAATATCCCCAAGTCTCGCCATTCTCATCGCAACCTCACTACGCAAATCATCAGGAAAAAACTGGATAGTATCCGCAGCTTCCGTCGGGTCCATGTGTGCTAGGATAAGCGCTATTGTCTGAGGATGTTCATTGATAATAAAATCCGACAATTGTTGCGGTTTAATTTTTGAAAGATAGGAAAAGTTTTGAGTATTTTGCATACTTCGGGAGAGTTTATCCAAAACTTTTTTTGCTTCTTCGGGACCTAATGTTCTATAAAGAAGTTCTCTGGCGTATTCCATACCACCCGAAGTGATATACTGACCCGATTGAAATATCGCGTGAAATTCTTCCAAAACAGCCGTTGCAACTGCTTTTTCTATTGTTTTTGATCCTGCTATAAACTTTGAGACTTCAGTGATTGCATCCACACTCAAATTGGAAAAGATAGCTGCTGTGGTATCTTCTCCAAGCTGTAAAAGAAGGATAGAAATTTTCTCCGCCATTCCCATTTCATCAAAAGAAGCCTGTTGCGCCGGTGATAAATTCGCCATTAGTTACCCTTTGTCATGATGTTTTGTACCGCCTTCAGCTTCTTCACTTAAGAGTGCTTGAAGCAGTGATCCTATTTCTTCCGGGGCATCTTCTGCCATACTTCGTATTTTTTCTAAGAGAACTTCATGTTTGAGTTCATCTTCATTAAAGCCCCTCCCAAATCCGAGTTGTTCTTCGACTTTTTTACGCATTGATTGAACTTTTTCTACAAGATCATCCGCTTCATCACCTTCTATATCCAGTGTAGGTCTCTCAAGATTATCTTCTTCTTTAGAGACTTCAAGCATTCTTTGGGCAAATGGTGTAATAACTTTTTTGTATAACACAAACAAAAGTATAAGTACAAAAATATACTTAAATAATCCAGCAAATGGAGCAAGATAAGACTCACTCAAGAGTATTGCCTGTGATACTCCATCTTTCATACCATCACTCTCGGCTCTTTTAAACTGCAAATTTTTAACAGATATCTCATCCCCACGAGTTGGATCAATTCCCACAGACTGACTTACCAAAGAAGCAAGTGCCTGCAAATCTGTTTCATCCAGTGCTTGATACTCCATCTCATCCGTAGCCGTTCCGTCTTCACCTACTTTAGGCTTATACTTTCCATCTACAACTACCGCAGCTGTAATACGTTTGATACGGGCAAACTGAGATTTTGTCGTTGATACTGTTTTACCAATTTCATAGTTTGTCGTACCTGTATTTTTCTCATATTTTTCACTAGTCTGATTACTAGCAAGTCCTTCAACAGGACCTATATTACTTACAGTTCCGGGAACGCCACCTGTCTGTTCACCAGAACCGCCTTCGCGTTTCTCTTCACTTATCTGCTCACTTCTTACAATATTTTCAGGATCAAATTTTTCAGAAGTCGAACTTTGTATAGAAAAATCAAACTCGATACTTACCTGAGCTACAACCTTCTCATCACCGCCCACAAAAGGAGAGATAACCTGAATAATTTTTTTCTGCTGTTTTTTCTCTTCTTTACTTTTGAAGTTTTGTTGCACAGTTGAGAGTTCACTCATTTGAGACATCTCATCTTCATCCCCAAGTGTTTCGCCGTCACTGCTCACTAGCATTACATTCGCTGATGTCATATTCGGTACAGCTGCTGCGACGAGATTTTTTATACCTCTAATCTGTTTTGTAGAGAGTGTGCGTCCTTCGACTAAAGTAACCATAACTGATGCTGTTGGTTTTGTCTGCTCTGCGACGAAAAGTGTCTCTTTTGGAAGGGCTAAGCTCACTGCTGCAGACTCTATCGGAGCAAGAGAATTGATAGTACGTGAAAGTTCACCTTCAAGTGCGCGAAGATGTTTGATTTTTTGATCAAAGCTCGTAGCCCCAAACTCTTGTTTATCAAAGAGTTCAAAACCCACCCCATTGTCTTTTGGTATTCCAAGAGAGGCGATCGCGATTCTTTGTTTATAAACAAACTCTTTTGGAACTTTTATAACATTGTTCGCCAGGAGTTCATAAGGGATAGTTTCTTTTTCAAGTTCCTCAATCACTTTTGCAGCATCTGAAGAACTGAGTGAATCAAAGAGTACTTCATACTTTTCATTTGTACTCTGTTTCGCGCTATACACAACCATAAATATTATAAACGAGATTATCCCTACTAAAGCTCCTGCTATAATAAGTTTTTGTTGTTTATTTAATTTGTCGTATAAAATAACCAGTTGCGAAAAAAGTACTTTAAAATCCATTAACTTCCCATTTTGTTATTATAGTAACTCTGATGTCAATTCAAAAAAGCGAGTATTCTGCTCTGGTGTTCCTATGGTTACACGAATAGCGTTGAGACCATAGCTGCTAAGATTTCTTACAATCATTCCCTTTTGCAAAAGGGCATTAGAAAGCGTTGTCGAATTTTGCGTTTCGTTCAAACACAATGTAACAAAATTTGTAAAGCTTTCAATTATATCTATTTTTTTCGCTATTGCAAACTCTTCGTAGCGTTTCATCTCTTCAAAATTTGCAGCGATACATTTATTTACAAATTCTTCGTCAGATAGTGCCACACTTGCTGCTTCAAGAGAGAGCGTTGTGATATTAAAAGGCGGTCGTAATTTATAAAGTTCTTCAATAATTTTCGGATTTGCAAGTCCAAATCCTACACGCATACCGCCAAGTCCATACGCTTTTGAAAAAGTTCCAAGGTAAATGACATTTTCAAAACGCTGGGTAAGTTCTTTGGCATCTACTTTTTTGTTTGCATCCTTAAACGCAGCATATTCCATATAAGCACAATCGACTACGACTAGAGTATCTTTGTCTATTTTACTCAAAAACGCATTGAGTTTCTCTGTATCTATCGCATCACCCGTCGGGTTATTCGGCGTACAGATAAAAATGATCTCTGGTTTTTGCTCTTGATAAATCGCATAAAACTCATCAAGGTCATGTTCTCGCGATGCAGTTCTCAAAACTTCTGCACCGACATGTTTTGCATAGATCTCGTACATTGCAAATGTAATGCTGTTCATAAGTATTTTTGTTCCCGCATGCGCTTTTGCATGGATAAGAAACTCAATCACCTGATCGCTTCCTGAACCGATAATAAGGTTTGCAACGCCAAGATTAAAACGCGCTGCTAGAGCGTTTTTGAGTTTTGTCATTGAGTCATCCGGATAAAGTGCCATCTTTGAAACAATCGCACTTACTGCGTTTTGTACTTTCATCGAACAGCCATAAGGATTTTCATTACTTGCAAGTTTAATAATGTTTTTTGGGTCTATCCCAAATTCACGGACGACAAGTTCTATCGGCTTTCCAGCCTCATACGTTTTTATATCTTCTAATGTTTTATTGAATTTCAACTTTCACCCTTTACGTAACTTCCAAGCCATGTCACTTCACCTTTGTGCTTTGAGAGTACTCGTTGCACAGCCTCATTGTCTATATGTCCATAAAAATCTATATAAAACCAGTACCCAAA
>JAQTWZ010000028.1:11703-27959 GCA_028689055.1 Sulfurimonas sp. | reverse complement strand
TTCTGGGGTGAGATTGCCTTTTGGTTGGTTGTCATAAACCACAACGGGGGCAAGCGAACATGAGCCGACACAGCGCGCGCTCAAAAGTGAAAGGAGCGTATCTTTGGTCGTAGCACCGACTTTGATGTCAAATTTTTTCTCAAACGCAGCTAAGATTTTATCCGCTCCTTTGATATAGCAGGCCGTGCCTAAACAGACGACTGCGTTGTGCAGACCTTTTGGTTTGAGTCTAAAGTAATGATAAAAAGTCGCAACACCATACACTTTGGAGTAGGGAGATTTGAGCTTTTTTGCTATGAACTTGAGTGTCTCTTTGTCTAAATAACCAAAAGTTTCCTGCGCACTATGAAGTATCTCTATAAGAGCATTTTTATCATAGCCCACCTTTTTCATGCTCCGTTCGAGCAATTTATAGCGTTCATCAATATGCTGCACAACTCTATCCATTTGACCCTTCTTCATGGAGATTTTATAAATTATAAGCCATAATTGTTTAAAGCTGAGTTACACATGGAGAAAGATATGCAACATCTTATCGGAGAGAGTTGGCACAGTCTGGAAGTCGAAGCGGTTGTTGCACTTTTTGAGAGTGATATCGAGGATGGTTTGGGTCCTCTGAGCATCAAACACAGAGAAGATTTTTTTGGCAAAAATCTCCTCAAAGAACAAACGCAAGAGAGTAGACTCAAAAAATTCTTCATACAGTTTCACAACGCACTTATCTATATCCTCTTAGCCGCTTCGTTTGTGACGGCTCTTTTACAAGAGTGGGTGGATAGCGGCGTTATTTTTGCCGTAGTGATTATCAATGTCGTCATAGGATATCTGCAGGAGATAAAAGCCCAAGAAGCGATAGATTCACTTAAAGAGATGATGACGACAGAAGCGATAGTGATACGTGATGGGCAGAAGATCAAAATCTCTTCTGTTGATTTGGTTCCCGGAGATATTGTTTTGCTTGAATCAGGTTCAAAGATTCCCGCAGATATACGACTCATCAGCGTAAAAGATCTCAAAGTTGACGAGTCGATGCTTACGGGAGAATCTCTGAGCGTGTTGAAAACACTTGCAACCTTTCCTCAAGATGTCACAATCAATGATAGAAAAAACATGCTTTATTCGGGTACGTATGTTACCTATGGCAGAGCAAAAGGGATTGTCGTAGCCACTGCACTGCATACGGAGCTTGGTAAAATTGCTCATCTTTTGGAAAATACGACTTCCATGGAGACACCTCTTACAAAAAAAATCTCCTCTTTTAGCAAAATTCTTCTCTATGTTATTTTAGCTCTTGCGGCACTTACATTTATCGTAGGAATCATAAGAGAAAACAGTGCCGTCTCAATGTTTATGGCCTCCGTTGCACTTGCTGTGGGAGCTATTCCCGAAGGACTTCCTGCGGCTGTAACTATCACTTTGGCTATCGGAGTGAACCGTATGGCAAAGAAAAACGCCATCATACGAAAACTTCCGGCAGTTGAGACACTCGGAAGTGTAACAACAATATGCTCCGATAAGACGGGGACTTTGACACAAAACAAGATGAGTGTGACAGATATCTATTGCTCCAACGCCTTGTATAAACTCAGCGGAGAAGGGTATGAGCCAAAGGGTGATATTTTTTTGCAAAAGCAAAAAATAGAGAGTGCCGATGCAGCACTTAGGGGATTTGCAGAAGCGGGATATTTATGTAATGAGTCCTATTTGGTCAATCAGGAGGGGAAATACACTATCAACGGGGATCCGACAGAGGGTGCTCTGATCGTGAGTGCGCTCAAGTGTGGCTGTGAAGAACACAAAGTCAATAGCCTCTATCCAAGAGTGGATATTTTACCTTTTGAATCTGATAGACAGTATATGGCTACACTCCATAGAGATACAAAAAACGCTCAAAATATACTTTTTCTCAAAGGTTCTCTTGAGCGAACCCTCCGTATTTGCGACTATGAACTCATAAATGAGGAGCTTCATGAGCTAGATAAAAATAAAATAATTCAAAACGCAGAAGCCTATGCTGCGCGTGGTTTGAGAGTTTTGGCTATTGCCAAAAAGAGAACTGAGCAAAATAAGATAGACAATGATATGTTTCAAGAAGGTTTTATATTTTTGGGACTAGCAGCGATGATGGATCCTCCGCGCGCCGAAGCTATCGAAGCCGTCAAAGAGTCTCTGGGTGCTGGTATAAAAATCATCATGATAACGGGCGACCATGCCCTGACTGCGTTTTCTATCTCCAAAATGATGGCAATAGTCGCTTCGGATGCAAAATATGAAGATACGGTATTAACAGGAAACGAACTTTTTGGTATGACTGATAGTGAACTCATAGAAAAAGTATCACAAGTAAGAGTTTTTGCAAGAGTCGAACCTGAGCAAAAACTGCGTATCGTTGATGCACTTCAAGCAAGAGGAGAGATAGTCGCTATGACCGGCGATGGAGTCAACGACGCACCGGCACTCAAACAGGCTGATATCGGTATCGCAATGGGGCTTGGCGGCACGGAAGTAGCCAAAGAAGCGGCAGATATGATTTTGAGTGATGATAACTTTAGTTCTATCACACATGCCATCAGAGAAGGGCGCAATGTTTTTGACAATCTTATAAAGTTCATCACATGGACGCTTCCTACAAATCTAGGGGAGGGTTTGGTGATTTTGTTTGCGATTGTCTTTGGGTTTACACTGCCAATTCTTCCTTTGCAGATTTTGTGGATCAATATGTCAACGGCTATTTTACTCGGGCTCATGCTGGTTTTTGAACCGCAAGAGGAAAATATCATGTTAAGAAAACCACGAAATCCATCGCAAGCCTTACTCACAAAAAGTCTCATCACTCAGATGATGATAGTCGGATTGTATATACTTCTAAGCTCTTATATCATGTTTGAATATGCACTTTCTCTTGGGCATAGTACAGAATATGCCAGAACAATCGCAGTCAATATCTTTGTATTTATCGAACTTTTTTATCTCTTTTCATGCAAAGAGTTGCAAAAATCCGTATTTAAAACAAATATTTTTAACAATTATTTTCTTCTAGTAGGTGTTGTTTTGATGGTTTTGGCGCAGCTTTTGTTTACACACACTGCGTTTATGAATAGAGTATTTCAGAGTGAATCTTTAAATTTCAGCACATGGATTGAGATACTTGTTATCTCATTTGGAGTGCTTTTTGTGGTTGCGTTTAAAAGAGTAGTTGAGAAGAGATTTTTTACTCTAAAGTAGAAAACTTTTTTGCATCCATTTTGCTATCTCTTCTCTTGTGAGCGTTTTGTTCACAAAGAGTTCATTTGCCAAAATGCCTTGACCCAGAAGCATATCTGCTCCGTCTTTGCAGGTGATATTTTTCTCTTTTGCCATCTTCAAAAAAGGGGTAAGTTTGCCGTAAATAGCATCCGCAGCATAGAGAGTGTTTTGCAAAATGGACTCTATCATCTCTTTTGGCGCGGGCAACATTTCATCTTTGAGTCCTGCACTTGTCGTGTTGACTACGAGATCGTATTTTTGCTGTGCAAAATCACTCCAGTCATAGGTTGCACATCCAAGTTCTTTGAAATAGACAAGACGCTCGGCACTTCTGTTTAAAACACTGACCCTCCAACCTTCTTGCAAAAATCTTGTCGCAAGAGCTTTTGCCGTGCCTCCTGCTCCAAGAATAAGGACATTTTTGAGATTTATAAATGTCTCTATAGAAAACATAAAACCATCTGCATCCGTGTTGTAGCCTATAAGTTTGCCCTCTTCGTAGATGATGGTATTGACCACTCCCACTTTATTTGCAAAGCCGCGTATCGTATCACAAGCGGCAAAAGCAGCCTCTTTGTGTGGAACGGTGATATTGGCTCCGCTAAGACCAAGTGCAAAAAAAGTCTCTCTGAGTTTTGTGCCGTCTATGAGATGTACACGAGTATAACAAGCTTTAGTATCTGTATTTTTAAAAACGCAGTTGTGCATGAGCGGTGAACGCGAATGCGCTACCGGATCACCGAAGATGGCAAATAGTTTCAAATTTATTTCTCGTCCAAATCTTCTAAAGAGTGGATAAGTGCCCCGAGTTTGTTTTCAACTTCAAGATATTCCAGCTCATTTTGAGAATCGGCTACGATACCTGCACCTGCTTGCAGGACGACTTTATCTTCTTTGACCATAGCGGTACGGATAGTGATCGCACTGTCCATATTGCCATCAAAACCAAAATAACCGATACTCCCACTGTAAAAACCGCGTTTGATACCTTCGTACTCTGCGATAAGCTCCATCGCACGTATTTTAGGCGCTCCAGTCATCGTGCCAGCTGTAAAAGTTGCCATAAAAAGATCAAACATATCTTTATCATCCGCAAGTTTTGCCGTGACATCAGAGACGATATGCATGACATGAGAAAATCGTTCGATATGCATCATGTTTTCTACTTTTACCGTCCCTGTTTGCGCAACTCTTCCGATATCGTTGCGTCCTAAATCAATAAGCATCAAGTGTTCTGCGAGCTCTTTAGGATCTGCCAAGAGTTCGAGTTCGAGTTCTTTATCACGCTCTTTTGTCGCTCCGCGTTTACGAGTTCCTGCGATTGGACGCAAAAGAAGTTCGCCTTCACTCAGACGCACCATAACTTCCGGAGAACTTCCTACGATATTAAAATCCTCATACTCCATCAAAAACATATAAGGAGATGGATTTTTTGTACGTAAAATACGGTAAAAACTAAACGGATCGACTTTGATATTTCTTGTAAAACGGTTGGTCATAAGAATCTGAAATACATCCCCGCTTTTGATCATCTCTTTTGATTTGTCTATCATCTCAAAGAATTTTTCTTTTGAATGAGCAAAACTTCCTCTATCTGTTCCTATGTTTTGTTTCATATGGACATATTCGTAAGAGCTTTTGAGTTCATTCTCAATAGCGTCAAATCTACTGCCAAACTCTTCAAGTGTTGAGATAAGGGAAATCTGATGATTTTTATGTGAGTAAACGAGCACCAATTTTGGAAGAATCAAATCCAAATCAGGTGTATGGAGTTCATCTACAAGATCATCCATAGTATTATGAAGTTTTGGTTCAAAAACTTTTACCATATCGTAACCGATATAACCGATAAAACCGTCAACATAACCGACACCCAGTTTTTTTGTAGCTTCTTTATAGCTTCTTGTATCGATGTTTTTATAATAGTTTTTTAAAAAAACAAAAGGGTTTTCTTCTTGGATTGTTTTTATACCACTGCTGTTTGTGTAGATAGTTTTATCGTCGATAAATTGCACTCTTTCTCTTGCACCAATACAGATGAAACTATAGTTTCCCGCACTTTGTCCGGCACTTTCAAAAAGATAACTTATCTCATCTTTAAAGAGTATTTTGAGTTTTGCATAAACGGCTATGGGAGCGAACTGATCAAGGATGAACTGTTTAGAGTGTATCAAGGTTGGCCTTCTTTAAGAAATACTCCCTTTTTTTCAAAAAGGGAGAAGGATAAAAATTTATATTTTAGTTATAAAAGCGCCGGATTCAACACTTTTACGGATAACACCGAGTGCATCTCTTGCTTGTGCATCGTTTGCAAAAGGTCCTACAAGAACTTTACTGATAGTTTGCCCATTGCCTTTTACTTCATAAAATCTGTATTCATAACCTTTATCCGTGATAGATTTCAAAAATGCTTTATTTGGCGGATATTTTGAAAAAGATCCAACTTGGATATAGTGAGAACCCGTAGCAGATGTTTTTGCAGGAGCAGATGCCGGAGCAGAAACTTTTTTGGATGCAGCTTGCACTTTGGCAGGTTCTGCTTTTTCTACTTGCGTAGGAGCTTCTTCAGGTTCATCCGCAGGTTCATTTTCTACTGATTCAGGAGCAGAAGCTGCTGCTTGACTCTCTTGTTTGATTTTCTGCGCTACATTGTCAAGATTTTCACCTGCAGTTGCGTTTTCATTGACAACAGGCACTTCTTCAAAGAGAGGCTCTTTTGCATTTTCATTTGAAACTTGTTCAGTTGGTTCAGGAGGAAGAATCGCTTGAGGAAGATTGTCTGTTCCGCTTGAAGTAAGACTATTCATAAGCATGACAACGATAATTAAAATAATACCAAGCGTGGCAACGGCTAAAACAATCTTTTTATTGTTATTGCCTGAACTGTTTTTATTTAAAATAATGTCATTGAGTTCGTTTGTTTCTTGCATGTTACAACCTTTTTATTTTCAAGTTAAAATAATACCTAAAATTACATATGCTTCGACCATGAAGCCCCGCGTTCTTTTCCATAAACTTCATAAGGCAATGCCAAAATATTGTACTCATCCGGCATATCTGCGTTTGGAAACATTCTCCACTGCAGAGGCTGTTTACTAGCCAGTTTCATAGAAAGCATTTTGCCGAGTTGAATAGCCTCTTGCAGTGTTGTATGACCTTTATGAATATAGACGTGAAGATGACCCTCTGTCTTGCTCTTGTATGCCGTAAAATTTATGTATCCTTCTTCACGAAGCAAAAGTTGTGCCTTATGATAAAAACGCTCAGGATCTCTTCCATTGTAGTCAATAACAATGTTTTCAACTTTATTATAGGTATTGATGAGAGAGTGCGCAAGTGTGATCTCTCCTTTTATATGTTGATTGATAAGCGTTTGTGTCAGAGGTGCATTGATTTTTTCATATTTGTTATAAAAAGTGCGTCCCTTAAACATGAGTTTATCCACTACCGTATCTCTTTTGATCCAGTAATGATCAGTAATCATTTTTATAAGTTTGAGATCCATTGCTGTCATCGTTTCTGCCTTAATACGTTGATTGGTGATAAATCACAAAGTTTTGCGCTAAAGCTTTTAACTCTTCTTTGATTTTTGCCTGAAGTTCTGTGTTTGTGATATCATCTAAAACATCAGCCATCTTGTTTGCTATAAGCTCAAACTCTTTTTCTTTCATACCGCGAGATGTGAGTGCAGGGCTTCCTACACGGATACCTGAAGTGACAAACGGGCTTCTTGTTTCACCTGGAACGGTGTTTTTGTTGACGGTAATACCTGCATTTCCTAAAGCTGCGTCTGCATCTTTACCTGAGAACTCTTTGTTTACAAAAGATACAAGTACGAGGTGATTGTCTGTTCCGCCTGAAACAACATCATAACCTCTTTGCATGAGCACTTCACCAAGAATTTTAGCGTTTGCTTTGACTTGTTTTGCGTACTCTTTCCACGCAGGAGAGAGATTGTATTTGAAACCTACTGCTTTTGCAGCGATAACATGTACAAGCGGTCCGCCTTGAAGTGCAGGGAAGATAGCAGAGTTCATTTTTTTGGCAATTTCTTCATCATTTGTAAGAATCATACCGCCTCTTGGACCTGCAAGAGTTTTGTGTGTGGTAGTCGTTACAACATCTGCATACGGGAATGGGCTAGGGTGCTCACCTGCAGCAACCAAACCTGCGATATGTGCGATATCTGCAAATAAAATCGCTCCAACAGCATCTGCAATCTCACGGAATTTCTTGAAGTCGATCTCTCTTGCGTAAGCAGAAGCTCCACATACGATGATCTTAGGTTGTACGATTTTGGCGATATCCATCACTCTTTCGTAGTTGATACGTCCGTCAAGCTCAACACCGTAAGTAAAACTTGAATAGTTTTTACCTGAAAAACTTGGTTTAGAACCATGCGTCAAGTGACCGCCATGACTTAAATCCATACCTAAAAGTTTATCACCGGCTTGCAATAATCCTGCATATACAGCGCCGTTTGCCTGAGAACCTGAGTGTGGCTGAACATTTGCATAGCTACAGCCAAAAAGCTCACAAGCTCTGTCAATCGCTAATTGTTCAACACCGTCTGCATATTCACAACCGCCGTAGTAGCGTTTTGCAGGATATCCCTCTGCATATTTGTTTGTAAATACAGAACCCATAGCTTCCATAACTGCAGGAAGAGTAAAATTTTCCGATGCGATCATCTCTAAGTGATCCGTCTGACGCTCTAACTCTTTTTCGCATAACGCATATATTTCATTGTCAAATTCTTGTAAAAAACTCATGTTCATTTTCCTCTTGTGTTAGTTTAATTATTCTTCTTCTTCATCTTGGTGCAACTCATCTTTATGCAATGGTTTCATCGCCGGAAAGAGTAACACATCACGGATAGAGTGCTCGTTCGTCAAAAGCATAACAAGTCTATCTATACCTATTCCCTGACCCGCTGTAGGAGCCATACCGTAGCTAAGTGCATCGATGAAATCTTCATCCATCTCATGCGCTTCATCATCTCCACTCTCTTTTGCTTCTATCTGGCTCTCAAAACGCCCGAGTTGATCGACAGGGTCGTTTAACTCACTAAAAGCATTGGCTATCTCACGACCTGCAATAAAAAGCTCAAATCTTTCCGTTATGTCTGGATTTGTATCACTTCTTCTTGCAAGTGGAGATATCTCTACCGGATATTCTGTGATAAAAGTAGGATCTATTAGTTTTTCTTCAACGAACTCATCAAAAAGTTCACCCTGAAGTTGACCGAGATTGAGACCTGGTTTTACCGTAAGATTTTTAGAGTTTAAAAACGCAATGATTTTTTCTTTGTCATAGACGATATCCGCTGGAACACCGCCGATAGTTGTGAGAGATTCTATAAGCGGTATCTCTTGGAAGTTTGCAAAGTTTATCTCCATATCGCCATAAGGAAGAAGCGTAGGAAGATTGAGGTGATCAAAGAGATAGGTAAAATACTCTTTTGTGATAAGTATCAAATCTCTGTAAGTTTTATAAGCCCAGTAAAATTCGATAGATGTGAACTCAGGATTATGTGTCGCATCCATTCCTTCATTTCGGAAGTTTCTGTTTATCTCAAAAACTGCTTCAAAACCACCGACGATAAGACGTTTGAGATAAAGCTCAGGCGCGATTCGCAGGTATCTGTCGATTTTAAGTGCGTTATGGTGTGTGACAAAAGGTTTTGCATTTGCTCCACCCGCAATCGGGTGCATCATCGGCGTTTCTACTTCCAAAAAGCCTTTTTCTTCAAAAAATCTTCGTGTCAACGAGATAACATTTGAACGGATTTTAAATGTTTTGCGAACATCTGCATTCATGATAAGGTCTAGGTAGCGTTTTCTATAACGGATCTCTTTATCCGTGATACCGTGAAATTTTTCAGGAAGCGGTGAGATAGCTTTTGTGAGCAGTTTAAAAGAAGAAGCATGCAGAGAAAGTTCACCTTGTCCTGTTACAAATGGGTATCCGCCGACTTCAACGATATCGCCTGTTTCGATGTTCTTTTTGAAGACATCATTATAAAAACCTTCTGGTAGATTGTCTCTTGCTACATAGATTTGCAGTGAACCGCTCTCATCTTCTATCTCGATAAAGCTCGCTTTTCCCATTACGCGAAAGAGTTTAATACGTCCGCTTACCACATAATGACGGTGCTCGTCACGTTTGCCCTCTATCCCAAAAAGATCTGAGTTTACGTTTATGTATTTTTCAATCGTTGTATTTCTTTTAGAATCATTTGCATAAGGGTTGATGCCCATACTTTTTAATAATTCTGTTTTTTCTATTCTTTGTTGTATGAATTTATTGTCAAAAATCAATACTCTTTCCTTTTGTCTTATTTTATTTGTTTTGGCATTTTTTACAAATACCGTAAATCTGCATTGAGTGATCAATCATTTTAAATCCCAAAGTCTCCGCAATAGCGTGTTGTCTCTCTTCTATCGCCTCATCTACAAACTCTGTTATAGTTCCACATTCCGTACAGATGACATGATCATGGTGCTCTTTTGTTCCGAGTTCATATTTTTTTCCCTGCGCACCAAAAGATAAAGAGGTGACGACATTTGAGTCTTCAAGTAAAGAGAGTGTTCTGTAAACGGTAGCTATACCTGTGTTGAGATCAGGGTATTTTGCTTGGATAAGATTGTAAAGAAGTTCTGGAGTCAAATGTTCATCAGAGTTATAGAGCGTCTCAAGGATCACTTCTCTTTGGATAGTAAATTTAAGATTATTTTTTTTCAAAAGTGCTTTAAAGTCATTGAGCAAATCTTCATAAGCAATCGTTTTAGTGTTGAAGTTTGTCGTAAATTTTGAAGTCATCTTACTTTGCTCCCATTTATTTGTGCATTTTTTTCAAGTTCGCTTGCCACTTCTTTTATGATCTCACCACTTTTACTCTCTTTAATCTCTTGAACTTTAGTTTCGAATACGTTCGAGCTTTCTTGAAGAGTTGCATCTATATTAGAGCTGATAACGATAGGATCAATTTTCATGATGAAAGCTCCTGTTTCAACGAATATAGGAAAAAGAATACTCTCTTGTTCGATAGGTTCTATCGTAGCTTTGAGTGCTTTGATATTATACAGAGCATGCGTTATAACCGCAGCGATAAGAAAAAATTTACCTGCCCCAAAAACAAATCCTAAAAGTTTGTCAACCGGACCAAGCCCACTTATGGAGCTGAGTTTGGTAAATAAAGCACCAGAGATAATCATTATAAACCAAAACGCAGCTAATGTAAATAAAAAGCCTGTGAAGTTTATAGCTGCACTGTTTTCAAACTTAAAAATCAGATCACTAAGATATTGACCGACTTCATTGCCGACACGTGAAGCGATAAAAATACCACCGATGATACCTATAAGACCAAACAACTCTTTAAAAAACCCGTTGATGATTCCTTTGAGACCCAAAAGAAGAATGATAACTGCCGCTACGAGATCAAAATAATTAAATTCCATGTTTATATTTCCGAATACATTTGATTTTTTCCACTGTTTTTTGCTCTATAGAGTGCTTTGTCCGCTCTACTCATAAGAGTGTCTTCATTGTCGCTTTCTTTGTACTTTGTGGCTCCGATACTCATAGTAACATTGATGCTTTGCCCTTTATAGATAAGCTTGTTTTTTCGTATCAGCTCTAAAATACGCAAAGTGATGTTTTTGCAGTGTTCGTCAGTTATGCGATTGAGCACGATAACAAACTCTTCCCCGCCATATCTAAAAACTTTGTCACCGTCTCTGAGTGTCTTTTTGAGAATATTTGCGATAAATATTAAGATTTTATCACCAGCGATATGTCCAAATGTATCGTTGATAACCTTGAAGTCATCAACATCCAATATAAGAAGATGTATCCCGTAGTTTATGTTTTTGCGAGCACATATTTCACTCAAATAGCTAGAGAGTGCGCGTCGATTATAAACTTTTGTGAGTGAATCTAGGTTGGAAGTTTCTTCTAGTTTTTTTACCTGTTCAACTAGCTGCAGGATGATACTATTGGCTTTTTGGACTTCATCATTCATGTGTGTTTGAATAGAGTTGAAGTGTTCTGTGAGATCAGGGATATTGATAAGTTCGCCGTATTCATTTACAGTTTGCTCATGAAGCTGGGCGATTTGTTCAAATTTGACGTTAGTGTCTTGGTAGGAAGATATACTTTTGGCAGCGAGTTCTTTATAGCTGTTTTTGAAAAAATCTTTCGTCTCATCGAGTGAGTGAAGTTTGCTTTCATCAAGTGAGCCTATCGCGTTTGAGGCATTGTATAAATAGTCTCTTACTTGTTCTATGGAGGCGTTTTCTTGGATGTCAATTTGCTCAAGAAGATTCGTGTACATCTGAGTTACAAGAGATTTGAGGTCATCTTTGTGCATTCGCTATCCATGTTAAAAATTTCGTTATTATACATTTTAAAGCATAAAACAAGCTTTCATTTGATTTGTTTTGAGAAGGCTTTAGCTCATGTGAATAGGCTAAAAAATATAAATTCATCAGAGCAATTTTAGCTCTTTTTGGATAAAATCCACGAAAATTATAAAAATAAGGTTTTATTATGAATATTTGGAATCCGTCCTCGTGGAGAGAAAAACCAATTTTACAACAACCGACATATCCAAATCAAGATGAGCTACAAAAAGTATTGACAGAACTAAAAAATTATCCCCCGCTTGTTTTTGCAGGGGAAGCGCGTTCTTTAAAAGAGCAGTTGGCAAATGTTTCAGAGGGTAAAGCATTCTTGTTACAAGGCGGAGACTGCGCTGAGAGTTTTAGTGAGTTTCATGCGGTAAATATCCGTGATACATTTAAAGCTATCTTACAAATGTCAGTCGTTATGACCTATGCAGGCGGACTTCCTGTAGTTAAAGTCGGTCGTTTAGGCGGACAATTTGCAAAACCTCGTTCAAGCGATACGGAGACTTTTGACGGTATCACACTTGATTCGTACCGTGGAGATATCATCAACGGTGTTGAGTTTACAAAAGAAGCACGTACGCCTGATCCGCAAAGAATGATCAAAGCATATAACCAATCAGCTGCAACTATGAACCTTCTTCGTGCTTTTGCATCCGGTGGTTTGGCTGATTTGCATCAGGTCCACAAATGGACTTTGGATTTTGCACACAAAAGTGAAATCTCTCAGAAGTTTGAAGATTTGGCAGAAGATATCGGTAAATCTCTCAAGTTTATGGAAGCGTGCGGTATCAATTCAAAAACATACAGAACCCTTAGAGAGACAGACTTCTTTACGTCACATGAAGCTTTGCTACTTCCGTATGAAGAGGCATTTACAAGAAAAGACTCTTTGACGGGTGAGTGGTATGACACTTCTGCACACATGCTTTGGATAGGGGATAGAACACGCCAGCTTGACGGTGCTCATGTAGAGTATATGAGAGGTATCAAAAACCCTATCGGTGTCAAAGCAGGTCCAAGTATGGATCCTGATGATTTGGTACGACTTGTAAACAAACTCAATCCTGAAAATGAAGCGGGAAGACTCAACATCATCGTAAGAATGGGTGCGGACAAAGTCGGTGATGGTATGCCGAAACTTATCCGTGCTATCGAGCGTGAAGGTATGAAAGTAGTATGGTCTTGTGACCCAATGCACGGCAATACTATCAAATCATCAAACAATTTCAAAACACGCCCGGTTGATGCAGTGCTCACTGAGATGAAACAGTTCTTCCAAGTACACAAATCTGAAGGTACTTTCGGCGGCGGTGTGCATTTGGAGATGACGGGTAAAAATGTGACGGAGTGTATCGGCGGTTCATTCGTGGTGACTGAAGAAGATTTATCTTCTCGTTACCACACACACTGTGACCCGCGCCTAAACGCAGATCAAGCTCTTGAGCTTGCGTTTTTGATAGCAGATTCTCTCAAAGAAGCTCAGAGATAAGAGTTTATCTCTTCTTCTTTTTCTTGTATAGTTAAAAGTTCTTCGACTTTTAACTCATACAAGGCTTCTAGCTCTTCTAACTCTTTCGCCAAAACCGTAATTCCTATCTTCTCATAACATTTCGGATCAGCCAAGCAGTTATTTTTTTCTTGTATTTTCTCTTCTATCGCATCGATTTCCTGCGGCAACTGCTCAAGTGCGATTTTTTCTTTGTAGGTTAGTTTGAGTGTTTTTGCTTTTTCTCTTGGCTGCGTTTTGGGCTTCTCTTCGACTTGTTGCATCTCTTCGAGCTCTTGGAGCTCTTTTTCCATCTCAAGATACTCTGAGTATTGCTGGTGCGACTCTTCTATATGTTTGTCTTTTTTGAAGATAAAAAGTTTTTTGGCTATTTTGTCCACAAAATATCTATCATGACTTACGATGATGACAGCGCCATTAAAGTTAGTGAGTTGCTCTTCAAGTATATTTATCGTCGGGATATCGAGGTCGTTTGTCGGCTCATCGAGGATAAGGATATCAACATCTTTGGTAAAGAGCAGGGCAAGTGCGATACGGTTTTTTTCACCGCCGCTGAGTACGCCTATCTTTTTATCTAAAAACTCTCGTGGAAAAAGAAAGTTTTTGAGATATCCAAAGACATGCATATCGCTTCCACGGACATTGACTCTGTCGCCGCCGTTTGGACAAAAAGTCTCTATGAGGTTTTTATCATCATCGAGAAGTTCTCTGTGCTGGTCAAAATACCCTATCTTAAATTCACCGCGTTTTATTTTGCCGCTTGTAGGCTCAATGCGTCCAAGAAGTGTTTTGAGCAGGGTTGATTTGCCGCTTCCGTTTGGTCCGACTATGGCTATAACATCTTTTTGCAAGATACGAGAGGAGAAGTTTTTGAGTAGTTCTTTGTTCCCTAGAGTGAGGCTTACATCTTCGACTTCAAAGAGCATTTTTTGTCGATTGACACTTTTATCACGGTTGAAGTGTTTGGCTTCGCGTTGGAGTTCAAGAGACATTTTACGTATTTGTGCAGGGTTTGTTTTTGCACTTTCACGCAGCTCCATGAGCCGTTCTTTTCGTCCTTCGTTGCGTTTGAGCCTTGCACGAACACCTTTGGCAAACCACTCGTTTTCGCGTTTGAGAACATCCAAAAGATTGTCGTGTTGTTTTTCTAGGGTGCGTATCCACTCCGCTTTTTGCGTGAGATAGTTACTGTATCCGCCGCTATATTCACGCAGAGAACAATCCTCAACTTCTATGGACTTTGTAGCGATTCTATCAATAAAATAACGGTCATGCGAGATGAAGACGAGAGTAAATTTTTCTTTAAGTAGCAACTCTTCGAGAAATTCGACCATATAAACATCGAGGTGGTTGGTCGGCTCATCCAAAAGCAAGATGTCAGGCTTTTGTAACAAAAGTGAGGCAAGGGCGACACGGCGCTGTTCTCCACCGCTGAGGAGCGTGATGGGTTTGTCTTCATACTGTTTGAGGTCAAAGTGGTCGATGATACGCTCTATCTTGTCATCAAGATTCCATGCGTTGTGGTGTTCGAGATAACGCGAGAGCATCTCATGTTCATCAATATGGAGTTTGTTATCAAAATCTTCGGCTAGCAAAAGTGAAAGTTCGTTGTAGCGCGCTTTTGCACGGTTGAGTTCAGAGAGTCCATCTTCCACGGCTTGGCGTACGGAGTGTCCCTCTTTGAAGTTTGGTCTTTGGTCAAGCATTTTGATTTCAAGGTTTTGTTTGCAGATACGCTCACCGCTGTCTTGTGTAAGTGAGCCGTGAAGTATCTTCATGAGCGTTGATTTGCCGCTACCGTTTTTGCCGATGATAACGATACGCTCACCCTCATCTACGTGGAAGTTGATATCCACGAGAATCTTTTGCGCCGAATAATGTTTGGATATTTTTTGCAGGTCTATAAGTGCCATTGATGCTTTACTCCCACATTTTTGGGATTTTTTAAATTTTTACAATCATAGCGTTTGAGAGGTTAAGAGCCGCTGATTATGTATTTTTGAAAGAGCTTGTACTAATATTAATATTTAAGTACAAAATAAGAAATTTTTAATAATTGTTCAGATAAAGTTAATCTAAATTATATTTAAAAGGGTTTCAAATGAAGTTGATTCGTCTTCTCTTGTTGTCTTCTGTTCTTGCTACGATGGCATTTTCAGACGGTAAAGACAACGCAGGAAAGTTAGGTTTAGATGCTAGTTCAAAAGCAATCAAGCAATGGGAAAAGATTTTTGGTGATGCCGATAAAATGGCGAAACTGGGGATTGATAAACTGAGTGATGCTGATAAAGAAGATCTTAAAAAATATTTAACTAATCATGCTGCGGATTCTGATCATCCACAAGCGGCTGGTATGTAAGAAAAAGGGAAAAACATGAAAAAAATAATCACACTAAGCTTGGCTACCTCTATGATTGCCTTGTCTCTAAACGCAGCGGACACAAATGCAGAGTTACTAAAAAGAATCGATAACCTTGAAAAAAAAGTTGCAGAGCTGCAAACTACGCAGTCAAACACAAGCGATGAACTTGAAGAACGCATAGACGGTGTTGAGACAAAATCGATGGTTGATAAGATAGCTTTTGGTCTGGAGTTTAGAACGCGAGTGGATAACTTCGATATGCAAGATGCAGCAGGCGATAAAAGCTCTGCCAAAAATGTATGGTCCAATCGTCTAAGACTCAACATGAGCTCTGATATCACGGATGATATGAAGTTCACAGGTCGTTTGACTATGTACAAAAACTGGGCAGATTCTGCAGAAGCGTATTTGTATTCTGGAATGGATCCTATGCAAGGGAGAAGACCATCCGACAGCGGTATCTTTGTAGAGAGAGCGTATATGGATTGGACTGTTCTCAAAGGAGATGTTCCTCTCACACTGACAATAGGTCGTCAGCCAAGTTCGGATGGTCCTTCTCATCAGTTCAAAGATAATACAGTACGTAAAGCTACCTACTCGGCACTCAGCTTTGACGGTGCGGCAGATGGTATCGTAGCAACTGCAAATCTTCAAAAAATCACGGGTGTTGACAATATGGCTCTAAGAGTCGGCTATGGTAAAGGCTATCAGGCGAATACATCTTATA
>JAQTWZ010000028.1:0-11603 GCA_028689055.1 Sulfurimonas sp. | reverse complement strand
TAGATACCGACACAATAAGCGGTCATGCTTTTTGGATAGGTGCAAGATACACAATGCCGATAGAAGCACTCAACAACCCTCGTATCGGAGTTGAGTACAATAAGGGAAGCGAAAATTGGTTTAGCTTTACGCAAGGTTCAAACGATTTGACAAACAAACTTGCAACTCGTGGTACTGCTACAGAGGTTTATTATATCCAGCCGATCAACCGTTATGCACACCTGCGTTTAGGTGCTCAGATGATCGATTATGATTACAGTGGAAGCGGATACCAGATCGGTGCACCGATGAGTATGTCAGATGCTGCAACGCAGGCGCCAACAACTTTAGATAAATTAAATAATTTCTATTTACTGTTTAACGTAGCATACTAGTAAAAAAATAGAGAAGGATATATATCAATGGAACATTTAAGTATTAAAGCGAAGATATGGCTTGTGGTCGCTATAGGTCTCGTATCTTTGGGTATTAGCGGTATTATCAGCTTTGGTGCTCTGAATGTTTCAAAGAGCAGCTTTGAGGATTTTAAGTCAAAGCAGATGCGTTTGATATCTGTGTCCAATGATATTTCTGACTCAATTGCGCAAATGCAAAATGTATTTTTGACAGCTGCCGCATCCCAGTTGCAGCTTGAGAGTGATTATGAGATACAGAGCAAAAATATACAAGAAGAGTTAAGCAAATCTATCGCTAAACTTGAGCTTTTATCGTCTATGGAAGAGTTTAAAGAGCTTACAACTATTGTGCAAAATATATCTTTGCGAACAAAAGCACTCAACACAATCGGTATCGGAATGGTAGAAGAATTTACAGATAAAAGCGCAGATGCAGAAGATAAAGTGGATGCGATAGATTCATACAATTCAGTGGCAGTCAAAGCCAAAGAAGAGTTGAGTCTGTTAGTCGTTTTTTCAAAAAAATCTTTGAATGAAAACATCGAAGAATTTAGTGCAAAACTCTCTAATTTTGAAAATCAGATACTTACAACATCTATTCTTTCACTTATATTGGTCATCTTCATAAGTTTTTTAATCGTAAAAAATATTCATGATTCTATCAAAAAGTTACAAGAGAGTATGGAGTATATCAATACACAAAGAGATTTTACTTTTTGCAAAAATGGACTTGGTTCAGATGAGATATCAAATATTTATGAAAGTTTAAATCACCTTGTTTCTTCTACAAAAAACGCGCTTGACGATTCAAAAAACAGTGCACAAAACAACAAAACTATTGTGCAAGAAGTCGATAAGCATTTTGTAGATATGTCAAAAAGTATGCAGGAGACATCCAATATCATCACGCAGACAACAAAATACGGCGAAGAGACGATAGAGATGATACGAGAAGCTACTTCTGATGCGGATAAAGTAAGAGAAGATATCGACAAAGTAAGCCAGATTTTAGATGTAGCAAGTAAAAATATTGTTGAGATGATTAGCGAAGTACATAACAGTGCAGAAGTGGAAATGTCGCTTGTCGATGATCTTGCAAAACTAAGCAATGATGCAGAACAGATCAAAGGTGTTTTGAGTGTGATCAATGATATTGCCGATCAAACAAATCTTCTCGCCCTAAACGCAGCCATAGAAGCAGCTCGCGCGGGTGAACATGGACGCGGATTTGCAGTTGTGGCGGATGAGGTCAGAAAATTGGCAGAGAGAACACAAAAAAGCTTAAGTGAAATCAATGTGACTATCAGTGTTATCGTTCAGTCCATCAATGAAGTCAGCGAAAAGATAAACTCAAACGCAAGTAATATACAAAATCTCACGCAAGTCTCATCAAGCGCGAAAAAACAAATCGAATTGACCGTTGATACGATGCATGACACAACGGTAGCTATGAATGTTTCTTTGGATGCTCTGCATAAAACAGGTAAAAGCACACACCACATTATCCATCAAATAACTGAAATCAGTAAAGAGGTCGATAAAAATGTCAAAAGTAGCAATACTATGTCTCTGGAAATCAAAAGACTTGAAGACAACTCCATAACATTGAGTGACAGGCTGCAGCAATTTAGAACATAACGTTCTTTGCTGCAATCTTACTTCAAGCTAAACATTCGCCAAACACGATAAAAGCTCAGGGTCAAGCTCTTTGCGTTTACTTACGACTTCTTCGATACTTCGCAACTCAAAACCACTTTTTGCATAACATACAATACTCTCTTCTTTGCCGTTCATGAGCGCATTGATAGCATGATTAACGAACTTATATGCCATAAGTCTGTCGTATATCGTAGGGTTACCGCCTCTTTGAATATGTCCAAGCACGCTAACTCTGGACTCTATCCCTATTTTGTCTTCAAACCAGTCGGCTATTGTTTGAGACTCGTCTTTGATACCCTCAGAAACTACGGCGATGAAATATCTCCTGCCGTTTTTTATCTGCTCTTTGAATTGCTGCTCATGTACGCTTAAATCATAAGAAACTTCAGGGATAAGACAAAGCTCCGCTCCGGATGTAAGCGAAGAGACAAGTGCGAGATAACCGCAGTCTCGTCCCATAGTTTCGATAACAAAAGCGCGCCTAAAAGAAGATGCCGTATCACGGATGGAGTCGATGGAGATTTTGATAATATTAAGCGCCGTATCTACACCCAAACAGTAGTCTGTGCCGTTGATGTCGTTGTCAATGGTAGAAGGGATACCGCAAAACTTTATTTTGTGTTCTTGGTAAAATGCATGCAGTCCACGAAAAGAACCGTCCCCACCTAAAACTATCAACATATCTATTGCATGAGCGTCAAGATTTTTTTTGGCGATAGTTCTATATTCACTTTGCATAAAACGCTTAGAACGCGCTGAACCAATCTTTGTACCGCCGCGGATGATGATGCCTGAGACATCTTCATATCCTGCCTTGAATATATTGTTGTCAATAAGACCTTCGTATCCGTCATAAACAAAATAGGGAGTTAACCCTCTTTGAAGTGAATATTCTACAAAATGTTTCAGTGCCGGATTCATACCGGAGACATCCCCGCCTGAACACAAAATCGCTATATTTTTCATCTAAAAATCTCCAAAAATCTCTTCAATATACTTTGTAAAGTTTACCATTATCTAATCTCAAATGAGATAAAATTCCGAAATTTTAAAAATTCTTTAGAGAAAAGAGTTTTTATGAAGCTTTGCTTTAGAAAAAGGAGAATTTTTGTACAAAAGAGCATTGGTAAGTGTAAGTGACAAAAACGGCGTAGTAGATTTTTGTAAATCACTTGTAAAAAATGGTTATGAGATTATCTCAACAGGCGGAACTTATAAGATACTCGTTGAAAATGGCGTTAAGGCTATCGAGATTGATGAAGTTACGAAGTTTCCTGAATGTTTTGAGGGACGTGTTAAGACACTCAACCCTTATGTTCACGGTGGAATACTGCACAGACGTGACAAGCAGTCACACTTGGATCAGGCAAAAGAGTTGGGTGTTGAAGCTATAGACTTAGTGTGTGTTAATCTTTATCCTTTCAAAGAGACGATAGAAAAAACGGATGATTTTGATGATATCATCGAAAACATCGACATCGGCGGACCTGCAATGGTACGTTCTGCGGCAAAAAACTTTGACAGTGTCATTATCGTAACAGATGTCAATGATTATGCAAGCGTCATCGATGCTATCGAAAATGAAAAAAATACTTTAGAGTTTAGACGCAACTTTATGATAAAAGCGTATGAACACACAGCAGCGTACGACTCAATGATCGCAAACTACATGAACGGCCGTTTTAACGGCGGTTTCGGTGCAAAACAGTTTGTAGTCGGAAACAAAGTAATGGATACGCGTTATGGTGAAAATCCTCACCAAAAAGGGGCTTTGTACGAGTTTGACAAACACTATTCAAACAACTTCAAAACACTCAAAGGTGAGGCAAGTTTCAACAACCTAAACGACCTTAGCGGTGCCGTGAAAATCGCTTCTGCTTTTGGAGAACAAAACGCAGTGTGTATCACAAAACATGGAAATCCATGTGGTTTTGCTATCAAAGAGACACTTTTGGAAGCGTATGCAGAAGCACTCAAATGTGACCCTGTCTCTGCGTTTGGCGGTGTTGTAGCCGTCAATGGCGTGGTGACAAAAGAGCTTGCAGAGAAGATGAACGAAATCTTCTTGGAAGTTATCATAGCCGGCCGTATTACTGAAGAGGCACAAGAAGTTTTTGCAAGTAAAAAACGCATCAAACTCTTTGAGATGGGAAGTGATAAATTGGTTCTCGCTCATGATGCAAAAGACTTTAAACATATCGACGGCGGATTTGTATTTCAAGATGCCGATAAAGTCGGCGAAGACGAAGTGAAAAACGCAAAGCTCATGACAAACAAAGCGGCAACAGAACAAGAGTTAAAAGATATGGAGATAGCGTATAAAGTCGCTTCTCTGACAAAATCAAACTGTGTCGTTTATGTGAAAAACTCAGCGATGGTAGCTGTGGGTATGGGTATGACAAGCCGCGTCGATGCAAGCCAGTGTGCACTCAAAAAAGCAAAAGAGATGGGACTTGACGTGACAGGTGCGGCGTTAGCAAGTGAAGCGTTCTTCCCGTTCCGTGATTCTATCGACGCAGCGGCTGCAGCAGGTGTCAAATCTGTAATCGAGCCGGGCGGCAGTATCAGAGACGAAGAGATCATCGAAGCGGCCAACGAATTTGGCATGAGTCTTTATTTCTCAGAAGTACGCCACTTCCTACACTAAAATCAAAATAGCGACGCATTTGCTGCGTTGCTTCGCTCGTCATGCCCACTAGGGCACGTCCTCACTATGCGCCTTGCAACTCCATCACTCTTTTGATTTTAGGATTTTTTTGAGCTATGTAAGTGCTGCGTTGCTTCGCTCGTCATGCCCACTAGGGCACGTCCTCACTATACGCCTTGCAACTCCATCACTCTTTTGATTTTAGGATTTTTTTGAGCTATGTAACTTACTATTCCCGTCATCCTGAACGGGGTTTAGGATCTCTTTAAACTATCCAATTTCCTTCTTTGTAAACGATTTCATCTCCAAGTGTCACCGTGTGTGTATCGACAAAAACATCCACATGATAGAGACCGTCACTGCGTTTGAAGCCGGGTTTACCGTAGGTTCCGTGTTTTGCACCTAAAGAGACGTGAACGCCGCACATACGCTCGTATGTTCCCGTGTCGGCAACGGTGCGTGTTTTACTAAAGGCGCGGTTGAGTCCAAAACCGAGTTCTCGTATCCAGACAACACCTCCCTCATCTCTGCGTATAAGTGAGAGAATATGGTCAAACTCGGGTGTAGAGTTTTCACAAGCCACAATTTGCCCCTCTTCGATGATAAGTATGATAGGGACTTTGGGTGTGTTGATTTTGTAGGTCACATCACCAAAACAAAAGATCTTTAGTCGTCCATGGACGGCTCGTAAATCCTGTGCTTCTGTAAATACTTCACCAAGAGGAAACTGTCCACCCATATTGGTCATGCCTGTGTAGTCGCCGATGTTGAGTTTGGCAGATTCAAAAGGGGAACCATAAACCAAAAATTCGCCATCGCTATCGATAATCCCAGAACTTGCGTTGTCTATTTTTGTCTTGAGGGCACGACCGACACCGCGATAATATGCAGCATCATAAGCAAGTGAGTCAACATATAAGGGTGCTTCAGCATCCGACATACGACCTAGATGTGGGTGTTCGATGACTTTTATGCTGCGTTTGAAGAGTTCTACGCGTATGCGAAAGGCATCGAGACGGAAATTGGTGGATTGGATAAGTGCAACAAAATCTGAACTCTCAAGCGCATCAAGTGTTTGTCGTATTTCCAGTGGAGGAAGTGCATTAAAATCGATAAAAAGAGCATGCGGCAGAACTTCTCTATAAGCTTGTTCTAAAATCTTTGAGAGCAGAGAACTCCTGTCATAAACCACAACAGCCTTTTCTTTTTCACTATGGAGAAATACAAGATGTAAAATATCTCTCAAATAAAGTGCAGCTCTGTGAGTCAAAGTTTCAAAGTCGGCTGTAGTCGGTAAATTCCCATCCATTGCATAGTTCCTGAGTTAAATTTGAGTGAGAATTATAGCAAAGTAGTCCTTGATAATAAAGAAGAGGCGGTGCAAACTTGATTGACATCCACTCAACTCTTGTGATATAATCTTGCTTAAACATTTTAATACAATTTTTAGGAAACAATCATGAGCAAATCATTATATAAAACACTTGAAATATCAGAAAACGCAAATGAAGCAGAGATAAAAAAAGCTTATCGAAAGCTTGCTCGTCAGTATCACCCAGATATCAATAAAGAAGCCGGTGCAGAAGATAAGTTCAAAGAGATAAACGCAGCTTATGAGATACTAAGCGATAAAGAGAAAAAAGCCCAGTATGACAGAGTCGGGGACGGAATGTTCGGTGGACAAAATTTCCATGATTTTTCGCGTTCTCACAGTGGCGGTGGTGCCGATTTGGATGAGATACTTCGCAGTATGTTTTCAGGCGGTGGCGGCGGATTCGGAGGCGGTAGTTTTGGCGGAGGATTCGGAGGTGGCGGTTTTGGTGGCGGTTTTGCACAACAAGAACCAAATCTTGATATCGAAAGCAGCGTCACTATCCCTTTTGTGGTTTCTATCCTAGGAGGCTCACACTCGGTCTCTGTCAATGGAGAGCGCTTTGATATCAAGATACCGGCCGGCGTAAAAAACGGTGAAAAGATGCGTGTCAAAGGCAAAGGTCATGCACAAGGCGGACGTGCAGGCGATCTCTTTTTGAAGATAAATGTTGCTTCAAGCTCAGAGTATGAAAGAGAAGAGAACGACCTTGTAAAAACTTTCGATGTGCCTTTATACGCTGCACTTTTTGGAGATAAAATCTCCATCCAGACACTTGATAAAGAGATAAAACTCAAGATTCCTCAAAATACAAAAAATGGGCAAAGATTTCGTGTAAAAGAGTTGGGTGCTATGGATAGAAAAAGTAAAATCCGTGGTGACTTATACTTACGCGCAAATATAGTTTTGCCTAATGTAGATGAATTAGATACAAGTTTAGTCGAAATAATGCAAGAAAAACTGCCTAAAGCGTAGTAGGAGAAGAAATGAGTATGCATCATCAATATGACGAACCTGTCTATCTTATCAGCATCGTTGCAAAGATCTTGGAGATACATCCGCAAACTTTGCGCCAGTATGAGAGAGAAAATCTTGTTACTCCATCGCGTTCGGATGGGAGAATCCGTCTCTATTCGCAAAGAGATATAGATAGGATAAAACTTATCCTCAGACTCACAAGAGATCTTGGTGTCAATCTTGCAGGCGTAGATATTATCCTGCGTTTAAAAGAGAATGTGGATGAGATGGAACAAGAGATGGCAGGACTCAGACATGAAGTGGCAAAAGCTAAAAATGCGCACTCTGTTTCACCTGACAAAGCTCTTGTGACAAAAAAAAGCGTGTATGAGATGATTATATTTCAGAAAAAATAGGCGTAATTTTCAGCCTATTTCTCTTTGAGCCTTAGTATGTCAGCTCCGACATTTTGAAGTTTTTGCTCCAGAGAATCATAACCACGGTCAAGGTGATAGATACGGTGTACGTCCGTCTCTCCATCTGCTACAAGTCCTGCCAAAACAAGAGCGCTTGAAGCGCGAAGATCCGTTGCCATAACATCTGTTCCACTGAGTTCACTTTTGCCGTTTACGGTAGCTGTATGACCATTGAGTGTTATTTTTGCACCCATACGCTGCAACTCACTCACATGCATAAATCTGTTTTCAAAAAGTCTCTCTTCTATGATAGAAGTTCCCTCTGCTTGTGTCGCCAATGCCAAAAACTGAGCTTGCATATCTGTTGGAAACGCAGGATATTCTTGTGTCACTATTTTGACCGCTTTGAGTACCTCTGTCGGATGGAGTGTGATAGTATCGTTTGTAAGCGTAAAAGTACATCCCATCTCTTCGAGTTTTGCGAGCACGGCACCAAGATGTTTTGGTTCTGCGTTTATGAGAGTTAATTCTGACTTTGTGATAGCTGCAGCACAAAGATAAGTGCCCGCTTCAATGCGATCAGGTATTACAGAAAATGGTGCGATATCTACAAGTGCGCCACTCGTTCCATGGACACTAAGCATAGCCGTTCCGATACCTTCTATCTTTACGCCGCTTGCGTTGAGCACTTCACAAAGTTGCACGACTTCAGGTTCTCTTGCTGCGTTAGTGATATAGGTGACACCATGAGCTAAAGCCGCTGCCATAACGATATTTGCAGTACCTGTGACTGTTATCTTGTCAAAGATGATGTTACATCCTTTGAGACCATCAGGTGCTGTAGCTTGCACATACCCTGCGTGTATCTCGATTTTCGCACCCATCTGCTCAAGTGCTTTGAGATGCAGGTCAATCGGGCGTTGTCCTATCGCACATCCACCCGGAAGTGAGACTTCACAGTGCCCAAAACGCGCAAGAATAGGTCCCAAAACAAGGATAGAAGCACGCATCGTTTTGACGATATCATAGGTCGCTTTTGTTTGTGTGAGCGTAGCAGTGTTCACAGTAACAGAATCTTCACCAAACTCACATGTCGCTCCGAGGTTTGAGAGAAGTTTGAGTAGTGTTCTGATGTCTGCAACATGAGGCAGGTTTTTGATAACAACAGGGTTTTTCGCCAAAATAGTCATAGCGATGAGGGGAAGCGATGCATTTTTCGCACCGGAAATCTTTATTGTTCCACTTAAATTTTTAGCACTTGTTATTTTCAAATAATCCATAAGTCTCTCTTTCTTGGTTGCTGACCTTACGCACTTTCACAAAAAGTGTGTAAAACACCTTATAGTTCTCGAAAAACTATGTTTTTCGTAGCTTTAGGGGGTTGTAGGGACATTTGTCCCTGCCACTAAAACGGACAGGTTCGTTTTAGTGCGTAATATCAGTTAGTTATAAAATTTAATCGTGATTATATCTAATGAAACCAATAGTCAAGTTAATTGCATTTTTTTGCTATACTTTTGGCAAAGGAGTCAAAATGACT
Source organism: Sulfurimonas sp. (assembly GCA_028689055.1). Classification (GTDB taxonomy): domain Bacteria; phylum Campylobacterota; class Campylobacteria; order Campylobacterales; family Sulfurimonadaceae; genus Sulfurimonas. The sequence continues at coordinate 2,617 of JAQTWZ010000028.1, read as the reverse complement.
CCTCTCGCCAAAGGCGAAGCTTTAGTGACTGAATATAATTTGGACGCGTTCAAATTATATGAGATTTATCAGTAGGAAATAGCCATGAGTTCAGCCCTAGACAGACTAAAAAACCTTACAAGCAAGATCTCCGGTTATGAAGTAGCAAGAAGAGATAATTTGAAAATTCTTGAAGATTTGTATAAAGAACTGGAGATAGATAAGAAGGTCGAGACCTTTGGTGAGCTTTTTATGTTTAAAGCTATCAACCTCTCCGGAGCTTCGCTTCTGAGTGAGAGTTTAGGCGAAGTAAAGGAAGGGAAATATCTCCAAATCCTTGCTATATCTTATGATAAAGAGGCCGTTGTTAAAAGTAAAAACATCTCTTTGGGCTATTATGGAAAAGCCGAAAATGTGGATGTCGCGCTCAAAAATAAGATAGTCGAGTTTATTATGCGTTTTCGTTTTGAAAAAAGTTTTATGACACTTGAGCATTATTATGATGTCTTAGCAAATTTCAAAGATTCTGATGTCTAGATTTTATCTTTTTTTGTGGCTTCGATGGCTTATCCGCGTTTCATTATGCTCTGTGTTTTTAGCCTCTGCCTTTGCTGCGTTTATCACTTTTTTTATCTATCTCTCTGAGGGAATGCCTTCTTTTAGCAGTGAAGTCGGTATTGCTTTGTTTGCTATTGCCAAATTTTGGTTTGCGCTTACATGGAGTTTGGCTCTTTTGCTGGTGCTCTTTCGCAGCGTAAAATACCTTTTTAACACTTGTGTAGCGGGGTATGTACTCAAACTTCAGAGTTGTCAAACGCAAGAGTTTATCGAAGAAATAGGGTATGGAGACTTAGTGAAAGTTTGGAGAAAGTGGTTTATGCTTCTTATCTGGATAGTTGCGGCACAGATGATAATTGCACTTGCGTTTACCTCCATTTTTAACGATTTTGAGACTATTTTTGTCTGGTTTGATATCTACTGGCTCTTTGGTTTTGTCTTAGTGGCGGGGTATTTTGCTCTGATGGTTTTGGCAAACAGATGCGCGCGCGTCAAGATAAAACAATGCTGATATTTTTGGATCTTGAGACGACAGGTCTTGAGGCAAATGACACGATTGTCTCAATCGGTATCATCGGAGTCGAAGAGACAAAAGAAGAGACACTCTATGAACTGCTCAATGAAGGTAAAAAAATACCGCCAAAAGCCTCAAGCATTCATCATATAACAAACGAGATGATTAAGGGAAAGGGTGATTTTAAATCTTCTTTAGCCTATGCGTTTTTAAACGCACACAATGATACAAACGCAACACTCATCGCCCATAATGTCAAGTTTGATTTGCAAAAACTTCTTTTTGCGGGTCTGGATTGGCAGGGAAAAATCATCGACACTTTGCGTGTGACAAAACATCTTATCCCTGAGTGTGAGTTTTTTTCTCTTCAGATTTTGCGTTATGAACTCAAACTTTATCATCATGAGCCAGAGACCATCATCCCACACAATGCGCTTGGAGATGCTCAAGTTGTGAAATCTTTGTATAACTATCTTTTGGATTTGGCTTCTTTTGAGCGGATGTGTGCGCTTAGTTTTGAGAAGGTACTTTTACAAAAACTGGAGTTTGGAAAATACGCAGGCAGATATATTGAAGAGATAGTCATGAGCGACAGACCCTATATCGAGTGGATGTTATCTAGTATAACTGACCTTGATGATGATCTGAGATATAGTATAATGTCGCACTTATAAAGGATAGATATGAAGATAGCTGTTGAGTGCCAATCCCCCTTACTACAAAAATCTTTGGAGGTATTTCTTACAAGATATCTCAGTTCTGTAAAACACTGTGACATTGTTGTACGTGATATAGAATGTTTGAATGATAGGAGATGTTTTTATATAGCAAGTAATGAAAAAGCGGATTTGAAAAAACCGTTTTCAAAATCTCAACTCATTTTAGCTCTTGAAAACAGATATGAATCGATGGGACATAGAACAAAAGAACTCCAAGAAACACCCAAAGAAGAGACGATAAATTTTGATATCCTTGAGAGAAGGATAGAACTTCTCACACGAGAGTATCAGCACAACATCATAAACGCAATCAAGGCTTTTTATGAAAAGTAATGTTCTGAGCAAAAAAATAATAAGTGGAAAATACAGAGGAAAACTCCTCAAACTCCCATCTAAAACGACAACAAGAAGCTCAAAATCCATCGTTTTGGAGTCTTTTTTTAATACGCTGCAGTTTGAGATTATTGATGCGACATTTGTGGAAGTTTTTTCAGGTAGCGGCTCTATTGGGCTTGAAGCACTTAGCCGTGGTGCAAAACGCATCATCTTTATGGAACAAGATAGAGATGCGCTTAAAGTCCTCAAAGAAAATATCTCTCAAACAGATCCAAATGCTTGTACGGTTCTTGCAGGAGACAGTTTTACGAACATAAACGCAGTTATCAAAACTTTGCAAAAAGAAAAAAGTGATGCCTATTTCTATATAGATCCGCCTTTTAGTATCCGCGAAGGGATGGAAGATATCTATGAAAAGATGCTAGACCTAATCGCCTCTTTGCCTGTGGAAAATGTGAAACTTATCATCATAGAACACATGAGCGGCTTGGAAATTCCCCAGCAGATTGCT